>VGAK01000013.1 GCA_016870775.1 Actinomycetota bacterium
GTCGGCACGCAGGGAGAAGGGAGCACCCCGGGAACCCGCGCGTGAGCCGTGGTGAACGGTGCGAGGACGAACAATGCGACGGCGCTGCCGAACAAAGCCCTCGTCACCCCCCGGCGCATGGGCGAAAAGTAACAGGCGGGCGGCGACAGCGCGGCCGAACTGCGTCGGCGTCGTTGCCTGCACTGCTCCAACGCTCTTCTCGACGGCTATGCGAAATCCATTTTTGGATGGACTCCTCGCCGGATTTGATCAGGGCCGGCCCAGCGCATCCTCGGGAGGTTGATCGGTGGCGACACCGGACATGGATCAGTCCCCGAGGACGCCGGTGAGCGACGCCGATTCGCGTCGGCGGAGCGCCGTGTTGACGCGTTGTCGCTCCAGCACCTGCTGCAACGACTGCACGGCCTGGGGGATGCCGTGCTCGGAGAAGAAGGCCTGCACCGACGCCTCGGCGCTGTCACTGTTGAGCATCTTGGCCGAGTCCACCATGCGCACGATCGTGTTCACGGGGAACTTCTCGTTCGCCTCGGCCCACCGCTTTTGCACGAGGGACCACGCGGTCTCGCCGTGGAAACGGTTCGCGATGCACCGGTTGAGGAGGAAGGGGGCGTTCTGTGTCTTCACCTCAGCGGAGAAGGCCAACTCGCACGTGCGCACGATCAGCTCTGCATCGTCGAACTCGGCGAGTGCGTACAGCATCCGGATCTGCTCCTGGGGGGTGTCGGCGTTGCGGAACCGCCCGAGGAACCATTCGTAGTCCTCGGCGCCCCCGATCGAGGCCACCACGGTGGTGGCGGCCGCCAAGAGCTCTGCGTCGGCGGGCTCGTTGCCGAACAGGAGTGTCCGGCACAGCGCTTGGGCACCGGCGTCACGTCCCTGCACGGCCACCAGAACCACGAGGAGACCCCGCAACTTGGCGGTGAGATCAGGTTCTCCGGTGATGGCCGACATCCCGAGATCGTGGAGGGCCGGGGTCGCGAGTGCACGCACGCGTCCCGCGAACGCCCCGAGCGAGTCGCGGTCGAGCAGCCGGCTGATTCCCCGCAGGCCGATGGCGAGCGCCTGCCAGACGGCGAGATCGCGCTCGTCGCTGAACTGGCGGGCGAATTCGAGGAACTCAGCCGCGGCGAGCCTCCCCGAGACCACGGCGTTCCACGCATCATCGACGAGGTTGTAGCGCTCGATGATCTGCATGCTGGCGAGCACCTCGCCGGTGATGCGCGCGAGGAGCTCGGGGGAGTACGACACACGAAAGAAGCCGTTTCCCCCGGCGTTCACGATGGCTGGCCCCAGCGGATCAGCGAGACGGATCCGCGCCTCGTCGCCGGTCATCAACACCTTCGAGTCCGTGCCGCCGTTGCGCACGTGCACCGGGACGGTCCACAGGGTCGCATCGGGGTCGTTGTCGAAGGTGAAGCGGCACTGGGCCAGCACGAGATCGTCACCGTCCAGTCGTGCCGAGATCAGGGGAAAACCGGGCTGCCAGATGAAGCTGTCCATCAGGGCACGCACGGGCACCGCTTCGCCACCATCGTCCGAGACGGTCTCTTCGATCGCGTCCCACAGGTCGCTCGTCTCTGTGTTTCCGTAGGAGTGCTTGCGCAGGTAGTGACCAACTCCGGCGCGGAACCGCTCGGCACCGAGGTACTGCTCGAGCATGCGCAGGATCGATCCGCCCTTCTGGTAGGTGAGCACGTCGAACATGCCCTCGCAGTCGTTCGGGGCGCGCACGGGGAACTCGACGCTGCGGGTGCTACGGAGGCTGTCCACCTCCATCGCCACGCTTCGCTCGAGGCCAAAACTGGTCCAGCGCTTCCATTCCGGGGCGAACGCGTCGCAGGCGGCGATCTCCATGAACGTCGCGAACGCCTCGTTCAGCCAGATCCCATTCCACCAACCCATGGTCACCAGGTCGCCGAACCACATGTGGGCCAGTTCGTGGGCCACGACATCGGCCACGAGCTCCCTCTCCACCTGCGTGGCGGTTGCGGGATCGACCAGCAGCAGGACCTCGCGGTAGGTGATGCACCCGAGATTCTCCATCGCACCAGCCGCGAAGTCCGGCAGGGCGACCATGTCCACCTTGTCGCTCGGGTAGGGGATCTCGTAATAGGTCGCGAGCCAGTCGAGGGCGAACGCCCCGATCTCCACGGCGAAATCGGTGAGGTGCGACTTTCCCGGCACGTGCACGATGCGCAGGGGGATGCCGTTCACCATCACCGGCTCGGTGGTCTCGAGGGGCCCCACGATGAAGGCGACGAGGTAGGTCGACATCGGCATGGTGTCGGCGAACCAGATCCGCTCCTTGCCCCCGAGGGTCTCGCGGCGGATCTCCGGACCGTTCGAGATCGCGAGGAGTCCGTGCTCCACGGTCAGGTCGACGGCGAACACCGCCTTCATGTCGGGTTCGTCGAAGCAGGGGAAGGCCTTGCGGCAATCCGTCGACTGCATCTGAGTGGTGGCGATCGTGCGCACGGTGCCCGCGTCGTCGGTGTAGGTGGAGCGGTAGAAACCGCGCAATTTGTCGTTGAGGGTCCCGGTGAACCCGATTCGGATGGTGATGTCTCCGCCGATGAGCGGAGCCGAGGGTTGCAGGACGAGGCGCTCGGTGGATTGGTGCAACTCGTAGGTGGTGGGGACGCCATCGATCGTGGCCGACTGGATCTCGAGCTCGCACGCGTTCAGTGCGACCTCGACGGTGCCCGCGGCGGCAGTGGCAGAGATCGAAATCGAGCCCGCGAAGCGGGCCGCATCGAGATCTGGCTCGAGGGAGAGTTCGTAGCGACGGGGGAGAACGGTGCGGGGGAGTCGGTGGGGATCATTCAGGTGGGTCACGGTGCAGAAGGCTAATTGCTCGCATCGCCGCACTAAATTGGTGCTCCTTGCCACGAAACCATCCCTTCACGGCCCACGTGCCCGGTCTCCGCAATCGCGAGGGGATCCGCCACGACGTCATCGGGGTGGGCAACGCGCTCGTTGACGTGATCGCATTGGTCGAGGATTCGTTCCTGGCCGAGCAGGGGATGACCAAGGGTTCGATGCAGTTGATCGAGATCGACCGCGCGACGCATCTCACCTCGATCCTCGGCGAGACCACTCTGTCGGGTGGCGGCTCGGGTGCGAACACGATCGTGGGCATCGCGAGTCTCGGCAGCAAGGTCGCCTTCATCGGCAAGGTCGCCGATGATCAGATGGGGCGCGCGTTTGCTGCCGACATGTCGCGTCTCGGGGTGGATTTCCATTCGGGCGGACCGGTCGGCACCGAGCCGACCGGTCGATGCTTCATTGCGGTCACCCCCGACGCCCAGCGCACCATGAACACCTACCTCGGCGCCTCGACGATGCTCTCCGTCGATGACATCGACGCCGAACTCGTCAGCGGCGGCGCGATCCTGTACCTCGAGGGCTATCTCTTCGACCGTCCCGAGGCCAAGGCCGCCTTCCGTGAGGCGGCGGGCCTCGCCCACGGGCACGGTCGCGTCGTGGCGCTCACACTCTCGGATTCGTTCTGCGTCGATCGCCACCGGGACGACTTCCGCCGTCTCGTCACCGACGAGGTCGACCTGCTGTTCGCGAACGAGGACGAACTGCTCTCGCTCTACGAAACGTCCGACTTCGACGAGGCCGTCTCGTTGCTGCGGCGCGACTGCAACATCGCGGCCGTGACCCGCAGCGAGAAGGGTGCGGTCATCGTGACGCGCGACGACATCGGGGTGGTGCCCGCCCATCCCGTCGCCCGGATCGTCGACACGACCGGCGCGGGCGATCTCTACGCGGCTGGGTTCCTTCGCGGTCTCACCCGCGGACGTGACCTGACCACCTGCTCGCGGATCGGTGCGATCGTTGCCGCCGAGGTCATCTCACACGTGGGGCCGCGCCCCCCGATGGATCTGACGAGCCTGCTGTCCGACGACCTCCGATGAGCCGTAGCGTCACGGGGTGATGAACAAGCCGAACCTCACCGACGGCCTCACGGTGCTGGGGGCCCCTGTGCAGCATCCGATCCCCCATGTCGAGGTGTTTCCCGCTCCCGAACATGTCACGACCGTGCGCTTCACCACAGAGGAGCTGTCTTCGGTCTGCCCCGTCACGAACCAGCCGGACCTCTCAAGACTCGTGATCGAGTACGAACCGGCAGCACACTGCATCGAGTCGAAGAGCCTCAAGCTCTACCTCTGGGGCTTCCGTGACCGGGCTGTGTTCGCAGAGGCCCTCGTCGCCGAGATCGCAGACGAGGTGATGGCGAGCGCCCGGCCCCATCGCGTGCGGGTGGAAGTGGTGCAAAGACCACGCGGCGGCATCGAAGTCACCGCGATCGCCGAACTTCCCTGACGCCACGGCGCCGGGTGCGGCCATCTACTGGGTGCGACCGCGCTCGATGATCCGTGCCCGGCGTTGGGCGACCTCCTCGGGCGAGAAGCGTGCTCGGCGCCACTCGGCCCCGTCGGCCGCCTCGCGCTCCCACTGCCCGGTCTCGGCCACGTGCGCCGCGTAGGTCGCCCTGATCTGGCGCACACCCGCGGCGTCGTTGCCGACGATGTCGAGGGCGAGTCTCCTCGTGAAGGGGATCAACTCGGCGTGGGGCACGACGTGGTTGACGAGCCCGAGGGCGAGTGCCTCGTGCGCTGTGATGAAGTTCCCGGTGAAGCTCATCTCACGTGCACGGCGCACGCCGATCGCCTGGGGAAGGAGCACGGTGAGACCCCAGCCCGGCATCACCCCCACGCGTGAGTGCGTGTCGCCGAACTTGGCATGCTCTGATGCCACGAGGAAGTCGCAGTTGAGCGCGAGCTCGAACCCACCCGTGATCGCCACTCCGTTCACGGCCCCGATCAATGGCTTGGTGAGGGAGGGGAACGGCCCTCGCGCACCGGTGGCGTTGGTGCGCCCATCGGCCCCGTTGCCGCCCAGGTTGCGGCCGGTGTCGCCCAATTCCCCGAGGTCGAGTCCGGCGCAGAAGGCCGGATCAGTGCCGGTGATGATCACCACGTCGACGCTCTCGTCGGTCTCGGCCCGCTGCATCACTCGCGGCAGGAGTGAGAGCACCTCCGACGAGAGCGCATTGCGCTTGCCGGGGCGGTTCAGGGTGATGGTGGCGATCCGCTCGCTCACCTCGAGAAGGACGACGTCGTCTGTGGCCATGAACCGACGCTAGGACACCGGCTCGCGGGCCGGCGAGACGGGTGTGGGAGACTGCAGGTCATGAGCCTCGTTCTCGTCTCGGTGATCGATGGGGTCGCCACTCTCACCCTCAACAATCCCGACGAACGCAACACCCTCACCGCCCCGATGGTGGCGGAGATCACGGCTGCGATGGACGAGATCGAGGGGGATCGCTCCATCGGTGCCCTCGTGGTCACGGGCGCGGCGCCCGCGTTCTGCGCGGGGGCGAACCTCGGCAACCTCCAGAGGACATCGGGGGACTCGCTCGGCAACATCTACGAGGGGTTCCTGCGCATCGCCCGCAGCGCGCTCCCCACGATCGCGGCCGTCAACGGGGCCGCCGTGGGCGCGGGGATGAACCTCGCGCTTGGGTGCGACGTGAGGATCGCGGCGCGACGCGCCAAGTTCGACACGAGGTTCCTGCAGATCGGCATCCATCCCGGTGGGGGACACACCTGGATGATGCGGCGCATCGTGGGCCCCCAGGCGACGATGGCCGCGGTTCTGTTCGGTGAGGTGTTGGACGGCGCCGAGGCCGAGCGCATCGGGCTCGCATGGAAGTGTGTCGACGACGAGCAGTTGCTCGCGGTGGCCCACACCATGGCCGCGCGTGCTGCGAGCAGGCCCCGTGAGCTGCTCGAGGTGACGAAGAGGACGATCCGCGACATGCACGACATCACCACCCATCCCGATGCCGTGGCGCGCGAGTTGGAACCCCAGTTGTGGAGCACCCGCCAACCGTGGTTCGCCGAGATGATCGGTGCGGTGCAGAAGAAGATCTCCTCGAAGCAGTGATCCCGCCGTGGTCTCGATGCCCCGGGAACACCGAACCCCGGGCCGGGGCCCGGGAGATGTCACGTGGTCCGGTTGCTCGCTAGGTCGTCGTCAGGAACAATTTCTGCGCCGAGTTGCCGCCGGGCCCGGAGGGCTCGACTTGGATGTCCACGGAGAGCGATCCCGCCGACCAGGCGATCGACTTGCCCTCGAAGCACTTGCCGATCTCCCACCTGATGGTCATCGTGGGCTTCGTGGTCGTGTTGATCGGTTGGTCCGAGGTCATCTCGGTGTCGGTCACCGACTGGGCATCGCACTTGCCGGGACCCTGGCTCGGCTGGGATCCGGACGGCGTGGTTTGACCCGGTTGCACCGTCGAGATGCTGTTCGGGATGTCGGGGGTCACCTTGAATCCGCCGAGGTCGTAGAACGTGCCCGTCTCGCCGTCGAACGCCAGCCGTTGCGGCCGGTACATCTTGAGGGTGAGCACCGTCGACTTGGCGACCGAGATGTTCACCGACGGGGCGCCGTACTGCACCTGCTTCTCTCCGGTGCCGTCGTTGTAGGAGATGACCATCGGGTGCGTCACGAACACGAACCCGGGGCTGGAGGTGAACTCGTACGACTTGCCGTCGGCGGTCTCGACCTTCATCGTGAACGTGTCCTGTCCGGTGGGCAGGTCGGAACCCGTGAAGGTGTACTTGGAGCCGAAGTCGTAGCCGGTCTGGTCGGTCGAGCACATCCGACCCGCCCCGATCAGCCACTGGTAGTCGCCGGTGTTGCAGGTCTTGCCCACCTCGACATAGTCGGCCGGGGCGTACGGCGCGCCGTTGCCCTTGATGTAGGACTTGGTCACTTGGGACCCGCACACCGAGACGATCGGTTGGAACACCATCGACATCGTCGAGCCGATGGTGGAGGCGATGGAGGCCGACGTGGCCTCGAACGCGCCGGTGCCGTAGGCATTGATCGTGCCGGCGTAGGCATTGCCGGTTGCCTTGTAGTTGGTGAAGATCCGCCAGGTGATGGCGCCGCAATCGGCGCTCCCGTTGTCGGCCGAGACTTGCGGGGTGGGGGTGTTCGAGTCGGCCGAGTCGATCACGCCATCACCGTCGTCGTCGACATCGAAGGCGTTCGGCAACCCGTCGTCATCCTTGTCACCGCCGAGGGTCTCGTCCTGGCTGGGTGCCGTGGACTGGCCGGGTGCCGTGGACTGGCCGGGTTGGCTCGGCGTGCCGGGTTGGCTCGGCGTGCCGGGTTGGCTCGGCGTGCCCGGTGCCGGGTTGGGATTCGGGTTCGGGGTCTGCACGAAACCTGTCGCGCTGACGCCGTACTCGGCTCCCGCCACCGAGGCTGTCTTGCCGTAGCTGCCAACGCCCTTCGGACGACCCTTGGAGGCCGAGATCTGGGACGCCGGCGCGCTGTCGGCGGCTTTCGAACTGGCGGCGAGGACTGCGTACCCCTGCTTGTTGGCGCCGACCTTCTTGATCGTCATCGTGCCCAGAGAGAGCCTCGTGCTGACCGAAGACTTCAACTTGGTGTACACCTTCGAGGCCGCCGACGAACTCTTGCCCTTCCAACCGAGCACCACTGGCCCGAAGTAGGTGCCCTTGCTCGCGCCGCCGCTTCCGCTCACGAGTTGCAGCGTGGCACCCTTGGCACTGGACATCTTGGGCGTTTTGAGCGTGACTTTCTGGGTGGCCTTGGACACTTTCTGTGTGGCGAGTGTGCGACCCGTGCCCGAGACGAGAAGCACGGTCAGGTTCTGTCCGCCCTTCACGGTCGCACTCACCGAGTAGCTCTTGCCCGCCGCCCTCACAGCTGCGCGCACGGGCGATGACAGTCCGAGAACAGAGACGAGCATCCCCGCGATCAGGCACACACCAATGCGACGTGATGATGGTGTCATGACGAACCTCCACTGTCCAGGTCCAAAGTTTTTGAACAATTCTCAACGGTACTCTAATGAATTGTGGGCGTCGTTTCTAGGGCACGTGTTGCTGCGGTTGCCTGCACGATCTCCGTTGGTCTCACGGCTCTCCCGGTGGAGTCGGCGCCGCTCACCCCCCCCTGGCACCTCGATCGCATCAATCAGCGGACGCTCCCGCTCGACAACAACACCGACCGTGGCGTGCTCTCGGGCGCGGGGATCGACATCTACGTCGTCGACACTGGGTTGCGCCTCGACCATGTCGAACTTTCCGGTCGGACGCTCGCGGGTATCGATGTGCCGACCCTGAGGGAGACCTCCGAGGTGGACCCACCGGCGAGCGATTGCGACGGTCACGGGACCCATGTCTCGGGACTTGCCGCCGGGACCTCGGTGGGGGTGGCGACGGCTGCGCGCATCATCTCGGTGCGTGTCCTCGACTGCAACGGTGACGGCGAAGTTGACCAGGTGGTCGAGGCGCTCAAGTGGGTGCGCGCACATCACCGCGGCGGCCGGCTCGCGATCGCGAACTTGAGCCTCGGTGTCGACCTCGGTGACGACGGCACCGCCATCAAGGAGCAGGTCGAGGCGATGATCGACGAGGGGATCGTCGTGACGGTGGCCGCCGGCAACGGTGATTCGAGCGGGCGCGGATTCGACGCATGCGAGATCGTGCCGGGCAATGTCGAGCGGGCGCTCACGGTGGGTGCCACGACGGTGGGTGATGCACCCGCGACGTACTCGAATTATGGCTCGTGCGTGGATCTCTGGGCCCCCGGTGGCGACCGCGCGAAAGCGATCGAGTCGCTCTGGAAGGACACCGCCGACGATTACGGCCTCGACATCGGCACGTCCATGGCGTCGCCCCTCGTGGCCGGCTATGTCGCACAGCTGGCTGGTCAGCAGCCGGGCATCTGCCCCGACGCCGTCAACGAGGCGGTGATCCTGCGTGCGACTGCGGGTGTGGTGACGGGCCTCGGGCCCACATCGGCGAACCGCATGCTGTTCCTTGATCCCGCTCCGGTCGCTCCGGGGCCGCCGGGTCGCGCCTCGCACGTGATGGTGACGCCCGACGCGAATTCGCTCGTCGTGAGTTGGGATCGGCCCTGTGACGGAGCATCACCGCTCACGAAAACCGTGGTGTCGGTGGTGCGTGACGGCAAGGTCGTGGCCCGTGAGACAGTGGCACCGGACAAGACCGCGGTGCGAGTGCGGGGTCTGCGCACCGGGGTCCGGTACCGGGTGGTCGTGAAGGCAGAGAATGCCCTCGGAGCGGGAATCGCAACCAAGCGACTCGCCTCGCCCGAGGTGCGCGGGTACCGGGCGGGCCAGACGATCCCGGTCGCGGGGCTCGGCACCACCGACGGGGGGTTCGATCTGAAGTGGACGACGTCGGCGGGGACCAAGAAGGTGTGCCGCCTCCTGCCTGCACCGTCACGCCTCCAACTGTTGCGGTCGGGCACATGCCGGGTGGGTCTGCGCACCCTCTCGGGTCAGGACGCGGTTGTGCGCACCCTCCGCGTCAGTCCCTGACGTCGTCGGCGCCGTCCACAGACACGGCCCCTCTTCCACACGGGTTCCCACAGATTTATCCACATACTTCCTCAAACACGATTCCTTCTGTACGGTCACCACAAGGGAACCAGGACGGGACCCCAACGGGGCTCCGTGAAGGAGGCGGCGATGAGCAAACGACATCGCGATGAGAGCCTCGCGCCGATCGCGCGCGCCGAACTGAGGGCCCATGCCCACAACGAGCGACACCGCGTGCACAGCGAACTGCATCTCGTCACCGAGGCCATCAAGCACGGGCTGGAACCACTCGACGTCGAGGAACCCGGGCCGGAGTGGAAGGTCCAGCACCATCAACTATCGGGGCGTTCTCCGAGGCGCCAGAGGAGCGATCAGTACAAGCACTGGAAGGTCAAGGCGTGGAAGCGACGCTCAGCCGCACGCCGTCAGCGCGCGACTGTCTGGACCGAGTTGGCCAAGGGCGCCTGAGTCGCGGACCAGCCGGGATCGTTCCGACGGGGTCCGTCAGGCGAGCCAATGCGTCGCGAACCATTCGCGACGTTCCTGCCACTCCTCGACCGTGATCGCGTAGCGGAGGTGGTCCTCCCAGATCCCGTCGATCTCGAGGAATCGCTCGGCCAAACCCTCGGCCCGGATCGCGAGTTTGTCCATCACGCGACGCGAGTTCGTGTTGTGCGGGATGATGCAGATCTCGAGCCGGTGCAATTGGAGTTCCTCGAACGACCATTGGGCGAGCACGGCGACGGCCTCGGCCACGTACGCGCGCCCGGCGCGGGCCTCGTCGATCCAGTAGCCGATCGTGGCGGACTGGAAGGCGCCACGCACCACGTTGTTCAGGTTGATCTCACCGGAGAACGCGCCGTCGACGAAGATCCCGAACGCGAACTGGCTGCCCGCGTGCCGCTCCCGTTCGCGCGCGTTGCACCGTGCCGCGAACACGTCGCGGCTGGTCTCGGGATCGGGATGGTGGGGGAGCCGCATCGGCTCCCACCGGGTGAGCCATCGTCCGTTTCGCCTGCGCACCTCGCTCCACTGGTTGAAGTCCTGGGCAACGAGCGGTCGCAGCACGATTCGTCGCCCGTAGAGGCGCAGCCCCACGGTGCTGGGTCGGGCCGGGTGCGTCGATGTCACGGCCCCAGTCTCCCACGGCGCACGGCGCCGTCAGGCAGGCCTCGTGTGGACACCGTGATCGAGTCCAAACGCAGCCGGCGCATGGTGGCCACGAGGATGCAGCAACCGGCCACGATGATGTCGGCCCTCGATGCCGGCAGACCCGGGTTGAGTGACCGGTCGGCGAGCGACTCGGTGGCGAGGGTGCGGAACACGTCCTCGGCGGCGCTCCGGGTGAGTTCCATCCCGTGGAGCACCGACTCGTCGAAGTCGGGCAAGCCGAGTTCCACGGCCGCGATCGTCACGATGCTCCCGGCGACACCGACCACGCGCCCCGGCGAGGCCAGAGCGGGCATCGAGCGACCGAGCTCCTCGAGATCGTCGGCGACGGCACCGATCAGGTTGGTGAGATCCTCGGGCCGCGGTGGATCCGAGTCGAAGTGGGCCTCGGTGGACAGCACCGCACCGAACGGGATGCTGGCCCACTGCTCGGCCTCGCGCACCCCGACGCTGTACTCGGTGCTGCCACCACCGATGTCGACCACCAATGTCGGGAGGTCGAGTGCCCCGAGTCCCGACAGCGCACCCGCGAAGGAGAGTCGTGCCTCGTCGCGTTCGGAGAGGACCTCGAGGGAGAGTCCCGTGCTGGCGACCCCGCGCGCGAGGTCATCGGTGTTGCCCGCGCGCCGACAGGCCGCGGTGCCCACGACCGTGATCGTGCCCGCACCGAACTCGCGCGCGGTGCGCGCGTGCGCCTCGATCGCAGAGATCGTGCGCTCGATTCCCGGATCGCCGAGTCGACCCGTCGCGGTGAGTCCCTCGCCGAGCCTCGTCGAGGCGTATCGCCGTGCGAGGATGCGGTCGTGCGCGTCGACAACCAGCAGGTTCGTCGAGTTCGTGCCGACGTCGATGGCCGCAATGGCGCCGCTCATCACTCCCCGGCCATCGCCAGACGCGCATGCACCCATGCGCCCACGGCATCGTCACCGCCGGCGAGGTGGTGCGCATAATGAGCGTGCAGGCACTTGACACCCCGCCGGGTGCCGCCGACTCCGCCCGACGGTCGATGACCGTCGTGGGACGGCGGCACCAGCGCGTCGCGCAGGGCGGCGTACCGCGCGTGAATCTCGTCGATCACCTCGAGTCCGACCTCGCGCTCGGCGGCATCGACTCCGCCCCCGGCCTCGAGCCGCCCGACGGCTGCGACCGCGTCGGAGCCCACCAACCAGTACAGCGTCGGCATCGGGGTGCCGTCGGCGAGCAGTGGAGCGTTGCGCAGGACCATCGGCTCGCCGTCGGCATCGCGCACCACCACCTGGAACTCGCCCATCGGTTGGCGGCCGATGAGGCGCACCACCTGCTCGCGGTCGGCATCCGTGGCGGGGTGACCGTCGAGCATCATCACACGTGTCGCCGTGGAACCTAGAAGACGAGGAATGCGGCCACCACGATCGCGACCGCCACCACCACGGCGGGCAGTGCCAACTTGGCGATGGTGCCCCCGGCAGTGGAGAGGAGGTTGATCGGGGCGGCCTCGGGAGCATCGATGGTGCGCACGCCGGTGGGTTGCCCAGCCGGGGGTGGCGGGCTTGTTCCCGGTTCGACGGCGGCATCGGCGGCGGGTGCGGGAGACGCGGGCTGGGTGGCGATCAGTGAGTTGAGGTTCTCGACGAACTGGGCGAGGAGCTTGTCGCTGATGTCCTTCATCGCACCGCGACCGAACTGGGCGACCTTGCCGGTGATGGTGAGGTCGGTGGTGACGTCGCACTTGGTCTGGGTCGCCGACAGCGATGTCATCTGGGCAGTGATGAGAGCCGATGCGTTGCCCTTGCCACCAGTGTCGCGACCCTCGCCCTTGAGCACGGCGCGATGGTTCGCATCGTCGCGCTCCATGAACTGGGCCTGCCCCTTGAACTGGGCCTGGATCGGGCCGACCTTGACCTTCACGATGCCGCGGTAGGTGTCACCCTCGATCTCTTGGAGTTGGGCACCCGGCAAGCACGGCGCGATGCGCTCGACATCGGTCAGGATCCGCCAGGCATCGCTGACGGGAACCGGGACGATGAAGGTGTGGTTCAGTGCTTCCATGCCGTGAGGTCCTCCAGCGTGTCGATGTCGCGGTCGCTGCCCCGTGCGGGGATTTCTGCGACCCATTCGGGGTGTCGGGACACAAGGTTACGGGCACCGGTATCGGGGTCGTCCATCTCGGTCTCAATTGCATCCCAGGTGATCGGGCCCAGCGCCACGGGGTTTCCGCGACGACCTCCGTAGGTGGCAACTGCCACGGGGGAGACCGACATCGCGAGATCGGCCCACGTCGAGGGTTCCACGAACGGCTGGTCACCCAGGCCCACGACGAGTCGCGAGCAGCCCGCCCCACGCGCGAGCGAGACCGCGAGAAGGAGAGAGGACCTCATCCCGGTGGACCACCCCGCATTGTGTGCGATCACGAGACCGTCGCCCCTGAGAGGAGCCAAGGCATCGGCGAGAGGCACGGCCCCCTCGACCACGACAACAGGACCGGCGACGGTGCCAGTGACCATGGCCCGCGCCGCGGCCAGCACCACCGGCTCAGAGCCCCGCTCTGTCTCGATCGAGGTGAGCAACTTGTGCACGGGCCCCAGGAACCTCTTTCCGGCGCCGGCGGCGAGGAGCACGCACATCGTCGGGGTGTTCGCCGGGGACATCTCCAATAGCCTGCCTGAAATGTCTGGAGCGAGGGGATTCGTGCGCGCCACGGGCGTGGCGTGCCTGCTTGCGGTTCTCGTCATTCCCGCGCACGGCTCGGCGACCGGATCCGATGGGGTGCTGTCGGGATCGGCCCAGCCGCCCACGGACACGGCCACGAAGGTGGCACCCCGCTCGGGCAGGGCCCCGGGTGCGCGGTTCATGGAACGACCAGCGATCGTGCACAACTCCGTGGCCGCTCTGTCGATCCTGTTCGTCACCGCCGATGTCAGGACTCCGTCGTATCTGAGGTTGCGCAAGATGGTGTCCGACGATGTCGCGGTGCGCATGGATCTCGATCCTGTCGAGCTCGATGCCGCGTGGTCGAAGTCCCCGCGCGACCACCAGATCGCCGTGCTCGCCGCGATGACCCAGATCGGTGTGCGTTACGCGGAGGGGACCGAGTCGTCGTACGTGCAGATGGACTGCTCGGGTCTGTTGTGGTTCGCGTGGCGTGCTTCCGGTCTGGACATGCCCCGCCAGGCACTGTCGCAGATCGACCCGCGCATGCGCATCGAGCGCAAGGATGCCCTCGCAGGTGACGTCGTGGGGTACGGGACCCACGTGCACATCTACCTCGGCGTCGATGTCGCGATGATCCACGCGCCGTTCAGCGGCAAGGCGGTGCGGCTCAAGCACATGTCGGAGTCCCAGCTCGCCAGGTCAATGTGGGCGAACCCCTCCAACATCGCCACGTACCGCCTCTGAGGTCGGCGGCACTCCGGTCGGTGCCGGGGTCGTGGTGCCCCGACCGGGGTCGTCAGTGAATCGGACCGTCGCTCGCGGCCAAGGGTGCCGCGTTTCGCCTGGTGCGCACCGCGATGATCTCGGCCACGATCGAGATCGCGGTTTCCTCGGGGGTGCGCCCTCCGAGATCCAGCCCGATCGGTGAGTGGAGCCGGGCGAGATCTGCCGCCGACGAGATTCCCACCTCGGCGAGTCGCTCGAGCCTCTTGGTGTGGGTCTTGCGGCTGCCCATCACGCCGATGTAGCCGACCCTTGTCGCGAGTGCCCCCTCGATCGCGGGCACATCGAACTTCGGGTCGTGGGTGAGGATGCACACAGCGTCACGCGCACCGAGCCGACCTCCGTGGTCGGTGAACTGGGGACCGGGCCAGGTCACCTTGACCTCGTCGGCCATCGGGAAACGGCGCTTGGTCGCGAACACCTCGCGCGCGTCACACACCGTCACCTTGTACCCGAGGACCTTGGCCACCCGCGCGAGAGCGGCGGTGAAGTCGACGGCACCGAAGATCCACATCTGCGGCGGGGGAGCGAAACTCTCCACGAACACCTCGACTGTCTCGGCGTCGGCGAGATCCTCGGGTGTCGTCTGGCCGTTCGGTCCATAGTGGCGCACTCCGGTGCGACCCGCTTCGAGCTCCCCGATCGCATCGCGCGAGGCCACGCGGTCGAGGTCTGGATCACCGAGGGATCCGTCCAGCGTCCCGGAGGGATCCACCAGCATCACGCGCCCCGTCCCGGGTCCGCGAACCACGGTGAGCAACGACATCGGTTGGTCGTCGCGCACGAGTGCGGAGAATTTCTCGTAGACACTCATGCGGTCACCGCGACTCGTCCCCCCGGCGCATGCCCTTCACCACTCGAGCGGCTGGATGAACAGGTGCACGGTACCGCCGCACGTCAGCCCGACCGCAAAAGCTTCGTCATCGGAGTAGCCGAACGTGACGATACGGCTCTCGGCCTCGCCGCGCAGGATCGCGAGGGCCTCGGACACGACGGCACCCTCGACACACCCGCCGCTGACCGAGCCGGCGACCTCGCCGTCCTCGCTGACGGCCATCGCGGCCCCCGGTTCGCGGGGTCCGGAGCCGTTCGTGTCGACCACTCGCGCGACGGCCACCCTCTTGCCCGCCGAGTGCCATCTGTCGATGTCGTCGAGAATCTCGCGCACGTCAGTTGCTCCTGTCCGTCTCGGTCCTTCGGTCGCCCGTGGAGTTGATCACCCTGGTGAGGGTCTGGAGCGCCTCGAGCGAATGTCCCTCCACGAAGTCATCAACATAGGGCAGCGCCGCGGCCATTCCTCGGGCGAGCGGCGCGTATCCGGGTGTCACCTTGAGCGGGTTCACCCACACGATCCGCCACGCCACGCGCGTGAGGCGCTCCATTTGTTCGGAGAGCAGCCCGGGATCACCGCGGTCCCAACCGTCCGAGAGGATCACCACGATCGACGATCGTGCCATGCCGCGCACGCCCCACTCGTCGTTGAAGGCGCGCAGGGTCTCTCCGAGCCGGGTGCCCCCGCTCCAGTCGCGCACCCTGTGTCCGGCGAGGTGCAACGCGCGGTCCGGATCCTTCGACGAGAGTTCGCGGGTCACACGGGTGAGCCGGGTGCCCATCGTGAAGGCCTCGACCCTCTCTCGACCCGCGACTCCGGCGTGCACGAACCGCACGAGTGCCCGCGCGTACGGCTCCATCGATCCGCTCACATCGAGGAGGAACACGATCCGGCGCGGCCTCGTCCCGGGTTCGGTGAACCTGCGGCGCACGTGTTCACCCCCTGCGGCGAGCGATGCCCTCACCGTACGGCGCATGTCGGGTCGCCCGGTGCGCGAGTTGCTGGTGGTGCGCCGCAGCGAGGGGCGCGGGGCACCAGCGACGCGCAGCGTCTCCATGAAACGCTGCGCCAGACGCATCTCCTCATCGGTGTAGTCGGCGAAGTCCTTGTCGCCGAGAGTCTCCACGCCGGAGAAGCGGAGGGTGATCGTTGGATCGTGGCCGGCTGCCGACTCGCCGTCGTCGACTCCCTCGGCGCCATCGTCGATGGCGAGGGTGACCGAGATCTCCTCGGGGTCGACTGCCTCGGGGCTCTCGAGGTGCTCCCAGAACACGGCGAACGCGCGGTCGAAGGTCCCGATGTCCTCGGGCCTGCGCACGAGGGTGGCCCGGGCCGCCCAGTAGACCGCTCCACGGTCGCGGAGTCCGACGAGGCCGAGCGCATCGACGAATGTGAGCACCGCGTCGAGGGGGGTGGGGATGTCGAGCTTGCGCAGCAAGCGGGCGAAGCCCACCGCCATCTGCTCGGCGCTCGACTCCGCACGAAGCGGTGTGCTCATCGGGTCACCCGTGCAGTAGCCCGCGGTCGAGCGCCTGCTGCACGACTGCTGCGATGCCGTGCTCGCGCACGCGGCTCTGATCCTCGCGGTACTTGAGCACGGTGCCCAGGGTGCGCTCCACCACCGCCTGATCGATCGCAGTCACACCGAGACGCCCGAGCGCGGTCGCCCAGTCGATCGTCTCGGCGACACCCGGTGGCTTGTAGAGGTTCAAACCGCGCAGGGCCTCCACCGCACCGGAGACCTGCCGCGCGAGGACATCGTCCGCCCCGGGTACGCGCAGCCTCACTATCGCGACCTCGCGCTCGAACCCGGGATGCTCGACCCAGTGGTAGAGGCAGCGGCGCTTCAGGGCGTCGTGCACGTCGCGCGTGCGGTTGGAGGTGAGCACCACGATCGGGGGCACGTCGGCGCGGAACGTGCCGAGCTCTGGCACTGTCACCTGGTAGTCCGAGAGGACCTCGAGCAGGTATGCCTCGAATTCGTCGTCGGCGCGGTCGATCTCGTCGATCAACAGCACGGGCCTCGTCGCCGCCGCATGGCTGATCGCGCGCAGCACGGCGCGCCGCTGGAGGAACCGCTCGGAGAACAACTGGTTCTCGAGGCCCTCGGTGCCGGCCCTGGCTGCATCGCCGGTGGCCTCGGCGGCACGGAGATGCAGCAGCTGGCGCGAGTAGTCCCAGTCGTAGACGGCCTGGGCCACATCGATTCCCTCGTAGCACTGCAGGCGGATCAACTCGGTCCCCTGCCAGCGCGCGACCGCCTTGGCGAGCTCGGTCTTGCCCACGCCCGCTTCTCCCTCGAGGAACAAGGGACGACGCAGCGACACCGCGAGATACACCGCGGTCACGAGTCCCTCGTCGGCGAGGTACCCGTGGGCACCGAGCCCGTCGGCGACGTCGGAGGGGTTGCGGGGCTCGATCGGCATCGCCGTCAAGCGTAGGGCGCGACCCTCAGGTCCCGAACCCGAGCCCGAGGCGGTCGATCGTGCGGAGCCAGATGTTCCGCTTGCCCGTGCGGTCCTCCTGGCCGAGCGACCAACGGGTGGCCTGGATACCGAGGAAACGGAACGGCTCGGGCGGAAAGGGGATGGGCTTGGTGCGCACGAAGTCCGTCGAGGTGGCGCGCGAGCGCCGTCCGTCGATGAGATCGAGCATGACCTCGGCTCCGAAGCGCGAGGCCGCCACCCCCAGCCCCGTGTAGCCGAGCGCATAGCCCACGCGTCCCCCGAGTGCACGACCCCAGAACACCGAGTAGCGGCTGCAGGTGTCGATGACCCCTCCCCACGCGTGGGAGAATCGCACGTCCTCGAGCTGGGGGAACGTCTCGAAGAAGTGCTTGGAGAGCAAGGCCCACGACTCGGGCCGCGACTCGAGTTCGGCGCGCACACGACCGGCGAAGTAGTACACCGCGTCGTAACCACCCCACAGGATCCTGTTGTCGGCGGTGAGTCGGTAATAGTGGAACTGGTTCGGTATGTCGGAGAGTCCCTGGCGACCCTCCCATCCGATCGACTCCAGTTGGGCCTGCGTGAGCGGCTCGGTGACCATGCAGTAGTCGTAGACCGGCACGATGTAGTTCGACAGTCGGCGCAGGAGCGGCTTGAAGGCGTTCGTGGCGAGGGCTACCTTGCCGGCGCGCACGCGTCCGAGCGGGGTGCTGATGAGCACCCCGACACCGTCGCGATCCATCGAGAGAGCCTTGGTGTCCTCGTAGATGCGCACGCCGAGCGACATCGCGGCCGTCTTCAATCCCCACGCCAGACGCGCCGGGTCGACCACGGCGGCGGTCTCCTTGCGCCACAGTCCCCCCGTGTAGAGCGGCGAGTGGACCTGTGCCTGCATCGCATCCCGGTCGAGCCACACCACCTTCTGGCCGAGGCGCCGCAGGTCCGCGTAGTCGTCGCGCAGCTCCTCGACGTAGGAGACCGGGTGTGTCGTGGTCGCGACATCGATCGCGCCGGTGCGCTCCCAGTCACAGTCGATGCCGTAGCGGGCGATCGCAGCCTCGATCTCGTTCAGGTTGCGCACGCCCAATTCCTCGAGCACGGCGATCTCGTCGGGGAACCGGCTCTGCGCGTTCGCGACACCGTGGGTGAGCGAGGAATCCAGGAAACCCCCGTTGCGTCCGCTCGCGGCGGACCCGATTTCGTGGGCCTCGATCAGGACCACCTCGCGGGAGGGGTCGTGTTCCTTGGCCAGGATCGCAGTCCACAGTCCGGTGTACCCGCCACCGACCACGCACAGGTCGCACGTCTCGGTTCGCACCAGCGTCGGGTTCGATTCCGGTTCGTCAGCATCCTCGAACCAGTAGGGGTATGTGTCGGCGTCCGCGACCGCTTCCAGGTGACGCGCGTCGAATCCGGCGTCCATTGTTGATCACCACCTCGTGTGAAACCCAGTCTACCGGGCGGCGCACGACCTCGGGCCGACGTGCAATACGGTGGATGGGATGGACCTGCAAATCGAGGGAAAGCGCGCCGCGATCGCAGCCGGGACCGCCGGACTGGGGCTGGGGATCGCGGTTGCACTCGCAGAGGCAGGGTGCCAGGTCGTGGTGTGCGGACGGAGCGCGGAAAGACTGTCCTTCGCAACCGATTCGATCGGTCACGGTGCGAGGGGATTCGCGTGCGACGTCGCCACGGACGCAGGTGGACGCGAATTCGTCCTCCGCTCGATCGACATGCTCGGCGGTGTCGACATCCTCGTGGCGAACGGTGGTGGACCGCCCCCGGGTGGGTTTGCCTCGACCGACGAGGCGCTGTATGTCGAGGCGTTGCAGAAGAATCTGCTCTCGATCGTGGCGATGTGCACCATCGCGATCCCGCCGATGCGTGAGCGAGGATGGGGTCGCGTGCTCGCGATCACCTCGTCGACCGTTCGGCAGCCCTCACCCACGCTCATCTTGTCGAACACCGCGCGTGCCGGCGTCACCGCGTACCTCAAGACGGTCTCGCGAGAGGTCGCGGGCGACGGGGTCACCGTGAACACGATCCAGCCCGGCATCCATCTCACCGACCGCATCACGCAGCTGGCCGGACCCAACCCCGATGCGAAGTCGATGGGGATCCCGGCGGGGTTCATCGGCGATCCGGGCGACTTCGGGCGGATCGGGGCCTTCATGTGCTCGGAGTCGGCCAAGTTCATGACCGGGGTCAACGTGAACGTCGACGGCGGGGCGTACCAGGGGTTGATCTGAGGCGCAAAGGGGAGGGATCCACCACCATGTTCCATCACGTCGTTCTCTTCACATGGAACGAGTCCGTTCCGGCGGGTCACCCCGAGGCCGCGCGTGCGGAACTGACGGCCTATGCCGCGACCCTCGGGGGACTCGTGTCGTACCGCTGCGGACCGACCCTCGGTCTCAGTGAGAATGCGGCTGATTTCGGCATCGTCGCGGTGTTCGAGAACGAGGCCGCGTGGCGTGCCTACGACACCGCCGACGAGCACAACCGGATCCGTCGCGAGGTGTTCGCACCACACGTGGCCTCCCGCGCGGTCATCCAGTTCGAGGCCTGACCCTTTCGGGACTCAGCCTCCTGGGTCGGCCACGGGCGTGTGCTCCGTGCGCCTGCCCTCCCAGCGATCCGACACCCAGAAGGCGAACAGCACCACCAACCAGCCCGCGAGGCAGTCCACGATGTAGTGCTCGCCGAAGTAGACGAGTGTGACCATCATGAAGAACGGGTGCAGGAGTGCCAGACCGCGCACCCAGCGCGCCGAGTTGCGGGTGAACCACAAGGCGACGACAAGAGCGAGCCCCGCGTGCAACGACGGTACTGCCGCGACGGGGTTCAGCACCGCCACACCCCGGTCGAAGGTCTTGGACACCGAGTCGAGTCCGACCTCGCCCCATCCGCGGCCGGTGATCCTCTGGAGTGGGGGCATGAATCCCTGTTTGCTCGCCATCCACGGCGGGGCGGCGGGATAGACGATGAAGATGAGCACCGCGGTGAACAGCGTGACCGAGAACCGGCGCACGTAGCGGATCCACTCGGGGCGATTCCTGATGCGCAGCACCGCGAGTGGCAGCACGGGCAGCACGAAGTGGGTCATGTAGATGATCGAACCGGTGACGTCGTACCACTTCACGTCGCCGGGTGTGTAGAGGAGGCGTTGCAATCCCGAGACCGGCTCGTGGCCGAGGGTGAGGATCGCGTCCAGGTTGCGCGGTCCCGTGAAGTTCACGGGAATTCCCCATTGATCGGCCGTGCCGCGGCTGTAGTCATAGGCCATGCAGATCACCACGAGGACCAGCCAGTCACGGAACATCTGGGAAATCTGTGCGCCGGAACGACCGATCGAGCCGACCGCGAAGCCCGCGAGCATCCAGATCAGCATGGCGATCCGATCGACGGGGATGCCGAAGACGAGGACGCTCCAGAGGAACACCGCGACGAAGGCCACAAGCGACCACTTCCTCGCCGCATCGAGCGTGCGAGGGGCCGAGATGGAAGCGTCGTGCGCCGTGGTCGTGCGGGTCGCCAACGGGGAAAGTGTCGGTCAGGCCGACTGCGACTCGAGTGCGCGACGCACCAGGACCGAGGCGAGGTGCCTGCGGTATTCGGCGGTCGCGTTCATGTCGGCCTGCGGCTCGGCTTCCTCGCTGGCGAGGCGCGCGGCGTCTGCAACCGACGCACCGCCGGCGATCGCGGACGCGACGCTGGTGGCGAGCACCGGGGTCGACCCCATGTTCACGAGCCCGACGCCGCACTCGTTGCCGCGACGCCATGCGGCCACACCCACGATCGCCCAGTCCTGGGCGCGGCGGTTGAACTTCTGGAAGCCCCAGGTCGCCCCGGTGGTCTTCGGGACGCGGATCTCGGTCAGCATCTCGTCGGGAGCCAGTGCCGACTCGAGGAAACCGGTGTAGAAGTCGGACGCGGCGATCTCACGCGTGCCGTTCGGACCCTGGGCGACGTATGTCGCCCCGAGCGCGAGCGTGGTGGCCGGCAGGTCGGAGGCGGGGTCGGCGTGGGCGATGGATCCGCCGATCGTGCCGCGGTGGCGCACCTGGGGGCTGCCCACGTGCGAGGCCGCGTGCGCCAGGAGCGGCACGTGCTGGCGCAGGACGCTGGAATTCTCCACATCATGGTGCCGAGTGAGCGCACCGATCGCGACATGGTTGCCCTCGTCGCGGATGTAGGAGAGGTCGGTGAGTCGTGCGATGTCGACGAGCACGGCGGGCTGGGCGAGACGCAGTTTCATCAGGGGCAGCAGGCTGTGCCCACCGGCAAGGAACTTCGCATCCTCACCGTATTCGGACACGAGGCTGATCGCCTCGGCCGCCGATCCGGCGCGCTTGTAGTCGAATGCTGCAGGGATCATCGTGGGCCCCGATCACTTGCCGGCGGCCGCGAGGACCGACTTGACGATGTTGTGGTAGCCGGTGCAACGGCACAGGTTGCCCTCGAGTCCGATGCGCACATCCTCCTCGGTGGGGCTGGGGTTCTCCTGCAGGAGCGAGATCGCCGCCATGACCATGCCGGGCGTGCAGTACCCGCACTGGAGGCCGTGGTTGTCCATGAAGGCCTGTTGCATCGGGTGGAGCGTGTCACCGTTGGCGAGCCCCTCGATCGTGGTCACGCTGCAGCCGTCGGCCTGCACTGCGAGCATCGTGCAACTCTTCACCGATTCGCCGTCGACGTGCACGGTGCAGGCACCGCAGCTCGAGGTGTCGCATCCGATGTTGGTGCCGGTGAGGCCCAGTGATTCCCGGACCCACTGGACGAGGAGTGTGCGCGCCTCGACGTCGCCCTCGCGGGTCTTGCCGTTGACTGTGACGGTGATCTTCATCTGTGTCCTGCCCCGTGTCGTTGGTGTGTGTTCGTTCTGTCGCGCGCTCGGTCTCAGCGGGCCGACTGGATCGCCGCCCAGACCTTCTCGGGTGTGGTCGGCATGTCGATGTGGCTGACGCCCAGGTGCGACACGGCGTCGACGACCGCCGACTGGAGGGCCGGAGTCGAACCGATCGTCCCCGACTCTCCGATGCCCTTGGCGCCGATCGAGTTGCGCGGCGTCGGTGTCTCCATGTGCACCACGGTCACGCTCGGCAACTCGGCCGCGGAGATGAACGCGTAGTCGGCGAGGTTCGAGGTGATCGGATTGCCGTCGGAGTCGTAGCGCACTTCCTCGAGGAGGGCCTGTGCGGCGCCCTGTGCGACGCCGCCGTGGATCTGACCCTCGAGGAGCATCGGGTTCAGCACCGTCCCCGCATCGTCGCACGCGACGTGCGCTATGTGTCGCACCTTGCCGGTCTCGGTGTCGACCTCGACCACGGCCACGTGCGCACCGAACGGGAAGGTCGGCCCGGGCACCGCGATGTTGTCCTTGGCGGAGATGCCGCCCTCGGCCGATGCGATGTCGGCCCATGTCTTCGAGAGAGCCGGTGTGCCCGCCACGTGGAATGCACCCGCGTCCTTGTCGAGAACGATGTCGTTCTCGTTCGCCTCCAGCAGGCGAGCTGCGACAGATTTGGCCTTCTCGACGAGCTGGCCCGCCACGACGAACACCGCATTGCCGCCCTGCTGGAGCGAGCGCGATCCCATCGTGCCCGAGCCCACCGGGGTGAGGTCAGTGTCGCCCCACACGAGGTCGATGTCGGCGATCGGGATGCCGGTCTGTTCGCTCGCGAGCATCGCCCAGGCAGTCACATGTCCCTGGCCGTGGGGCGAGGTGCCGGTGTAGACGACCGCCTTGCCGTTCGGGAGCACCTCGACCTCGGCCTCCTCGCCGCTGCCGACACCCCCGGTGATCTCCACGTACACGCTCACACCGATGCCCAATTGACGGGCATCGCCCCTGGCACGGCGCTCGGCCTGCTTTGCCCGCCAGCCCGCGTAGTCGGCGGTGGTGAGGGTCTTGTCGAGCGCGGTCTCGTAGTCACCCACGTCGTAGGTCTGTCCGACCGCGGTCGTGTGCGGCTCCATGAACTTCGGGATCAGGTTCTTGCGGCGCACCTCGGCGGGGTCCATGCCGATCTCGCGGGCGAACAGATCCATCGCGCGCTCGATCGCTGCCGTGGCCTCGGGGCGACCCGCCCCGCGGTACGCCACGATCGGGGTGGTGTTGGTCACCACGGATGTGGTGCGGCACTCGATGTTGGGGATCGCATAGACCCCCGACGCCATCGGCCGGGTCATGAACGGAGCGAGGATCGCACCCATGTCGACCCATGCACCCGAGTCCTGGATCGCCCACAACTGGTAGTGGGTGACGGTGCCGTCCCGCTTCCCACCGATCGCGACGTGCTGCACCTGCGCACGACCGTGACCGAGGGCCATCATCGATTCGCTGCGGGTCTCGCGCCAGCGCAGGGGAGTGCCGACGCGCTTGGAGATGGGACCGAGGAGGAGTTCCTCGGGGTAGATGCCGATCTTGGCACCGAAACCTCCACCGACGTCGGGTGTGCGCACGCGCACCTGCGCCTGGTCGACGCCGTTCATCGCAGCGATGGGACCGTGAGCACCCTGCGCGTGCTGGGTGGAGAGCCACTGGTGCAGGCGACCGTCGGCGGCCCATGCCACCGCCGCGCCGCGCACCTCGAGCGGGCAGGGCGCGACCCGTTGGTTGAGGAACTTGCCGCGCGCCACGACCTCGCATCCCGCGAGGAAGGCCTCGCCGGTGTTGTCGGGCATGCCGAGCACCAGCGTGTCGAAGACCACGTTGTTGGGGGCGGAGTCGTAGATGAGGGTGGAGGTGGCCATGGCGGCCTCCATGTCGACAACGGCCTCGAGGATGTCGTAATCCACGATCACGGTCTCGGCGGCATCCTCACCCTGCTCCCGGGTCTCGCTCACGATGGCCGCGATTGGCTCGCCCACATAGCGCACCTTGTCCATGGCGAGCAGCGTGCGCGTCACCATCGGGTTGAAGTTGGACGGCACGGGCTCCAGACCGAAGTCGGCACCGGTGAACACCGCGCGCACACCCGGCATAGCGAGCGCATCGGAGGTGTCGATCGAGTTGATGACCCCGTGGGCGACGGTGGAGCGCACGTAGGTGACATGCAGGGCTCCGTCGAGCAGTGGCTCATCGAGGAGGTCATCGACGTACGTCCCCCCGACGGTCAAGAACTTGGGGTCCTCCTTGCGCAGGACTCGATTGCCGAGAATGCTTCCGCCCACGTGACGCTCCTTCGGTCGACTGGCACCAGACACTAACCCTGTTCTGGCATCCCCTACCAATGGTGGACAGTGTGGGAATCGTCACTCCGGTGGCACGGGCCGGAGCAGGACGAGCCCTCGGGGCGAGTCAGGGTACGAGGGGATCGAGCGCGCCGTCCCGGGCGGCGGTCTCGTTTGCTCGTGCAACGAGGATGTCGGTGACCATCGTGTAGGGCCACACACCGGGCAGGTCGGTTGGCAGAGCCACCGGTGGCAACACCGTGACCCTCTGCTCGCCGGGCACCACGTACCCCAACTGGTCGCGGGCCGCGTTGCGCGTGCCCTCGGGCGTGTCCAGCGCGTTCACCTCGTTCTGGAGCTCCTCTGTGGCATCGGCCAGTGTGGCGAATTCGGTCCTCTTGGTGCTGAGCATCGAGCTCTGGATGAAGTAGTCCCGCACGGGGAACACCACGACCGCCAGGAGGAACGCCAGCACCACGGCGGTCGCCGTGACGCGGATGGTCCAGCGCACGGCGCGGTTGCCGGTGAGACGCATCGTGTCGGGGTCGGGCCTCGCGAGGTCGCGTGTCAGATCGCGGACACCTTGACGCTTCTTGTCGTTCACTCGTCCTCTGTGAGTCGTCGGGGGGAGAGTCGATGGGGGGAGACTCGACGCGGGCACGCCGACATTGTGGCCCCCTGCCTGTGGAAAACCGTGGCACACGAACGAGTGTTCGCTGGCGCGTCGCGATGAGGCGTGTCAGTTCAGTGGAGCCAGAGCCGCTCGTCCGCGGAACCGTGCGGAATCGCCGAGAGCCTCCTCGATGCGCAGCAGTTGGTTGTACTTGGCCGTCCGGTCGCTCCGGGCCGGTGCTCCGGTCTTGATCTGGCCGCAGTTGGTCGCCACGGCGAGATCGGCGATGGTTGCGTCCTCGGTCTCGCCGCTGCGGTGGCTCATCACCGAGGTGTACGAGTGGCGCGTCGCCATTTCGACGGTGTCGAGAGTCTCGGACAGCGTTCCGATCTGGTTCACCTTGACGAGGATGCTGTTGGCGACCCGGCGCTCGATCCCCATGGAGAGGCGGCGCGAATTGGTGACGAACAGATCGTCGCCCACCAACTGGATCCGACTGCCGAGAGCGGCTGTCAATGCTTCCCACCCGTCCCAGTCGTCCTCTGCCATTCCGTCCTCGATGCTCACGATCGGGTAGCGGTCCACGAGGGAGGTCCACCACGCCGCGAGACCGGCCGAGTCGAGGACCTTTCCCTCGCCGGTCAGGTGGTACCTGCCGTCGCGGAAGAGTCCGCTCATCGCGGGGTCGAGTGCGATCGCGATCTCCTCGCCCGGGACTCGGCCCGCTCTCTCGATCGCCTCGACCAGGATCGAGATCGCAGCCTCGTTCGAGTCGAGGTTCGGTGCGAATCCTCCCTCGTCGCCGACCGCCGTCGACAGGTGCCTCTCGGCGAGCAGCTTCTTCAGCGTGTGGTAGGCCTCGACACCCCAGCGCAGGGCTTCGGCGAAGCTCGCCGCGCCCACCGGCATGAGCATGAATTCCTGCAGGTCGATGTTGTTGTCGGCGTGCGCTCCGCCGTTGATCACATTCATCATCGGCACGGGCATCACGTGGGCGTGCGGGCCGCCCACGGTGCGGAACAGGGGCAACTCCAGTTCCGACGCTGCCGCATGGGCGACGGCGAGACTCGCACCGAGGATCGCATTGGCCCCGAGTCGTGACTTGTTCTCGGTGCCGTCGAGGTCGAGCATCGCCCGGTCGATCTCCCGCTGGGCGGTCGCATCCATGCCGACGAGAACCGGGGCGATCGCCGAATTCACGTTGTCGACGGCACGGCGCACACCCTTTCCGAGGTAGCGCTCGCCACCGTCGCGCAACTCCGCCGCCTCGTGCTCGCCGGTCGATGCGCCCGAGGGCACGATCGCACGGCCGGTCGCGCCGCTGTCGAGCACGACCTCCACCTCCACCGTCGGATTCCCGCGGGAATCGAGGACCTCTCGGCCCAGCACCTCGACGATTTCACTCACGCCGACAACGCTAACGAACGGCGCGCGACTTCACCCGTTCCCAGAGCGCATCCAGTTCATCCAGCGTCATCCCCGACATTGCGCGCCCTTCGGCAATCGCGAGCTCCTCGACGGCCTCGACGCGCGCGCGGAACCTGACGACTGCCGCGCGCAGTGCCGACTCGGCGTCGATGTCGTGCTTGCGCGCCACGTTCACCACCGCGAACAACAGGTCCCCGACCTCGCTGCGGATGGCCTCGGGGTCGCCCTGCTGCCCGGCGCGCACGACCTCGGCGGTCTCCTCGGTCACCTTGGCGAGGGGCCCGGCGACATCGGGCCAGTCGAAGCCGACACGGGCCGCGCGCTGCTGGGCCTTGTGGGCGAGCAGCAACGACGGTGATGACGAGGCGAGTCCATCGAAGATGCCCGTGCGTTGGGGCTTCTCGGCGGCCTTGATGGCCTCCCAGTTCGCCTCGACCTCGCCCGCGCCCGACACCGATGCGTCACCGAACACGTGCGGGTGGCGCGCGACCAGTTTGTCGTGGACGGTGCGCGTGATGTCGGCGATGGTGAAGCGCCCCTGTTCCTCGGCGATCGCCGCATGGAACTCCACCTGGTACAGCAGGTCGCCGAGTTCCTCGATCAGATCACGGTCCGTCCCAGGGTCCGCGGGGTCGAGGCGCTCGATCGCGTCCACCACCTCGTAGGTCTCCTCGAGCAGGTACTTCACGAGCGACGCATGGGTCTGTTCGATGTCCCAGGGGCACTGAGCGCGCAGCGTGCGGGCGAGCTCGTGGAACCTCGCCAGTTCGGCGGCGACGGGCACGGCGAGTGCGGGGATCCACAGCGAGGTGAGGTGGTCGGCCGCGAGTGTGCGGTCCATCTCGTGCCACGCAACGGTCGTTATCCGCTCGTCGGGCAGACCGAGATGATGCAGGAGCACCACCGTCGTCCCGTCGGCCGGCTCATCGATCGAGAGCTTTATGTCGGACAGCACCCAGTTGGCGTGCGTGTGGGCCACCAGCATCGGTCCCGTCCACCCGGCAGCCTCGATCGAGAACCCGTGCCCATCCACGAGGCGGACCCCCGACTCGAGCGGGTCGATGCCGAGGGCGCGCCAGGCCTCGTCGAGGAACGACACCGCGGGGTGCACCCTCGTGTCGATGTCGCCGCGCGCTCGCAGGTGCGCGACCGAACGCTCGAGCACCACGGGGGAGCCGGGCACCGCATACACGACCCGACCGTGCGCGTGGGCGGCGTCTGTGATCCGACGTGCGATCTCGTCGTAGACCTCCTCGAACGTGGGGAGGGAGTCGTAGAGATCGTCGAAGGAGACGCAGTCGCCGGCGAGGTCGGCCGAGGGATGGTGCCGCGTGCGGAGGAATCGTGTCGGCACCTCGGCGAGAAGTCGGAGAACTCCCGCCGTCACGAGGTCGGGGTCCCCGGGGCCGAGACCGACGATCTCCACGACGGGGCGCGCCTGCTTTGTCACTCGATGGCGCTCCGGGCGGTGTTCCAGGTGCCGAACTTCGGGTCGATCACGATGTCGGCACCGGTCATCCACCCGGCCAACAACGAGGTTCCCGTCTTGTCGGAGATCGTGGTGCGCAACGCGTCCCCGATCTCGTCGAAGGGCCGGTTCAACACCACGTGCCACCCGAACGACGATTGGATCGGACCCGTCGGCACGCCCACGCGTGCGTTCACCATCGCGGTCACGAAGGCGGGGTCGAGGCTGACCTGGAAGTCCTGCACGCGCTGGCACGGGTCGTCGGGTGAGGCCCCGAGTGAGCCGCCCGAGTCCTTGGCGATGGGCTCGATCGAGACCTCGCGGGCGAGGTCGGCGAACTTCTCGCCCGCATCGAGTCGCGCCATGACGGCTTTCGCCTCGGCCCTGGTCGTGACGATGATGTGGCTCGCACACATCACCCCCGACGTGGCAGGAGCCGTCTCGTACATGCGACGCAATTGGTCCCCGGCGGGAACGGAGGCACGGGCGATGACGCGCTCGGCCGTGTTCAGCTCGATGATCAACTCCTTGATCGTCTGGGGGATGGAGTCCCAGTTCGGCGTCGTCGCCGCTCTGGCCTCGGCCGCGGTGCGGTCCTGCGTGTTCTCGGCGAGGCCGAGTTCGGATGCCCACTGGCGGTACGACTCGTGGCGCACGAGCGTGAACAGGATCGAGGTGTAGGTCTCGGCATTGACCTTGCCGTTCGTGACCTGGAACTGGCCGCCGCCGGAGAGGGCCTCGAGCAACACCGAGAACTTCTCGTCCGGGTAGCCCACACCGTTGACGCGGAACGCATCGCCGGTCGGTGGCACCGCGGAGCACGAGACCGCCACGAGCGAGACCACCGAGACGACGACGAGGCGGCGCGCTGTGCGGAGGAGGCGGCGTCTCACGCGCCAAGACTACTGGGGCACCCGGTTCACTGACCGGCGCGGTGGCACGCGCGGGGTCGTGTCAGTCGTCGCCGTGGATGTCCTCGAGCAGGCCGCGCACGGCATCGAGTGCATTGGTGCCCCGCGGCACTGTCGCGGTGAGTCGGGAACGACCCTCGTCCCATTTGGCTGACGGCGCCACGCGGCGCAGGCGCATCGCGAGACTCGCCGGCAACGCGACCGGTGAGATGCGCAGCTCGCCGCGGTCCACGACCACGTCGGTGATGCCGAGTTCGCCGCACCGCGCGCGCAGGCGCGCGACAGCGAGCAGGTTCTCCGCCGGCGCCGGAGCCGGTCCGTACCGATCGCGCCATTCGCGCTCGATATCGTCGATCGTGGCTGCGATCGGGTCGACCGCGAGCCTGCGGTAGGCCTCGAGTCGCAACTCCTCGGTGGGCATGTAATCGGCGGGAATGTGGGCATCGATCGGCAAGTCGATCGTGATCTCGGTGCGGTCCGGTGGTGGCGCCTCCCCCTTCATCTCGGCGACTGCCTCGGTGACCATCTGGCAGTACAGGTCGTACCCGACGGCGGCGATGTGGCCGCTCTGGGCCTCACCGAGGAGATTTCCCGCGCCACGGATCTCGAGATCGCGCATCGCCAGCTTGAAGCCGCTCCCGAGATCGGTGGCCTCGCCGATCGCGCGCAACCGCTCGTGTGCCTCCTGGCCGAGGGCGCGCTCGCGCGGGTGGAACAGGTATGCGTAGGCGCGCTGGGGGCCGCGACCGACCCTGCCGCGCAACTGGTGCATCTGGCCGAGGCCGAGGAGGTCGGCGCGCTCGACCACCAGGGTGTTCACCGATGGCATGTCGATCCCGGACTCGATGATCGTGGTGCACACCAGCACGTCGAAGTGCCTCTCCCAGAAGTCGAGCACCACCTGCTCGAGTCGCGCCTCGTCCATCTGCCCGTGGGCCACGGCGATGCGGGCCTCGGGCACGAGCCTGCGCAGTTCCTCGGCGCGCTCCTCGATCGACTGCACACGGTTGTGCACCCAGAACACCTGGCCCTCGCGCAGCAGTTCACGCCTGATCGCCTCCACGGCCACGCGGTCGCTCTGCTCGCCGACGTATGTGAGGATCGGCTGGCGGTCGGCCGGGGGAGTCTGGAGCAACGACAGATCACGGATCCCGACGAGGCTCATCTCGAGCGTGCGTGGGATCGGTGTCGCCGACATGGTCAGCACATCGACGTCGTGGCGCAGTCGCTTGATCGCCTCCTTGTGCTGGACGCCGAATCGTTGCTCCTCGTCCACCACCAGGAGACCGAGGTTCTTGAACTTGATTCCATCGGAGAGCAGGCGGTGGGTGCCGATCACGCAGTCGACCTCGCCGGTGGCGAGCCCGGCCACCACCTTCTTGGCCTCGGTCGCCGAGAGGAACCGGGACAAAACTTCGACCCGCACGGGATAGCCGTGGAAGCGATCGGCGAAGGTCTGGCCGTGCTGGTTGGCGAGCAGGGTCGTCGGCACGAGCACCGCCACCTGTCGTCCGTCCTGGATCGCCTTGAACGCCGCACGGATCGCGACCTCGGTCTTGCCGAAGCCGACGTCACCGCACAGCAGTCGATCCATGGGGACGGGCTTTTCCATGTCCAGTTTTATCGCTGCGATTGCCTCGTCCTGGTCGGGCGTCTCCACCCAGGGGAATCGCTGCTCCATCTCCCACTGCCACGGCGAGTCGGGTGCGAACGCGTGGCCGGTGGCCGTGACGCGCCTTTGGTACAGAACGACCAGCTCTTGTGCCACCTCGCGCACCGCGGAGCGCACGCGCGCCTTCGTGCGGGCGAAGTCGGCCCCGCCCATCTTGCTGAGCGCCGGAGCCTCGCCGCCGACGTACTGACGGATCGAGCCGATCTGGTCGACCGGCACCCAGAGACGATCGCCACCCTTGTAGGAGATCAACAGGTAGTCGCGCTCCGCGCCGTCGAGGGCGCGGGTGACCATCCCCTCGTAGCGGCCCACGCCGTGGTGGGCGTGCACCACGTAGCCACCCGGTTGCAGGTCCTCGAACACCGTTCCCGACGACTTGGCCCGCGACCGTGACGTCCTCCATGCACGTCGGCGACCCGCGAGATCGGCCTCGCAGATGACGGCCACCCTCGCAGACGGCATCGACCAGCCCCGCGACTGTGGCGCGTGCACGACCCACGCACCGGGGGTATCTAGCCTCGATCCGTCGTCGGCGACCATCGGAGCGCCGAGCGCGCGCAGGTTCTCACAGATCCGCCCGGCCGACTCGGGGGTCTCGGCGGACACCACCACGGTCCATCGCTGCGACAGCAACTCGTTCACCCGCGCGAGCAACGGACCGGGATCGTGCACGACGGGGGCCCACGACGAGGCCACGATCGCCGGGGCATCGGCGGTGGTCGAGGGATGCACGATGTTCACCACCGTCGCTGCCGTCGTGGCGAGCGCATCGGGCTCCACGTGCAGTCGCGGGAACGGGACGGTCTCGTCGCGGTCCCACGTCTTGGCCAGTGCGCGTGCGAGATCGTCCTCGTCGGCGATCAGTTCGCGTCCCCGGTCCAGGACGCGCCTCGGTTCCATGAAGACCACCAACGCATCGCTGCCGGCGGCATCCATGACCGTGCGGTCGGCTCCCACGAGCCACGGCAGCCAACTCTCCATGCCGTCGAAGATCTGGCCCTCGGCGAGCCGCTCCCACTGCTCGCGTCCCCAGGGCTCGGATTCCACGAGAGCGGCCGCACGGGCTGTCGCATCGGCGTCGAGCACGAGTTCGCGTGCCGGGAAGATCCGCACCGACGCGACACTGTCGGTGCCGCGCTGGTCGGCGGGGTCGAATCGCACGAGCCGGTCGACCTCGTCGCCCCAGGTGTCGATGCGCACGGGTTCGTCGGCCGTCGAGGGCCAGACATCGACGATGGCACCGCGTCGAGCGAACTCGCCGCGGTGCTCCACGAGAGGTTCGCGCCGGTAGCCGACGCGGATGAGTTCGGCGCACAGACCGTCGATGTCCAAGCGCGCACCCGGTGCGATCACGATCGGGCCGAGCCCCTCCTCACCGGGCCCCAGTTTCTGGAGGACTGCTCGCGTGCTCGCGACCACGATCATGGGCGGCGAGTCGGCGCGGAGTCGCCACAGGGTCTCGGTGCGCGTTCCCATCGTGTGCACCGCGGGGCTGACCCGCTCGAAGGGCAGCGTCTCCCAGGCGGGGAACAGCGCGAGGTCGCCGGGCCTCACGTACGCCGCGAGGTCGTCCAGGAGTCGTTCGGCCTCCTCGCCTGTCGGGCACACGACGAGCGTGGTGGTCCTGCCAGATCGCCCGGAGAGGGCCGCCACTGCGACGGCGCGCACCGCATCGGGGACCGCGAGCACCGACGAGGCGCGCCCGGCGATCGCGGCGAGTGCCGGATCGCCCGCGACGCGGTCGGCGAGAGCCGCCAGGGCGGGGGCGGTCGGTGCGGTCACCGGCCGTTGAAGTCCTGCATCGCTTCGGCGATGCCGGCGGCGACGATGCGCTCGATCGCATCGGCCGCGGTCGCGACCGCGACGTCGAGCACCGCGCGCTCGGCCGACGGGATCGGCGAGAGCACGTGCTCGGCGCCCTTGTCCTTGCTGCGCGGCTTGCCCACGCCGATGCGCACGCGGGCGTAGTCGTCGGTGCGCAGGATCCGAGAGATCGAGTGCAACCCGTTGTGACCCGCGAGACCCCCGCCCAGTTTCAGCTTCACCGTGCCCGGCTCCAGATCGAGCTCGTCGTGGACGACGACGATCCTTGACGGATCAACGACCTTGAAACGGCGCGCGAGTGGGCCGACCGCCTCGCCGGACTCGTTCATCCAGGTCGTCGGGACAGCGAGAACCGCTGCGACGCCGGCGATCCGCACTTCCACGGTGCGCGCCCGGTCTCGTCCCGCCTTGAGGTTCGCACCGAGCCTCGCCGCGAGGACCTCGATCGTCTCGGCACCGACGTTGTGGCGCGTGCGCGAGTACTGCTTGCCGGGATTGCCGAGTCCCACGATGAGGATGCGCTCGGCGTCTCCGTCGCGTGCGGGGGAGCGCTTGAACATCTACGAAACCCCGCACTCAGAGTCGCACGATCGCGAGAGACACGACCGGGTGGGTCGTCCTGCTCAGCCCTCGGACGCGGAAGGTGCGGTCTCGTCACCCTCGGCCGCCGGGGCGGCAGCTGCGGGTGCATCCTCGCTCTCGAGGGAGGCCCGCGACATCAGCACGGTCACCACGGCCATGTCGGGCTCGCCCAGAGCGACCACTCCCGCGGGCAACTCGATGTCGCCGAGACGGATCACGGTGTCGGGGGTCATGTCGGTGATGTCGATGAGGATCTCGTTCGGCACGTTCGCCGGGGTGGTGCGCACGTCGATGGTGTCGACGGCGGGGTCGACGAGACCACCGGCCGACAGCACCGCCTTGGCTGAGCCCGTGAGGTGCACCGGCACGGACATCACGATCTCCTCGCTGAGGTCGATCTGGACGAAGTCGACGTGGCTGACGTTCCGCTTCACGGGGTGGCGCTGCAGTTCCTTCACGATCGCGTTGTACGACGTGCCGTCGACGTCGAGCGTCAAGATGGTGTTCTGGCCGGCGGGTCCCGAGAGGGCGACACGCAGGTCGCGGCGCGCCACCGAAATCGACACCGGGGTCATCCCGTGGCCGTAGAGGACCGCGGGAATGTGGTCGTCGGCGCGCAGGCGGCGCGATGCGGCGCTACCGGTGGCGCGTCCCGACTTGGCGGAGAGGTTGGCTGTGGTCGACACGGCTTGCGAGTCTACGGGGGCTCCCTCGCCGATTCCACGGGCCGGCCGGGTCCGCCGAGCGGCAACTAGTGCTGGTTTTCCCCGCCGAAGAGCTCGCTCACACTCGTCTCGTCGAAGACGGCGGCGAGGGCGTCGGCGATGATCTTGGCGACCGAGAGCACCTCGATCTTGGGGATCATCCGCTCGGTCGGCAGGGGCAGGGTGTTTGTGAGCACGACCCGCGAGATCGGCGACTCGGCGAGCCGTTTGGTCGCCGGGTCGGACAGCACACCGTGGGTGGCCATTGCCCACACCTCGCTCGCGCCGCGCTCGCGGAGCAGCTCGGCGGCCGAGGTCATCGTGCCACCGGTGTCGATCATGTCGTCGGTGAGGATGCACAGGCGGCCCTCGACCTCGCCGATCACCTCCTTGGCGAACGCGACGTTGGCCGTGTCCTTCGGTCGGCGCTTGTTGACGAAGGCGACGTCGGCGTTCAGGTCGGAGAGGTGCTGGGCGAACCGTTCCGCGACCTTCACGCGACCCGCGTCCGGGGACACGATGACGAGGTCGGGCCCGGCGTTCTCGCGCACGTAGTGCTCCAGAACCGGAAGTGCGGTGAGGTGGTCGACGGGGCCGGAGAAGAAGCCCTGTATCTGGCCGGAGTGCAGGTCGATCGAGACCATTCGTGTCGCACCGGCGGTCTTGAACAAGTCGGCGATCAACCGTGCGGTGATCGGCTCGCGTCCTTCTGCCTTGCGGTCCTGTCGCGCATACCCGTAGAACGGGCACACCGCGGTGATCCGCTTCGCCGAGGCGCGCTGGGCCGCATCGATCATGATCAGTTGCTCCATGATCGAGTCGTTGATCGAACCCGCGTCGGTGCCGTAGTGGGTCTGCATCACGAACACGTCGCCGCCGCGGATCGAGTCGGAGAAGCGCGGCCTGATCTCCCCGTTGGCGAACTGCACGATGTTGGTGTCACCGAGTTCGATGCCCAGATGGTCGGCGACCTCGCGGGCCAGGACCGGATGGGTGCGCCCCGTGAAGAGCGACAGCCGCTTCGTGGTTGCCCTCTCGAGGGCGCGCGGACTCATGGAGTGCCAGTGTAGAACGGCCCGGTGGTCCGACCGTCAGCCACGCGAGTGCCCGCGGCGAGGTGCGCGTACGGTCCGACCGTCGCGTCAGATCCGACGGACGCCCCGGTCGCCGTCGTCACCGAGACGGTCGAGCCCGACCCCACCGTCGTGTCCACGAGCCGCGTGTCGGGTCCGATCTCGCAGCGATCACCGATCACGGTGTCGCCCTGGAGGATCACCCCGGGAAACAAGGTGACGTCGCGGCCGATCGTGACGGTCGCGTCGATGAAGGCCTGGCTCGGGTCGAGCATCGTGACCCCGTCCAGCAGCCAGCGCCGGTTGATGCGGGCACGGAGTTCGCGCTCGGCCGCGGCGAGTTGCAGGCGGTCGTTGACACCGGCGGTCTCGGTGGCGGAGGCGACGAGCGCCCCCACATGGTGCCCGGTCGAGGCGAGGACCGCCACGACGTCGGTGAGGTAGTACTCGCCCTGGCTGTTGTTGGTGCCGATCTGGCGCAGGGCGGGAGCGAGCAGGTCGCGGCGGAACGCATAGATGCCGGTGTTGACCTCGCGGATCCCCAACTCGTCCGCCCTGGCGTCGCGGTGCTCGATGATCCGCTGCACCCTCTTGTACTTGTCGCGCACGATCCGGCCGTAGCCGGTGGCATCGTCGAGCACGGAGGTGAGGACCGTCGCGGCATTGCCGGCCTTCTCGTGCTCGGTCACGAGCGCGGCCACCGTCTCGCCGTGCAGCAGGGGAGTGTCCCCGGGGAGCAGGAGCACCGTGGAGGTGTCGTCGAGGTCGTCACCGGCGAGACCTGACAGCCCGACCATGGTCGCGTCCCCGGTTCCGCGCTGCTCGTGCTGGGTGGTGAAGCGCACGTGTGCCCAGGCGGGGGCGTCGTCGCGGACCTTGCGGGTCACGCGGTCGGCGCCGTGACCCACCACGACAACCGTCGCCGCGAGGTCGATCTCGGCCAGCGAATGGATCACGTGCATGACCATGGAGCGTCCGCAGATGAGATGGAGCGGCTTGGGGCGCTCCGATCTCATCCGGGACCCCTCGCCCGCGGCGAGGACGATTGCTGATGCGCTCATGGTTCCGGGAAGAGGACTCGAACCCCTATTAACGGGACCAAAACCCGCTGTCCTGCCATTTGGACGATCCCGGATCGACGAAACTGAAGGTAGCGGATTTCCCGTTTTTTTGGGCTCGGCGGTAGTTTTGTCGGTCACATGGGTTCGCTGATCAAGAAGCGCCGCAAGCGCATGCGCAAGAAGAAGCACAAGAAGATGCTCCGGCGCACGCGCCATCAACGCCGCAAATAGTTTCGGTCGCCCGCCCTCGGCGACCGGACTCACGGCCGGGAGCGCGTGATCCGTCCCGCATCGGGCCGGGTTGCCGTCACGATCACCGTCGCCCCCGCCAGTGCCGGGTCGTTCGCGGCAACCGCCCCTGCGAAGTCGCCCATCGCGAACCATGCCGCACCCGAGCCCGCCAGCCGAGGTCGTTCGCCGATCGCACCGGCGATCAGGTCGCGCCACATCGCGAGCGCGGGAACCTCCGCCAGCGCCGCGGGTTCGAGGTCGTTGCCGTTGTCGCCGGCCGGGCCACCCATCGCATCCCAACGTGCATAGACCGCCGGTGTCGAGACCTGCACCGGCGGCACGAACACCGTCAACACCTCGCGTGTCTGGGGGAGCGGCTCGACGATCTCGCCGATCCCGCAGACGCGTGCACGGCCACCCCGCAGGCAGAACGGTATGTCGGCGCCGAGTCGGGAGGCCGCCACCAGGTCGTCGACGCGGCCATCGCGACCGGCCCAGCGCAGGATCGCTGCGGCATCGGTCGATCCGCCACCGAGTCCGCCGCCGTGCGGGATGTTCTTGGTCAGGCGAACCCGTGCGGTCCGGCCCGCGAGTGCGAGCGCGCGTGCCACGAGGTTGTCGTCTCCGCCCGAGAGACCATCTGCGAACGGGCCATCGATCTCGATCCTGGTCGTTGCCGACTCGGCTACCTCGAGGGCATCTGCCAGCTCGAGGCTCGTCACCTCGGCATCGATCAGGTGGTACCCGTCGTGCCGCACGCCAGTGATGCGCAATGACACCGTCAACTTCGCGGGCGCCTCGATGAGCGTCATCGCAGGTCCCCGACGACTCGCGCGAGACGGATCCACTCGGCGACACCGAGTTCCTCGGCGCGCGCGGTGGGGGCGATCCCGGCGGCGGCGAACTGGGTCTCGTCCACGCGGCCGGCGAGCGCACCGCGCAGCATCTTGCGGCGCTTGGCGAAGCCCTGCCGGACGAGGGCGAACAACGACTGGGGATCGATCGAGGTGTCCGGCGGGGGATGGCGCACGATCTCGACGAGGCTCGACTCGACGTTGGGCCGGGGCAGGAACACCGATGCCGGCACGTGTCCGACGATTCGTGCGTCGGCCCAGAATGCGGTCTTCACGCTGACGGCCCCGTAGGCCGCAGTGGAGGGCCTCGCGACGAATCGCTCGGCGACCTCGCTCTGCACCATCACCAGCATGCGCGTCACCTGTGGCACGGAGTCGAGGATGTCGGCCACGAGAGGGGTCGCCACGTTGTAGGGCAGGTTCGCAACCAACGACCATTCCCCCTCGCCGAGCAGGGCACCCCAATCGAGCGTCATCGCGTCGTCGTGCACCACGCTGACTCCGACGATGTCGGCCACGTTGGTGCGGAGCAGCGGCACGAGATCACCGTCGACCTCGACGGCCACGACCCGTGCGCCGGTCTCGGCGAGGGCGAGGGTCAACGAGCCGAGTCCCGCACCCACCTCGACGACGCGCGTTCCCGGGGCCGCACCGGAGAGTCGGGCGATGCGACGCACCGTGTTCGGGTCGACGACGAAGTTCTGACCCAACGCGCGCTTGGCGCGCAGGCCCGCCCCGTCGAGCAAATCCTTGGCGACCGGTCGCGAGAGTGTCACCAGGTCAACTCGACTGGGAGCGGGGCATCGACAATCTCGGCGATCCTTTCGAACACGCCCGTGTGGAGGACGATCTGGAACGTCGACGAGATCGGACCGATGTTGATGTTGGTGCACACAGTCTTGCGACCGTTGTTGAGGTTGCGCACCGTGATCTCCGCACCGAGTGGCACGAGTGCGGTCGAGCATCCCCTCTCGGCGCCCTCGGGGAAGCGCTTGAAGGTGGCGTCACCGCGCACCATGCGCCCGGAGTTGTCGGCGGGGTAGGCCAACTGACCCTGGCCCTGGGGATCGGCGCTGACCGGACCGTCGAGGTTCGCGGGTGCGTCGGCTTCCTTGTCGGTGGACAGACCGGTCTCGAGGGTCGTGGTCGTGTCGGGCCCGGGACTGCGGTCGGATCCGTCGGTGGGACCCGAGGCGATGAACAGCACTGGCAGGGCGAGTGCCGTGAGCGCGATCGCCACGGTCAATCTGTTGCGGTCGATACGCGAGAAGTCCATTCAGGAGTCAAATGTAGGGGCGCAGTGGCGCAGTCGCGGGTCAGTCGCGCCACGGCCGGCCCGCGCGGTGGTCTCCAACAGAGCGGGGATCACCGCATGCGTGGGAACGCGCGAAGGGCGTTGGCCGTGGTGATCGCGGCGAATTCGGCCGGCTCGATTCCCTTCAGCGCCGCGACTGCGGCTCCCACCACGGCGACGTGCGCGGGTTCGTTCGGTTGACCGCGGTGCGGGACCGGCGCGAGAAACGGAGCATCGGTCTCGACGAGGATGCGCTCGACCGGGCAGAGAACGGCGGCGTCGCGGATCTCGGCGGCGTTCTTGAACGTGATGATCCCGCTGAACGAGATCATCGCCCCGCGGTCGAGGCATCGCCGTGCCTCGTCGGGCCCGCCGGTGAAGCAGTGGATGATCGTGCTCTGGGGCACCCCCTCGGTGTCGAACACATCGAAGGTGTCGTCCCATGCGTCGCGGGTGTGGACCACGAGCGGAAGGCCGTGCTCCTTGGCGAGTGCGATCTGTCGGGCGAACGCCTCGCGCTGCTCGGCACGGGGAGAATTCTCGTAGTGGTAGTCGAGCCCGCACTCACCGAGCGCGACCACTCGCGACAAGTCACCGGTGAGCAACGGCTCGATCGTGTGCACACCCTCCACCGCATCGTGGGGGTGAAGACCGATCGTGGCCCACACGTCGGGGTGCGAAGCGGCCGTGGCGAGGGCCTGGGCACTCGTGTCGGCATCGGTCCCGATGACGACGAAACGGTCGACGCCGGCCTCACGCGCGCGGCGCAGCAATTCGTCGGATCCCGTCTCGGCCATCTGTTCGTGCGTGTGGCAGTGCGTGTCGGTCCAGCCCATCATCGTCTCCGTCGACTCGTCATGCGGTGCGCCGCGGGAAGAGCGGGTCGCCCTTCACCACGGTGCGTCCCGCCGGATAGAGACCCCATCGGACATCGACGGGGATGCGGCACTGATCGGGTGATCCCTCCAGCCCGATGCGCCGCCAGATCTCCCGGCACGTCGCCGGCATCGCCGGTGTCGCCAGGATCGTGACGATGCGCAGTGCATCGAGCGCGTCGCCCATCACGCGATCGACCTCGGGGCCCGGCTCGGCCCTCCACGGCTCGTGCGTCTCCAGGTGGGCGTTCGTCGCGCGGATCAACTGCCATGTCGCCTCGAGCGCGCGCGAGGGTTGCACCTTGTCCCAGTGCCGCGATGCCTCGGCGACCGCCTCGGCGGCGTGCGCGGCGAGCGCGCTCTGCGGGTCGGGCGCAGTGCCGAGTCCACCGCACTTCTTGCCGACCACGGTCGCCACGCGCGCGGCGAGGTTTCCGAGGTTGTTGGCGAGGTCGGAGTTGTAGCGCGAGACGAGTCCCTCGTAGGTGAAGTCACCGTCGTTGCCGTACGGGGTCTCGGCCAGCACGTAGTAGCGGAATCCGTCGACGCCGAAGTCGTCGATCAACTCGAGCGGGTTCACGACGTTGCCGGAGGTCTTCGACATCTTCTCGCCGCCCACGAGCAACCACCCACCGACGGCCCATCCCTGCGGCGGTTCGATCCCGGCTGACATCAGCATCGCGGGCCAATAGACATTGTGGAACCTGACGATGTCCTTGCCGATGACATGGTGCTGGGCCGGCCACCAGGTCGCGAATCCCGACTCGTCGGTCCCGTACCCGATCGCGGTGATGTAGTTGGCGAGTGCGTCGAACCAGACATAGGCCACGTGCGAGGAATCGAAGGGGAGGGGGATCCCCCACGTGAGCGACTTGCGCGACACCGAGAAATCCTGGAGCCCCTGCTTGATGAATCCCGTCACCTCATTCACGCGGTGCTCGGGCACGACTGCACCGGGATGCCGCGCGTACCAGTCGAGGAGGCGGTCCTCGAACCGCGAGAGCCTGAAGAAGTAGTTCTCCTCCTCCACCTGCTCGACGGGTCTCTTGTGGATCGGGCAGTCGCGGCCGTCGAGATCGTCCTCGGTGTAGTAAGCCTCGCAGGCCACGCAGTAGAGGCCCCGATAGGTGTCGAGCTCGATGTCGCCGGCGTCCCAACAGGCCTGGAGCAGTTTCTCGACGCCCGCCCGGTGGCGGGCCTCGGTGGTGCGGATGAAGTCGTCATGGGAGATGTCGAGTCGCCGCCATGCCTCGGCGAACATAGGCGCGATCTCGTCGGTGAATTGCTGTGGCGTCTTTCCGGCGGCATCGGCGGCCTGTTGGATCTTGAGCCCGTGCTCGTCGGTGCCGGTGAGGAAGTGCACGTCGTCGCCGAGCAACCGGTGCCAGCGCGCGAGCGAGTCGGCCACGATGGTCGAGTAGGCATGGCCGAGGTGCGGCCGCGCGTTCACGTAATAGATCGGCGTCGTGATGTAGTACGGGGCCACGGATCAAGGCTACGACCTCGACGGCGCCGACTCCGGGTTCGTTTTTCCGCGACCTGCGTCCCTACGGTGTGCGTCGTGAGTTCCCCCGTCTCGCACCAGTTCGACACCGACGTCTCGGTCACCCCGCTCGGGGACGGCCGCTACGACGTCCCGGTCCGCGACGGCTGGGACATCAACGGCAACGCGAACGGCGGGTACCTGATGTCGCTCGTGGCGAACGCGATGCGCGCCGAGTCGGGTCGCGCGCATCCCATCTCGGTCGGAGTGCACTACCTCGCCCCCGCACCAGCCGGCGAGGGCACGGTCACGGCGCGGGTGATGAAGAACGGCAGGCGGTTCACCACCGTGGCGGCCACGCTCTCGCGCGACGGGCGCGATCTCGTGACGGCACTCGGGGTGTTCGGCGACATCGATTCCTCGGTTCCGCCGCACGCGGTGAGCCTCGACCGCATCGAGGTGCCTCCCTTCGACGAGTGCCCGACCCGACCGGGGGATGCGGGGTTGACCGGGTTCATGAGCAAACTCGACATGCGGATCCATCCCGACGACACCGGATTCGCCCGGGGTGAACCCTCGGGCGAGGCGTTGTGCCGCGGGTACTTCTCGTTCCGTGACGGACGCCAGAGCGACACGCTCTCGGTGCTGCTCGCCGCCGACGCGTTCCCGCCGGTGGTGTTCAACCGCTTCGGCATGCAGGGTTGGGTGCCCACGATCGAGATGACGGTTCACGTGCGCGCAGTGCCCGCGCCGGGCCCGATCATCTGTGCGTTCCGCAGCCGTGTCATCCAGGGCGGCATGTGGGAAGAGGACGGCGAGATGTGGGACTCGACCGGTCAGGTCGTGGCGCTCAGTCGTCAGCTCGCCCTCGCCCCGCTCGCGCGCTGAGCTCGAGCCGCCCCGACTGCGTCAGGTGCGGCGGCCGTGCCGAACGCCGAGCACCCACACCGCCACGAGTGCACCGGCCACCGCCGTCGCCGTGGATGAGCGCCGAATCAGCATCTTCGAGCGCTGTGCGAAGGTGACCACCGGCCAGCCTCTCTCGCGCGCAACGCGTGCGAGGTGCGCATCGGGGTTCACCGCCACCGCGTTCCCCACGAGTGAGAGCATCGGGATGTCGCTCGCCGAGTCGGAGTAGGCGAACGACTCGTCCAGATCGATCGCGAGTCGCGCCGCGGTCTCCTTGACCGCTTGTGCCTTGCCCTCGCCGTAGCAGAAGGGGCCGTCGAGTCGGCCGGTGTAGACCCCGTCGACCACCTCGCCGCGGGTGCCGATTCCCCCGGACATGCCGAGGGCCTGGGCGAGGGGCTCGACGATCTCGACCGGGGACGCAGAGACGATGAACGTCCGCCGGCCCGCCGCATGGTGCTGCTCGAGCACCGCGCGTGCCTCGGGCCGGACGACCCCGAGCAGCTCGGGCAACACCATCTCATTCAGGGCGATCAGATCCTCGCGTCTCTTCCCGCCGACACCGGCCAGGATCCTGTCGCGCACGCCCATGGAGGTGTCGTCGCTGGCCCCGGAGACCCTGAACCGCAGCGCGCTGAGTGCGTCGTGCACGAAGTCACTCGTGCGGATGAGACCGGCATCGCGGGCGGCGCGGGCGAATGCGAATGCCGACGCCCCCGCGATCAACGTGCGGTCGAGGTCGAAGAACGCCGCTCCGCGCGGCTGGTCGCTCATCTTCCCACCGCCAGGCCGTACACCCTGTTGCGCGCCACGCCGAGGGTCGTGCTCACCTCGTCGACCGCGTCGCGGGTCGACACCCCCGCGACCTGGCGCCTCGCGAGTTCGCTCACGATGTCATCATCGCTCACCTCGGCAGTCGCCGATGGAGCCGGTTCCACGACGATCGCGTACTCGCCGCGCGGCTCCACGGCGCGCGCGTGTGCGAGAGCCTGTTCCATCGTGCCGCGCCAGATCTCCTCGTGCACCTTGGTCATCTCCCGCACGAGCGCCACGCGGCGCACCGTGCCACAGGCCTCGCACAGGTCCGCGAGGGTGCGTGCGAGCCGGTGCGGCGCCTCGTAGAGCACCGTCGTGCGTCTCTCCCGCGCCACCTCGCTGAGTCGCTCCCGCCGATCGGACCCGGAGCGCGGCAGGAATCCATCGAAGGCGATGCGCGCCGTGGGCATCGCCGAGACGACTGCTGCCATCACGAACGCGGCCGGTCCCGGCACCGCGCGCAGCGGATGCCCGGCCTCGACGGCGGCGCGTGCGAGCCGCTCCCCGGGATCGGAGATGCCGGGCGTTCCCGCATCGGTCACCACCGCCACCGTGCGACCCGACGCGAGCAGGCTCACCACCTCTGCGCGCGCGTCGTGCTCGGTGTGGTCGTTCACCACGATCAGGCGCTCGGGCGTCGCGCCGATGCGCTTGAGCAGCATCCCGGAGCGGCGGGTGTCCTCGCAGCAGATCACATCGGCCGCGCGCAGGACCGCGACCGCGCGGGTCGAGAGATCGTCGAGGTTGCCGATCGGGGTGGCCACGAGCCACAGACCCGACTCGATCGTTGTCGCCGCCGCGGGATTCTCGGTGCTCACGGCTTGCGCACCTCCACCACGTCGCCCGGGCGCAGGTTCCACCGCTCGAAACTGCCGGCCGAGGCCTCGACCACCGCGTGCGCACCCCGCACCGGAGCACCAACACGCCAGGGCTTCAGGGTCTCGGTCGACAGCACCGCCCCGGTCGCATCGACGTAGGCGATGTCGAGTGGCACGCGCACACCGACCGTGTGCACCCACCGACAAGGCTCCAGAACGAGCGGCTCGGCGATCTCGGTGAGCCCGATCGCACCACGGCGCCGTTCGCGGCGCGAGGTCGCGAGACGGGCAGAGGCGAGCACACGCCCCCCGCTCACCAACCACACCGGTTGCATTGCTCCCACGGCCATCACCGTCAAGGTTATGGCTCAGACGTTGAAGCGGAACTCCGTCACGTCGCCGTCGATGAATTCGTAGTCCTTGCCCTCGGAGCGGATCTTGCCCTGCTCCCGGGCCTTGGACCACGAGCCGATCCCGAGCAGATCGTCCCCCTGGATCACATCGGCGCGGATGAAACCACGCTGGATGTCGGAATGGATCTTGCCGGCGCACTCGGGCGCCTTCGACCCGGCCCGGAAGGTCCAGGCGCGGGATTCCTTCTCACCGGTGGTGAAGAACGTCCGCAGCCCGAGGAGGTGGTACGCGCTGCGCACCATCGTGGTCAGTGCCCCCTCGCCGAGCCCGAGTGCCTCGAGCATCTCGGCGCGGTCGGCGGCGTCCAACTGGGCGGCCTCGGCCTCGATCTGCACCGACATACCGATGACCTCCACCTCGGACTCGTGCGCCGACCCGGGTGGGGCGAGTTCGGCCCTCACGCGTGCGACCTCGATGGGAATCCGGTCCAGTTCGTCCTCGCCCACATTGACGACCGCGAGCACGCGGCGGTTGGTGAGCAGGAAGTGCGGCGCGAGCACCTCGCGGTCGGTTGCAGAGAGCCCGGCGCGATAGATCGGTCGACCCTCCGAGAGGACATCCAGGGCGCGCTGGAGTGAGGCGGCCTCCTCACCGACGGTCTTGTCGACGCGGGCGGCCTTTGCCACCCTGGCGAGGCGGGCCTCGACGGTCTCGAGATCGGCGAGCGCGAGTTCGAGCTCCACGACGCGCAGGTGCTCGAGCGGATCGTCCGGTCCGGGCACGTCGGTGTCGCGGAAGGCGCGCAGCACGAACACGATCGCATCCACCTCGCGGATGTTGGCGAGGAACTTGTTGCCGAGTCCCTCTCCCTTGCTCGCACCCTCGACGAGTCCGCCGATGTCGACCACTTGGACGGCGGCGTGCACCACGTTCTTGGACCGTGACATCTCGGCCAAGCGGTCGAGGCGGGTGTCGGGAACCCTGGCCACCCCGATGTTGGGGTCCTTCGTGGCGAAGGCATAGGGGGCTGCGAGAGCGCCTCCGCCAGTCAGCGCGTTGTAGAGCGAGGACTTGCCGGCGTTCGGTAGGCCGACGAGGCCGAAGCGTTCCATGAGGCGCACGACGCTAGCGGTGGGCCCCGGAGGGGTCGGCGGGCAGGGCCTGTGCCAACCGCCCCGTGGAACGGGGGAGGTCGATTGTTACTATGGCGGTAGTGCAAATCCCCGGGAGTCCGGGAAAGCGTCCACCCCCCAGATTGGCCCGAGAAGAAGGACATCGCGTGACCACGTTCGATCTCGATCTCAGCAAGTACAGCCTCGGTTGGAGTGACGATGTCGAGTACGCCTTCCAACCCGAGAAGGGGCTGAGCGATCGCGTCGTCGAGCAGATCTCGTGGTGGAAGGGCGAGCCGAAGTGGATGACCGCGCTGCGACTCCGGAGCCTGTCGCTCTTCGAGCGCAAGCCGATGGCGCCCTGGTTCTCGGTGAACATGCCCGACCTCGATTTCCAGGACATCTTCTATTACCTGAAGCCCGCCACCGAGCAGGTCGACGAGTGGGACGACCTGCCCGAGCAGATGAAGGCCACCTATGAGAAGCTCGGCATCCCCGAGGCCGAACGCAAGTATCTCGCCGGAGTGACCGCGCAGTACGAGTCCGAGGTCGTGTTCCACCGCAACCGTGAGGACCTCGAGAAGCAGGGCATTCTCTTTTGCGACATGGACACCGCGCTCCGTGAATACCCCGATCTCGTCAAGCAGCACTTCGGCACCGTCATCCCCCCGGGTGACAACAAGTTCTCCGCGCTCAACACCTCGGTGTGGTCGGGCGGCTCGTTCATCTACGTGCCGCCGGGCGTCGAGTGCGAGATGCCGCTGCAGGCCTACTTCCGGATCAACTCCGAGAATGCCGGTCAGTTCGAGCGGACGTTGATCATCGCCGACGAGGGTTCGAAGGTCCACTACATCGAGGGCTGCTCGGCCCCGGTGTACACGAGCGACTCGCTGCACTCGGCCGTTGTCGAGATCGTGGTGAAGCCCTCGGCCCACGTGACGTACACGACGATCCAGAACTGGTCGCCGAACGTCTACAACCTCGTCACCAAGCGCGCGCGCGTCGAGGCCGAGGGGCACATGGAGTGGATCGACGGCAACATCGGCTCGAAGCTGACGATGAAGTACCCGAGTGTGTACCTGGTCGGACCGAAGGCCACTGGTGAGGTGCTCTCGGTCGCCTACGCGGGCGCCGGTCAGCACCAGGATGCAGGGGCAAAGATGGTGCATGCCGCACCGGAGACCTCGTCGCGGATCGTCTCGAAGTCGATCTCCAAGGACGGCGGTGTCACCACCTACCGCGGATTGGTGCGCGTGGACGAGGGTGCCCGCGGTTGCAAGAGCCATGTGCAATGCGATGCGTTGATCCTCGACGGCGACTCCGAGAGCCGCACCCTGCCCTACATGGAGGTGGGTGAGAAGGACGCCGAGATCGGTCACGAGGCCACGGTGTCCAAGATTGCCGACGAGCAGCTCTTCTACCTGATGTCGCGAGGCCTCTCCCAGGAGCAGGCGATGAGCATGGTCGTGAACGGGTTCATCGAGCCCGTGACGCGCACGCTCCCCATGGAGTACGCGGTCGAGTGGAGCAGGCTGATCGATCTGCAGATGGAGGGTTCCGTCGGCTGACGAGCCGCGGGGCACCCACCATGCCGATGCGCACGGAGTGCAAGCACTACGAGAGCCGCACGTATTCGAACGGCGACACGGTGCGCAAGTGCAATCTCGACCTCGCTCCCGAGGCTCCGTGGCGCTGCCCGGAACCGTGCACGGGGTACGAGCGGCGACTGGCCGACGTCGCATGGGTGCACGGGACTGCGATCGCACCGCCCACGCCGCCGGAGGTTCCGGGCCTCGGCGACGGCTCCGCCGCCGCCGTGCTGGATGCGGCCGAGGACATCATCAACTCGATAGGAGCCGACGTGCTCGCGGACGTCGAGAGAGACAAGAGGAAGCGGCGTTGGTGGCGCCGACGCGACTGAACGGACCCCGATGAACACGACCCCCCTCATGCCGAGCACCGACGAGGAGATCTGGCGCTACAGCCGGATCGGCGAACTGCGCCTCGTCGATTTCGCGCCTGCCTCGGCGCGCACCGAGACGATCGGCGCCGAGTCACTCCGTTCGACTGCGGCGCTTCCCGGGATCGCCATGGCGCACCCGGCCGATGTGTTCGCGGGACTCAACCGTGAGGCGGGCGAGGAAATAACCCTGGTCCTGCCGCGCGGAAGGGTCGTCGAGGACACCGTCGAGATCGTCCACCATGTCGATGCCGACGGTGTGCTCGTGCGCCCGCGCCTGGTCATCGATGCCGGCGAGGATTCGGAGGTCACGGTCGTGGAGCGCTTCGTCTCGGCTGGGGGCGTGCGTTCGCTCGTGGTGCCGGTCCTCGAGGTGCGCGCTGCACGGTCGGCGCGCGTCAACTACGTGGGTGTGAACGAGCTCGGCTCGGCGACGTGGCAGATCGGCCACCAGGTGGCGCTCGGCGCGCGCGACTCGCACGTTCACCTGACCACCGTGGCGCTCGGTGGCGACTACGCGCGCGTGCGTGCTGAGGTGCGCCTCGTCGAGCATGGCGCGAACGCCCAGCAGCTCGCCCTGTACTTCGCCTCCGGGTCCCAGATGCACGACTTCCGGACACTGCAGATCCATGAGGCGCCCCGCACGAGATCGGAGCTGTTGTTCAAGGGTGCCGTCGGTGGGTCGGCGCGGAGCGTCTACACCGGCCTCATCAAGATCGCGAAGAACGCCGCCCACTCCGAGGCGTTCCAGACGAACCGCAACCTGACCCTGGGTGAGGGTGCGTGGGCCGAGAGTGTGCCGAACCTCGAGATCGAGACGAACGAGGTCAAGTGCAGCCACGCCTCCACGGTCGGCTCGATCGAGGAGGAGCACCGGTTCTATCTCGAGAGCAGGGGAGTGCCGCCCGAAGTGGCCGAGCGTCTGGTGGTGCTCGGCTTCTTCGATGATGTCCTCGATCGCCTGCCGCGCGGCGTCGATGTCTCGCCAATGCGGGCCGCCGTGGCCGACAAGCTGACCGCCGAGGTCGCACGATGAGCCGCGTCTGCCAACTCTCCGATCTCGCCGATGGTGCGGCGCGCCGGTTCGAGGTCGACGGCCTGCCGGTCGCGCTTGTGCGGATCGGTGATGACGTGCACGCGATCCACGACGTGTGCAGCCATGCCGAGGTCGCGCTCTCCGACGGGGTGGTCTGGTGCGAGACGCGCCAGATCGAGTGCATCCGCCACGGGAGTGCCTTCAACCTCGTCACCGGGGTCCCCGACACCCTGCCGGCCACCCAGCCTGTGCCTGTGTACGCGGTGCGGATCGTGGACGGGGGAGTCGAGGTCGACGTCGCGAGCCGTGCCAATGATCGTGGCGGGGCACGGGGCGCCGCGGGCGACGAGGGTGGTGCGCGATGACGACGCTGAGGATCGAGGGACTGCGCGCAGAGGTCGCGGGACGCGAGATCCTAAAGGGGGTCGATCTCGTCGTCTCGAGCGGCGAGGTGCACGCGGTGATGGGTCCGAACGGTGCGGGCAAGTCGACGCTGTCGGCTGTGATCATGGGCAAGCCCGGCTATCGCGTCACTGGTGGAAAGGTGACCCTCGACGGTGCCGACGTGCTCGCGATGCCGACATGGGAGAGGGCAGTCGCCGGGCTCCACCTCGTGATGCAGTACCCGACCGAGGTGCCCGGGGTGCACGTCGACGACGTCCTCGCCGAGGCTCTGCGGTCGCGCGGTCGCGACACCGCGTCCCTGGGCGCCGAGATCGACCGCGAGGCCGCCCGCATCGGATTCGACCCCTCACTCGTGACGCGTGCTTTGAACGTCGACCTCTCGGGCGGTGAGAAGAAGCGCAACGAGACGCTGCAGATGGCGGTGTTGGCACCGCGGATCGCGATCCTCGACGAACTCGACTCGGGCCTCGACATCGACGCGCTGCGCGACTGCGCCCGCCGCGTCGAGGCCGCCACCCACGAGAGCAGCCTCGGCGTGCTCGCGATCACCCACTACGTGCGCCTCCTCGAGGAGCTCAAGGCCGACATGGTCCACATCCTCGTTGCCGGGCGCATCGTTGCGAGCGGCGGACCCGAGCTCGCCGATCGCCTCGAGCGCGACGGCTACGGCGCGTTCGTCTGAGTTGCACGTGTCGACCGGATTCCCGAGCGGCTGGTTGTTGCGCGACGGTGCGCTGCACCGGGAACTCGTCTTCGTCGACTTCGAGCAGGCGTTTTCGTTCATGGCCGCCGTCGCTGCGGTCGCCGAGTCGATGAACCACCATCCCGACTGGAGCAACTCGTGGAACAAGGTGTCCATCTCGCTCATCTCCCATGATGTCGGGAGGGTGACCGAGCGGGACATCGCACTCGCGGAGAGGATCAACACACTCCTGTGACCGCACCGATCGCGGCGGTGTCCGTCGCGCGCACGGGCACGGTCAGCACCGGGACCCTCGTCTAGGTTGGTCCCGGGAAGGGGGCTCGGGATGGAACCATCGGGTCGCGTCCATCTCGCCAAGTCCGGGACCTTCCCCGGGTGGTGGGTGGTCGGTGGATGCTTCATGGTGCTCTTCGTCAGTTCGGCACTGGGCTTCTACGGGATGTCGGTGTACCTGAACGCCTTCTCGAAGCAGTTCGGCTGGGAGATCTCCAGTCTGTCGATCGCGACCACCTTCTTCTTCCTGGTCGGTGGGCTGTTCAATGTCGTGGTGGCGCGCCTGATCGACCGTCACGATGTGCGCATCGTGATGTACGGCGGGGCCGCGCTCGGTGCGCTCTCTCTGTGGTGGCTCGGTCGGGTGACCGAGCGCTGGCAGTTGTTCGCGGTCTACGGGGTCTTTGCGATCGCGTGGTCCGCGAGCAGTTTGACAGGCGCGACCACGGTGGTCACGCGTTGGTTCCACGCCAAGCGTTCGATGGCGATTGCGGCCGCATCGTCGGGGCTCTCCGTGGGTGGAATCATCCTCACCCCGATCATCAAGAGCCTCATCGATGCCCGACAACTCTCCGGTGCGAGTCACTGGATGGCCCTGATTTGGTTCGTGGGGATCTGCGTGCCGACGTTCCTCGTGATCCGTCCCGATCCGCACTCGCTCGGTTGGATGCCCGACGGTGAACCACGGCCCGACAACCACGTCGTCGACCTGCCCGGGGTGTCGCTCGCCGATGCCCTGCGCACACGATTCTTCTGGATCGTCACTCTCGGATACGTGCTCGTCATGGGGGCACAAGTCGGTGCGATCCAGCAGATCGTCAAGCTGGTGGAGGAGCGAACGACGCCCGGCACCGCGGCGCTGGCGACCTCCGTGCTCTCCGGGGCGAGCGTGGTCTTCCGTCTGATGGGTGGGCGCATCATCCCAAAGTTCCCGCTGGCGAAGTTCATGGTGTTCGTGGCCACGGTGCAGGGATCGGCGATCGTGATCATCGGGCAGATGGATTCGACTCTTCCGTTGATGCTCTCGATCGGTCTGTTCGGAGCGATGGTGGGCAACGTGCTCATGATGCAGTCGCTCCTGATCGCCCAGAGGTTCGGAGTTCGCGATTACGCCAAGATCTCCTCGCGCTCTGGGCTGATCTCACTCACCGGCACTGCGATCGGCCCGATCCTCATCGGTACGATTCGTGACGCGTCCGGCAACTACGCGGTGCCGTACCTCATCGCAGGATTGGTTTCGCTCGTTGGGGCCGGCTTGTTCGCCTTCAGCGGGCCTGCCGAGGTGGGCGACGAGGCGCGCCCGGCCCGGTCCCGCACCCGACTCTGAACCGGTTCTGGCCCGGAGTCAGAACGACATCGACCGGAGGCGCCGGATGCGCTCGTCGGTCGCGGGGTGGGTCGAGAACAACCGACCCACGTCGACTCCGGTGCGGCGCTTGTGGTGCATCTCCGACAGAGGGTTGTGGATGTAGGCCTGGGCCTGGGCGGGCGAGACCATCATCGGGTGGCGCGTGGCCAGCACCTCGATCTTCTCGAGCGCGCGGGCGAGTGGCTCGCCGGTGCCGAGCAGTTCGGCCGCCCCGCGGTCGGCCTCGAACTCCCGGCTGCGGCTGATCGCCATCTGGATCAGGCTGGCGGCGAGCGGTGCCAGCAGCGACACCAGAAGAATCGCGAGAGGATTCGGGCGATCCTCGTCGTCACCGCCGCCGGTGAACATTGTCGCGAACATCGCCATCTGGGCGATCGAGGAGATGGCCGTGGCGACGGCGGCCGCCACCGATCCGATGAGGATGTCGCGGTGCTTCACGTGCATCAGCTCGTGCGCCATGACACCCTCCACCTCCTCGCGCGTGAGCGACTGGAGGAGCCCGGTCGTCGCGCACACCACCGCGTTGTTCGGACCGCGACCGGTGGCGAAGGCGTTGGGCTGATCACTGGGGGACACGGCAACCCGCGGCATCGGAAGACCCGAGCGTGCGGCAAGATCGCGGACCATGCCGTAAAACTCCGGATGGTCGGCTTCGGCGATCACCTGGGCGCGTGCAGACGCGAGCGCGAGACGGTCGCTGAACCAGTACGAGCCACCGACCATGACGAGGGCGAGCACGAGGCCGATCATCACGGCCCCCGAACTTCCCCCGCCGAGGATCGAGGCCACACCGACGATCAGTCCGCCGAGACCGGCGAGAAGGACCGTGGTCTTCATCGTGTTCTTGAACATCGTCGTAACTCCTCTGTGTCGCGGTGCTGCTCAACCGAAATCGAAGATCCCGTCGGGTGCTCAATCAGCATGTCGGGTTCGCCCCGATCCTGCTGCACACCGGTGCCGGAGGCAACAGTCGAGTTGCATCCCGTCGCTCGCGTTCATCACGGGAGCGACAGAGCAACCGAAGCGGCCCACGTGTCCACACATTTGAATGATATGTCGTGCGGGATTTCCCCCCCGAGCTCCTTGACTACTGTCACAGGGACGGGATAGTCACCTCGTTGAGACTCGGGTGGCTTGTGTGGGTTGCCACTCCCAGTGGATCGGGGTGCTTGCTCGCTTGGTGTGCGCGAACGCACATTCCGTAATGTTGAGGAGGTGTCGGGCGATGTCCATCCCAATGTGATGAAGGTCGTGGAGGCAGCGAGGGCTTCGGATCTCAGGATCGCCACGCGACGATTCTCCGAGGGCACCAAGACCGCCCAGGACGCCGCCGATGCGATCGGTGTCACAGTCGGCCAGATCGTCAAGAGTCTGGTGTTTGCCGTGGACGACGAAGTGGTGATGGCCCTGGTCTCGGGCTCGAACCAACTGGACGAGAAGAAGCTCGCCGCAGCCGCAGGGGGAGCGAAGTGCTCACGGGTCGATGCGGATGCTGTTCGCGCAGCCACTGGATTCCCGATTGGTGGCGTGCCTCCCTTCGGTCACTCAAGTCAACTGCGTGTGTTCGTAGATCCGGACTTGTTGCAATACAACGAAGTGTGGGCTGCGGCGGGAACGTGGAATGACGTGTTCCCGATTGCACCGAACG
>VGAK01000014.1 GCA_016870775.1 Actinomycetota bacterium
ACCACCACCGCCGACATCACCGCCAAAGCACTCACCGTCACCGGCATCACCGTGGTCTCGCGCCCCTACGCACCGGCCGATGTCTCGGCCACTCTCGACACATCCCAGCACGTGCTGACCGGCGTGATCTCGGGTGACGGTGCGATCCTCGACGATGGCTCCTATAGCGCGAGCTTCGCCACCGCGGTCACTGGAACCGGCAAGACGGTCACAGTCTCGGGCCTCACGACCACGGGAACCGACGCGGCCAACTACTCACTCACCCAGCCCTCACTCACGGGCACCATCACGAAGGCGTCCGCCAGCGTCACATTCACCGGAGCCGCATCGGTGGTCTACAACACGTCCTCGCAGGCCCGGTCCACTTCGACCAGCCCATCGGGGCTCACCGTGACCTACTCGTACTCGGGCACCGGGTCCACCACCTACGGCCCGACACCGTCGGCACCGACGAACGCGGGCACCTACACCGCGATTGGCACGATCGATGACCCGAACTACCAAGGTTCTGCGAGGGCTCCGTGGACGATCACGAAACAGACCCTCGGCGTGACCATCGACTCGTCGAACCTCAGCACCGTCTTCGATGGACTACCCAGGACCGTCTCGACAACGGTGTCGCTCGCCGGCCGCAACATCGTCGTTGCGTACGCGGGAACGGGATCAACGACCTACAACTCGGCGTGGGCACCGACGAATGCGGGCACCTACACCGTGACCGCCACGGTGACTGAACAGAACTACGACGGCTCGGCGAGCGCATCGATGACAATTGTGCCCGCTTCACAGGCGGTGCTGGCGCTGGTGAACCCGTCCACCGTGCGCTTCGATCGCGTGCTGCAGTTGATCGCCTCCGGGGGTTCAGGTAGCGGCGCGACAGCCTATGAAGTGGTGTCCGGTCCGTGCACGGTGAGCACCGCGTCGGGTCTGCTCTCGCCCACCGATCCCGGGACGTGCACCGTGCGCGCCCAGCGTGCTGGGAGCCCGAACTACACCTCGCGCACGAGCGCGAATCTCGCCGTCGCCGTCACCAAGGGTGACCAGAGCGTCGCATTCACGACATCGCCCCCCGCCATGCCACGTGTGGGGGCCTCGTATACGCCGTCGGCCTCTGCGTCCAGCGGCCTGCCCGCGACCGTGTCGATCACCGCAGGGTCGGGGACCACATGCTCCCTCGCCTCGGGAACCGTCACGTTCCTGTCCTCGGGAACCTGCACAATCTCGGCGACACAGGCCGGAAACGCACAGTGGAACGCCGCGACGCAGGTCTCCCAGACGATGACCATCGGCAAGCTCTCCCAGACGATCACCTTCGCCCAGCCAGCAGCCCAGCTGCATGGCGGTGCCCCGTTCGTGCTCGCGGCCCACACCTCGAGCGGCCTCGCACTCGGCTTTGCCGTGACATCGGGAGCATCGGTCTGCTCGGTCACGACCGATGGCACCGTGTCGACCACCGGCACGGGTCAGTGCACGATCTCTGCCTCGCAGGTCGGTGACTCGACGTGGGGTCCCGCTGCCAGCGTGTCGCGCACGGTCGACGTGACACCCGCAGCCGCCTCTGCTCCCCACATCACCTCGATCTCGGCCGGCAACGCTGCGGCCACGATCGGCTTCGACGAGCCCGCCTCCGACGGCGGATCTCCGATCCTGTCCTACAAGGTCGCAGCAACCTCGGCGACGGCACCCACGGTGTCGCGCACCGACTGCGACGCACTCGTTCTCTCCTGCACCTTGATCGGCCTCGTCAACGGAGCGACCTACTCGCTCACCGTGGCGGCCATCACCGCAGCAGGTGTGGGCTCGGCATCGGAGGTCGCGACTCTCCTGGTGCCGAGCCCGAATGTGGACGCCCCCGTGTCTGTGGTGGGCACGCGGGCGTCCACAACCCTCGACATCGAGTGGACGGATTCACCGTTGCTCGACCTCGCCACCTTCCAGCGCTACGAGGTCTCCGTGCGCGAGGAGGGGGGCTCCTTCACCCCACCGGTCACCATCTCGTCGCTCGGTGCATTCTCGATCGGCCGCCCAGGTGTCGGGACGATGTCGTTGCGACGCCGCACGGCACAGATCCCCGGCGTCGATCCGGCCGTGCGCCACGAGGTCAAGATCGTCACGATCACCACGACCCGACCCACGGCAGCGAGCGACAACACCACGATCGCACTCGTGATGCCCCTGTCGGTGCCCGGTGTTCCCCGCGACCTCGGGGTGGAGGGTGCTGGTGCGACCTCGGCAACGGTGTCATGGCGGGTCCCGCTCGAGAACGGTGGGAGTCCGATCACCGCGTACGTGGTGACCACCTCGGCCGGGTCGTGCACGCCTGCGACGGCGACATCGACGCGCTGCGCCCTCACGGGTCTCTCGGCGGGCCAGAGTGTCACCGTCGCGGTGAAGGCGCGCAACCTCCGCGGTGACTCCCTGGGTGTCTCGACCGCATACAACGTGCCGACTGTGCCGGGTGCACCCTCGATCTCGACGGTGAGCCTCTCCCAGAGCTCGGCCACGCTCACGTGGCAGGCACCCTCGGCGAACGGTGGCCGATCGGTGACCTCCTACACCGCGATCGCGACCGCGGCGGGCACCGAGGTCGGTCGCTGCACCACCGCGGCCACCACATGTGAGATCACCGGCCTGAGAACCGGCACCAGCCATGTCTTCACCGTGCGCGCGCACAACTCCGTCGGTGCGGGTGCGAACTCCCCTGCCTATGGCGCGGGGTCTGGAGCAGTGCCCGTGGCCGCCTCGCCCCAGACCCCGGTCGCCGCCACACCGCGCGCACCGACCAAGACACCGGCGGTCGGCACTCTCGCGCTTCCCCCGCCGCCCGCACGCGTGATCACCGCATCGGCCGGCTCGGGGCGCACGCGAATCTCTGCGGTCCGCTCGTCGTCGGGCACCGATGTGCCGGTCAACGAGGCGATCATCTCGGTGATGACGCGCGGTGGACGTCTGCTCGCACGCATCCGCGTCCAGGTCGACTCGGCCACGCCCCTCGTCTCGGTCACAGTGCCCTATTCGGCACGCGAGGTGAAGGTGGCGGTGCAGTTCGCGAACGACTACGGGATCTCCGAGGGCGGCCCCGTGGGCGTAAACGTGGCGGAGGCTCGCACACTCGAGCCCGTCGTTGTGACGAACCAGGTCAAGGTCGTGGGAACCGAGGTGGGTGTGCAGGCCTACTTCAGCCACGGATCTGCCACCCTCACCAAGGCGGGTAAGGCCGCCCTCGCCAAGTCGGCCGCCGAGGCGAAGGTGCGTGGCGGTCTCGTCTATGTGAGCGGCTTTGCCACCACGACCGAGGTGCGCAGTGTGTGGCTCGTCGGCTCGCTCGCCCGCAAGCGGGCCGAGAACGCAGCCAAGTACCTGTCGTCGCTCGGCGTGCGCCAGTGGATCTATTTCTCGGGAACCGTGTCCCCGCGCTTCCCGTGGGACGAGGCCCGCATGCGCAGGGTCGTCGTGTCCACCAGTACCGTGCCGACCAGAACCTGACGGAGCCGCCATGTCGTCCTCACCTTCCACACCGCGTCCCGCGACGCGCATCGCACTCGCCGCAGCCCTCGTGGGTGCGGCTCTGGCACTCGGCCCGGCTCTGACGAGGGCGAGCCAGTCGGGGCCCTCGGGCGCGAACGTGGGATTCGACTTCTCCTGGGATGACGCGAAGAACCCCGCCGGCCACAGTGCCTCGTTCCTCGAGGCTGACGGCATCACGGCGAACAACTGCTCGGGTGGCCCGTTGACCGCCACGACCAAGACCTGCAACTTCGTGTTCGACTACCAGATCGCCGGCGCCGCACAGCCCTCGGCTGCGCACGCGGCGCGCTTCATCACGTTCTGGACCAACCCGACGAGCTACGTCTCGGGGGCCCCGGCCGCCAACACCGGGTGCAACTCACCGACCAACGGCGCGGGAGATCTCGGCAAGGCCCCGCTCACACTCTTCGACTGCTTCAACTCGAATGCCTTCGGTCAGGTCTTCCGTGCGGCCTCGGCAGGTCCGCTCACCCAGTTCCGTGCCTCGATGACCTGCCTGGCGCCGGCGGGGACCAAGTACGAGTTGTATGCGCTCCTCTACGAGATGTCCACCGACGGCTCGACAATCGCGGGCACGGCACCCCTCGGGGCAACCCTCGTGAATCTCACCTCGTGCCCGTCTGCCACCACATGGAAGGGCAAGGCCTTCACCGCGAAGGATTTTGCGATGATCCCGGTGAATCTCGGCTCTCCGGCGCTCCAGGCCGGCAAGTTCTACGGCGTCTACTTCACCGGTCCGTCCGTGCCCGGCACCGCGCCTGCCGGCGCGGCCGATGCGATGCAGCGTGCCAAGTCGGCCGCCACCACGACCACCACCACGACCACCACCACCCCGTGGAGTTCGTTCCGGAACCAGAAGAACACCAAGACTCCGGCTTCGACCACGACGACTCCCCGCACACCCGCTGCGGCGGCGACCACGACCACCACCGTCCCGGCAGCGCTGTTCCCGGGGAACGTCCCCCTCGAGAGCTCGGTGATGACCGCGATCCGATTGATGACCCCGGGTGCCGAGACGACCTACGTGGTCGACTCACTGACGCCGGCCACGTGCGTGGGGGCGGGTCGCAACATCGTGCTGCTGCGCACGGGACGGTGCCGCGCCCAGATCGCGCTCCGGTCGAATGGTCGCGTGCAGAGCACCGTGAGCACCACCATCACCGACTCGACACCCACGATGTCCGATGTGATCGTCGCCGTCGACGAGCCCACCGTGGTCTACTTCCGCAACGGCACCGCGTTGTCGACCGATGCCTCGCGCAAGAGGGTCGCCGGCATCGCCTCGGCGGCACGCCGCGCCAATGCCGTGTTGGTCACCGGACACACGGGCAATGCCGGTGGTGAGACCTCGAAGATGCGGTCGCTGTCCCAGAAGCGCGCCAAGGCCGCACGGTCTCTGTTGCGGGACCGCGGGGTCACGGGCGTGATCGCGATCCAGAGCTACGGCGCCACCCAGGTGGTGTCGAACTCGAAGAAGGACGCCCAACAGGCCCTCAACAAGCGAGCCGAGATCTTCCTCATTCCCTGACGGGCCTCATGGCTCGTCAACCCGGACATCCGGGTTTGCCACATCAACCGGAGTAGGTGAACTTCTTCGTCACGGCAACTGTCCTCTTGTTCACCGTGCAAAGTGCGGTGACACCGGCTGTTCCACCGCTGTTGACACCCGACTCGAGGAACGCCTTCAGGCGATCACCCGTCAGGACCAGATCCGTGCGCCCATTGGCTGCCGCACGGCTGGCACCGATCTCAGATGTCTCTTCATGCCGTGGAACTAGCCCGATCGAACGTCCGGCTCGCGAGCGCATCGACGAGCGAGGCCGTATCCGTGGCGACACCCGGGCGGGGCACGAATCGGGTGGTCTCATCCTGCGAAAAGATCGGTCTCACCCGCGGCCCGCGACCCAGCACGCACGGCCCGGCCGAGGTGCGCCAGGCTCGCCATGCAAGCGCGGCTGCCGCGCTGGATTGTGCTGCCCTCGCACCACCGGCTCGGTCGCCGGCATCGAGGACCGCGAGCGCCGCTCGGGCACCCTCGCGTGCTGCGATCACCCATGGTGCGAGTCGTTCATCACCCGGATCACCGAGCGTGCGAACCCGCTCCCACCACTCGCGGTCGGGTTCGTCGCCGGGCCAGTGCGGATCACCGGGGAACGACGTCGCCTCTGCCAGCACCGCGAGCCCGAGGGACTCGACCTCGTCGCGCCACTCGGCGAGGTGGTCTCGTCCGTGCGCCCACGCCATGGCACTGCGAACGGTGGGCCGCGACGACACCGCGAATTCCATGGGATTCACGAGCACACCCGAGACGACGGACCTGAGCCCCGGCGATCGTCCGGCATAGGGGCCGAGATGCAACAGGTCGCGCATCATCGCATCATTGACCGGAGTGTTGTCCCACAGGAGCGGTGCACGACCCCCGCATGCGCGCGCACGATCGGTCGCATGGTCGGCCTCGATCCGGTCGCACACCACCGTCTCCCCCGTCCACATGACCTCGATCGAGGGGTCCAACTCGGCGCACAGCACATCGAGATACGACGAATGTGCAGAACCCGCATAGTGGGTCGGCACCAGCCACACGGGACGTCCGAACGCGCCGAGGACTCCGTTCGCGAGCAATGCGTGCCGCTCGGCAGCGTCTCCCTCCTCGAGGTCATCGACGCACAGGGTGAAACCATCGGCCGACTCCTCCACCCCGGACAACTTCACGACGACATCGGCAACGGTGGCATCTGCACCAGGTGTGAGGCCGACCGAGATCGCCACTCCTGCGCCCGTGAGCGAGGCGAATCCCCCCCGCTCGTCGGCTTCGAAGGGTTCGCGCCATGAGTCACGATGGCGGGGCGCGCTCTTGGGAGCCCAGACCCACCAGTTCCCGCCCCAGTCGGCAAGCGCCTCGATCAACTCATGGCGCTCACGCCACGTCCACGGAGGCCCGTAAAAGCCCTCGATCACGCCGGTAATGAACGGTGTGGCCACGAGCCCACACTAAACGCGACCACCCCGACAGCCGCGCTGCACACCGCGGTCTCCCGCCCAGTGCGCTCGCCAATCTGCGCACCGTGACCACTGTCGACCACACCCTCGGGGACCCGGTGCCGATCGTCGCCGCGGTGACCGGTACGAACTGAGCGACCCCGAGATCGAGTCGTTCCACCGCGACGGCTGTGTCCACCTGCGTGGCGAGATCGCCGTCGAGGGCAAGGACTTCAACGACATGACCACGGGTGAGCACGGCACCGACCCCCGCGGGTATGCGGTCGTCAACGTGATGTTGCCGCGGCGCTACCACCCCGAGTGGCAGGGAAACCTCTACGAACAACGGTATGACGATCGACTTCGATCAACTGCTCGCCAAGTCACAGGCTCGACCCGACGCAGTGTTCCACTGGCACCAGGACCAGGCGTACTGGATCGACACCGAGGACCGACGCACCGCCACGTGCTGGCTCGCCGTCGACGACTCGACGCTCGAGAACTGCTGCATGCAGTTCCTGCCCGGGTCGCACCTCGAGCCGGTGCGGCCGCACCGTCCGCTCCACGGGGATCGCTCGGCGAGCCACACTCTCGTCACTGATCTCGGCCCGGACGACACGATGCGCCCCGTCGAGATTCGACGCGGTGACATCACCGTGCACAACGAGGGCGTGCTCCACGAATCTGGCGGCAACACATCGGCCTCCAATTACCGGCGTGCCTACATCGTGGTGCTGCGCAGCCAGAGCACGGTGGCAAAGGAACGGCGACGCGGATCCACGCACAGCCACAACGATGCGGGCGAGGTTCTCGAGAGCGTCGACGGCCTCCACGCCTGAGCGATCGCCCGGTCTCGCGGCTACAATCGCAGAACGACTTCCGTCGCGCGGGTGTAGCTCAATGGCTAGAGTTCCAGCCTTCCAAGCTGGCTATGCGGGTTCGATTCCCGTCACCCGCTCCATGACACTGGCTCTCGTGCGTCGCCCCAGCATGCGGCTCGCCGAGGGTCTCGTGACCCACATCGAGCGCCAGCCTGTCGATGTGGGGGTCGCCCTCGCGCAGTGGGAGGACTATGTCGCGTGCCTCCGGGCACGCGGATGGGAAGTCGTCGAGGTGCCCTCCCTGGAGAGTGCCCCCGATTGCGTGTTCATCGAGGACACCGTCGTCATGCACCGAGATGTCGCGGTGATCACCCGCCCCGGGAGCGATGTGCGCAAGCCCGAGACGGCCGCCGTGGAGGACACCGTGCGTGGACTCGGGTGCCGCATCGAGCGCATCGAGGCCCCTGGCACACTCGACGGGGGTGACGTCCTCAAGATCGGTGACACCATCTATGTGGGTCGGGGCGGACGCACCAACCAAGACGGCATCGACCAGCTCGCCGCGATCCTCGCGCCACTCGGTGCCACCGTGGTCACCGTGCCGGTCGAGAAGGTGCTGCACCTGAAATCCGCCGTCACGGCCCTGCCCGACGGCACGGTGATCGGGTGGGATCCCGCGGTCGACGATGCATCGGTGTTCCCCGCGTACCTGTCGATGCCCGAGGAGTCCGGTGCACACGTGGTCGTGCTCGACGACCGGACCGTGCTGATGGCCGCCGATGCCCCCCGGAGTGCCGATCTCGTGCGCTCGCTCGGCTGCGAGGTGATCTGCGTCGACATCTCCGAGTACGCAAAGCTCGAGGGTTGCGTCACCTGCCTGTCGGTGCGGTTGCGCGACCGGTAGATCCCGGGGCGACGGCCCGCCACCGCCTCTCCGTATCCTCTGGGGCATGGAGATCGAGATGATCGTGGAGATCCCGCAGGGATCCCGCAACAAGTACGAGATGGACCACGGGACCGGCGCGATCTGGCTGGACCGGAACCTCTTCACCGCAACCCAGTACCCGCTCGACTACGGCTTCTTCCCGAACACCCTCGGCGAGGACGGTGACCCGCTCGATGCGCTGATCCTGCTCCCCCAGGCCACGTTTCCCGGGTGCCACGTGTGGGCCCGACCGATCGGGGTGTTCTGGATGAGGGACGAGAAGGGCCCCGACGCCAAGGTGCTGTGCGTGCCCTCGCGTGATGCGCGCTACGAGCACCACCGGGATCTCGACGATGCACCCGAGTTCCTGCTGGCCGAGATCGCGAACTTCTTCGAGGTCTACAAACTCATCGAGCCGGGCAAGGAATCGACCGTCGGCGCGTGGGCGAACGCCGCGTCCGCCGAGGAAGAGATCCGCGCGGCACTCGCACGCCACGCGCACTGAGTCTCAGACCGGCTCGACCGCCCTGTTGCGGCGGGTTCTGACGACGAGCCACACGAACACCACCGCACCGATCGCGATCGTGGCGTACTGGATGCGGTCACCCCACACTCCGGCGTCCTCCCAGCGGTCCCCGAGTCCCCACCCGACGGCCACCCAGATCGCGTTCCACACGGTGGAGCCGGCCGCGGTGAGGAGACAGAACTTCCCGACCGGCATCTTGTCGGCACCCGCCGGGATGCTGACCACTGACCTCACGATCGGCACCAGGCGACCGAAGAAGACCACCAACGTGCCGTGGCGCTCGAACCAGTCGAAGCCCTTGTCGATGTCACGGCGTTTGAACCCGGCGAACCGACCCACGCCAGCGAGCAGCCACTCGAGGCGTTCCTCATTCAACCAGCGACCGAGTCCGTAGAGCACGAGCGCCCCGCCGACCGATCCCGCGGTCGCGAACACCACACCACCCACGTAGCCGAAGCGCCCCTGGCTCACGTTGAAGCCGGTGAGGAGCAGGATCAACTCCGAGGGGATCGGCGGGAAGATGTTCTCGAGCGCCACGAGCAGCGCGACACCCACGACCCCGATCGAGTCGATGAAATCGGTCGCCCAGTCGATCATCGCAGCAGCGATCCACCGTCACAGGTGACGACCTCACCCACCGTGAACTGACCGGCGCGCGAGCACAAATAAATGGTGAGACCGGCGATGTCCTCGGCGCTGCCGACGCGGCCGCTGGGGTTGGTGCGACCGACCGCATCCCAGTCGGTGCCGTCCACGTCTCCACCAGTGCCGACGCCGGTGGAGAGCATCCATGTGGGGAAGGGGCCGGGTGCGATCGCATTCACCAAGATGTGGCGCTTCGTGAGCTTGGCGGCCAGCACCTTGGTGAGCGAGTGCACCGCGGCCTTGGACGGACCGTAGGAGAAGGTCTCGAACGACGGGGTCTTGATGCCGTCGATCGAACCGATGTTGACGACGCGCGACGGATCGCTCGAGGTGGCGCGGGCCGTGAGCAGCGGGAGCAACTTCTGGGTGAGGAAGAAGACCCCCTTGACGTTGGTGTCCATCACCTTGTCCCAGCCCATCTCGGGGAACTCCTCGATCGGTGCACCCCAGGAGACACCGGCGTTGTTGACGAGGATGTCCAGGTGCGACTCACGCGTCGAGATCTCGGCCACCAACGACTCGATCCCGTCGAGGTCGGCCACGTTGGCCGGGAGCGAGACGCACTCGCCGCCATAGGTCGCAGCGAGGCGCACGGCAGTCTCGTCGCATGCCTTGGCCTTGCGCGACGACACATACACCTTGGCGCCGTTCACGAGGAGCCCCGCGGCGATCATCTCGCCGATCCCCCGGGACCCGCCCGTGACGAGGGCGACTTTCCCCTTCACGGAGAACAGCGAGTCGATGGACAGATCCTGGGTCATGTTGCCTCCGGTGGGTGCGCCACACCCGGGGTGTGGACCCCCGAGGCTAGGTGTTTGGCCGATCCCGGATCGGCTCGACCCCGCCCCGGGATCGCCCACACCCGCCGCTGCGCACTACTTCTTGTTCTTGAAGGCGCGGACGATCGTGGGCGTACCGGGCGGATCCACGGCCCACTCTGGTGACTCGCCCCATGTGTCGCCAAAGACGAGATCACCCATGGGAAGTCGACGCACCGGACCGTGACGACCGGCGGGCTTGCCGAGCGTGATCGTGGCAGCGAGGAACGTGCCATCGGGGATCCCGAGGAGCCGGCGCAGGTCTTCCTCGACGAAGGCATGGAACCCCGTGAGCACGCCCCCGTATCCGAGCGCACGCGCTGCGAGCAGGAGGTTCTGGCACGCCGGATACACAGACGCGCCCTCGGTCGGGGTGGGCGCGCGGTACCTCACCAGGAGCGCCAGGATCAGCACCGGCACGTGCTCGAAGTTGTCGACATAGGACTGCATCGCGGACGCCATGCGCGCCTTCGGGCTGTCGGGCGCGGTTCCGGAGCCCTCGTCGTAGCCATCGGAGGTGCGCTTGGCACCCCAGATGTCGCGCGCGCCGTCGGCGATCAGTTGCTTGGCCTCCCGCGCGCGCTCGGAGTCGACGAGCACCATGAATCGGAACGGTTGGCGGTTCGACCCGCTCGGGGCACGGGTGGCGGCGAACAGGATGTCGCGCAGCACCTCGCCCGGCACCGGCTCGTCGAGATACCGACGGATCGCCCGGGTGGTCGCCATCCCCTCGAGCAGTCCGACCTCGTCGGGCGGCACTGCGCTCATTTCTCGAGCACCCCCGCGTCGCGCGACCATTTCCAGTGCATGCGCCCGTGGTCGGCGTTGGCGGCCAACACTCCCCCGACCGTGCCGTCGGCCCACGGCGCACCGGGGAGAACCTGCGTGAGTTGCTCGTCGGTCAACTCGCTCAGCAGCTGCAGGGTCACCGCACGGGCCTCGGCACCGAGGGCGACCACCTCGTCGAAGGACTTGCCGTGATGACGCTGCTGCCACTCGTCGGTCATCGCGTGCACCGAGGCCATGATCTCGTCCCTCGTGCGGGGGCGGCCGTCGGATCCGTTGACGAGACCGACGGGGTTGTCGTGCCCCGCGACGTGGCGGCGCACCATCTGGGCGAAGTTGTGCTCGATCAGGGCAAGGTGCGCCAGGTGGTCGAGCGCGGACCACCAATTCGAGGGGTCGTGCTCGCTCGGGGTGAGGTCGGCGTGCATCTGCTCCTCGGTGAGGTCGGCATAGGCGGCGAGCAACCATGCCCTGTCCCCGTGGAGTTTCTCCTCGATCTCCCACCGCTTCATCGCCGATGCCCCGTCCGTGTCGCTCCCCTGTGCGGGGCTCTTTCGGTGCGAACCTACAACCCCGTTACTGTGCGGACATGACCGGTGCTCCCCGCCACCCGCGGCTCGGCTTCTACACGCTCGCGGGCGCCCCCCGGAGCCCGCGGGACATGCTCGACGAGCTCACGGCCGCCGAGTCGCTCGGGCTGGGAGCCGCGTTCATCTCGGAGAGATTCAACATCAAGGAAGCCGGCGCCTTGACCGGTGCCGCGGTCGCTGCGACGTCATCGCTGCAGATCATCACCGCGGCCACCAACCCCACCACGCGCCATCCCGCGGTGACGGCCTCGTGGGCGAGCACCCTGCACCTTCTCTCGGGTGGGCGGTTCACACTCGGTCTGGGTCGCGGGATCGATGCGATGTTCCGGGCCTTCGGGATGCCGCTGGCAACCACGGAGTCACTCGAGGAGTTCGCACACCTCATGCGCCGCCTGTGGCACGGCGAGACCGTGTTCAACTGGTCGGATCTCACCGGCACCTATCCCGTGCTCCGGCTCGATCCCGCATTCGACCTGGACATCCCGCTCGGGATCACCGCCTTCGGCCCGCGCACCCTCGAGATGGCGGGTCGCTCCTACGACACAGTGATCCTGCACACGTTCTTCACCGACGAGACCACCGCGCGCGCCGTGCGGACCGTGAAAGACGCCGCCGTGCGCGCCGGCCGCGATCCGGGCACGGTGCAGGTGTGGTCGTGCTTCGCCACGGTCGGCGACCACATCGAGCCCGCACTGCGGCTGAAGAAGACGGTGGGTCGTCTCGCCACCTACCTTCAGGCCTACGGGGACCTGATGGTGCGCACCAACAACTGGGACCCGGGCGTGCTCGCTCGGTTCCGCTCGGACGAGTTCGTGCGCACCTTCCCCGGCGCGCTCGATGCCTTGGCCACCACCGGGGAACTGGAGCGAATCGCTCCGTTGATCCCCGGGGAATGGCTCGCTCCGGCGGCAACCGGATCACCCGAGCAGTGTGCGCGGGCCGTGCGGGCCCAGTTCGACCTCGGGTGCGACGGAGTGATCATGCACGGCGCCACACCCGCCGAGTTGGCACCGATCGTGGCGGCGCTCGAGGCGATCTGACCGGGCTCTTCGGCCCGGTCATGCCCAATGCGCGACTAAGACAGTTCGTGCGCGATCAACGAGACCAGTGCGCGATCAACGCATCTGCTGCATCAGCGGGCTTCTCGATCATCCACCAGTGACCCGCCTCGGGGATCCTGAGCACCCGCGCACCGACCGCCGCCGCGATGCTCTCGTGCATCTCCGACGATCCCGCGAAGTGGTCGTTCTCGGCGATGATCACCACGCCGTTGCCCGGCCGCGCCGCAGTGAAGGCACGGCCGAGGGTGCTCATCTCGGGTTGTGCCGCGCTGCGATAGAGCGAGAGCACGCAACGACCCGTCTCATCATCCAGCCCCAGACGCACGGCGCGCGCGATCGCATCGGTCATGCCGAGCGAGGTGAAGACCGCCGCGAACGCGTCCGGATCGAGCGAGAGCATCCCCGCGATCGCCCGCTCCCCCACCCCGGGGGTCTGCCATGCCTGGGCGGCGTCGTGCCACGCATACTCGGCGTGGAGCAGGCCCGCACAGTCGCTCGCCCACGTGCGCACGATGGTCGGCTCGGCCGCCAGCACGCCGAACACGTGTCCCGCTCCCCAGTCGTGTCCGACGAGGTCGATCTCACCGCCGATTGAATGCAACTCGCGTGCGAGCCACGCGGCGTACTCGGTGCGTGTCGCACCCCATCGGTCGGGCACCGGAGCACCGAAACCCGGGGGTGAGAGGCGCACCACGTCGTCGACACCGCGATCGGCGAGCTCGACGACGAGGTCGTCCCAGATCGCGGCGGTCTCGGGGTTGCCGTGGACGAACACCTTGGGCACGGCTCAGCGCCTCTTCTTCGACGCCAGGTACGCCGCACTCGCGGCCCGGCTCTCGTCGTCGTGGGTGGCGAACACGAGCGCATCGGCGTCGGCGGCGTTGCGGCCCGTTCCCGCCATCTCCTCGGTCACCGCGTTCACTTGTTGCTTGGTTGTGCGCAGCGCATAGCCGGGCTTGGCGGCCAGTTGCGCCGCCAGGTCATCGACATGGGCCGCGAGACGCGCTGTCGGGACGACACCGTTCAGGAATCCGATCGACGTGGCCTCCTGCGGCCCGAACCGCCGGCACGTGAGGACGAGTTCCTTGGTGAGCGCCGGACCGATCTCGCGCACGAGTCGCGGGATGCCGCCCCACGCGAGCGGGATCCCGAGGTCCACCTCGGGGATCGAGAAGATGGCGTCATCTGCGCCGTACCGGAGATCGCAGGCGGCCGCGAGCACCAGACCTCCACCCACGGCGTGGCCGTGGATCGCCGCGATCGTGAGGGCCCGCATGTTCGTGACGGCCTCTGCCATCACCCGGCCGAGGTCGGCGGTGTCGCGCGGTGACCACTGCGGGTCGCGCGTGGTGAAGTCGTCGAGGTCGAATCCCGCGCAGAAGGACCGACCCGCACCCGACACGACGACGACCTTCAGTGCACGGTGACCGTCGAACCAGCGCGCGGCATCGGCGAGCTCGCGCAACATCGTGCGCGACAGGGCGTTCAGGCGTTCCGGTCGCGCGAGCATGAGACGCCCGATGGCGCCGTCGACGGTCACCTCGAGCGTTTCGAAGATCTCCTCGTTGCCGGCACCGACGGTCGCACCACCACCCGACATGTCCGCCTCCCGTCCCGATGGAGCCACCCGACCGTGGCTGCCATAAGGTTCTACTCCACCGTCCCCCCGGGGCGTCACCCGCCCCCGCTCAGAGAAGGCACACCATGGACAGACAAGCCTGGATCATCGACGCAGTCCGTTCCCCGCGGGGCAAGGGCAAGGAATCGGGCTCGTTGCACAACGTCCACCCGCAACGGGTCCTCGCCCAGGTGCTCAACGGTCTCCGCGACCGGATCGGCTTCGACACCGGCGACGTCGACGATGTGGTGATGGGATGCGGCGCCGGCAGTGGCGACCACTCCATGGACATCGCACGCATGGCGGCCCTCGATGCCGGGTGGTCCCTCGATGCCCCCGGCGTGACCCTGAACCGTTTCTGCGGCTCGGGACAGCAGGCCGTCAACTTCGCCGCGATGGGCGTGCTCTCGGGCATGCAGGACGTGGTCGTGGCGGGTGGCGTGGAATCGATGTCGCGACCCTCGCCCATGCACGTGGACGGATTCACCGCCAACAACGCCCACCTGCGCGAGCAGTTCGACATGGTTCCCCAGGGCATCTCGGCCGATCTCATCGCCACGCTCGAGGGCTTCTCGCGCGAGCAGTGCGACGCGCTCGCCGTCGAGAGCCAGCGGCGCTGCGAGATCGCGATGCGCGAGGGCCGCTTCGAGCGCTCGTTGATCCCGATCCTCCACGACGACGGCACGCTCGCTCTCGCGATCGACGAGCACCCGCGCCCGGGCACCACCATCGACGACCTCGCCAAGCTGACGCCGAGTTTCGAGCAGATGGGCGCCTACAAGAAGGATCCCGACGGTCCCTCGATCGACCAGACCGCACTCAAGGCGTATCCGCAGTTGACGGGCATCAACCACGTCCACCACGGCGGCAACTCCTCGGGCGTGGTCGATGGTGCGGGCGCCGTCCTGGTCGCCTCCCCCGAGTGGGCGAGGGCGAATGGCCTCAAGCCGCGTGCGCGGATCATCATGACCGCGGTCGCGGGCACCGAGCCGGTGATCATGCTCACCGCCCCCGGTCCGGCCGCCAAGCGCGTGGTCGCAAAGGCCGGCATGACCTTCGATGACATCGACCTGTTCGAGGTGAACGAGGCATTCGCCTCGGTCGTGCTCAAGTTCTTCAAGGACACCGGCGTCGACCCGGCCAAGGTGAACGTGAACGGCGGTGCGATGGCACTCGGTCACCCGATCGGGGCGACCGGGGCGATGTTGATCGGCACGCTCGTGGACGAACTCGAGAGGCGCGATCTGACCACCGGTCTCGTCACGATGTGCACGGGCGGCGGCATGGGCACTGCCACCGTCATCGAACGCATCTGACCTCGGACCCATCTCGCATCGTGCGCACGCGACGGTGGGGCGGATCTCCCGTTGGGGCCCCGGAGCCGGACCTAGGCTGGGATCGATGACGGGCAAGTTCCTGCACTCCTTCGCCAAACCATCGAGCGAGTCGTTCGTCAACATCGTGCGCGGCGACATGGCGCGGCTGTGGGACGACGCGGGAACCCGCTACATCGACGCCATCGGATCGCTCTGGTACTGCCAGATCGGCCACGGACGCCGCGAGATGGCAGAGGCCGTCGCGGCCCAGATGTCCACGCTCGAGACCTACTCGACCTTCGATCCCTTCACGAACCCCCTCGCCGACGCCACGGCCGAGCGGATCGCGGGGCTCTCGCCGATATCCGATGCTCGCGTGTTCCTCTGCGGGAGCGGCTCCGAGGCGATCGACACGGCGATGAAACTCGCCCGCGTCGCCCAGATCCAGGCCGGGCACCCCGAGCGGGGCGTCATCATCGCCCGCGATCGGGGATACCACGGCACCAACTACGGCGGCACCTCGGCACAGGGGCTTCCCCTGAACAAGGTCGGCTATGGGCAACTCCTCGAGGGGGTGGTCCAGGTCGACGCCGATGACATCGAGGCGATGTCGGTCGAGATGGAGCGCCACCGCGGTCGGATCGCTGCCGTCATCGCCGAACCCGTGCAGGGGGCCGGAGGGGTCTGGCCCGCCACCACCGAGTACCTGGCGGGCCTGCGCCGGCTGTGCGACTCGCACGGTGCCCTGCTCGTCTTCGACGAGGTGATCACCGGGTTCGGTCGACTCGGCGAGTGGTTCGGTGCCCAGTACTACGGGGTCACACCCGATCTCATCACCTTCGCCAAGGGTGTCACCAGCGGGTACCAACCCCTCGGTGGCGTCATCTGCGGGCGTCGCGTGGTGGACGCGCTCGAGGATGATCCGTCGTTCTTCCTGCGCACCGGGTACACCTACTCGGGTCATGCCACGGTGTGCGCGGCGGCACTCAAGAACCTCGAGATCATCGAGCGCGAGGGTCTCATCCACCGGGCCCGCCACGTCGGTGCGCGCATCGAGGCGGGGCTCGCGGCACTGGCGAGCGACGGCACCATCGCGGGACTGCGCGGTGCGGGGGCGATCTGGGCCGGCATCCTGCATCCCCATCAGGACGCCACCGTCATCAGAGATGCGATGATTCGCGAGGGTGTGATCGCCCGCTCAATCCCGGGGTGCAACGCGTTCTGCCCCCCGCTCGTGATCACCGACGCCGAGATCGACGAGGTTCTCGACACCTTCGCCCGCTGCGCCTCGCGCGCGGGCTGAGCGCCGCGATCAGCGCAGACGCCGGATCAGCGAGCTGGTGTCCAGCCTGTTCCCGCCGCGCTCGGCGAGTTCGCCATAGAACCCCAGCACGATCTCGGCGACGGGCAGCTGCGAGCCGTTGCGGCGCGCCTCGTCGATGCAGAACCCGAGATCCTTCACCATCCACTCGACGGCGAACCCGAAGTCGAACGCGTCGTCGATCATGGTGTGGGCACGATTGTCCATCTGCCACGACTGCGCGGCCCCCTTGGAGATCGCCTCGACGACGGCGTGCGCGTCGAGTCCGGCATGCTGGGCGAAGGCGAGACCCTCCGAGAGGCCCTGCACGATGCCGGCGATGCAGATCTGGTTGACCATCTTGGCGAGCTGGCCGGCGCCGGCGCCACCGAGACGCACGCACGAGCGCGAATAACAGTCGGCGACCGCGGCGAAGCGGTCGAAGACGTGCTCGGAATCGGCCCCGCACATGACCGTGAGCACGCCGTTCTGGGCACCGGCCTGTCCGCCCGACACCGGGGCATCCACGAACCCCACGTCGCGGACCTCGCAGGCCCGGGCGATCTCACGGGCCAGTTCGGCACTCGTCGTGGTGTGGTCGACCACGATCGCGCCCGGGGCGATGCCCGCGAGCACGCCGTCGTCACCGGTGACCACGGCACGCACGTCGTCGTCGTTTCCCACGCAGAGCATCACGATCTCTGCGGCCGCGGCGACCCCCCGCGGGGTGGAGTGGGACTGCCCGCGATGCTCGGCGAGCCACGCGTCGGCGCGGGCCTGCGTGCGGTTGTGGACGTGAACCTCGTGACCGGCCGAGGCGAGATGTCCCGCCATCGGGTATCCCATGACACCGAGCCCGCAGAACCCCACGCGGGCCATCGGTCAGTCCTCGTCGTCGTCGTCGGAGGTGGACTTCGTCGCCGCGACCGCCGCCGCGGGCTTCTTGGCCGCCTTGGCGGGCTTGAGGACACCCCTCTCGAGCGCTCTGTTCAGGAACTCCTCGGCCTCCTCGCGGGTCACCCGCAGCGCCGGCTGGATCTCAGAGATCAGGTTCACCCGGGCGCGGTCGTACATCGTGCGCTCGGCCGCCGAGAGCGACGCGTCGCGGTTGCGCGCCGCGAGATTGCGCACGACCTCTGCCACCTGGTACACGTCACCGCTCTTCAGTTTCTCCTGGTGGTTCTTGAACCGGCGCGACCAGTTCGAGGGCACCCGCGGATCGGGCTTGGAGAGCACCGCGACGAGGTCCTCGAGTTCGTCGGCGTTCACCGGGGGCCGCACACCGACGTCGCCGAGTTTTGCGACGGGGACCTTCAGTTCCATCTCGTTGATGACCGTCACGAGCAGGAGGTACTCCTCCTTCTTCCCCGTCCCGAAGGGGTCGAGCTTCTTGATCGCCCGGACGCGGCAGGCCCCGTGCTGGGGGTAGATGACGATGTCATCCTTCTTGAAATCCACCGTCTGAGTGTACGGCGAGGGAGACTCAGAGCCACGTTTTGTGGTGCCGGGGCAACCTCGCACGCACCGAGTCAGCCGCGTGCGACGAACTCGCAGGCCCCGAGGTCCTCCGATGCGAGGAGATCGCCGAGCCGCGCCCCGGGCGGGGTGACCCGGTGGACGTGGCCACCCGTCTCGATGGCGCCCCCGGCAGGAGTCGAACCTGCGACCTGCGGATTAGAAGTCCGTTGCTCTATCCAACTGAGCTACGGGGGCCACCAGCCGATGCTACCGACGTCACCGATGCGGCGTGGTGGACGATGCGCGTCAGCCGAGACGTCGGCGAAGGAAGTCGAGTGCCGAGATCACCGACAACTGACGCACCTGGTCGCGCACTCCCGGCAGCATGAGTCGCGCCGCCTCTGACCGCCCGTCGGGCAGGACCACGCCGACACACAACGTGCCGACGGCTTGACCGTCCTGCTCGTCGGGCCCCGCGACCCCGGTCAGCGCGAGGGCGACATCGCACCCGAGGACGCGCCGAGCCCCCTTCGCCATCTCGAGTGCGGCGCGCTCGGACACAACCGGTCCACGCTCGACTCCCAGCACGTCGAACTTGACTTCACTCGCATAGGCGACGACGCCGCCACGGAACACCTGCGAGGCACCCGGCACGCTCGTGAGGCGACCCGCGACGAGGCCACCCGTCACCGATTCGGCGACCCCGAGGGTCCAGCCCCGGGCGGCGAGGGCACCGAGCACGACGGTCTCCATCGTGTCGGCATCGACGCCGAAGATGATGTCGCCGATCACCGAGCGCACCCTGCCCTCCCACTCATCGAGCAGTCGGGCCGCCGCCACCGAGTCGGTGGCCTTGGCGGTGAGCCTGACCTTGATGCCCTCCCAGCCGCTCGCGAGGAATGCGAGCGTCGGGTTCCCCACCGTGTCCAACTCGGTGATGACCGCCTCGAGACGCTCGTTCAATCCCGATTCGCTCTCGCCCCAGGTGCGCAGAACGCGGCTCTCGATCACGGCGCGCTCACCGGACCGCGCGAGGAGATCGGGGATGACGGCGCGCTCCATCATGTCGTGCATCTCGTGGGGCACGCCGGGCACCGCGTAGATCACCTTGTCGCCCACCGGACAGACGAGCCCGGGCGCGGTGCCCCGTGTCTGGGGGATCACCGTCGCACCGATCGGCACCAACGCCTGACGCAGGTTGTTGCCGGCCATCGGACGGTTCCGCCTCGCGAAGAGATCGGCGATCACGGCCACGAGGCCGTCGTCCTGCACGAGTTCGGTGCCCATCACCTCGGCGATCGCCTCCCGAGTGAGGTCGTCGTGGGTGGGGCCGAGCCCACCGCACACCACGATGGCGTCGGCGCTCTCGAGCGCGGTGCGGAACGCGGTGGCGACACGGCCGAGATTGTCGCCGACTTTCAGTTGGAGATGGGACTCGATCCCGGCGGCTGCGAGGTGCTCACCGATCCACGTCGAGTTCGTGTCGACGATCTGGCCGAGCAGCAGCTCGGTCCCGACGGCCACGACATTGCACTTCACGTCCCCAACCCTACGGTCGGGGACGGTTCAGGTGGCGGGACGCACGGCCGGTTGCCAGCGACGCGACGCGACGAGGGCTCCGACGAGCAGTAGACCGGCCCCGATCATCGCCGCCATCGACAGCAAGTGGTACCCGACGGCGCTACGGACGAAGCCGGAGGAGAGTCCAGCCATCCCACCGAGGAAACTCATCATGAGGTCGGCTGCTCCCTGCACGGTGACGCGCTTGTCGGGGTCGACCGACTCGATCAACATCGACGACCCGCCGATGAGCCCGAAGTTCCAGCCAACACCCAGCATCCACAGCGCGGGGAACAGGATCGGTGCGCTCTCGCCCGAGAGAGATGACAGCAGCAGACCCGCGACCAGCATCACCGACCCGGCGAGCACCGCACGCACCGTGCCCCGACGGTCGACGAAGCGCCCGACGAGTGGACTGAAGGCGAACATGCCCGCGATGTGGAGCGACACCACGTACTGGCTCATCGTCTCGTGGCCGTGGATCTTCATGTGGACCGGTGTCATCGTCATCACCGCGACCATCGCGGCCTGCGACACCACCATGGCGGCGAGTGCGAGCCGACCCCGCCGGGTCGCCAGCACCACTGACAGGGCCTCGGTGATGCTCGGAAGCCTGCCCTCGGCCTTCTCGCGCGTGCCGCCGGCGAGCACGAGCGGGTCGGGACGCAGGCGAATGGCGGTGTTCAGGAACGCGAACAGAAGGACTGCGCCGGAGAACAACCAGGGACCGGTGTATTGGTGCAACCCGAACCACTGCTCCCCCGCCCTCTCGGCGGGCTGGATGAGGAGCGGGCCGAACACCGCACCGAACGTCGAGGAGAACACGATCCGGCTCATCGCCCGGGCGCGCTCCTCGGGCAGCGCGAGATCGGTCGCGGTGTAGCGCGCGAGCAGGTTCGAGGCCTGGCCGTTGCCGAACAGGAACAGCCCGGCGAGGAACACCGGCAGCAGCGAGGTCTCCGCCCCGACACCGGCGACGAAGGCACCGGTGGCAGCGAGCGAGTACCCCAGTTGCAGGCCCGGCCTGCGACCGCGCCGCACCATCAGGCGCGACAGGACCTGCGACATGACGGCGGTCCCGGTGGTGACGGTCGCGGTCGCGATGCCCCCCCACGGGGTCTGCTGGCCGAGGATCTCCTGGATCACGAACGCCCCGACGGTCACCGACGATGCGAGCGCCGCTGCGCCGATGATCTGGCCGGTGACGAGTGTGCGCAACGTGCGCCTCTGGATCCGGCCCCTCGTCGCGTCGTCGAGGGGCACCGCGGTCGTCACGCCGTCATCCGTGTGCGTCGCAAGCCCTGCCATGCGTATTGCAGACCCGAGGCGATGGTGAGCCCGACCGCCAACCACAGGCACACCGTGAAGGTCCACGTGACGTCGTTGACGGTGGCGGGCATGATCGCGAAACCCACGGCGAATTGTTGACTGACCGTCTTGACTTTTGCGAGCCGGCTCGCGGGCATCGAAACGCCCTTGGAGCCGACGAAGACCCTGTAGAGACTCACGATGATCTCGCGCGCCGCGATGATCACGACGGGAACGATCCAGAGCACCTCACGCTGGACGAGGGTGAACATTGCCCCGAGAACGAGAATCTTGTCGGCGAGGGGGTCGAGGAACGCACCGCTGCGCGTCAGGCCGTGGCGGCGCGCGAGGTAGCCGTCGAAGCCGTCACTGACGCACAGGACGACCCACACCACGAATGCCGACCACGACCCCAGCCCGTCGGAGGGGATCATCAGGAACAGAAACGGTGAGGCGAGCACGCGTCCGACCGTGACCATGTTGGCCCATGTGACGATCGCGGTCTCATCGACGGGCACGCGACACCTCGCCCCCGGCGCCATCACGGACGGGCACCGCCATCAGATCCGGTCCGAGGACCTGCTCGACCACCACGTCGTGGAACTCCCCGACAGCCAGTGTCTCGGTCACCTGCACGACGCCGTCGATCTCGGGGGCCTCGCGGTGCGAGCGGGCGATGCCGGGCTCGTCGACCAGCACGGTGACCGTCTCGCCCAGCAGTCGGTCGCGACTCGCGGCAGTGATGCGATCCTGGATCTCGCGCAACTCGGCGAGGCGCTCGGCCATCAAGTCCGCGGGAACATGATCCGGGAGTCCGAGGGCGTGCGTGCCCTCCTCGGGGCTGAAGGCGAAGAACCCGCACCAGTCGAGTTGGGCCCTCTCCACGAAGTCCAACAACTGGTCGTGGTCCTCCTCGGTCTCGCCCGGGTACCCGACGATGAAGTTGCTGCGGAACGTCGCCTCGGGCGAGAGCGACCGGATGCGAGCGATGCGCTCCAAGAACCGCGCCCCGTCGCCCCAGCGGCGCATGCGCCGCAGGTGCTCCCTGGACACGTGCTGGAGCGACAGATCGAAGTACGGGACACCGGTGGACAGGATCGCATCGACCAACTCGTCCGACAGATCACTCGGGTACAGGTACAGCAACCTCGTGCGGTCGACGCGGTCGGCCACGGCACGCACCAGCGGCACGATCGAGCCCGCGCCCATCTCGCCCGGGCGGTCCTTGCCGTAGGACGCGAGATCCTGGGCGACCAGCACCACCTCCCGCACGGCGAGCGCATCGACCTCGGCCAGGATGTCGGCCGCGTCGCGACTGCGTTGGGGGCCGCGGAACGACGGGATGGCGCAGAACCCGCAGGTCCGATCGCATCCCTCTGCGATCTTCACGTAGGCCCACGGTGCCGCCGATCGCGGCCTCGGCAGGTTCAGCAGGTCCAGCGTGGGGAGTCCAGCCGATACCGCGAGCGGCTTTCTCCCGAGGTGGACGGGCACGCCGAAACCGGCCACCTGGTCCGCCTCGGGCAGGGCCTCTGCGAGCTCGTCGCCGTAGCGCTCGGCCATGCATCCGGTCACCACGAGCCGCGACCCGCGCTTTCGCTCCCCGTCCAGGTGCAGGATCGTGTCGATCGACTCGCGGCGCGCCTCGTCGATGAAGGCACAGGTGTTCACCACGACGACGTCGGCCTTGGTCGGGTCGTCGGTCGGCTTCAACCCGTCGGCCAGCAGCGTTCCGGCGATCTTCTCGGAGTCGACGGTGTTCTTCGGGCAGCCCAACGTCTCGATGTAGTACCGCTGAGCCACCGGATTGAGCCTACTGCCAGTTGAGTTTGAGCCCCGGCCGTGGCCACTGCATGCGCATGAGGCGCCCCGTCGATGAAACCGTGATCCATGCCGTGCGCATGTCGGGCCCGCCGAAGCAGATGTTGGTCGTGATGCGATCGTCGGTTTCGATGAAATCGATCACCTCGCCCGCCGGAGAGATCACGGTGACACCACCGTTCACGAGTGTGGCCACGCAGATGTTGCCCTCGCCGTCGACGGCCAGCGAGTCCAACAACTGGAACCCGGGCAGGCCGCACAACACCGACGGCACGAGTGGATCAGCCGGAGCGAGCACACCGGGCGATGCGATCGTGCGCTGGAACACGCGACCCGTGTGGGTCTCGGCCCAGTAGACGCGATCACCCGTCGGTGACAGTCCGATCCCGTTCGGGGAGTCGACCGGGAACACCACCTCCTCGATGTGAGAGCCGTCGGCCCTGGCGTAGTAGATCCCGGTGCGGTCGGCGGTGCGATGGTGGCGCAGGCCGTGGTCGGTGAACCAGAAGCCACCATGGGCGTCGAAGACCAGATCATTCGGTGCGCGCAGGGGCAGGTCACCGCAGTGGGTGTAGAGGTCGGTCACCGCGCCGCTGGCGATGTCGACCGTCTGGATGCGACCACCGATGTAGGCGTCGGGATCGAACTCGCCGGGGAAGAGGTACTCGCCCAGGTGCAGGGGCGTGAATGCACCGCCGTTGTTGCACAGGAAGAGGAGCCCGCCGGGTCCGAGAGCGAGCCCGTTCGGGAGCCCGTCGATCTCTGCGACGGTGGTCTTGGTGCCGTCGGGGGCGACACGGGAGAGGCAGTGACCGAACATCTCGGTGACGATCACCGACCCATCGGACATCGCAACGGGCCCCTCCGGGAACGACAATCCCGCACAGACTTGTTCCAACCGCGCGTCGGCCATGTCATCCTCCCAGGGCTTCGAGTTCCTCCACAGTCATTAGCACGGCACGCGCCTTGGAGCCCTCACTCGGGCCAACCACACCGCGCTCCTCCAACTCGTCCATGAGGCGACCGGCGCGGGCGAATCCCACCTTCAACTTGCGCTGCAGGAGTGAGGTCGACCCGAGACCCGAGCGCACCACGATCTCCATCGCCTGGCGCACCATGTCGTCGTCGCCGGAATCTCCAAACAGGGGGCCGCTGCCCGAGCCCGGGAGGCCCTCGTTACCCTCGATGCCCGAGACGTAGACGATCTCGGGGGCCTGGCGACGCCAGTGCGCCACGATGCGACGGACCTCCTCCTCGTCGACGAACGAGCCCTGCAGCCGCTGGGTCACATTGGAGTTGCCGGGCAACAGGAGCATGTCGCCCTTTCCGACGAGCCTCTCGGCGCCGGGTTGGTCGAGGATGACGCGGCTGTCGGTGAGGCTCGAGACCGCGAAGGCGATGCGCGCGGGGATGTTCGCCTTGATGACACCGGTGATCACGTTCACGCTCGGACGCTGCGTGGCGACGATGAGGTGGACACCCACCGCGCGGGCCTTCTGGGCGATGCGCGTGATGCACTCCTCGACGTCTCGGGCCGCCACCATCATCAGATCGTTCAACTCATCCACCACCACGACGATGAACGGCAAGCGGTCGTACTTCTTGGCGGTCGGGTCGTTCGGGTCGTTCAACTCCCCCTTGTCGAAGGCGGTGTTGTAGCCCCCGATGTCGCGGAACCCGACCTCGACCAGCAGGTCGTAGCGGCGCTCCATCTCCTTGACGGCCCAGCCCAGGGCGTTCGCCGCCTTCTTCGGGTTGGTGACCGGCGCAGTGAGCAGGTGCGGGAGGCGCGCGTACTGGCCCATCTCGACCTGCTTCGGGTCGATGAGGATGAGGCGAACCTGATCCGGCGTCGACCTCATCAGCAGCGAGGTCAGGATCGAGTTGATGCCGCTCGACTTGCCCGCACCGGTGGCACCGGCGATGAGCAGGTGTGGCATCGCCGCCAGGTTCAAGAAGACGGCGCGACCGGTGATGTCCTTGCCGACCGCGACATCGAGTGGATGGTTCGCGCGCTCGGCCTCGGGGGATGCCATCAGATCGCCGAGCGAGACAAGTTGACGGCTCTCGTTGGGCACCTCGACACCCACGGCCGACTGTCCGGGGATCGGGGCGAGGATGCGCACATCGGTGGCGGCCATTGAATAGGCGATGTCGCGGTTCAGGCTGGTCACCTTCGACACCTTCACGCCCAAACCGAGCTCGAGCTCGAAGCGGGTGACGGTCGGTCCCACGGTCATGCCGATGAGGCGCGTCTCCACGCCGTGGGAGGCGAGGGCTTCCTCGAGCAACTGACCGCGCTCGGCGACACGGGCCTTGTTCACCTCGTGGATCTCGGTGAGCGAGAGAAAGTCGGCCGGGGGCAGGATCCACTCACCGGGGCCGGTGGGCGCCGATGTCAATCCGTTCTCATCGGCGGGTGTGTGCGCCATCCCCGGCTTGCCCACGAACTCGGGCTCCCCCACGACCGTCGGCTGGGCCGGCCGCTCCTCGGCCCTGCGCGCACGGTGCTTGGACGGCTTGGCGGGGCGCTCGGGACGCAGATCGTCGTCGTCGGCTGCGTCATAGATCGGCACGTCACGCTGACGCCCGGGGTGGCCGCGATCGGGCCGGGAGTCGGGTCCCGGCGGAGCAACGCGCTCACCGGGCACCTCGACGAGGTCGTCCAGGTTGCGGCGGGCACGCTCGCGCTCCTCGCGCGCCTCCACCACGCGCTCCGACACCGAGGTGATCCACCTGCGCACGAGCACGACCAGTTCGGGCAGCGTCGTGTCGGTGATCAACATCGTGCCACCGAGTGCGACGGCGAGGAGGATCACGACCGTGCCGACCCACCCCACGGTGGTGCGCAGGGGTTCACCGAGCAGCGCGCCGAACCAACCACCGGCGTTCGACATCGCATCGACGCTGCCCACGATGCTGTCCTCACCGTTCGCGAGGTGCAGCAGGCCGAGTGCTGCGAGCACCACGACGGTCCACCCGACGGTGAGGCGGAGTCGGTGCTCGACGCTGCGTCGGCGCACGAGCGCCACCCCGATGCCGATCGAGACGGCCGGCAGGAGGAATCGACCCAGGCCGAGCAGCCACCCGAAGGTGGTGTCGATCGCCTCCCCGAGGGGGCCGGCGGTCTGGAGGTACATGGAGAGCACGAGCAGGATGCCGAGCGAGACGAGACCCACACCCCAGAACTCGACCTCGCGGCCCTCGACCACGCGCCTGACCGCCGACGCCCCCTCGGGCTCCCGGCTCCGGGTGGGCTCTGCCTCGGGGCGCCGACTGCCCCTCGAGGGGGTCTTCACGCCCGCGCGACCCCCACGGGAGGAGCCACGAGAGGAGGGGGAATTCCTCCCGGAAGAGCGGTCAGACATGGGGAAAAAGGTACTCCCGAGGTGCGAGCAGGTTCGGGATACCCCTGCCACGACAGGGTGAGCGCCCGATCGCGCCCGCGTCGACCCAACTACGGTGGGCGTCTCATGTCTCGTTTCGGTGCCGAGTACTACCGCCGCTTCTACGGTAGGGACGCCGTCCACAACAGACGCCAGATCGCCTCTCTCGCATCGGCCGTGCACAGCATGTGCACCTGGTGGGGGGTCGCCCCGCGTTCGATGCTCGATGTCGGCGCCGGCCCCGGCTACTGGCGCGATTGGTACCGCAACGAGCACCCCCGCGTGAGGGTCTTCTCGGTGGACATGAGCGAGCATGCCTGTGCCCGGTTCGGCCACGAGAGGCGCGACATCACAGAGTGGAGGCCCGCGCGACCGTTCGATCTGGTGGTGTGCCACGGGGTTCTCCAGTACCCGGACGATGCGGCCGCGACGCGCGCGATCGACAACCTCGCGGCGGCGTGCGCCGAGGTCCTCTACCTCGAGGTGCCCACCACCCACGACTACGACCACACCGTCGATGCCGCCTCGACCGACATGGATGTCCACCATCGATCCGCGAGGTGGTACCGCGCACGACTGGAGAAGCACTTCGTCCAGGCCGGGGCCGGGCTGTGGGTGCGCCGCGGCGGGCGCGTGCTTCTCTACGAACTCGAACGCACCCGCTGATCCGGGCGCGCCCGATCAGAGGCGCGCCTCGATGAGGCGCGGTCCGCGCTGTCGCATCGCCGACGAGAACGCGGCCTCGAACGACTCGGGTGTCTCTGCGCGCACGGCCTCGACACCCATGCCCCGGGCGATCTGCACCCAGTCGATCGTCGGGTCGGACAGGTCCAGCATCGCGCGTGCCTTTGCCCCCGGCACTCCAGCGCCCGTGCGCTGCAGCTCGATGTTGAGGATCGCGTACGACCGGTTCGCGAAGATCACAGTGGTCACATCCAGTCGTTCGCGGGCCTGGGTCCACAGCGCCTGCACCGTGTACATCGCACCGCCGTCACCGTGCAGACACACGACCTTGCGGTCGGGCGCTGCGACCGCGGCCCCGGTCGCCACGGGGAGACCCTGACCGATCGAGCCACCGGTGAGGGAGATCTGGTCGTGCGGGACGCACGTGGCGAGGGACGCCTGCGCCCCTCCGCCGGAGGTACCGCCCTCGTCGGCGATGATCGCACCCTCGGGCAGGTGGCGCGCGATCGCGCGACCGATCGCCCACCCATCGAACTTGTCGCCGACTGTGTCGTCGATGCGCAGATCCGCCACGACCGGCGCGGCCGACGCGACACCGAGGGTCTCGGCGAGCGCCTCGAGGGCCCCGACTGTGTCCTGGTGCGCAAGCGCGAGATGGATGATCTCGGTGTGCTCGGCCGCTCCCCAACTGGGCTTGCCGGGGTAGGCGAAGAACGTCACGGGTGGTTTGGTTCCCACGATCACCAGCACCTCGAGGTCGGCCAGATACTCGACGAGCTGTTCGGCGAAGTACGGGAGCCGGGTCACCTGCACGCGGCCCGCCCCCTTCTGGATGCGCGGCGAGAACGTGTCGGCCATCAACCGCACATCACCGGCTGTTGCGACACGACCGGCGGCAGTGAGCCCGCGCTGCTTCAGGGCCTCGCCACGCATCAGGATGCCGACCCGGCGTCCGGCGCGCACGGCATCGGCGACGGCACTGACGCGACCTGCGTCGAACGGTGCGGCACCCGCCACCGGGAGGGGTGGTGCGGGCACCCCTCCCTCGGTCCATGCGACGTCGGCGGGGAGGATGAGGGTGGCGATCTGCCCGGGGTGCTGGCGCGCGGCTTGCACCGCGCGCGCCGCGTCGGATCCCACCGAGAGCTGGTGGGTCGCGGTGTGGACCCACCCCGACACGGGTCGCGCGAACCCGACGATGTCGGAGGTGAGTGGTGCGTCCAGTTGCAGGTGGTGCGTCGCGTGATCGCCGACGATGTTGACCACGGGTGACGACGCGCGTCGTGCGTTGTGCAGGTTCGCCAGGCCGTTCGCGAGCCCCGGGCCGAGATGCAGCAGCGTCGCGGCCGGCTTCTCGGCGATGCGCGCGTACCCGTCGGCCATTCCAGTGACCACGCCCTCGAAGAGACCGAGCACCGCACGCATGCCCGGTGTCGTGTCGATCGCTGTGACGAGGTGCATCTCTGACGTGCCGGGGTTCGCGAAGGTGACCTCTACCCCGGAGTCGACGAGGGTGCGGACCAGACTCTGAGCGCCGTACATGGAGCGAAACTTACGCCATCGGCGGATGGTGTGGGTCGGGTGCGACGCGTGCCGCGCGAGCGGATCGGATCCGGGGAGGTGAATCGGTTCCCGTCAGGTGGCCATCACGACGGGCACGATCATCGGGCGCCGCTTGGTGCGGTCCGACACGAAGCGCCCGGCGGCCCGGCGCACCTCGCGCTCGAGCGAGTCCACGTCGGTGACGCCGTCGTCGAGCGCCGCCACCAGTGCCCGCGAGATCGTGTCCTCGGCTTCGTCGAGCAGGTCGTCGGCCTCCGGCGCGTACACCCACCCGCGGGTGATGATCTCGGGGCCCGTGAGCACCGAGCGCGACTCGATGTCGACGGCCGCGACCACGACGACCACTCCCTCCTCTGCCAGGGCACGCCTGTCGCGCAACACCCCCTGACCGACATCTCCGACGATCCCGTCCACGAAGAGGTAGTGGGCCGGGACCTTGTCGACCAGGGCGAGCCCCCCATCGGACAACTCGAGCACGTCGCCGTCAGCCGCGATCAGGACATGCCCGGGATCGGCGCCCATCTCGACCGCGAGATCGGCGTGGGCCTTCATGTGGCGGTACTCACCGTGGATCGGCACGAAGAACTCGGGCCCGCAGATCGAGTGGTACGTCTTCAACTCGTCGGCCTGGGCGTGCCCCGTGGCGTGGACGTCGGCGGTGCCCGAGTGCACGACCCGCGCTCCCGCGCGCACGAGACCGTCGATCACGCGGTTCACGTTCCCCTCGTTGCCGGGGATCGCATGGCTCGACAGGATCACGGTGTCGTCGGGCCCGACCTTGATCCACCGCGACTCCCCGCGCGCGAGCAGAGACAGCGCCGACATCGGCTCCCCCTGCGAGCCGGTCGAGATCACACAGACCTCGCGCGGTGCATGGTCGCCGATCTGCTCGACGGCGATGAACGAGCTCGCCGGCACGTCCAGCAGTCCGAGCTCGATCGCGAGTCGCACGTTGTTCTGCATCGAGCGACCCATGAGTGCGATCTTGCGACCGTTCTCGATCGCGACCTCGATCACCTGCTGGACGCGGTGGATGTGGCTGGCGAAACTCGCCGTGATGATGCGCCGGTCCCGGTGCTGGTGGAACAGGTTGTGCAGCACCGCGCCCACGCTGCGCTCGCTCGGTGCGTGGCCGTGCTCCTCGGCGTTGGTGGAGTCGCACATCAGCAACCGGATGCCCACCGTCGAGGCCAGCTCGCCGAGGCGCGCCAGATCGGTGCGCCTGCCGTCGACGGGGGTGAGATCGAGTTTGAAGTCACCCGAGTGCACGATCACCCCCTGGGGCGTGTGCACGATGATCGCGTGCGCGTGCGGCACCGAGTGCGTGACGGGCAGGAACTCGACATCGAAGGGGCCGATCCCGACGCGCTCGCCATCGGCGACCGGCACGAGACTCGTGCGGTCCATCAGGCCCGCCTCCTCTATCCGGTTGCGAGCCAGACCGAGGGTGACTGGCGAGCCGTACACCGGGAACGACAACTCGCGCAGCAGGTACTGGAGGGCACCCACGTGATCCTCGTGGCCGTGCGTGGCCACGCACCCCACGATGCGGTCACCGTTCTCGATGAGCCAGGTGAAATCGGGCAGCACCAGATCGATGCCGTGCATGTCGGCGTCGGGGAACATCAAGCCGCAGTCGATCATCAGCAGAGCACCGTCCTGCTCCAGGACCATGCAGTTGCGTCCGATCTCGCCGAGACCCCCGAGGAAGACGATGCGAACCGGTGCTGCCACGGACAGAGTCTTCAGATCCCGAGCACCGCGCGAGCGGCCCGCAGGTTGGCGTGCACGGTCGCGGCGCGCTCGGCGAGCCCGGCCGGCGGGGGACCCATCGGGAGCCTGCATTCCCCCACGGAGAATCCGAGATGGTTCATCATCACCTTGCTCGGGATCGGGTTGGGGTTTTCATCACCCGTCTCGTAGGAGTACGACTCGAGGAGTGCGTCATTGATGCGACGGGCGCGCGCGTGATCACCCGACAGGAACGCAGAGATCATTGCTTGGTGCTCGATTCCGCTCCAGTGCGTGGCGACCCCGATCACGCCCACACCCCCATGGGCGAGGAACGACAGAGTCAAGCCGTCGTCGCCCGAGTAGAGCTCGAAGTCGGACGGGACCTGCACCATGAGATTCGCGGTCTCGGCGGGAGCGCCCGCGGCATCCTTCAGTGCCTTGACGTTCGGGACGGTGTTGGCGAGTCGCGCGAGCGTGGCGGTGGAGATCTTGCGTCCCGTGCGCACCGGGATGTCGTAGACGACGACGGGCAGTGTCGTCGCGTTCGCCATCGCCGTGATGTGGGCGGCGAGCCCAGCCTGCGAGGGTCGGTTGTAGTACGGACCGACCGCGAGGATCCCCGCGACTCCCAGCTTGGTCGCCTCGCGCGTGAGATGAACCGAGTGGGCGGTGTCGTTCGACCCGGTGCCGGCGACGACGGGGATCGTCACGGCACCCGCGACCGCCTCCCACAGGGACAGTTTCTCGGCATCGGTGAGGGTCGAGGATTCGCCCGTCGTGCCCGACACGACGAGACCGTCGTTGCCGTTGTCCTGGAGCCAGCGGGCCAGCCGCTCAGCCTCGTCGAGGTTCAGTGTGCCGTCGGCATCGAACGGCGTGATCATCGCGGTGAGAACATGCCCGAAGAGCGCCATGCCCTGATTATTGCCCATCCGGGGTGCCCGACACCCCCTCGGTTGCGGGGGGGATCAGTGATGCTCGCCGGCGGCGAGCACGTCCTTTCCGATCTCGAACTGCGCGTACTCCTCGCCGGTGTCCTGCCAGTCCTCGAACTGGATCACGCCCATCTCCTCGAACTTGCGACGCAGCCACTTGTCGTTGCGGTCGAGGATCCCGAGCTTCTTGCAGTTCGGCACGATCTTGGAGAACAGCATCTGCTGGAACATGAGCCGCGACGGGTCGGCCAGCATGAGCGGAGCAATCTCCTTGGTGTCGATCCCGAGGCGGTCCCAGACCTCCTGCTGCATGAACCGGTCGCGCATGCGCACGCTCGCCTCGTAGGCGAACTCGATGCGGTCCTTCATCTCGGCATCGGACATCTCGGCGTAGACCTCCTGCAGGCTCAACACGCCGAAGGCGACATGGCGGGCCTCGTCGCTCATCACGTAACGGAGCAGTTTCTTCAGCAACGGCTCGTTCGTGAGCTGATGAAGGAAGCCGAAGGCAGCGAGGGCCAGACCCTCCACCATGATCTGCATGCCCATGTAGGTCATGTCCCAGCGACTGTCGTTGATGATGTCGTCGAGCAGCATCCGCAGGTGGGCGTTGATCTGGTACTCGCCACCGAGTTTCTCGTCGAGGTACCTCGCGAACACCTCGACGTGGCGGGCTTCGTCGACGACCTGGGTGCTCGCGTAGAGCTTGGCGTCGTACCACGGCACCGTCTCGGTGATCTTGGCGGTGCACAGCAACGCGCCCTGCTCACCGTGGAGGAACTGACTGAGCTGCCAGCGGCGGCTCTCGATGCCGAAATCGAGCCACTCCTTGTCGCCCCACTTGGCGAGCTGGGTGCCGGCGTACAACGAGGGATCCATCCCCGGCCCGAGCAGGGCCTGGTCCTCGGCGACGACCTTCTCGACGTCGACATCGGTTCCCCACTCGAGATCGGTCGCGCCGTTCCACTGGCCGGTCTTGGCCTTCTCGTAGAGCTTTCGCAGTGCCGGCCGGGCGAGCGAGTAGTCCCAGGTGAACAGTGTGTCGGCATTGTGCTTGACCACGTGTTCCACGGCGTCGACATCGGTGTTGGTGATCGCCAGGATCGCCTCGACGTCGTTGATCTCGTCGCGCCCGATGATGTCGGCGTTGGTTCTCTCGGTGAGGCTCACGGTGTTCTCCCTGTCGTTCTTCCTCTTTGATGTTCCAGTGCGTCCGGTTGTGTGTCTTTTCGATCGTGTGGCCCGCGCGCGAGGCGTCAGTTGCGCGCACCCTCGGGGACGAGGTGGCGGCGCACGAATGATCTGATGTCGTCCTCGCGCGTGAAGTCGAGGCGGCTCGAGGGGGCGAGGAACACCGAGATCACCATCCGGCACATCACCTCGATCGTGTCCTCGGCTGCGTCGGCCGACAGGAACGGCGCGGCCAGCGGCGCGAAGAACGCGGTGGCCACCGAGACGATGCGCGACACCCCGCTCACGGTGAGATCACCGAGCGTCTCACCGGGCGCGGTCGCGAGCATCGTCGCGAGCTGCTCGTCGGCCACCAACTCGGCGTGCGCGACCGCGATCGAACGAACGAGGAGACTCTCGAGTGTCTCGGCGCCCTCCACATGGGCACGCACCACCGTGAAGAACTCGGAGAGGCGCCGCACCCTGAGCGCCTCGAAGACAACATCCCGGCCGCCGGGGAAGATGCGATAGAGCGTGGCCCGGGAGATGCCCGCCTGCCCGCAGACATCGTCCATCGTCACCCGGTCCCACCCATGGCGGTCCACACAGAACGAGGCCGCATCGAGGATGCTCGCCTCTGCCTCGTTGAGGACCGGAAGCACGAACGCACGGGGAGTGGACGCCATCGCATTGAGACACTAAGACGCGTTGTGTCTCACTGTCAACCGATCAATCCTGAGTCTTGTGGTCATCAATCCCAACGGCTACGGTTTTTCCCCTGTCCGACGGTCGTTCGGCCGATTGGCAGTTTCCGAATAGTCAGCATGAAAGGAACGACCATGCGTCGCCGTCCCCTCAGTCTCGCCGTGCCCCTCGTGGTCGCGGCCTCTCTCGTCCTCGCCGCGTGCGGCGGCGGGAGCGGAGACTCCGCCTCTGACGAGGCAGCCACCGACACCACGCCCGCGGGCGCAACCATCGACCCCGCCGAGTGCGCCAAGGGCAAGACCCTCAAGGCCGATGTCCTCACCGTCGCGACCGGCAACCCGGCGTACTCACCGTGGGTGGTCGACGACAAGCCCGAATCCAAGGAGGGCTTCGAGGCCGCCGTGGCCTACGCGGTTGCGGCCCAACTCGGCCTCGGCGACGACCAGGTGGAATGGGTGCGCACCAATTTCGACGAGGCGATCCAGCCGGGGGCGAAGAACTTCGACTTCAACCTCCAGCAGTTCACGATCACCGAGGAGCGCAAGGCGAACGTGTCGTTCAGCGATCCGTACTACTCGACGAACCAGGCCATCGTGGGTCTCGCCGACTCCAAGGCCAAGGGAGTCACCTCCGTCGCCGACCTGAAGGGGTTGAAGTTCGGCGCCCAGGCCGGCACGACCAGCCTCGAGTACATCACCAAGGTGATCCAGCCGACCGCCGAGCCCTTCGCCTACGACGACAACGCGGGGGCCAAGGCCGCGCTCGAGGCCGGACAGGTCGATGCGATCGTGTTCGACCTGCCGACGGCGCTGTATGTCTCGGGGGTCGAGATCGAGGGATCCTCGGTGCTCGGCCAGTTCCCGCTCACCGACCAGGTGGCAGCCGACAACTTCGGTCTCGTCTTCGACCTGGACAACCCGTTGGTCGAGTGCGTGAACGCGGCCCTCGCGAACATGAAGTCAGACGGGTCACTCGACGAACTGACCCTGAAGTACCTCTCCACCGACGCTGAGATCCCGGTCATCCAAGTCGGCTGAGCCGGGCGCTCAATCCCGCGTGGCACGCGGAATGGCCGTGGCCGACGGTCGCCGTGCCGCGTGGGAGCGCGAAAAGAGACGACGCTCGATCGCGGTCGCTGCCGCCAGTTCGCTGGTGGTGGTGGCCGCGATCGTCGCTCTCGTGCCCCGCATGCCCCGCTGGGACAGGGTGCGAGCCTCGTTCTTCGACGGCGCACAGTTCCGTGATTCCCTCCCCCGGCTGATCGATGCATTCTGGTTGGACGTGCGCATCTTCTTGTGGTGCACACCGGCAATCGTCGCGCTCGCACTTCTCGTCGCGATGGCGCGCAACTCCCGGTCGGCCGCGCTGTTCCCCCTGCGGGTGATCAGCGTCGCCTACACCGACGTGATGCGCGGGGTGCCGATCATCCTGTGGATCTACCTCATCGGTTTCGGCGTGCCGGGTCTTGGCATCGCTCGCCCGTGGAACAGCCCGCTCCTGTGGGGATCGGTGGCGATGGTGCTCACGTACTCGGCGTACGTGGCCGAGGTGTTCCGCGCCGGCATCGAGAGCGTGCACGAGTCGCAGCGTGCGGCCGCGCGATCCCTCGGTCTGTCGCACTGGCAGTCGATGCGGCACGTGGTCCTGCCCCAGGCCGTGCGCCGTGTCGTGCCCCCACTGATGAACGACATGGTCTCGCTGCAGAAGGACGTCGCGCTCGTGAGCCTCATCGGTCCGATCGAGATCCTCCGCCAGGCCGGGGTCGACAAGGCCAAGTTCGCCAACTTCACCCCCTACATCGCGGCTGCGATCGTGTTCCTGTGCGTCACGATCCCGCTCACCCGCCTCACGGATTGGATGATCGACCGCGAGCGTCGTCGCACCCAGGGAACGAGGATCGGATGACCGCGCCCCGGTTCTCCCTGCGGGGCGTCCGCAAGTCTTTCGGCGACCATCTCGTGCTGGACGGCATCGACCTGGAGATCAACGTGGGCGAGGTGGTCACCCTGATCGGACCGAGTGGTTCGGGCAAGAGCACCCTCCTGCGGTGCCTGAACCTGCTCGAGCCGATCGACGACGGTGAGATCCTCCTCGACGGGGTCGACATCTCGGTGCCCGGGATCGATCCGAACCCGGTGCGCCGCCGGGTGGGGATGGTGTTCCAGAGCTACAACCTCTTCCCCCACATGAGCGTTCTCGACAACGTGACGCTCGCCCCCGTGCGCGTGCTCGGCCAGGAACACAGCGTTGCCCGGGAGCGCGCCGGGGTCTTGCTCGAGCGTTTCGGTCTCGCCGACAAGGCCGCCTCCTACCCCGACAGGCTCTCGGGTGGTCAGCAACAGCGTGTGGCGATCGTGCGCGCGCTCGCACTCGAGCCCGAGATTCTGCTGCTCGACGAGATCACCTCGTCACTGGACCCCGAGCTCGTCGGCGAGGTGCTCGATGTCGTGCGCGAACTGAAGGCGACGGGCATGACACTCGTGCTCGCGACGCACGAGATGGGATTCGCCCGCGAAACGAGCGACACCGTGTGCGTGCTCGACGGCGGCCGAATCATCGAGCGCGGGGCACCCGAGAGGGTCTTCTCGCAGCCCGACTCGGCGCGCGCGCGCCAGTTCCTCGAGCGCGTGATCCGCTCGGGTCGTCTCTGACGCTCAGGCGTCGGGGAGCTGGAAGTCGGCGTAGCGTTCGCGGAGAGTCTTCTTGGAGAACTTGCCGACCGAGGTCTTCGGCACCTCGTCGATGAAGATGACGTCATCGGGGAGCTGCCACTTGGCGAGGCGCGGCTTGAGGTGCTCGAGCACCTCGTCCTTGGTCAGTGTCTCGCCGGGTTTGACCACCACGCAGGCGAGTGGGCGCTCGCTCCACTTCGGATGCGCAACCGCGATCACGGCCGCCTCGGCGATCTTCGGGTGGGACATGAGTTCGTTCTCCACGTCGACGCTCGAGATCCACTCGCCACCGGACTTGATGAGATCCTTGGTGCGGTCGACGAGCCGGATCCGGCCCCTCGAGTCGACCACCGCGACGTCACCGGTGCGCAACCATCCATCCGGGGTGAAGCTCTCGCGCGAGCGCGGGTCGTTGAAGTAATCGGCCGCGATCCACGACCCCGCCACCTGGAGCTCACCGCTCGACTCGCCGTCCCACGGCAACTGATCGACGGTGCCCGGCTCGACGACGCGCATCTCGACACCGAAGGCGATCTGGCCGACGGTGGTGCGCAACTCGGCCTGTTCCTCCACCGACAACTTCTCGTCGGCCGCCGACAATCGGCACACCGCCGCGATGGGACTGGTCTCGGTCATGCCCCACGCCTGGAGGATGGGGAGTCCCAACTGCTCCCGGTATGCCTCGCTGAGCGCCTTGGGCACCGCGGATCCACCGCACGGGATCGCGCGCAGCGACGAGGTGTCGCGGCCCTTCAACTCGGGCAGCACCGCCATCCAGATCGTCGGGACACCGGCTGCGACGGTGACCTTCTCATCAACGATGAGATTGGCGACAGCGGGACCGGAGAGATCCGGGCCCGGCATGACCATGCTCGCACCGCTCGCCACCGCGGCGTGGGCCAGACCCCAAGCATTCGCGTGGAACATCGGAACCACCGGGAGGATGATGTCGCTCTCGCGGACACCGAGGGAGTCGACCATCATCGCGCCCATCGTGTGCAGATAGGTGCTGCGATGGCTGTAGACGACACCCTTGGGATTCCCCGTGGTGCCACTCGTGTAGCACATGCTCGCCGCGAGGTTCTCGTCGATGCCGGTCGGCCACGTCTTCGGTGTCGCCTCGGCGAGCAGCGACTCGTACTCGTGCACCTCGAAACCGTCGACCGAGTCGGGCACCGCGCCCTTGCCATCGTTCATGAAGACGAGGTGCTTGACAGTCTCGAAGGTCTTGAGCAGTGGCTCGATCAGCGGATAAATGGAGGTGTCGATGAAGATGACCTCGTCCTCGGCGTGGTTCACGATGTAGGTGAGCTGCTCGGGGAACAGGCGGATGTTCAGTGTGTGGAGCACGCGACCCGAGCAGGGTGCGGCGAAGTAGAGCTCGAGGTGGCGCGCAGTGTTCCAGGCGAACGTTGCGACGCGACCTTGGTCGGAGATGCCCAGGTCGTCGAGCACGGTGCCGAGGCGCCGCGTGCGGTCCGCCCACTGTCCATAGGTGACGGTCTGTTTGCCCGTGCCGGTCGCCGTCACGATGGTCTTGTCCGGGTGGTACTTCTCGGCCCGGTCGAAGACATAGTTGATCGTCAACTGGGTCGACTGCATCAAGCCTCTCATGGCATCCCCCTCGAGTTGCGGCGCCTAGCGCCGTGGTGGCGGGAACGGTAGCAAGTACCCTGCGCTCATGCGAAAGGTCCTCCTCGTCCTCGTGACGGTTCTGTTCGCCGCGGGCACCATCGGGACGAACATCGGTCCCGCGCTCGTGGATGACCGGCCCCTGTTGGTGCTGCTCCTCTCGTCGAGGAACAGAAATCTGCTGGGTGCGAGCCCCTACGTGGACACCCACACGTTCTTCCTGGTCGGTTTCTCCCGTCTCCTGGTCGCCGCCATCGCGTTGTACTTCGTGGGTCGCTGGTTCGGTGAGCGGGCCCTGCGATGGACCGAGTCCCAGGTCGGCGAGATGCCCAAGATCTACCGCTGGACCGAGCGGATCGCCGCGCGCGCGGGCTGGCTGGCGGTGCTGCTCATGCCGGGATCGAACATCGTGTGCCTCCTCGTGGGCCACATGAAGATGTCCCCGCGCCGGTTCGTGACCCTGGCCTGCACCGGGATCTCGCTCCGCCTCGTTGTGCTGTGGAACGCGGGCAAGGCCGTCGAGGACGAGATCGAATCGGTGGTTGGCTGGATCAACCGGTACCAGTGGTGGATCGTGGGCGCCTTGTTCGCCGTGACACTGCTCCAGTCGGCGCGGCGGCGGACCCCCGGGCCGCCCGATCCCGGCTCACCGGACCCGAACACGGCGGATCCCGGTGAGCCCGCGACGGAGCCCCAGCCCTAGGCTCGCGCCCATGGCACAGACATCCTTCGGCGGCAACCCCGTCAACACCAACGGCGACCTCCCCGCACCGGGCGCGTCGCTCCCCTCGTTCTCGCTCACCGGCGGCAACTTGCAGGACTTCGGCAATGCGGACATCACGGGCAAGCGCGTCATCTTCAACATCTTCCCCTCCGTCGACACTCCGGTGTGCGCCACCAGCGTGCGCAAGTTCAACGAACTGGCCTCATCGCTCCAGAATGCCGTCGTCTACTGCGTGAGTGCCGACCTCCCGTTCGCCCAGGGACGCTTCTGCGGCGCGGAGGGGCTCGCGAACGTCCAGACCGCGTCGTCGTTCCGCGGGGGATTCGGCGAGGCGTTCGGCGTGCAGCTGAACGAGGGCGCCTTCAAGGGGCTGCTCGCGCGCGCCGTCGTGGTGGCCGACGAGACGGGCAGGGTGCTCCACACCGAACTCGTCGACAACATCGGCTCCGAGCCGAACTACGACGCGGCGGTCGACGCCCTCAGGTGAGCCTTCGCGCCGTGTCGGCGCGATCTCAGAGAAGTGAGTCGATCCCGAGCGTGAGCCCGGGGACAGTTGCGACACGGCGGCATGCGAGCAGCACGCCGGGCATGAACGACACCCTGTCGCTCGAATCGTGTCGGATCACGAGAGTCTGCCCGGCGGTGCCGAGCACCACCTCCTGCGAGGCGGTCATTCCCACCATGCGCACACCATGGATGCGGATGCCCGCCGGCCCCTGGCCCCCGCGCGCACCGGGGAGAGTCTCGTGCGCGGTCGGATCCGGAGCCCACTCGCTGCTGGCTGATGCCATCCGGCGCGCGGTCGCCAGCGCCGTTCCACTCGGTGCGTCAGCCTTGCCGTTGTGGTGGAACTCGATGATCTCGGCGGTCTCGAACCAGGGGGCGGCCTGCTCCGCGAAGCGCATCATCAGCACCGCACCGATCGCGAAGTTCGCAGCGATCAGGCAGTTCGACCCGGAGAAAGCCTTGCGGAACGACTCGACGTCGTCGTCACCCAGACCGGTGGTGCCCACGACCGCGTGCATGCCGTGCAGAGCGAGCCACGGGAGGGTGATGCGCGCGGCCGCCGCCACGGTGAAGTCGACGACGACCTCGCATCCGGCATCGGCGAGCGTCCTCAACTCCGACGAGACCGTGAGCCCGTGGACTTGCCCCCCGGTTCGGGCGGTGTCGACCGCGGCGACGAGATCGAGGCCCTCGGCAGCGGCGACCGCGTCACAGACCGTTGAACCCATGCGTCCGGCGGCCCCCACGACACCCACGCGAATCATGGGCGCCACCGTAGCCGCCGGTCGACGGAGGATTCCCTGGTTATGCGCGGGCTGTGATCAGTGCCGGGGGCCGCACGGGCGGCGATCAGCGCTGACAGCGGAGCGGGCGTCGATCAGCGACGGTTGCCGCGCGGGCCCAGATCGCCGAAGTCACGCGACAACTCGCTGTCGAACTCTGCCTCGAAGGACACCTCGACGGGCGCATCAGCCGACGACTCCGACCGCGGCTCGCGACGCTCGCTGCGATCGCGGTCACCGCGTCCGCCGCGATCCCGGTCACGGTCGCGACCTCCGCGGTCACGGTCACGGCCACCGCGGTCACGACCGCCACGGTCGCGGTCACGGCCGCCACGATCGCCGCGTCCACCGCGGTCGTCGTCACGGTCGCGACGCTCACGGCGCTCGCCACCGCCGCCGCCGCCGGGGAGGGGCTCCCCGTCGGGTCCGACCGGTGTGAGGCTGACCTTGCCCTTGTCGTCGATGTCGTCGACGCGGACCTTGATCACCTGACCGAGCTCGAGCACGTCCTCGACGTTGTTCACGCGCTGACCGTTGCCGAGCTTGGAGATGTGCACGAGTCCGTCACGACCCGGGAGGATGTTCACGAACGCACCGAACTTGGTCATGCTGACCACGCGGCCGTCATAGATCGCACCCAGGTCCGCCGTCGGCGGATCGACGATCGCCAGGATCCGGGCCCTTGCCTCCTCCACGCGGAAGTTGTCGGGCGAGCCGATGGTGACGATGCCGACGGCTCCGTCGTCGTCGACGGCGATGTCCGCACCGGTCTCCTGCTGGATCGTGTTGATGACCTTGCCCTTCGGTCCGATCACCTCTCCGACCTTGTCGAGCGGGATGTTGAACGACACGATCTTCGGAGCGGTCTCTGCGACCTCCGAACGCGGTCCCGCGAGGGCGGTGGCCATGTTGTCCAGGATCGCCATGCGCGCATCGCGCGCCTGCTGGAGCGCTGCCGCGAGCACGTCGGCCGGGATGCCGTCGATCTTGGTGTCGAGTTGCAGGGCGGTCACCGCGTCGCGGGTTCCGGCCACCTTGAAGTCCATGTCCCCGAAGGCGTCCTCGGCACCGAGGATGTCGGTGAGGGTGAGGTAGGTGCCCTCGGCATAGATCAGGCCCATCGCGATACCCGCGACGGGGGCCTTGATCGGCACACCGGCATCCATGAGCGAGAGGCTCGAGGAGCACACCGAGGCCATCGAGGTCGACCCGTTCGACGACAGCACCTCGCTCACGAGGCGGATCGCGTAGGCGAACTCCTCCTGGCTGGGCACCACCGGCAACAAGGCGCGCTCGGCGAGCGCACCGTGGCCGATCTCGCGGCGCTTCGGCGAACCGACGCGACCGGTCTCGCCGTTGGCCCACGGAGCCATGTTGTAGTGGTGGATGTAGCGCTTCTCGGCGTCCGGCCCGAGCGTGTCGAGCATCTGGTTCATGCGCGGCATCGCGAGCGTGCACACGTTCATGACCTGGGTTTCTCCGCGCTGGAACAGGCCCGTGCCGTGCGCGGTCGGCAGGACGCCGACATCGGACGACAGGGGACGAAGGTCCCTTGGTCCGCGGCCGTCGATGCGGACACCCGCCTCTACGACGCGCTTGCGCACGAGCTTCTTGGTGAGGCTGCGTACCGCTTCCTTCACGGCCTTGTCCTGGCCGGCGAAGCGACCACCCTCCCCGCAGAGCTCCGAGACCGTCTCTGCGGCGGCTGCGTCGGTGGCAGCGTTGCGCTCGGCCTTCAGCGCGATCGTGACCGCGTGGGCAAGTTTCGCGGTGGCGACCCGCTCCACCTCGACGAAGATCTCATCGGTGTAGTCGAGGACGGGGGTGTAGGACAGCGGCGCGATCGGACCTCGGGTGGCGATCACACTCGCAACCAACTGGCGCTGCAGTGCGATCGACTCCTTGATCCAGGTCTTGGAGGCCTCGAGCCCGTCGGCGATGACGGCCTCGGACACCTTCGGTGCACCGGACTCGTAGAACTCGAACGCCTTCTCGGTGCCGCCGGCTTCCACCATCATGATGGCGACGTCACCGTTGTCGAGTTCGCGGCCGGCCACAACGATCTCGAACGTGCCCTGCTCGCCCTGCGTGTAGGTGGGATGGGGCACCCAGGTTCCATCCTGGTCGTAGGCCAGGCGGACCGCCCCGATGGGTCCCTCGAACGGGATGCCCGAGATCATGAGCGCCGCCGACGAGGCGTTGATCGCGATCACATCGTGCGGGTTGGCCATGTCGACACCCACGACGGTGATGACGACCTGGGTCTCGTTGCGGTACCCGTCGGGGAAGGCGGGACGCAGCGGCCGGTCGATCAGGCGACAGGTGAGGATGGCCTGCTCGCTCGGGCGACCCTCGCGTCTGAAGAAGGCTCCGGGGATCTTGCCGGCGGCATAGGCGCGCTCCTCGACGTCGACCGTCAGCGGGAAGAAGTCGATGCCGTCCCGAACTCCGCGGGCGGCATTGGCGGTTGCCAGCACCGTGGTTCCGCCGATTGTGGCGAGCACCGCACCCTGGGATTGGGTGGCGAGCTTGCCGGTCTGGAATGAAATGGTCTTGTCCGTGCCGGACACCGGCGCGGACACTCGAATGGCGTCAGCCATGGGAACTCCTTGGATGAGTGTGATGTGTTGTTCCGTCGACACCACGCCGGTTCCCAGTCGGCAACCCCGCCCCATGGCGCGGGATCCTCGACTGACAACCGACGACTCTGTGTAGGGGAGTCGGCGGAGCCTGGCCTCAGCGGCGTAGACCGAGTTGTGCGACGAGCTCGCGGTAGCGGGCGATGTCGCGGGCGCGGACGTAATCCAGCATGCGGCGACGACGGCCAACCAGCATCAGCAGACCACGACGGCTGTGGTGGTCCTTCGGGTGCTCCTTGAGGTGCTCCGTGAGGTGGTTGATGCGGTCCGTGAGAAGTGCGATCTGCACGTCGGGCGAACCTGTGTCGGTGCCGTGCTGCTTGTACGCAGCGATTGTCTCGTTTTTCGTCATCTGAGACGGCCTCGTCCTTGCTTCAGAGGGCGCCGGTCGCGGCCTGTCCGCTGCCGGCATCTCACGCGCGCCGGAGCCCACGTGGACCCCTTCAGGCTACGACACACTCCGGTTGTCCACAACCCCCCGTTCACTTGGGGTCTTCGGCAGTTAGTGTTCGCGTTCGTGTTCACCGGCATCGTCGAGGAGAGGGGCTCGGTCCGGTCCCGCGACGGGTCCCGCCTCGTGATCTCGGCCCGGACGGTGCTCGAGGACTCCGGAATCGGAGCGTCGATCGCGGTGAACGGCTGCTGCCTCACGGTGGTCGAGCGCGGCGATGACTGGTGGAGCGCGGACGTCTCCGACGAGACCTGGTCGCGCACGAACCTGGGGGATCTCGCCGCAGGCGACCCCGTCAACCTCGAGAGGCCGATGGCCGCCGGTGGACGCTTCGGCGGCCACGTGGTGCTCGGACACGTCGACGCGGTCGGCACGGTCGTGGCACCGGCACCGGGTCTTGTCGTGCGGATCCCGCGCGAGCTGATGCGCTACGTGGTCGAGAAGGGGTCGTGCACGGTCGATGGCATCAGCCTCACCGTGTTCAACCTCGGCGCGGACACCTTCGAGGTGGCGGTGATCCCCCACACCGCCGATGTGACCACCCTCGGGGTCAGGCACGCGGGAGACAGGGTCAACATCGAGATCGACGTGCTCGCCAAGCACGTCGAGAGACTGCTGAACGAGCGTGACTGAGTTGTCCGATCTTCGCGGCAGGATCGATGCGATCGATCGTGCGATCGTGAACCTGCTCGCCGATCGCATGCAGGTCTGCCGCGAGGTCGCCGAGATCAAGGAGAAGTCGGGCACCACCGTCATCCAGCCCCAGCGTGTCCGCGACGTGCTGGCGAGCCGCCGCCAATGGGCGATCAACGCCCGCGTGGAACCGGACTTCGCAGAACAGTTGTTCCGCACCCTGCTCGCGGAGACCCACCGCATCGAGGTCGCGGGCTCGCTCGATGTGCCCGCCCCCGACAAGTCGGCCGGTGATGGCGCACGCAGTGAGCTCGACACGGTCGCCTGCCGCATCGACCACGTCGTGGTGGCCGTCGCCGACCTCGACGCCGCGAGCGGATTCTTCGCCGGCATGGGATTCGTGGTCGCCACCACCGACGACCCGAGCATGCGGGTCGCCTCCGCTGGCGGGGTCACGGTCGTGTTGGTGTCGGGCGATCACAACCCGGCCGTGCACCGCCGACTCGCCGAGCACGGCTCGGGGGTCCAGCACATCGCGATCGAGGTGCTCAACGCCACCTTCACGCGCGATGCGCTCGATGCCGCGGGGGTGCCGCGCCTCACCGATGTGGTCGTCGACGGGGCCGGCCACGAGCAGGTCTTCACCGTCGCGGATCCGGTCACCGGGGTGCAGTTGAGCTTCATCAGCCGCACGGGTCACCGGGTCGCGATGGGGAGCCACAACGTGCGCGCCATGTTCGAGGCGATCGATCGCGCGACCGGCGGGGGTTGATCGCCCCGGCACCGGACCCGTCGAGTGTTCCCCGCCGCCGGGGTCATCGCCCCGATGGTGCCCCCGAGGTCCGCACCCCAGTAGAGTGGGGTTGCTCGATCGTTCAAGATTTCGGTGGCTCCTATAGCTCTCGCCGGCGGGGTCTGATCGGCACTGGCACAACACACAGGCTCGATCCACCAGGTAGGTGCACGCCATGACTCGCCAGTTCGCGAGAGCTGATCTCGTTCCCGACCAAGTGCTCGCCATGCTCGTCGGCGAGTTCGAGACCGCCCGGCTCGACGATCTCCTGCCGCGTGCGCGCGCGGTGCGCGACGCCGCCCGAGGGACCCGGATCACCTACTCGCCGAAGGTCTTCATCCCGCTCACGATGCTCTGCCGCGACAAGTGCGGCTACTGCACCTTCGCCCAGCCACCCGCGCGACTGGACAAGCCCTACCTCGAGCCCGACGATGTGCTCGCCATCGCCAGGCTCGGTGCGCGCAACGGCTGTCACGAGGCCCTCTTCACCCTCGGTGAGCGCCCCGAGTTGCGCTACGGGGCGGCGGCCGACTGGCTCGGCGCCCACGGCTACGACTCGACGGTGCACTACCTCCACGACATGTGCGCGCTGGTGCTTGACGAGACCGGCCTGCTCCCGCATGCCAACGCCGGCGCGCTCCATGCCGACGAGCTCGCGATGCTGCGCCGGGTCGCGCCCTCACAGGGGATGATGCTCGAGTCACTGCGCGGCGATCTCTCGTGCCACCGCGGCGCACCCGACAAGGATCCGCAGCGGCGCATCGACACCCTCTGTGCCGCCGGCGAACTCGCAATCCCGTTCACGAGCGGAATCCTCGTCGGGATCGGCGAGGACCGCCGCGACCGCATCGAGGCCCTCGCCGTGCTCGCAGCCGCGCACCGGCGCTGGGGCCACCTGCAGGAAGTCATCGTGCAGAACTTCCTCCCCAAGCCCGGCACGATCATGTTCCGCTCGCTCCCCTGCCCCGAGGACGAGTACCTCTGGTCGATCGCGGTAGCCCGGCTGATCCTTCCCCCCTCCATCCACCTCCAGGCGCCGCCGAATCTCTCGGACGACTTCGGCGTGCTGCTCGATGCGGGTATCGACGACTGGGGCGGGGTCTCCCCGGTCACGGCCGACCACGTGAATCCCGAGCGACCGTGGCCCGCGCTCGACCGCCTGCGAAGCGTCACCGAGGAACGCGGGTTCGCGCTCGCACCGCGTCTCACCATCTACCCCGAGCATGCGAACGCGCCCGAGACATGGCTCGACGGGGCGCTCAGATTCCCGGTGCTCGATCGAAGCGACGCCGAAGGACTCGGCCGCGACGACCCCGGTGCAGTGTGGCCCGAGAAGGTGACCCCGGCCGACGTCGTCCACGACGGCGCCGAGGTCGTTCTCGTGGGCCACAAGTCGACGCAGTGGTACTCGGGCTCGAACCTCGCACCACCGATCCTGGTGCCGCACCCGGCACCGGCCGTGCGCGGACGCATCGCCGAGATCCTCGAGGGACACCGTGCCGGACACGAGATCGGCGAGTCCGAGATCGTGGCGTTGTTCACCGCGCGCGGCCCGGAAGTCGGCGCGATCGCCGAACACGCCGACGAACTGCGGCGATTGGCCGTCGGCGACACGGTCACATGGGTGCACAACCGCAACATCAACTACACGAACGTGTGCACCTACAAGTGCCGCTTCTGTGCGTTCTCGAAGGGTCCCCTCTCGCTCAACCTGCGGGGCACCCCGTACCTGCTCACCCTCGACGACATCGCCGAGCGCGCACTGGAGGCATGGGAGCTGGGCGCGACCGAGGTGACTCTCCAGGGTGGCATCCACCCCGACTTCGACGGCGATTACTACATCGAGGTGACACGCGCGGTGAAGAACGCCGTTCCCGACATGCACGTCCACGGCTTCACCGCCCTCGAGGTGACCGAGGGTGCGCGCCGCAACGGCGAGTCGCTGCGCGACTACCTCGTGCGCCTGAAGGCTGCCGGTCTCGCCTCGCTTCCCGGCACGGCCGCCGAGATCCTCGACGACGGGGTCCGCGCGATCCTGTGTCCCGACAAGGTGAACACCGAGGAGTGGCTGGAGTGCCACCGTCAGGCGCATGCGGTGGGACTGCACTCGAACATCACGATCATGTACGGCAGCATCGAGCATCCCATCTCGTGGGCGCGCCACATGGTGGCCACCCGTGACCTCCAGCGCGAGACGGGTGGCTTCACCGAGTTCATTCCGCTGCCGTTCGTCCACATGGCCTCGCCGATCTACCTCCAGCGCAGGTCGCGGCGCGGACCGACCTTCCGCGAGACGGTGCTGATGCATGCGATCGGGCGCATCGTGTACGACGGATTGATCGACAACGTGCAGGTCTCGTGGGTCAAGATCGGCACTGCCGGTGCAACCCAGTTGCTGCGTGCCGGGTGCAACGACCTGGGCGGCACGTTGATGGACGAGAACATCTCGCGCGCAGCCGGGGCGAACCACGGTCAGGGCATGACCGAGGGACGCTTCGCCGAGATCGTGGCGCCCGTCGGGCGCCGCCTC
>VGAK01000015.1 GCA_016870775.1 Actinomycetota bacterium
AGCTGCGCATAGTGGCCACCGAGCGCGACGAGCTCGTCGTGGGTTCCCGACTCCGTGATCCGCGCGTCGGCGACGACAGCGATCCGGTCGGCGCGCTTCACCGTCGTGAGTCGGTGCGCCACCACGATCACGCTCCGCCCGGCCATCAGGCGCTCGAGTGCCGCCTCGATCAACATCTCGGTGCCGGGGTCGAGGTTCGAGGTCGCCTCGTCGAGCACGAGAACCGCCGGATTCACCAGCGCCGCGCGCGATAGGGCGACCAACTGGCGCTCACCGGCCGAGAGCCGTGATCCCCGCTCGCGCACCTCCGTGTCGAGGCCCTCGCTGAAGGACTCGAAGCGCTCCAACACACCGAGCGAGGCAAGCGCCCCGCGGACCTCATCCTCGGTCGCATCCGGACGCGCGATGAGCAGGTTGTCCCGGATCGTGCCCCCGAAGAGAAAGCCCTCCTGGGGGATGACGACGATGCGATCGCGCAAATCGGCCGTGGAGGCACGACGCAGATCGACACCCCCGAAGGTGGCGCGACCCGCCGAAGGGTCGTACAGCCTCGCCATCAACTTGGCGAGTGTCGACTTCCCCGCGCCCGTGGGCCCGACGAGGGCGAGTCGCGTGCCGGCTCGCAGCACGAGCGAGACATCGTCGAGGGCCGGCCTCGCTCCCCCTGCGTAGGTGAAGGTGACGCCGTCGACGACGAGGTCGCCCCGTGCCGGCAGTGGGACGGGGTCGAGCGCCTCGGCGACATCGGGCTCGGCATCGAGGATCCCGAACAACTTGTGCAACGATGCCGCCGCCGACTGGAGAGTGTTGTAGAGCTGCGAGAGCTGCTGCACCGGATCGAAGAGGTTCGCGAGCAGCAGCACGAAAGCCACCACGGTGCCGAGCGACACCGACCCTCGGTGCACCAACCAGCCCCCGATACCCACGATCAGTGCCTGCGAGGCGATGCCGGCGTACTCGATCAACCCGAAGTACCAGGTGCTCACCTTCACCGAGTGCAGGTGGCTGCGGTAGAGCGCGCGGTTCGACTCCTCGAACCGGCGGATCTGCTCGTCCTCTCGTGCGTACGCCTGAATGACGCGAACCCCCGCGATCCCCTCCTGCAGGGCCGAGAGGTTCGCACCCACCTTCTCGCGCACCTCGAGGTAGGCCTTGTTCGAGTCGCGCTGGAACTTCACGGATGCCGCGATGATGAATGGAAAGACGATCAAGGTGATCAAGGTCAGTTCCCAGGACAGGGTGAACAGAAGGAAGAACGCGAAGAAGAGCAACAGGAACGCCGACAGGAACTGCATCAGTCCCCACTGCACGAGCTCGGCCATCGACTCGATGTCGGCGGTCATGCGTGCCACCAGCACACCGGCCTTCTCGCGGTCGAAGAAGGCCAACGACTGGCTCTGCATCCGCTCGAAGACCCGCAGGCGCAACAGGCGCAGGAAGCCCTCGCCCGCCTGGTTCAGCGCGACGTACTGGAGCCGGCCCACCACGTAGGCCACGGCCACGACCACCAGGTAGGCGGCCACGCTCCAGTTGAGGGTCGCGGTGTCGGACTTCTTGATGCCCGCGTCGATCCCGTGGCGCACGATGACCGGCCCCGCGAGCGTGCAGAACACCGTGACCACCACGTAGGCCATCGCCTGGGCGGCCTTGCGGCGGAACTCCCCGGCCATCTTGACGCTGCGCGCGAGCACCACGCGCGTCTGGGTGCGGTCGAGCCTGTCGTCCTCCTCGATCACACCGGGGCCGCGCCCGCGCCCGCCACCACCGGCCCACATGTCAGGACCCTCCCGCCACGGGCATCGCGCCGCGCTCCAGTGCGGCCAGCACCTCGCGGTACCGGTCATTCGACTCGAGCAGCTCGCGATGGGTGCCTGTCGCGGCGATCATGCCGCCGTCGAGCAGCACCGCGCGGTCGGCGAGTTCGATCGTGGCGGGTCGATGCGCGATCACGAGGGTGGTGCGGTTGCGCATCACCGTGGCGAGGGCGTCACGGATCTCGTGCTCCTTGGTCGGGTCCACCGCCGAAGTCGCGTCGTCGAGCACCAACACACGGGGATCAGCCACGATCGCACGTGCGATCGCGATCCGCTGGCGCTGACCACCCGAGAGCGAGTACCCGCGCTCCCCCAGGGCCGTGTCGTAGCCGTGCGGCAACTGCATGATGAAGTCGTGAGCGCCGGCGAGCCGCGCCGCCCGCACGACGACGTCGGCGTCGATGCCCGGCTTGGCGAAGGCGATGTTCGCCGAGACAGTGTCGTGGAAGAGCAGGGTGTCCTCGAACACCACGCCGACTGCCCGACGCAGATCGGCGAGGCGAAGGTCGCGCAGGTCGACCCCATCGAGCCTCACGACCCCGGATTGCGGGTCGTAGAAGCGCAGCAACAGGCGCGCGATCGTCGACTTGCCCGAGCCGGTCGCGCCCACGATCGCCACCGACTCCCCCGGCGCGATGTCGAGTGTCAGGCCCTCCAGAACTCCCACCTTGGTGTGGCCGATGTCGTAGGCGAAGCGCACCGCGCCGAAACGGACCGCACCCACCGGCTGGGCCAGTCCCGCCGCCGGCAACGACCGTGGCCTGGGAGGGTCGGCGATCGCGGGCTCCTCGGAGAGCACCTCGTTCACGCGCAGCAGGGCGGCCGCCGCGCGCTGGGCGAAGGCCACCGTCATGCCGATGTTGCGCATCGGCCAGATGAGCATCGTGAGATAGGTGTTGAACGCGACCAGTCCGCCGAGCGTCATGTCGCCGTTGATCACCCTGTGCCCGCCGAGACCGAGCACCGCCACGAGGCCGAGCGAGGGCAGCAGGTCGATGGCCGGCAGGAAGCGACTGCGTATGCGCGCAGCGACCATCGACTCGCGCCGGATGTCGTCGGCCTCGCGCTCGAGTCGCCGCTGCTGCACCGACTCCGCGCCGAATCCCTTCACCACGCGGATTCCCGACACGCTCTCCTCGACGATGTTGGCGAGTTGGGCCTGCTCCTGCTGGACCGCGATCACCACGGGATGGATGCGATGGGAGAAACGGCGCGCCGACACGTTGATGAATGGCAGTGGAGCGAGCGACACGAGAGCCAGGATCGGATCCGACAGCATCAGGATGACCACGACGCCGAGCACCATCGTGATCTGGGAGACGAAGATCGGGATGTTCACGACGAAGCCCTGAACCTGCTGGAGGTCACTCGAGGACCGGCTCATCAGTTGGCCCGTCTGGGCACGGTCGTGGAAGCCGACGTGCAGGCCCTGGATGTGGGAGAACAGACGCTCGCGCAGCATCGTCTCGGTGAGCCTGCTCTCGCGGAAGGCGATGTAGCGCCGCCATGCCGCGAACACCCCCGCCACGATGGCGGCACCCATGATCAGGAGCGTCCAGAAGACGAGCGATCCGTTCTTCTCGATGCCGCGGTCGATTGCGAGCCGCGTGAGCTGGGGCACCGACACCTTGCCGAGTGTCCACGCCAGACCCACCCCGGCGCCGACGAGCAGCGCGCGCTCCTGCACGCGCAGGGTGCGCAGAAGAAGCAGCCATCCCTCGCGGGTGACACCACCCGTGGCGGGGGCCGGTGCGCTCGCGGGGGCGGTCATGCGTTCGGGGCGAGCGCCCGCACGGCGTCCCAGTGCTTCAACTGCGGGTCGAAGGGCATGATCGCGAGCGACGAGGTGGTCACTCCGTTGTCGAAGTACCGCTTGATCTTCTCACGGCACTCGGCGGGCGACCCGTGCACGATGAGATCGTCGACGACCGAGTCGGGGATCGCAGCGAGTGCCGCCTTGCGCTCACCCGTCTTCCATGCGTCCCACATTCCCTTCAACTCATCCGATCTCCCGAGCCATGCGTGGAACGCGGCATAGACGGGCACGTTCAGGTAGGCCGCGATCGCGAACCTCGCACCCTGGCGCACCACTTCTGCATTCTCCGATGGACACACGAAAATGCGCGCGACGATCTCCTTGGGCACTCCCCCGGCGGCATCGCGCACCACCTGGGCGACGCGGGTGACGTCGTCGGGGCTCAGCCAGTTGATGATCGTGCCGTCGGCCTCGCGCGCGGCGAGGCGGAGCATCCCCTCGCGCAGGGCCGCCACCAGGATCGCAGGCTTGTGCTCGGGCTTGATGCCGAGCCGGAAGCCGTCGACCTTGAAGGTGTCATAGGTGCCCACCACCTTCTCGCCCGAGAGAGCATCGTTCAGGAAACGCACCACGTCGCGCACCTTCTTGTAGGGCTCCTCGAACGGAACACCGTTCCAGCGCTCGACGATCACATTGCTCGACGATCCGATGCCGATCGCGAACCTGCCGGGAGCCGCGTCGGCGAGCGATGCCACCGACTGGGCGAGGCACGCGGGGCTGCGGGTGTAGGCCGGCACTATCGCCGTGCCGAGACGCAGTCGCGGCTCCCACGCGGCGGCCAGTGCGAGCGGTGTGAACGCATCGGCACCGTCGGCCTCCGCCGACCAGATGTCGGTGTAGCCCAGGTCGGCGAGCTCGCCGAGCTTCTCGCGGTGCGAGTGCAACGGCCCCGGCAGGGGCACGGTCATTCCCGGTCGCACCGTTGTCCCGTGCTGTGGCGCGGCGCCGTAGGCGTTCATGCTGTCCTCCCCGACATCGTGCTCCGTCGGCCATCGGCGGTCTCGTCGCGATCGCGGTGGATGCGCGCGATGCAGCTCTGGCTCGCCGTCGCCATCAGGGTCCCGTCCTCGGCGTACATGTGCACCAGTCCGTGGCCGAACCCGCGCGCCAGACCGTGCACTTTGATGTCGATCAGCACCCAGGTGGTCGGCACGAGGTTCATCACCCTGAGTGTGTTGTCGAGACTGTTGCCCCCACCGCGGATGCCGAGGGCCTGACCGACCCCGCGCGGCACGAAGTCACCGAGGACGCCGAGTGTGGCGGCGTCGACACCCTCGATCACCTGGGGCAGGCGCGTCCACATCACGGTGTGGCCGTCGTTGACGGTGCCGTCGAGTTCTGCCTCGCTGCGCACGCTGACGATGCGTTCGTCCATGTAGTCGTGGATGGTGCCCCCGTGCGGGTGACGGTGCCGGTAGTCGGGGCACTCGTCGGGGTGTGGTGCCCGGGGGGCAGTCTCCCACTGACCCTGGAGGGCGAAGTCCCTGTCACCGAGGGCTGCGTTGACCACCAGGATCTCGCGCTCGCCGACGTGCGCAACGACGCGCGCCTGGGTGATCGTGTGCCCAGTCACGGGCACGATCACATCGATGTCCATCACCTCGCCCGGTCGGGCGTAGCTGAGGTACTGGGCGCTCGACCAGACCAGGTGGCGCCCCGTGGTGCCCTCCAGGGCCGAGATCGCGGCCCCGAGGCCTGCTCCCCCGTACAGGAATTTCCCGCCCGTGCACAGGCGTGTCTCGACGGGGAGGTGCCAGCGGTACGGGTTATGCGTCTCCACGAGTCCGAGGAAGGCACGACTGTCCATAGCGCACTTGCGACCTTAGTTGCGGTGCCTCCCGACGGCGGGATCGTGCGCCGCACAACTGGACTAGCGTCGCGCGCATGGCCGATACACCTTGGTTGGGCGATGCGTGCTCGCTCGTCGAGGAATTCAGGACGGGGCGCCGGTCGCCCCGAGAGGAGATGCAAGCGACGCTCGACGCGACCGCGGCGAGTTCGCTGAATGCGGTCTCGTTCGTGGATCCCGAGCGCGCGCTCGCCGGGGCCGAGAAGGCCGACGTCTCGCTCCCCTTCGGCGGTGTTCCGCTCGGCGTCAAGGAGCTCGACATGGTCAGCGGGTGGCCCGACACCGGAGCCTCCCTCGTGTTCGCCGGCGACATCGCGACGGAGACCTCGATTCCGGTCGAGCGAATCGTCGGACGTGGTGGAGTCGTGCCGTTCGGTCTCACCACGGCCAGTGAGTTCGGTGGAGTGAACCTCACGCGCACCCACCTGAACGGTGCAACCTCGAACCCGTGGAACCTCGCGCGCACCCCGGGCGGATCCTCGGGGGGCAGCGCGGCCGGTGTCGCCGGCGGGCTCTTCACCCTCGCCACCGGCGGCGATGGTGGCGGATCCATCCGCATCCCGGCCGGGTTCACCGGTCTCGTCGGGCTCAAGTCGACGTACGGCCGCATCCCGCGGGGACCGAACGCGCAGTACGGCAACCTCACCGTCACGGTCGGGTGTCTCAGCCGGAGCGTGCGCGACACGGCGCGATGGTTCGACGCGGCCAACGGCCACGACGCGCGCGATCCGCTCTCGCTACCACGCGTCGAGGGATGGGAGGCGGCGCTCGGCTCGGTCCCCGTGCGGGGACTGAGAGTCGCGGTCGTCGACGACTGGGGTGGCGCGACGGTGTCTCCGGCGATGTGGCACGTGCTGCTCGGGGCCGCGGAGCACTTGGTGCGCGCGGCGGGGCTCGTGCGCATCGACGGTGTCGACACGACCCTGCCGCGAATGGGCGCCGCATGGGCGATCAGCGGCAACCTCGGTCTGTCGGCTCTGCTCGGAGACAAGTGGCCCGCGTGCGCCGATCAACTGACCCCCGAGATGCGGGCGGGAATGGAGATGGCCGAGGGCCTCTACAACGCCGAGGCGCGCGGTCGTCTCGAGGAGAGGCGTGCACGTTTCAACGCACGCATGGCCGAGATATTCGACCAGGTCGATCTGGTGATCACGGCCTCTAATCCCGATGTCGCCTTCTCCGCCGAGGGACCGTTGCCATCGGAGTTCGGCGGCATCAAGGCGGGCGCGCGCAACAATGGTGTCCTCACGTTCCCCTGCAACCTCCACGGCAACCCAGGCATCTCCGTTCCCGCCGGCACCGTCGATGGCCTGCCGGTGGGCCTCCAGATCTTGGGGCCGCATTTCTCCGAGCAGATCCTCCTCGAGTTGGCCCTCGTGCTGGAGCGCGAGTGCCCGTGGCCGCTCGTGGCGCCGGGGGCCCCCGCGTGACGTCGTCCGGCCCGCTCTCGGGCGTGAAGGTCGTGGACATGTCGGTGATGATCTCGGGACCGCTCTCGGCGATGATGCTCGCCGACCAGGGTGCCGATGTCGTCAAGGTGGAGTCCCCCGGAATCGGCGACATGATGCGGTTCCTCGGCAGTTCCAAGGGTGGAATGACGGGGATCTTCGCGCTCAACAACCGCGGGAAGCGCTCGATCGGGATCAACCTGAAGTCCGACCGCGGCGGCGAGATCCTGCGAGCGCTCCTGTCCGATGCCGACGTGCTGATCCAGAACTTCCGGCCCGGCGCACTCGACAAGCTCGGCTTCGGCTACGAGAGCGTGCGCGCGATGAACCCGGGCATCGTCTACGTCTCGATCAGTGGCTTCGGCCAAGACGGGCCGCGCAGCGGACAACGTGTCTACGACAACATCATCCAGGCCGCGTCCGGACTCGCATCCGTGCAGACGGACCGCGCCACGAGTCGACCGCAGATCTTCCGCACCCTCGTCTGCGACAAGGTCACCTCGTACACAGTCGCCCAGGCCGTGACCGCCGCGCTGTTCGCGCGGGAGCGCGGTGCGGGTGGTCAACACGTCGAGGTCGCCATGCTGGATGCCGCGATCTCGTTCATGTGGCCCGACACGGCGATGGACGTGGCACTTCTCGACGATGACGTCACGCGCACGCCCACGATCGGCGAGAACTATGCCGCGCTCGAGCTGAGGGATGGTTTCGTTGCCGTGTCGGCGGTGTCCCAGCCCGAGTTCGAGGGCTACATGCGCGCCCTCAACGGGAGCCATCTGCTCGACGATCCTCGCTTCGCCGATGCCGGGGCCCGGTCGGTGAACGTTGCCGACCTGCGCACCGAGGTCAAGAAGCTCACCGATGCGATCACCGTCGAGGAGTTCCTCGCCAATGCCCTGGTCCACGATGTGCCCGCGAGCAGCATCAACACCCTCGTCTCGGCACCCGATGAACCCCAGGTGGTGCACAACGCGAGCTTCTTCAAGCGCGAGCACCCCGTGGCGGGTCGCATCCGCGAGGCACGTCATGCACCCCGTTTCCACGGCACTCCGACGGGTGTTGTGTCCCATGCACCGATGCGTGGCGAGCACACCGACGAGATTCTCGCGGGTCTCGGCCTGGACCCCGCCGAGATCCGCGCCACCGACGCCGTCTTCTGACACCGCTGCTGCGACGGGGCTCTCCGCCGCGTGGGCGAGAGTTCGGCGGGGTCCGGACGTCGGCCCCCGCACACGGCAACCCGCCGCACCCGTCCACGTCGGCGCGTGCGACCCGCGACCCGGTACTGTCGGGCCGGGCGGTCACCCGATCGCAAACCGGGACGGTTCGACGACTTTCACCGGGACGATCACCGGGATGCCCGGCCTCGAGGAGAAACGGGAGAACCATGGGCGCACTGTCGATGACCACGCATGAGCGGGAGCAGTTCCTCGCCGATCTCCACGTGGGGATCCTCGGGATCGAGCGGGCCGATGGACCACCGTTGACCGTTCCCGTCTGGTACGAGTACGAACCGGGCGGCGAGTTGTGGTTCCTCACCTCGCTCGACTCGGTGAAGGGACGACTCCTCCGGCGGTCGATGCGATTCAGCCTGTGCGCACAGAACGAGTCCCTGCCGTACAAATACGTGTCGATCGAGGGACCCGCCACGATCTCTCCCGCCGACACCGAACTCCATAGTCGGCCGATGGCACACCGATATCTAGGCGTGAGGGGTGGCGACCGCTACGTCGAGGGTGGCTCGGGGGACGCCGACGGGGAGTCGGTTCGCGTGTCGACCGTGCCCGAGCGCTGGTTCACCGTCGACTACTCCAAGGTCACGTGACCAACGCGGTGCTCAGGCGAGCACCGCTCGTGACACGAGATCCGTGCCGAAAGCGGAGAGGATCGCCAGGTACAGCAGTCCCGTGGCCGCCATCACCGCCGAATAGCTCTTCTCGCGCAGCGCGACTCGGGTCACCTCCACCAGCACGACGGTGGTGACCGCGCAGGCCGCCCAGAACCACCCGAGGGTGCCGTCCCAGCCGTCGTCGACCGCACCGGTGAACACGCTCACCATCCCGGTGGGCAGCAGCATCACCACGATCTCAACGGGTGCGACCACGCGCATGACCGAGACCAGTTCGTTCAGGGTCGACCGCGGAAGACCCGGCTGCACGAGATACCAGTGGCCGAGGAGCATCGCATCGCTCACCGCCCCGAGGAACACCGTGCCGACTGCGACGCGCACGAGGCTCACCGCGATGTCACCGACGGCGTTCGCCGCATCGACGGCGGCAGCGAGCACCCCCACCGCACCGAGCACCGGTGCCACGAGATCCCATCGCGGGTTCGTCCGCCGGAGAGTCGCGAGCGACACGACAACGACAGCGGCAGCGGTTGCCTCGCGCACGAGGATCACCCCGTCGGTGGCGACCGCGGCGGCGATTCCCCCCGCGGCGAGCACCGAGTAGATGCCCCGGAGGAGCCACCCGTATCCGGCACCGATCGCATGACGGCGCGTGGTCCACCACAGGAAGAACAAGCCGCCGGTCGCCCACTGGAGCAGGACGGTGGCCGCGTCCAGTCGGATCACGTCGGCGTCAGCCCGCGACGACCACGAGATCGTGGTTCGCCGCGTTCAGGGCTCGTGGTCCATCGGTGGTCGCCACCACGATGTCCTCGAGTCGCATGCCCCACTTGCCCGGGATGTAGATGCCGGGCTCGACGCTGTAGGCATGGCCCGGCTCGATCGGCGTCGCGTTGCCCCTGACCATGTAGGGATCCTCGTGCTCCTCCATGCCGATGCCGTGGCCGGTGCGGTGCACGAACCACTCGCCGTACCCGGCGGCGTCGATCACCGAACGAGCGGCGGCGTCGACCCCCTCGCATGGCGTGCCGATCGTGCCGGCACGCACGCCCGCTGACTGTGCCTCGTGGAGAACGGCGTAGGCCTCGGCGATGTCGGCGGGCACCTCGCCGATGTGCACGCACCGGGTGATGTCGCTGCAGTAGCCATCCATCGTCCCACCGAAGTCGCAGAGCACGATCTCTCCCCCACGGATCACCCTGCTCCCCGCGTGGTGGTGCGGGCTCGCCGCGTTCTCGCCGGCGGCAACGATCGCAAAGTTCACCTTGTCGTGGCCCTCGGCGATCAACCGCGCACCGATGTCGGCCGAGACGTCGGCTTCGGTGCGACCCACCAACCTGATCTCGCCGCTGTGGAGCTGCGCCGCGACACGGTCCGCTGCGGCGCCAGCGGCGGCCAGCACCGCGATCTCGGCGGCGTCCTTCCGCGAGCGCAACGGCTCCATCACCGTCACCGACCTTGCCCACACGGTGGAGGGCCGGTGCGCGATCAGATCGACCAGGAACCGCGACCACATCCGGTCGCCGACCGCGACTGTGGTGGCCGACCCGAGCACCCGGTGCGCGATCGCGATGGGGTCGTCCGTCTCGTTCCACGGCAGCAAGGAGAACACCGACGGCATCTCGACGACGCGCGGTGCCTCGAGTCGCGGGATCAGCATCGTGGCATCACCCTCGCGCGGCACGACCAGCAGTGTGAGCCGCTCGAGCGGCATGGCCTGGTATCCCGTGAGATACGGCAGGTCGTGGCCGACCGACAGGATCAGTGAATCCACCCCCCTCGCCGACATCTCCTTGCGCACCCGGGCGAGACGATCCACATACACGCTCTCGGCAGCCAACTTCATCGTTCTCCTCCTCGTGGACCGCCCAGTGTGGCAGGAACGGCGCCAATTGTGACTGGCACGGCGCGCTCAGCCGCCTCGCGGGCGTGGTAACTCGACCGGGTCAGCGGACTCGACTCGACGTGGGCGATGCCCATCGCCTCACCCCTGTCCTTGTACATCTCGAACACCGACGGCTCGACCCACCGCGCCACGGGCAGGTGGTTGGTGGTCGGTCGCAGGTACTGGCCGATGGTCACGATCTCGCACCCGAGGGCCGCGAGATCCGCGAGTGTTCCCAGCACCTCGTCGTCGGTCTCGCCCATCCCCACGATGATGCCCGATTTGACGGTCAGGCCCGCGCGCTTCGCGCGGGCGAGCACCGAGAGACTGCGTGCGTATCCCGCCGACGGCCGCACCGCGCGTTGCAAGCGCGCCACCGTCTCGATGTTGTGGTTGAAGACATCGGGTCGCGCCCCGATCAACAGATCGAGGCCTTCCCCGCCCTTGGCATCCGAGACCAACGTCTCGACCCTGATCGCGGGGTCGAGGTCGCGGATCGCCGCCACGCACCCTGCGACATGTGCCATTCCACCGTCGAGGAGATCGTCGCGCGCCACCATGGTGAGCACGACGTGGGCGAGTCCCATCCTTCGCACTGCCTCGGCCACGCGCACCGGCTCATCGGAGTCTGGAGCGCCGGGCTTGCGCGTGTCCACGAGGCAGAACCCGCACGCCCGCGTGCAGCGCTCGCCGAGCACCATGAACGTGGCCGTGCCGTCGCTCCAGCACTCCGAGATGTTGGGACAACCCGCCTCCTCGCAGACCGTGACCAACGACAACTCCGACAATGTCCGCTTGAGTGCCATCACTTCCTCGCCGTGGCGGACCCTCGGCCTGATCCAGTCGGGTTTGCGCTCCGACAACGGGATGGCACCCTCGACGCCTGCGCGCGCGAGTCGGCCAAGCAGACGCACCGGCTCGCCCGGTCCGGCCCCGCGCGAGAAAGCCGAGAGGTCGTCGGGTGACGCGCGCCATGCGACGTCCTGGCGCTCGAACGCCCCCGAGGTCCACTCACGTGCCGCGCGCTCCACCACAACGTCGACGACCTGCCTCATCGCCACGTCGATCCCCTCCTCGGCGAGCGATGTGACGGGGTGCTCGGCGATTCCGCAGGGCACGATGTGGTCGCGCATGTAGGTGAGGTCGGTCGAGACGTTCAGTGCGAAGCCGTGCATCGTGCGACCCCGGCCGACACGCACCCCGATGGCCGCGATCTTGCGCGGTCTCGTCGCCGCATCGAGCCACACGCCCGGGTACCCCTCGAGGCGCCCCGCATGCGGCAGGCCGAGCGCGGCGAGCACCCCGATGATCACGTCCTCGAGCGAGCGCACGTATCCGGGTGAGTCAACCGGACCAGTCCCGCCGTGTGTGCCGTCGAGTGCGAGCAACGGATAGCCGACGAGTTGACCGGGACCGTGGTAGGTCACGTCGCCGCCGCGCATGACGGGCACGAGCCGCGCGCCGACCGTCGCCGGGTCGCACCTCAGGTTCGTGGCGAGATCGGCCGACGGGCCGTGAGTGAACACGTGCGGATGCTCGAGCAACAACAGATGGTTTCCGGTGCCGTTGTGGAAGACCGCCTCCTGCACGGCGAGTGCCTCCTCGTAGGGAACGGTTCCGAGCCACCGTGCCCGCAGCAACCGGTCGTCCATCGCGATCAGACCTCCGATGACCAGTCCCTGGTCTCGAGGATGTCCCTCACCTTGACGAGGAACCCGGCCGCATACGCGCCGTCGAAGGCGCGATGGTCCCACGACATGGCCAGATTGCCGACCGGATGGATCGCGATCGACTCACCCGCGGGGGTCTGGACCACGACCGGCTTCTTCGTGATCGCATCCGTCGACAGGATGGCGACCTGGGGTTGGTTGATGATCGGCACCGTCAGCACCGATCCCGCGGAGCCGTTGTTGGAGATCGTGAAGGTGCCGCCTGCGATCTCATCGGGCGAGAGGCGCTTGGCGCGCGCGCGACCAGCGAGGTCGTTTATCTCGCGGGCGATCGCGCGCAGGCGCTTGCCCTCGGCTTCGCGCACCACCGGCACGAGCAGACCCCGGAAGTCGAGATCGACCGCGATGCCCAAGTCCACGAACCTGTGCACGATCAATTCGTTGTCACCCATCGAGGCGTTCATGTGGGGGAACTCCGCGATCGCATCGACGACAGCGCGTGCGATGAAGGGCAGGTACGTCAGCGAGAAACCCTCCGCCGCACGGAACTCATCCTTGATGCGACCACGCACACTGTCGACATTGGTGTAGTCGACCTCGACAACGCTCAAAGCGTGCGGGCTGGTGGCCTTGCTCGTGACCATGTGGGAGCCGGTGGCCTGACGAATACGTGAGAGCGCGACAACTTCGTCGCGTCCGCCGGGCACCGCCTTGGGCGCAGCGGGTTGCGGAGCTCTCGGAGCAGGCGCCGGAGCAGGCGCGGCCGCCGGAGCAGCCACAGGCGCAGGCGCAGACACAGGAGCAGCCGGTACTGCGACCGAACGACCGCCACCGCGCTCGAGAACGGCGAGCACGTCATCGCGTGTGATGCGTCCGCCGGGGCCGGTGCCGGTGATCGACGCGGGATCAAGTCCGTTCTCGGCGATCATCTTGCGCACGAGGGGTGACAACACAACCGATGCGCCGGGAGTCGAGGCGACCGGCGCCGGAACAGCCGCCGGAGCAGGGGCGGGCGCAGGTGCGGGAGCCGCCACAGGGGCGGGCGCAGGTGCGGGAGCCGCCACAGGGGCGGGGGGTGCAACAGGTGCCGCGGCAGGAGCTGCTCCCTCACCGACAACAGCGATCACGGCCCCCACCGGGACGGTGTCGCCCTCTTGGGCGCGGATCTCGAGGAGGATTCCCGCGATGGGCGACGGGACTTCGGTGTCGACTTTGTCGGTCGACACCTCGAACAACGGCTCGTCGACTCCGACCTTTTCCCCCACCCTCTTGAACCAGCGCGTGATCGTTCCCTCAGTGACCGTCTCGCCGAGTTGGGGAAGGGTGATCTCTGCCATGTGTCCGTCGTCCTTGTGTGCTGTGGCCCGCTTCGACCCTAGGCGTTGATGCTCCGGCCGGTCAGTGACATCACTGTCTCGCCGAACAATTCGGTGAGGCTCGGGTGCGGCTGGATGAAGTGGGCGATCTCGTCCACGGTGGCCTCCCAGTTCACGGCCAGGTATCCGCCAGAGAGCTGTTCTGTCACCCACGGCCCGACCATGTGGACGCCCAGCACCTGCCCGGCGGAACCGTCGGCGTTCTTTTTCGCGATGATCTTCACCAGCCCGTCGATCTCGCCGAGGATCTGGGCGCGGCTGTTCGCGCGGAACTGGTGCTTGGCCACGACCACGTCGTTGCCCGCGGCCTTGGCTGCTTCCTCGCCCGGTCCGGCCCACGCGACCTCGGGGCTGCAGTAGATGGCCCACGGCACGCGGTCGTAGTCCACGGGCACCGCCGATTCACCGAGGATCTGTCGCACCACCAGTATCGCCTCGGCATAGGCGACGTGGGCCAATTGGGGCGTGTTGATGAGGTCGCCGATCGCCCAGACACCGGCGACCGAAGTGCGGCACAGAGCGTCGACATCGATGAAACCACGGTCGCTGACGGCGACCTTGGTGGCCGCCAGGCCGAGCTGGTCGGGGAACGGGCGCCGCCCGACCGACACGATGACCGCATCGACCTCGAGCGACTCGCCGTCACCGAAGCAGACCACAGTCGAGCCCTTGCCCGTCGGGTTGTGCCCAGTCACCGAGACGCCGGTCTTGATCGCGATTTTCTTCTTCTGGAACGAGCGCACGACGACGCCGGCGACGTCGGCGTCGAGCCCGGGGAGGATCTTGGGCAATCCCTCGAGGATCGTCACTTCCGCGCCGAGGTCGGCGAACGCCGAGGCGAACTCGCACCCGATCGCGCCACCCCCGATGACCGCGATGCGCGCCGGAATGCGGTCGAGCATCAGCACCTCGTCGCTCGTCATGATCGGCCCACCCGGCTCGAAACCGGGCACCGTGCGCGGCACGCTGCCGGCTGCCAGCAGGACGTTCGTGCCCCGCACCTGCGAGATCGCACCGTCCATCGCTGTGACGGTCACCGAGTTGTCGGGATTCAGCGACCCGACTCCCAGCATGTAGGTGACCTTCTTGGCCTTGGTGAGGCCGGTGAGACCCTTCACGAGGCCGTCGACGATCTTCTGCTTGCGCGCCTGGGCAACCGAGAACTCGATCGGCCCGAGTGTCACCGAGATACCGAAGTCCCCCGCGTGCTCGGCGTGACGACGGGCCGCTGCCGTCTCGAGGAATGCCTTGGCGGGGATGCAACCCCGGTTCAGGCAGGTGCCACCGAGGGTGTCCTTCTCGATGAGTGCCACCCTCAAACCGGCGGATGCCCCGTAGAAGGCAGCCGCATACCCGCCGGGGCCCCCACCAATGACGACGAGATCGAAATCATCGGCCATGGACGGGTTCTCCTTGATGCTGTGCGGGGTGTCTCGTGGGGGTCACAACGACGATCTCAACGGTACCCGTTCGCCTCTGCGAGCCCACGCCGACGGCGCCCAGCCGACCCGCCACGAGCAATCGATCTCAGGGGGCCCACTGCGACTGAGTGCCGGCGCGCAGGTAGGCCACCGTGACGGAGCCCTCCGACGGAGCGAACCCGATCGTGCAGGTGACGGGCGTCGACGCGCGGGTGGTCGCACACGTGGTCTCGTACCCCGGCGAATCGGACGGCAACGCACCAGTCACCTCGCCGTTCACGAGAAGGCGCCAGCCCTCGACAGCGTCGGCTCCCTCGACCCCCGACATGGTCACCGTGACAACCGTCGCATCGGAGTCCTGTGCGAGGGATTCGACCGCCACCGTCATGTCGCCGAGTGTCGCGGGGGTCCCGAACGCCAGCACCTCCGCACGCACATCGTCGCGGGCCACTTGGAGCAACTTGAAGCCACCGGCCAGCATGATCGCGAGACCGCACACCAGTGCCGTCAGGATGAGTTTGCGGGTGCTCATCGGATCGGCTCCACCGATGTCATCGTCACCGGGCCAAGGCTAGGTGCGGGAATCGATGCGGAAACGCGACGAGTGGCACGGAACAGAACCAACCGCGGGTGTGTTGACTCCTCGCATGAAGATCCTCGTCACAGGCGCCTCCGGCCTCATCGGCTCCGCTCTCGTTCCCGCCCTCGAGACGAGGGGACACTCGGTCGTGCGCACCGTGCGCCGCACCCCGGCATCGGGCTCCGAGATCGCGTGGGATCCCGCGGCGGGCACGATCGCCCCGGGTGCGCTCGAGGGCGTCGATGCGGTCATCCATCTGGCCGGCGCCGGGATCGGCGACAAGCGTTGGACCGACTCCTACAAGCGCGAGATTCTCGAGAGCCGCACGCGCAGCACCGCCCTCCTCGCAGAGGCCATGGCGTCTGCGGCCGTCGCGCCGCGCGTGTTCCTCTCGGGGTCGGCGATCGGCATCTACGGACCGCGTGGCGACGAGACGCTCGACGAATCGGCGACCCAGGGCCAGGGATTCCTCGCCGATGTCTGTCGCGCGTGGGAGGACGCCGCCGCACCCGCTGTCGGTGCGGGCGTCCGCACCGTGTTCCTGCGCACCGGGATCGTTCTCTCCCCCGCCGGCGGCGCGCTGAAGAAGCAGTTGCCCCTGTTCCGACTCGGACTCGGTGGCAAGTTCGGCAGCGGACGCCAGTGGCAGAGCTGGATCTCGATGGACGACGAGGTCGCCGCGATCATCCATCTCCTCGACTGCGATGCACGCGGTGCCGTGAACCTCACAGCACCCGAGCCGGTCACCAACGCCGAGTTCACCAGGGTGCTCGCCACGGTGTTGTCCCGCCCTGCCGTGCTCCCGATCCCCTCGTTCGGACCCAGGGCGCTGCTCGGAGGCGAACTGGCCGACGCCCTGTTGTTCACCGGTCAGCGCGTCCTGCCCGCCGCTCTCACCGCCGACGGCTACGTGTTCCGCCACCCCACCCTCGAGAGCGCATTGCGCTCGCTGCTCGGCAAGTGACCGTTCCGCACCCTGTGGCACTGCCCACCTCGACCGACGTGGTCGTGGTGGGGGCGGGTCTCGCTGGGCTCGTCGCATCCCGCATCATGGAGCGCGCCGGGCTCTCCGTGACAGTCGTCGAATCCTCCGACGGCGTCGGTGGGCGCGTGCGATCCGACACCGTCGACGGGTTCACGCTCGATCGCGGCTTCCAGGTCCTGCTCACCGGATATCCCGAGCTCGCCGCACATCTCGACATCGACGCACTCGACCTGCGACGCTTCGAACCCGGTGCGATCGTGTGGAGGAAGGGTCGACGCAGCATCGTGAGTGATCCCTTCCGGCGCCCGCTGACCCTCGCCTCGACCGCACTGGCCCCCGTCGGATCCCCCCTCGACAAGATCCGCATCGCTCTGCTGCGCAAGCGCCTCTTGTCGAGCGACCCCCGCGCGTTGCTGCGCGGTGCCGACACCAGCACCGTCACCGCGTTGCTGGACCGTGGATTCTCCCCGACGATGATCGAGCGCTTCTTCCGACCACTCGTCGGCGGCATCCAATTGGATCCGGATCTGTCCACCTCGGTGCGGATGTTCGATGTCATCTTCCGCACGCTCGCCGACGGTGACTCAGCCGTGCCCGCTCGCGGGATGGGCGAGATCAGCGCCCAACTCGCCCGAGGACTCCAGCGCACCACAGTCCATCTCGGCACCCGCGTGGCACGCGTGTCACCGGGCCGCATCGACACGACCGACGGCCGCACCATCGCGGCACGCGCGGTCGTCGTCGCAACGGATGGACCCTCCGCGTCGACACTTCTGGGTCTCCCCGAGGTCGCGTCGCGACCGGCGGGGTGCGTGTGGTTCGATGCCCCGGCCGCGCCGGTGCGCACAGCACACGTCGTGCTCGACGGAACCGGCGAGGGTCCGGTGTTGAACGTCGCCGTGATGTCCACCGTCGCCCCCGAGTACGCGCCACCGGGTCGGCACCTGGTGGCAGCCGCCCTGCCGGGGATCGCCGGCGGAGATCTCGAGTCCATGGCACGCGCGCAGTTGCGAGGGTGGTGGGGACCGCAGGTCGAACAATGGCGACACCTGCGCACGGATCGGATCCCCCACGGTCAGCCCGGCCAGAGCCCCCCGTTCCACCCCAAGAAGCGCATCGCCCTCGGCGAGGGGCTCTTCGTCTGCGGCGACCACCGTGACACGGGATCGATCCAGGGTGCGATGTTCTCGGGAAGAAGATGTGCAGACTCTGTTGTTGAACACCTCGCGGTCGTCGCGCCGCACAGGGACTGAGGACGGAGATCCACATGGCGAACATCGAGAACAGGGACCACGGACAGGTGGTCGCGCGGTCGACGATCGTTCCCGCCCCACCGGGAGAGATCTTCGAGATCCTCGCCGACCCGCGGCGTCACGGCGAGATCGACGGCTCGGGTTCGGTGAAGTCGGCCTTCGTGGACGCTCCCGAGCGGCTCTCCCTCGGCGCGAGGTTCGGGATGAAGATGAGGATCGTCGTCCCCTACTCGATCAAGAACACGGTGGTCGAGTTCGAGGAGAACCGGCGGATCGCCTGGCGCCACCTCGGCGGCCATGTGTGGCGCTACATCCTCGAACCCGTCGACGGCGGCACCCGGGTCACCGAGGAGTTCGACTGGTCGACCAACCGCGCCCCGGTGATGCTCGCGGTGATGGGCGCGAAGCAGAACAACGCCGTCGCGATCGAGAAGACCCTCGCGAACCTCGTGCGGATCTTCTCCTGATCCTGCGGCGGGGCAACCCGTCGGGCCCAATCGACCGATGCGTACGACCGGTCAATGCACCTCGCGTGAGATGCGTCGGCGCAGGTATCGACCGCGCCCCCTCCGTCCGAGGAACTCACCGCCGTCGACGATCACCTCCCCGCGCGACAACACCGTGCGGGCCTTGCCCGTGACCTCGAGTCCCTCGTAGGCCGAGTGGTCGAGATCCATGTGGTGCGTGGTGGCCGACAGAACGTGCCGCTCACCCGGGTCATAGACCACGAGATCGGCGTCCATCCCCGGTGCGATCCTGCCCTTCGAGTCGAGCCCGAAGAGCCGCGCGGGTGCGGTCGCGCAGACCTCGACCCATCGCTCGAGCGTGATCCGACCCATCACAACCCCCTGGTGGATGAGATCCATCCGGTGCTCGACGCCGCCGATCCCGTTCGGGACGAGGTTGAACGACTCACCGTGGGCGAGTTTTTGTTCGCGCAGGCAGAACGGGCAATGGTCCGTCGCCACGACCGCGAGTTCATCTGTCGAGAGCCCCCGCCACAGGTCCTCCTGGTGTCCCTCGCTGCGCGGGCGCAACGGCGTCGAGGCGATGTAGGCCGCGCCGTCGGGCCATCCCCTCCCGAGGTGCTCCTCCAGCGACAGGTGCAGGTATTGCGGACAGGTCTCGCCGAAGATGTTCGTGCCGCGGGAGCGCGCATCGACCACCTCCCGGAGCGCGTGCGAACTCGACAGGTGCACGACGTAGAGGGGCGCATTGCCAGCCACCCGGGAGAGCACCCCCGCGCGGTGCACCGCCTCGGCCTCCAATTCGGGCGGCCTCGTGCGCGAGTGCCACTCGGGCGCGGTGCGACCGGCCGCGACTGCCTGCTCGATCAACACATCGATCGCCAGTCCGTTCTCGGCGTGCACCATTGCGGTCATCCCGGTCTCGGAACACATCTGCAGGGCACGAAGGATCTGTCCGTCATCGGAGTAGAGACGACCCGGGTATGCCATGAACAGCTTGATCGATCCCAACCCCTCACGATCAATGAGTGCGCGCGCATCGACGAGCGCCTGTGCATCGACACCACCGAGCACCTGGTGCAGTCCCCAGTCGATGACCGAGTCGGCGGCCTCGGCGAGCCGCGCCTCGAACGAGGCGGGAACCGACCCTCCCGTGCGCTGTTCCGCGAAGTCGATGATCGTCGTGGTGCCGCCGTGGGCGGCCGCGATGGTCCCCGACTCGAAGGTGTCGGACGAGACGGTGCCACCGATGTCGAGTTGCATGTGCACGTGCGGGTCGACACCCCCGGGCACCACGAGCATGCCGGTCGCATCGATCACCGTGTCGCGCTCGGTCCGGGAGACCGACCCCCACGGAACGACCGCGGAGATCCGCCCGTCCTCCACGACGACATCGGTTTCTGATCGACCGTCGGAGTTGACGACGGTTCCGTTCACCACGAACGTGCGCACTGCTCCAATGTAGGCGTACCCCCGTCGTGCGGGGTGCTAGACACATTCGTCGTGACCGTGACACCTCCCGAGATCCTCAATTTGCCGATGGGCTTCTCCTGCCACGTCTCCAACGTCGGCGTAAAGGACGGGTCGCGCGATTTCACCGTCGTGGCCTCGGACGCGCCCTGTTCGGCGGCCGGTGTGTTCACCAGGAGCCGCTTCGCCGGACCGAGCGTGGAGATCTCGCGGCGCCACGTGGCTGACGGGTCGGCACGTGCGGTGGTCGTGGTGTCGAAGAATGCCAACGTCGCCAACGGCGCCCGGGGGCGCGCGGACGCCGAAGAACTGGTCAGTGGTGTCGCCCTGAGGCTCGGCGTCGCGACCCAGGAGGTGCTGCTCGCCTCCACCGGGGTCATCGGTCGGCCGTATCCGATGGACCGCATCAGGGCCGGAATCGCGGGGTTGCCGGTGCCGCTGCCGGGCCACGACGCCATCGATGTGGCACGCGGCATCATGACCACCGACACCGTGCACAAGATCGCCGCGACCGACATCGCTGGGTCCCGCGCCCGCATCGTCGGGGTGGCCAAGGGTGTCGGGATGATCGAACCGGACATGGCGACCCTCATCGCCCTCATCTTCACCGACGCTGCGATCGAGCCGCCCGACCTCGACGCGGTCTTCCGGCGCGTGATCGATGCGACGCTCAACTGCGTCTCGGTCGACACCGACACATCCACGAGCGACACCGCGGTGATCCTCGCGAGCGGTGCCGCGGGAACGGTCGCAATCGACGCGTTCGAGACGGCGCTGCACGGGGTGCTCCTCGACCTCACCAAGAAGATCGCCCGCGATGGCGAGGGTGCCGAGACCCTCGTCGAGGTGCGCGTGGATCGTGCCCTCGATCGCGCACAGGCCAAGACCGTGGCCAAGGCCATCGTGAACTCTCCACTCGTGAAGACCGCCATTCACGGCGCGGACCCGAACTGGGGGCGCGTCGCGATGGCCATCGGCAAGTGCTCCGACCACGACGACATCGATCAGGACGATGTCGTGATCCGCTTCGGCGACCAGGAGGTGTACCCGAAGCAGATAGATGCCGCGGGGCTCGCCTCACTGTCGCGGTACATGGCGGGTGACGAGGTGCTGGTCCACGTCTCGCTCGGCACCGGAGATGCCTCGGCCACGGTGTGGGGATGCGACCTCACCGACGGCTACGTGCGGATCAACGCCGACTACACGACCTGAGCACGGGTCATCGGACAGCCTCAGACCGCCGACAGCCAGTCCCACAGTGCGCGCCGGTACGGTGCGATGCTCTTGTATGTCGCCACGTCGTCGGGCAACTGCCGTATCAGGTCGGCGAAGTCGTGCACGACGGTGCGGTCGCGCCGCGCAAAGTCTGCCAACGGCTCCACGTAGGTGCGGATCCCGAACAGGATCGCCCCGGTCACGGGCAGGCGCCTCAGTGTCTGCCACTCGATGCGCAGCCACATCGCGGACAAATCCATCGCGGGGGTGTGCGGAGGCGTCTCGGGTTGGAAGAGCGCCGGATGGTTCGAGAGGCCCCAGTTGAGCCGCCACACGGGCCTGTCAACCGACAATCGTGCGAGCATCGCGTCCACGGGTGAGGAGAGATCGGCGTCGTAGCGCGCGACCGGATCGTGGATCACCGACATCGAGCCGCCGAGTTTCTCGGCGAGGCGCCATCTGTTCGGCGAGCACAGCACCGCGGCCACGAGACGTGGTTGGCCTCCCCCGTCGAGGATGCACAGATCGTCGGCGACCGCGAGAGCGGCATCGACGAGCGCATCGATGCCGGTGCCCGACGACAGATGCACCGCGACGGAACCGAGAACTCCCGCCGACGCCTCGTCGCAGGCCTCCTCGGCTCCCGGCAACATCGCCACCACCTCACCGGGACGTTCGGCGAGGAGCCGCCTCTTCATCGTGATGGTCGGTGCCCAGTCCTGGTCCATCGGCGAGACCCACTGCGACGCGTCGAGGGCACGTGCACCGATGCGCAGTCGTGCCGCCTGCGACGACCCGGGGATCCACTCGTCGGGGACACGCCAGAAACGACGACTCCCCGGGCTCGTGCCCGGGGAGTCGTTCGGATCCGGTTGCCGGTCGACCGGCGTGAACGGGTCGTCGTGGAAGACGGTCACTTGGGTGGCATGCGGATGCCGCCATCGACCCTGATGGTCTCGGCGTTCATGTAGCTGTTCGTGATGCACTCGAGCACCATCGAGGCGAGCTGTTCGGGCGCGCCGAGCTTCTGCGGAAAGAGCACACCCTTCTGCAGCTGGGTCTTGAAGGCCTCGCTCGCCTCACCCTGACCGTAGATCGGAGTGTCGATGAGTCCGGGCGCGACCGTGTTCACCCGCACACCGATCGCAGCGAGATCGCGCGCGACCGGGAGCGTGAGTCCGACGACTCCGCCCTTGGAGGCCGAGTACGCGTTCTGACCGATCTGGCCGTCGAAGGCGGCGACGGAGGCAATGTTCACGATCGCTCCGCGCTCACCGTCCCCGAGGGGCTCGGTCTGGCTCATCGCGGTGGCGGCGATGCGGATCGCATCGAAGGTGCCGACGAGATTGATGGCGATCACGCGCTTGAAAGCGTCGAGGTTCGCCGCCGAGTCGTACGAGCCATCCTTGCCGACGGTGCGCTGTGCCCAGCCGATGCCGGCCGAGTTCACGAGCACGCGCAGCGGACCCATCGACTTGGCCATCTCTACGGCGTTGATGATGTCCTGGGTCACTGTGACGTCGACGGGACAGAAGGCGGCGTTGCCGACCTCCTTGGCCAGTGCCTCACCCATCTCCTTCTGTCGCTCGAGATCGGCGATGACGACCCTTGCCCCGCCCTTGGCGAGGAGACGGACCGACGCCGCACCGATTCCCGATGCGCCCCCGGTGACGATTGCACTGACACCCTTGAGTTCCATGCGCACAGGCTAGGCACTCGGGCGACATGGCACCCAACCAGCGTCAGCCGGACTGGGCCCTCGCCACCGCCATCGCGTCCACGAGGTCGTTCATGGGATCGCCGCTGTGGCCCTTGACCCACTCGAACTCGACCCGGCCGCGGGAGTTGACCAACTCGATGAGGGGCTCCCACAGGTCGCGGTTGGCCACCGGCTGGCGCTGGGAGTTGCGCCAACCCCGCGCGAGCCACCCCTTCCACCAGTTCTCGTTGAAGCACTTCACCACGTAGGTCGAGTCGGACACCACGAGGATCGTGCGCGGGTCGTCGGCGAACTCCTTGATCGCATCGAGCGCAGCGACGATCTCCATGCGTTGGTTCGTGGTGTGGCCCTCGGCGCCGCTGCGCGACGGCTCGCCCGACGGGGCCACCGCCCACGCCCAACCACCGGGTCCGGGATTGCCCGAGCAGGCACCATCGGTGTAGACCACCACGACATCGTCGCGGCCCGCATCGTCGCCGCGTTCGGTCATGGACCCAATTGTTCCCCACCGAACCCGCGACAGGGGGCATGGTGCCCCTCGGCGCACGAACCGTCCGGGTCGGTGGGAGAATGGACGGCGTGATCTTCGACGGCTCGATCCACCAGCTCCCCGACACCGACCCCGACGAGACCACCGAGTGGCTCGAGGCACTCGACCAGGTCGTCGAGATCGGCGGCAAGACACGTGCCCGGTACCTGCTCTCCCGGCTCCTCGAGCGCGCGCAGCACCAGCAGGTGAGTTTCCCCGCGACCGTATCGACGCCCTACGTGAACACCATCCCGCGCGAGAGTGAGCCTTGGTTCCCCGGTGACGAGCACATCGAGCGCCGCATCCGTGCCTATGTGAGATGGAACGCGGCCGTGATGGTCTCGCGTGCCAACCACCACGCCGAGGGGATCGGCGGGCATCTCTCGACGTTCGCCTCGTCGGCGAGCCTGTACGAGATCGGCTTCAACCACTTCTTCCGCGGCAAGGACAACGGAACACCGGGCGACCACATCTACATCCAGGGTCACACCGCGCCGGGCATCTACGCGCGCGCGTTCCTCGAGGGGCGCCTCGACGAGAATCAGCTCGACCGCTTCCGCCGTGAGATCGGTGGTGGTGGGCTCTCGAGCTATCCGCACCCGCGACTGATGCCCGAGTTCTGGGAGTTCCCCACCGTCTCGATGGGCCTGGGTCCGCTCACTGCGCTGTACCAGGCGCGCTTCAACCGCTACCTGCACAACCGCGAGATCGACGACACCAGCGAGAGCCGCGTGTGGGCCTTCCTCGGCGACGGCGAGACCGACGAACCCGAGACACTCGGTGCGATCTCATTGGCCGCCCGCGAGCAACTCGACAACCTGATCTTCGTCGTCAACTGCAACCTCCAGCGTCTCGACGGCCCCGTCCGCGGCAACGGCAAGGTCATCCAGGAACTCGAGGCGGTCTTCCGCGGCGCCGGATGGAACGTGGTCAAGGTGATCTGGGGCTCGCGCTGGGACGACCTGCTCGCCCGCGATGTCGACGGTGTGCTCCTCAACAAGATGAACTCCACCGTCGACGGCGAGTTCCAGCGATACACGATCGAGGACGGCGCCTACATCCGCGAGCACTTCTTCGGCCCCGACCCTCGCCTGCGGCAGATGGTGGCGCACCTCTCCGATGAGGAACTGCGCACGCTGCCCCGCGGCGGCCACGACTACCGCAAGTTGTACGCGGCGTACGAGGCGGCCGTCGACAACATGGGCTCGGGTCGCCCGACCGCGATCCTGTGCAAGACGATCAAGGGCTGGACGCTCGGGCCCACCATCGAGGCCCGCAACGCGACGCACCAGATCAAGAAGATGAACCTCGAGCAGTTGCGCACCCTGCGCGACCGCCTGCACCTCGAGAGCGAGATCCCGGACTCGGCCCTCGACGAGGACACGCCGCCGTTCTACCGGCCCGGCGCGGACACGATCGAGCACCAGTACATGATGGAGAGGCGCCGCGCACTCGGCGGTTCGCTGCCGAAACGCACCGTGCGGGTGCGACGCCCACTCACCCTGCCGGCATCAGCGGCCTTCACCGAGTTCGACTCGGGCTCGGGCGAACAATCGGTCTCGTCCACGATGGCATTCGTGCGCCTGCTGCGCAACCTCGTGCGCGACCCCAACTTCGGCCCGCGCGTTGTCCCGATCGTTCCCGACGAGGCCCGCACCTTCGGGATGGACTCGATGTTCCGTGAGATCAAGATCTACGCCTCACAGGGCCAGAAGTACGAACCCGTCGACCATGATCTGTTGCTCTCGTACTCGGAATCGACCAGGGGACAGATCCTCGAGGAGGGCATCACCGAGGCCGGGTCGATGAGCAGCTTCATCGCGGCCGGGACGTCGTATGCGAACCTCGGTGTGCCGATGGTGCCCTTCTACATCTTCTATTCGATGTTCGGGTTCCAGCGGGTGGGCGACCTCGCATGGCAGGCGGCCGATTCGCGCACACGGGGCTTCCTGCTGGGCGCGACGGCGGGTCGCACCACGCTCGTCGGCGAGGGCCTCCAGCACCAGGATGGCCACAGCCACGTCCTCGCCTCGACGATCCCGTCGTGCATGGCCTACGACCCCGCCTTCGCCTACGAGTTGGCCGCGATCGTGAGGCACGGAATCGACCGCATGTACGGCCCCGACCCCGCCGACATCTTCTATTACCTCACCCTCTACAACGAGAACATTCAGATGCCTGCGCGTCCCGCCGGGGTGACCGACTCCGACATCATCGACGGTCTCTACCGGTGGCGCACCGTCGACGGGGCGGTGGCCTCGGTGGTGTTTTCCGGCACCGCCAGTCGGGCCGCAGAGCGCGCGGCGGCGATCCTGGCCGAGCGGCACGGAATCAAGGTCGACTTGTGGTCGGCGACATCGTGGAAGGGCCTCCGGGACGACGCCGTGGAGATCGAGCGCTGGAACCGCCTGCATCCCGGTTCGGCATCGCGCACCTCGATCCTGGCGCGCACGATCGGTCTCGAGGGGCACCCGATCGTGGCCGTCACCGACTTCATGCGCATCGTGGCCGACCAGATTGCCCCCCACCTGCCGGCGCGTCGGTTCCTCGCCCTCGGCACCGACGGCATGGGGCGAAGCGACACCCGCGAAGCGCTGCGCCGCTTCTTCGAGACCGATGCCGAGCACGTGGTGGTCGCGGTGCTCACCACCCTCGTCGGGAGCCACGGCATCACCGTCGACACGATCGCGCGCGCGATCATCGACCTCGGCATCGACCCCGACACGGTGCACGGTTTGACGCGCGACTGACCAACCACGGCACACTTGAGACTCGAAAGTGAGACACCACCATGAGCGGAACCCTCTACATCACCGGCAACTCCGCCGCGGACGCGTTGCTGAACTCGAACGGCACCGCACTGATGATCGGCATGCTGCTCGACCAACAGGTCCCGATGGAATGGGCCTTCAAGGGTGCGCACACCCTCAGGCAGCGCCTCGGGCACCTCGACCCCGCGCGGATCGCTGCGATGGACCCCGAGTCCTTCCTCGCCGTGTGTCTCGACAGACCCGCGATCCACAGGTTCCCCAAGGCGATGGCCGGGCGCATACAGGGCCTGTGCGCACTCCTCGAGGACCGCTACGAGGGCCGTGCCGAGAACATCTGGCGCGGGGTGGACGATGCCTCGGTGCTCTTCTCGCGCCTGAGGGAGTTCCCGGGCTTCGGCGAGGAGAAGGCGCAGATCTTCGTGGCACTGCTCGCCAAGCGGTTCGGTGTCAAGCCCCGCGGATGGAAGCGAGCCGCCGGGGTCTTCAGCGACTCGAAGCCGCGCACCGTCGCCGACATCACCTCACCCGCCACGCTCGCCAAGGTGCGCGCCTGGAAGAAAGCCGAGAAAGAGGCCGATCGTGACAAGCAGTCGCGGCCCCTCGTCGGGAAAACGGCGGGGAAGCAGACCACGACCAAGAACGGGACGACGAAGAAGACCGTCGCGCGCAGGAAACCTGCGGTGGGAAAGTGAGGACCGGCACGTGACGGTCCTTGTCACCGGCGGAGCCGGCTACATCGGCTCGATCACGCTGCGCGCGATCCGCGCCTCGGGTCGCGCGGTCGTGGTGCTCGACACGCTCGAGAGGGGCCACCGCGCGGCGGTGGGTGATGCACCCTTCGTGCAGGGTGACATCGCCGACTCCCCGCTCGTGGAGCGTCTCTGCCGCGAACACGAGGTCGATGAGGTCGTCCACTTCGCCGCTTACAAGGCCGTCGGAGAATCGATGGAGAACCCGCACAAGTACTTCTCGAACAACGTCGCGGGCTCGCAACGGCTGCTCGAGGCGCTGCACCGCGCGGGGATCGGACGCATCGTCTTCTCCTCAACCGCGGCGGTGCACGGGACACCCGACTCGGTCCCCGTGCGCGAGTCCGACCCGATCCGCTGCGAGAGCGTCTATGCCGAGACCAAACTGATGATCGAGAGGATGCTCTCGTGGTACGGCCGCACCACGCCCATGCGCCACGTCGTCCTCAGGTACTTCAACGCCGCCGGAGCGGCGACCGACGGCACGCTCGGCGAGGACTGGCGCTTCAGCGAGAACCTCGTGCCCCACGTGATGAAGGCCCTCATCGAAGGGACCGCCCTGCGGGTGTTCGGCGACGACTGGCCCACGCCCGACGGCACCGGCGTGCGCGACTACGTCCATGTGGAGGATCTCGCCGCCGCGCACGTCGCGGCACTCGATCACCTCGCGCGCGGTGGAGAATCGGTGACCTGCAACGTCGGAACCGGTCTGGGAACCTCGGTCCGCGAGATCATCGCGGTGACGGAGCGCATCAGTGGCCGGCCGGTGCCGCATGGAATCGCGCCGCGCAGGGCCGGAGACCCGGTCGCGTGCTGGGCCGATGTGTCGACGGCGGCCGAGGTACTGGGGTGGACCGCGACGCGCACCATCGACGACATCATCGCGTCGGCACTCGCGTGGCACACCAGCCATCCGCACGGTCACGACAGCTGACCATCACCCACGATCACCTTGGTGATCGCACACGGCACGACCCCCGCGTCAGACGAGAAGCGCGCGCTGGCGGTCCAGCCAACCGAAGAGGATCGCGATCGCCCTCGGGTCGTGCCGCAGCCGGTGACCAGCCCCGAGCACCACGCGCAACTCGGCCGAACCATGCGACTCCGCGAGCACACGCGAGTCCGCCACCGGGACGCTCTCGTCATCCTCGCCGTGCATCACCAGCATCGGGCGCGGCGCGAAGCGGGCGGCGGCGTCCACCGGCCTGAACCTGCGCAACTCGCGAGACCACTCGTCGAAGGCCTTCGGGAACGACGCGGTGCGGATCGCACCGATCTCGCGCGCGTGCTCCATGAACCTGCGGGGCTGGCCGGCCCAGTCGTCGAAATCGGCGCGCGCACCCAGGAGTGCGCATCCCCGCACCCTCGGATCATCGGCCGCGACGCACAGCGCGAGCGCCCCTCCGGTGTTCGTGCCCACCAACCAGATCCCCGCCGGCGCGACCTCGGCCTCGAGGTAGTCGATGGCGGCGCGGAGATCGTCGACCCACCCCTGCATCGAGAAGTCACCCTCGCTGGCACCGCACCCCCGGAAGTTGAACGTGAGCGCCGCCCAGCCGAGGTCGTTGGCGATGCGGTCCATCAATTGCGGCAAGGTCATGGCCGACTGGCGGGCATCGAGGGGGCCGGTCGGGAATCCGTGGCACAGGACCACCCCGGGCAAGGACGAGACGCGACCGCTCGGTCGCGCGAGGTAACGCTTCAGGACGAGACCACTGGAGACGAACTCGCCGTTCATCAGCGGGCCATCCCTCGTCTCAGGCGCGGGGCTTGCGGTGGCGGCGGCGCGCGCCGGGAGTGGCGAGGCTGTACCCGCGGTTGCGCGCCTCGGCGAGGGAGTCGGGACCGAAGCAGATGCCCACGCCCTCCTCGACGATCTCGTCGATGACCGCGGGGTCGCTCCACTCGTCGAGGTCGTAGACCAACTGGGTGCGCTTGTCGCCGAGGAATCGGGTGTGTTCGAAGCGGGCGGGGCGTTCCATCGACCACCACGGTAGTCCCACACTCCGGATCCACCGCGGTGGCAACACCCGAAGCAGCTGGCACTAGATTTCGACCATGGCGGATCGAGCCGGGCTCCAACCGGAACGCATCGAGTTCTACTTCGACTACATGTGCCCGTGGGCCTACCGCACGTCGGTGTGGATCCGTGAGGTGCGCGAATCGGTGGGATTTGGAATCGACTGGCGGTTCTTCAGCCTCGAGGAGGTCAACCGCGAGGAGGGGAAGAAGCACCCCTGGGAGCGCGACTTCGCCTACGGATGGTCCCCGATGCGGGTCGCCGCCTGGTTGCGCCGCCAGAACATGGACTGGTGCGACCGTTGGTACCTCGCCTGTGGTCGCGCCCTCCACGATGAGGGTCGCAGACCCTACGACCGTGATGTCGCGCTGCAACTGCTCACCGAGAACGACCTCCCCGAAGGTGCGTGGGACGCGGCCCTTGCCGACCCGACCACGCACGACGACCTCCGCGCGGACCACGACTTCGCCACGCGCACACTCGCGGGTTTCGGCGTTCCGATCATCGTCGTGCCGGACGGTCGGCCGGTGTTCGGCCCCGTCGTCATCCCCGCTCCGAGGGGCGAGAGTGCCCTTGAATTGTGGGACATCACGCTCGGCTATGCCCGTTTCCCGGGGCTGTACGAATTGAAGACGCCCAAGACCGACGCCGACATGGCCGCGATCGGGGAGAGCTTCCGCACCTACCTCGAGACGCGCCAGTGGCGCACCGTGCAGAATCCCGCGCGGTGACATCCGCACCACGGACTCCAGGAGCGCCCCGATGATCCCCGTCGACACGATCGAAAAGCTCGAGCAGGTCTTCTCCTCCCTCAGTGCGCTCGGTGCATCGCTCACCGAGGCCCAGTGGAAGACCCCGACTCAGCTCCCGGGCTGGACGGTGCAGGACAACCTCTCGCACATGGTCGGGACCGAGCGCACCATGGAGGGCTTGGCCGCGACACCGCATCGTTCGGGCGACAGGTCCTGGATCAAGAACCCGATCGGAGCGGCGAACGAGAACGAAGTCGACGCACGACGCACCATGCCGGGCGCCGAGGTGCTCGCCGAGTGGAACGAGATCGTGGCGCAGCGCATCGCGACCCTGCGCGGCGCCGACGACGCGTACTTCGCGGTCGAAGCGATGACCCCGACGGGGCCCGGGACTCGCGCGGACTTCCTGCACATCCGGGTGCTCGACTGCTGGATGCACGAACAGGACATGCGCCGCGCACTCGGTCTGTTCGGTCACCAGTCGGGTCCGGCTCCCGGGCACACGGTGGACCGCTTGATCCGCACCATCCCGATCGTGGTCGGCAAGCGTGCCCAGACCCCAGAAGGGGGAACCGTCGTCATCGAGATCACCGGCCCGGTCGAGCGCCGGGTGGTCACCACGGTGGTGGAGGGACGCGCACAGATCGGTGTCGAGGGAAACGTTCTCGCCTCGGTGCGCATGGATTCCGACACCTTCATCCAGCTGGCTGGCGGTCGCGCCACCCACACCGAGGCCACCGGGTGGACGGCCGAGGGCGACACATCGCTCGCCGAGCGCGTGGTTGCGAACTTCAACATGATGATCTGAGCCAAGAGCATCCGGTGCGAGCCGGCCACAGCAGGCCGACAGGCAGTCACCTCATGGTGTCTCGGCCCGCGGCCCGACCGCACCGATCGCGGCGAAGTACGCCACGTGCGCATCGACCACGTGCACCACGTCGACATCGTCGATCACATCGATGCCGCGGCGCGCGGCCTCGGCCAGCAGGTGCGCCGCGAGCGTGACCTCATCGACCACGAGGGGCTCGGCGATGTCCTGACGGCGGTCGATGACATCGTCGGGCTGGAGACCCTTCACGTGGAGCCAGACCATGTGGGCGCGCAACAATTCGCGCAGCTCGTCCAGTGTGAGACGGGCCTGGGTCTGGTCGGGCAGGCGCTCTGCCACCCACTCGACCGCCTCCTCGAGTTCCCACACCGCCCGCGGGGCGACCGCATCGAGGCGGCGCGCCTCCCTGCCGATCACGATGGCCGCGATCACGAACACGATGATCGCGGCCAGGATCGCGAACAGGATGGTCGATGTCGTCACGCTGCAAAGCCTATTGACACGGGATTGGCGGTCGCCCGCTCAGAAGCTCTCCATCACGAGCCACTCATCGCTCACGGTGATGACCTTGGCGAGGAAACCACTGCCATCGTGGTTCCACGAGTACTCCATGTACTGGGCGAGACCGGGGCGGTACATGAGGTCGCGCCCGCGGAACGAGAATTCGTAGGCGACCGAGGGGCACACGCACGCGAGCGTCCCGGCGAAGGGCGCCGAGTAGGTCATGTGCGCGTGCCCGCTCACCACGGCGAGCACGTTGCGGTGACCCGACACCACTGCCTCGAGCCCCTCGATGGAAGCATCGTCGAGTCGCACCCCCGACAACGCCGGCCCGCCGAGGGCGACGCACGGATGGTGCATCGCCACCAGCGTGGGGGCGCCCCTCGCCAGTTGCGAGTCGAGCCACGACAGTTGATCAGCATCGAGCGCTCCATCACCACGACCCTCGCGCGAGGAATCGAGCACCACGAGTCGTGACTCACCGACGTCAGCGACATGATCGAGCCGACCGTTGCGACCCTCGGGACCGAAGAGGGCGCGGATCTTCCGGGACTCGTCGTGGTTGCCCGCGCACAGCAGAACCGGCACTCCGCATGCCTCGAGCACACGACGCACCCCCTCGTACTCGGCGTCGGTGCCGGCGCGCGCCGCGAGATCGCCGGTGATCATGATCCGCGCGGCGCGGCCCGATGCGTGGGCGATCGCGCGTGAGAGGTTGCCGATCGGGTCGGATCCCTCGAAGAGAACGTCGTCGGGTCCCACGATGTGCGGATCGGAGATCTGGGCGACGACGGTGCGCGGCATGACCGAGACACTAGGCAGACCGGACACGGCGCCGAGCGGGCGACTGCTGCCGGTCCCGTGCCGGGACACGACAGAGCCCGGGCCACGCGGCCCGGGCTCTCAGTCGCTCGCTCCGGTGTCCCGGGCGCCCCGGCTCAGATGCCGATGCGCTGTGCGAGCAGTTCGCGGTGATACGTCGGGTCGCCGAAGATCAGCTCGCTCGACTTGGCACGCTTGAAGTACAGGTGCGCCGGGTGCTCCCAGGTGAACCCGATTCCGCCGTGGATCTGGATGTTCTCCGCGGCCGCATGGAAGTACGCCTCGCTGCAGTAGGCCTTGGCGAGCGAGGCCACCGAAGGCAACTCCTCGTTGTCCTCGGCCGCGCACCACATTCCGTAGTAGGCAGCGGACTTCGCCGACTCCACCTCGAGCAGCATGTCGGCGCACTTGTGCTTGATCGCCTGGAACGAACCGATCGGGCGTCCGAACTGGATGCGGTCCTTGGCGTACTGCACCGCCATCTCGAGCACTCTCTGGGCACCGCCCACCTGCTCGGCCGCCAGTGCCACCGCCGCGAGGTCCATCACCTTCGAGAGCACGTTCCAGCCGTCGCCCTCCTTGCCGATGAGCGTGGCCGGGGTGTCCGAGAACTCGAGCTTGGCCTGCTTGCGTGTCTGGTCCATGGTCGACAGCGCGGTGCGAGTCAGACCCGCAGCGCCACCCTCGACGGTGAAGAGGCTCACGCCCTTGCCGGTGCGGGCCGCCACGATGATGAGGTCGGCGATGTGGCCGTCGATCACGAAGCTCTTCGTGCCCGAAATCGTGAAGCCGCTCCCCGATCCCTTCGCCTCGACCGTGATGCCGGCCTCATCCCACCGACCCGAGGGCTCGGTGGTGGCGATGGTGGCGATGGTGGTACCGGCGGCGATGCCGGGCAGGTGCGCCTTCTTGGCCGCGTCGTCACCGGACTGGAGCAGCGTGTTCGCCGCGAGCACGACCGTGGAGAAGAACGGTGCGCACAGCAGTGCTCGGCCCATCTCCTCGAGCACGACGCCGAGCTCGATGAGGCTGAAGCCCTGACCATCGAATTCCTCGGGGATCGCGAGGCTCTGCAGGCCCAACTGGTTGGCCATCTGCTCCCAGACGGCCGTGTCGTAACCCTTCTCCGTCTCCATCTGCTCGCGCACTGCTTCCTCGGACGACTTGTTCTCGAGGAACGACCGCACGGACTTGCGGAGTTCTTCCTGTTCTTCACTGAATGCAAAATTCATGGTCGAAGTCTGACCCCGGGTCGGCTGTCATCCCAAATCTGGGTGTGTACGCACGTGTACACACTTTTCTGAGACCTTGGTAGCCTCGTGGTCGTGGCACGAGTGGGGATCAGGGAGTTCCGGGCAAATCTGGCCGTCTTCTTGCGCCGGGCCCAGGCGGGTGAGCGGGTCGTGCTGACCGTTGATGGCTCCCCCGTGGCAGCAGTGGGCCCTGTTGCCGCCGACCCCCTCGCGCTCACGCTCGCCGATCTGGCCGCCCGCGGGGCACTCGTGCCTCCTCGGCGCCGTGGCGACTTCGTCCTGCCAGAGCCGATCGCACTGTGGTCGGGCACGCGCATCGATCGCGCGGTCAGCCAGATCCGCTCATGACCGTCCTGCTCGACGCATCCGCGTTGCTCGCCCTCCATGTGGAGGGAGCCGGTCGCGCGGTGGTCGCCGACGCGCTCGAGTCCGACACCGACTGGGTCGCGTGCGCCGTCGCGCTGACAGAAGCGGTCGCGGCTGCCTCGCACCTCACCGATGAGACAGTGCTCGCGAGACTCCTCGAGGATGCGGTGCGACACACCTGGGATTTCCTCCATGTGGTGCCCCTCGACCAGCATCTCCTCGACGACGCGGCGGCGTTGTGCACCGAGCAACCCGTCGGCGTCTCGACCGCCCTGCACCTGGCAGCGGCGCGGCGGCTGCCCGCGCCGGTCCGGTTCGTGACGTTCGATCCCGCCCAGATTCCGGTCGCGCTCTCGCTCGGCTTCGAGGTCGTCTCGGCCTGACGCGCCGACGGTGCCGTCCGCCCGAGCGGGGTCGACGGACGTGTGGAATGCTGTGTGCATGGGCGCCACGCTCGGCACGCTCCACTATTTCGATCACAACCTCGAGGTTCACAGGGTCGTCGTCGGTCCCTACGCGAACAACGTCTTCGTCGTGCGCTGCAAGCACACCGGTGACGCCGTCCTGATCGACGCGGCCAACGAGCACGAACGCCTGCTCGATCTCTGTCGCGCACTCGGGGTGCGAAGGGTGCTCGAGACCCACGGCCACTTCGACCACATCCAGGCGATCCCGGCCATGCGCGAGGCCGGATACGAGGTTGCCGTGACGCCGGCCGATGCCGGCATGCTCGGTGATCTCGGGTACGACGTCTACATCGACGACGCACAGGTGATCGAGGTGGGTCGGCTGCGTCTGCATGCGATCCACAATCCGGGGCACACTCCCGGGTCTGTCTCGTTCAAGGTCGAGGACGCACCGCTTCTCTTCACCGGTGACACCCTCTTCCCCGGCGGCCCGGGGGCCACGCACTTCCCCGGCGGTGATTTTGCGACCATCATCGAGTCGATCGACTCGCGCCTCTTCACCTTCCCCGGCAACACCGTGGTGCTCCCCGGTCATGGCGCCGACACGGCGATCTCGGTGGAGAGACCGCATCTCGACGAATGGATCGCCCGTGGATGGTGAGGGCGTGCGGCTCGGCGGAATGGCCCCGGCAGCCTCGTCGCTGCCCGTGGTCCGCGACAACCCCTGGGTCGGCACCGACGGGCGGGCCCTGCCCGAGGCGCGCGCCGACCTGCGACGCATCCCGTCCCTTCGCAATGCCTGGAGCGTCGCATGGCTCTACGGACAGACGATCCTGATCCTGGCCGCCGCCACGTGGATGGACCACCTGATCGCGTGGATGGCGGTGTTCCTCCTCATGGGTCGCACGCATGCCCAGTTCGCCTCGCTCATGCACGAGGCCGCGCACCGTCTGCTGTTCTCACACAAGGGAGCGAACGACCTCGTCGGCAACTGGGTGCTCGGCTACCCTGTGATGACCTCCACGCCGGCGTACCGGCGTGTGCACATGGCGCACCACCGCCAGGAGTTCGGCCCCGACGAACCCGATATTCCCCTCTATGCGAACTACCCGATCGCGCCGTCGAGCCTGCGACGCAAGCTGGTGCGCGACCTCACCGCCCGGACAGGGGCGAAATTGTTCGTGAATCAGATGCGCGGGTTCTCCTCGTCCGATGCGCGTGTGCGCCGCACCCTCTTGAAGATGGTGCTCGTGCAGGCGGTGGTCGTGGCGGCGTTCACCCTCCTCGGTGCATGGTGGATGTATCCGGTGATGTGGGTGCTGCCGCACCTCACCCTGTGGCGAGTGATCAATCGGCTCCGCTCGATCGCGGAACATGGTGGATTGCGTGCCGATCGTGACCGTCGCGTCGCGACCCACTCGGTCACCCAGCACCCCCTCGCGCGCTTCTATTTCGTGCCGTACAAGATCGGCTACCACCTCGCGCACCACGTGGACGCGGGCGTCCCGTTCCGGAACCTTCCCCGGTACCACCGCATGCTCCGTGAGTCGGGGTACGTCGACGACACGTCCGAGTACCCCTCGTACCGGGCCATCTGGCGCGCACTCGCGGCTGGTCCCGAACCCGCCACGGCCGCCACCGCCTGAGTCGGCGTGTCCGAATTAGCACTACGGGCGTAGGACTAATCCAGGAAACCCCCGTAGGATCATGTCCGTGAGCGCTCTGTTCCGCATCGACAACCTCCACGCGCGCCCAGTCGCCGACGACGAGGCCGACTCCCCCTCGGAGATTCTCCGGGGGGTGGATCTGGTCATCGCACCCGGCGAGGTGCACGCGATCATGGGCCCGAACGGCTGCGGCAAATCGACATTGGCGAGCACGCTGCTCGCCTCCCCCGAGTACGAGGTGACCGAGGGACGGATCGTGTTCAGGGACGAGGACATCACCGACTGGTCGACCGATGTGCGCGCAAAGGCCGGCATGTTCCTCGCCTTCCAGTACCCCCAGGAGATAGCCGGTGTCTCGGTGATCCAGTTCCTGCGCCAGGCACTCTCGGCGCGCAAGGGCGTTGATCTCTCGGTGCTCGAATTGAGGCTCGCTGCGATGGATTGGATGAAGCGCCTCGGCATGGATTCGTCCTTCGTCGATCGCTACTTGAACGAGGGCTTCTCCGGCGGTGAGAAGAAGCGCAATGAGATCATGCAGATGGCCATTCTCGAGCCCGAGTTCGCAGTCCTCGACGAGACCGACTCCGGACTCGACATCGACGCGCTGCGGATCGTCGCGAAGGGGATCCGAGAGGTCCGCACCGATCGTCCCTCGCTCGGGATCCTCCTCATCACGCACTACCAGCGCCTGCTGGACGAGCTCCGGCCCGACCACGTGCACATCATGGTCGATGGCCGCATCGTGCGCAGCGGTGGCATGGAAGTGGCGGCCGAGCTCGAGAAGAACGGCTACGAGGCGTACAGGGACTGACCGATGGCACACGACCTCTCCTCGGTCCGTGCGGACTTCCCCGTCCTCGCGGAGTTGATCGACGGCAAGCCCCTCGTCTATCTGGACTCGGCGAACACCTCGCAGAAGCCGCATGCGGTGATCGATGCGATGTCGTGCTTCCTCGAGCACTCCTACGGACCCACCAACCGCAGCGCATACCGGCTCGCCGCAGATGCGACCGACGCCTACGAGGGCGCACGAGTAAAGGTCGCCCGTTTCGTGAACGCGGCCAAGCCCCACGAGATCGTCTTCACCAAGAACGCCACCGAGTCGTTGAACCTCGTGGCGCGAGCGTGGGGTTCGACGAACCTCTCGAGCGGTGATGCGATCGTGCTCACCCACATGGAGCACCACGCCAACATCGTGCCTTGGCAGATGATGGCTGCCGAGCGCGGCTTCGAGATCCGCTGGGTGCCCCTCACCGCCGACGGACTCCTCGACCTCACCGACCTCGACCGCCTCCTGGACGGTGCAAAGGCCCTCTCGTTCACCGCGATGTCGAACGTGCTGGGCACGATCAACCCGGTCCGGGAGCTGTGCGCCGCCGCGCACGCGCACGGCGCCATTGCCGTCGTCGACGGGTGCCAGTCGGTGCCCCACATGCCCACCGACGTGCGCGAATGGGATGCAGACTTCGTCGCCTTCTCGTCCCACAAGATGGTCGGCCCCTCGGGGATCGGTCTGTTGTGGGGTCGCGAGAGCCTGCTCGAGTCGATGCCCCCGTTCCTCGGCGGCGGCAGCATGATCTCGGATGTGCGCCTCGACGGCTTCGAGTGCGCCGAGCTGCCGGCCAAGTTCGAGGCGGGCACTCAACCCATCGTCGAGGCCGTCGGCCTCGGGGCCGCGGTCGACTATCTCTCGGCGCTCGGCATGGACAACGTGCGTGCCCACGAGGTGGCGCTCACCGTCGAGGCGCTCGACAAACTCAAGGGCAGGTTCGGCGACGACATCGAGATCCACGGGTCCCCCGACGCCTCGGTGCGCGGCGCCACGATCAGTTTCGCCTTCCGCGACGTGCACCCCCACGACGTGAGCCAGGTGCTCGATCAGCACAATGTCTGCGTGCGGGCCGGCCACCACTGCGCCAAGCCGCTGATGCGCCTGTTGGGTGCGAACGCCACGGTGCGCGCGAGCTTCTACCTCTACAACACCTCCGACGAGATCGACACCCTGTGCGACGCACTCGGCGAGACAGCCGAATTCTTCTCCGCCTGACCCCGACGGACGACACGAAGGAACACCGATGCCCGGACTAGAAGACCTCTACCGCGAGATCATCCTCGATCACTACAAGAATCCCCGCAACCGCGGCCATCTCGACGCGCCCGCAGTCTCGGCCAAGGGCCACAACCCCCTGTGCGGTGACGAGATCGAGGTGTTCGTCCTCGTCGAGGACGGCCGCGTCGCCGATGTGCGCATCAGTGGCCAGGGCTGCTCGATCAGCCAGTCGTCGGCGTCGATGATGTCGGCGGCGATCAAGGGCAAGACCGTCGAGGAGGTGCGCGCGCTCGTGTCGCGCTTCCGCCACATGATGTCGATCGAGGAGGAGGGCCCCGCGCCCGACACCACCGTCGCGCTCGGGGACCTCGAGGCCCTGCAGGGAGTCGTCAAGTTCCCGGTGCGCATCAAGTGCGCCGTGCTGGCATGGAACACCCTCACCGAGGCGCTCTCCAACACCTGAACGGGATCGCGCGAGGGTCGTTCACCCGGACTGGCGCGTTCGTTACCCTGACTCGCACCATGAGAACCCCCGCTCGTGCACTCGCCGCCGTCGTGGTGGCTCTCGCCGTCGCATCCCCGTCCGGGGTCGACGCGTCCTCGAGCGATGCGGGCCGGGATGCGGGCACCACCAAGCCCGCCTACAACGGCAGACCCCGTGCGAATGTGCCGATCGCCCGTGCCCGCGTGGTGCTCGACGAACAGCTCACCTACGTCTACAACGGCCGCGGACGGCTCGTGGCGACGATTCCTTCCTCGACGGGGCGAAACGACTGGACGCCCACCGGCACGTTCCGGGTCTTCTCGAAATCGGCACAGACGTACTACACGCCCAATCCATCGGAGCGGATGAAGTGGATGGTGCGCTTCACGAAGGGCCGGGAGGGGGGCAACATCGGCTTCCACGGCATCCCCTACACCGTGGTCGACGGCCGCGAGGTCCCCTTCCCCACTCCCCTGGGCGAGGAGCCCTCGTCGCACGGGTGCATCCGGCTCGCGGTGACCGACGCCAAGTGGCTGTTCGAGAACATGCGGATCGGGGCCACCGTCTCGGTGGTGCGCTCGCGGGACTGACAACCTCCCGGGTGGCGATGTAGTTTCTCTGCAACCCGCTCGCCACCGCGGCCGCGGGCCAGGAGACACGACCGCCATGGCGACACGAGCAAGCTTCAAGTCCTTCCAGGAGTCGACCAAGGAGGAATGGGCCGAGATCATGGTCTGCTTGCAGGAGACCCAGTCGATGGTCGCCGACCGCGTCCTCGAACAGCTCCGCTACCTCGAGGCCGACCAGGGCGGGTTCCCGGTCAACCGTCTCGAGCACTGCCTGCAGACCGCGACGCGCGCCGAGCGCGACGGTCGCGACGACGAGTACGTGCTCTGTGCGCTCATCCACGACATCGGCGACAACCTCGCGCCGTTCAACCACCCCGACATCGCCGCCGGCATCCTGAAGCCCTTCGTGTCGGAGAAGAACTGGTGGATGACCAAGCACCACGGAATCTTCCAGGGTTACTACTTCTGGCACCACATCGGTCTCGACCGCGACACACGCGAGCAGTTCCGTGACTCCCCATGGTTCGGACACACCGAAGAGTTCTGCGCGCTGTACGACTCGCCGGCCTTCGACAGCGAGTACCAGAGCTTCGATCTCGCGCACTTCGAGCCGCTCATCCGCGACGCCTTCCGCCCCAAGCCCCGCTGACGCGGTTCACCACGATCCTGCCCGGGCGTGAACACGCTCTCCTCGTCGGTCTCCCCGACCATCGGGTCTAGGTTGCGGACATGAAAGTGACCCTCCTGGGCACCGGCTCTCCCCTGCCCAGCGCCACGTGTGCCGGGCCGTCCACGCTGGTGCAGGCCGGCGGGCAGAACATCCTCGTCGACGCCGGGCGAGCGGTGGTCATGCGCCTGGCCGGCGCGATGTGTCCCCCACCGCTCGTGGGCGCGGTGCTGCTCACGCACCTCCACTCGGACCACATCTGCGATCTGAACGACGTGGTGACCACGCGCTGGGTGGCATCTCCGGCCGCCACACCCCTCGACATCTGGGGACCCGTCGGCACGAAGGCGATGGTCGAGGGGTTGTTTGCGATGCTCGCTGCCGATGTCACGTACCGACTCGACCACCACGACGATCTGCGGGCCGGCATCGGTATGGCGGTCAACGTTGTCGAGGTGGAGCCGGGAGACTCGTTCCGGATCGGCGAGGTGTCGGTGTCGGTGCATCGCACCGACCACCGCCCGGTCGCACCCACGATCGGCTTCCGCATCGAGGCCGACGGAAAATCAGCGGCACTCGCGGGCGACACCGTCCCCTGCGCCGAACTCGACGAGATGTGCCGGGGAGCAGATCTCTATGTCCAGACGGTCGTGCGCGAGGATCTCGTGCGCACGTTCGCGCCGCTCGTGCCGATCGGGGACCGGTTCCTCGACATCCTCGACTACCACTCGACGGTGGAACAGGCCGCCCAGACCGCCTCGCGCGCCGGGGTGGGGACCCTCGTTCTCACGCACTACGTCCCGGCGATACAACCCGGTGGCGAGGATGAATGGCGGGCACTCGCCGCCGCGCACTTCTCGGGACCGATCATCGTCGGCCCCGATCTGACCTCCGTCTCGGCCTGAGCGGGTCCCGCGCCTCGGGGTGTCTCACCCCACGGGGGCACCGCGCGATGTGGCCAACCACACCCCGACCGTCGCCGCGGCGAACCCGACGAGCGAGAGCACGCCGAGTCGCTCGTCGAACAGCACCGATGCCTGGACCGCGCTCAATGCGGGCGTGAGGAAGAACAGACTGCTGACCGACGATGCCACCTGACGCTTCAACAACCACAGCATCGTGAGAATCGCAGCGACCGAGAGAACCCCGACTGCCCAGGCCAGACTCGCGACCGATCGCACTGTCGCGGTGAAATCGAGGCGCTCCACGCCCAGTGCGGGCACGAAGAGCACCACCGTGGTCGCCACGTATTGCCATGCGGTCCCACCCAGGAGCGGGACATCGCCCCCCATGCGACGCTGCCACAGCGTTCCGGCCGCGATCCCGGTCACGGCGACGGCCATCCCCACGAGCGCCCCCACGGAAACCTCGTCACCGGCGTTTCCACGTTCGACGACCACCGCGACCACGCCGGCCGCACCGAGTGCGATCCCGAACGAGCGACGCGCCCCGATCGGCTCGCCCAACCACACGCGCGCACCCACCGTCGTGACCACCGGGTGGAGCGCGGCGATCAGTGCACTCACACCCGAGGGGAGTCCGAGGTCGATCGCGACGAACACCCCGCCCAGGTACATCGCATGCAGTCCGAGTCCGGCCGTCATCTGGCCACCGGCCTGTGCCCGGGACAGTCGCGTCTCGCCCGTCAACCGTGCGAGACCGAAGAGCAACAGGGCCGCGATCGCGGTGCGCAGGGCGAGGAAAGTGAGGGGCCCCGCATCACGGGTGCTGTAGCGCGCCACGATGAACCCGGTGCTCCAGAGCACCACGAAGAGCCCCGGAGCCAGCCTGCGCACCCGGTGAGCGTAGGCGGGAGCAGCGTCGCTACTGTGGCCCGTCATGGACACCAAGACGCTTCTCGACTCGGCCTGCCCCCTCATCGGAGAGCTCGGCTCGGCCTTCTACTTCATTCCCGAGACCGGCGCTGTCGGCAAGGAACTCGGCCTCGGTGGCATGGAGTTCTACGTGCTGGGTCGCGGTGGCTCGATGGGCGACTGCGACGGCCGCGCCGTCGCTGCTGCATTCGGCTACTTCAACCCGGACTTCCTCGTCAAGGTGTGGGGTGATGCCGCGGCAAAGTGCCCGCCCCGCAAGGCTGGCTCGGCTCATCTCGAGTGCGCGGCGAACCTCGGTCGCGCCAAGTTCGCATCCCTCGACGGACTCGACGGACTCGTCGCCGCGCTCGACAAAGTGAGGGAAGCCACCGATCCTGACGGACTCAGCCTGTACGCGGCGATGACCACGGAGCCGCTCGCCCCGGACGCCCCCGGTCGCGCGATGCAGTTGATCGCCCTCCTGCGCGAGTTCCGCGGCAGCGCGCACCTTGTCGCATTGCGCACGGTGGGTCTGCCCTCGCCGGTGGCCCACGCCGCCAAGCGACCCGACATGTGGAAGGTCTTCGGCTACCCGGAGGAGTCCAAGCCCGAGATCACCGCGGAGATCACCGCGAAGCTCGCCGAGGCCGAGGTCATCACCGATCGGATCGTCGAACCTGCGTACGCCGTGCTGTCCGACCCCGAGCGCGAGGCGCTCGTGGCGGGGATGCGCGCCGCCAAGGACGCCCTCAAGGCCGGTTGAGCGAGCCGGTCCGACGGGTCGGCTGGACACACGGGCGAACTCAGTCTGTGGCGAGGTTCGCGGCGATCTTGTCGAAGGCACTCGCGATCGCGCGGATCTCGGTCGCGCTCAAGTGATCGATCATCAGCCGACGCACGCTGCGCAGGTGGTGCGGTGCGGCCCTCTTGAGGAGGGCGAGACCCTTCGGGGTGAGGCGCGCATGCGCGACACGACGGTCGTGCGTCGACTGCTCACGGACAACCAATTTCTTGCGCACCACACCCTCCATGCGCCGCGTGAGGCCACCACGGGTCAGTCGGAGCGTGTCGGCCAGGTCGCAGAGTCGCAGTTTGCCGCCGGGGGCCTCCGAGAGCATCGCGAGCAATTGGTAGTCGCCGCGGTCGAGCCCGAAGGGCTCGAGGTCACGCTCGATGGCGCGCAACAGGTCACCGCTCGTCTCGATGTAGTGGCGCCACGCGGCCATCTCGTTGGAGTCGAGCCATCTCACTGCCACCACGTGATCATATAGACGTGCAGTGAATTGGTTGCGTGCGCAAGCAATTCACTGCACGGTTGCGCACGCAACACACCGACCCCAGGCCGATCAGAGTCTCCTGTTCGGACGCCGCGATCGGAGGCTCGGGGTGACCGTGCTCGTCGATGGTCATCACCACACGACAGGCGAGATCGCACCCCTGGCCCGACCCTCGGTTCGCGCCCCGCGACCGACGAGATCTGCCGACAACTCGTTCCACATGTGACTCGCGCGGTGCGACGTGAACTCGAGTCCCGTCGGGATCGATGTGAGTCGCCCGATCATCTCCTCGAGCCACCGACCCTTCGTGGACTTGCCCATGATGTTCTTGTGGGCCGCCTCATGCATCGGCATGTAGAACGTCGATGCGAGGACAGAATTGAGAACGAGACCCAGCCACAGCGGAATGGCTCCCCTCAGACCGACCACGAGAACTCCCGTCCAACAGACTGAGAACACAACGAAGGTCACGATGATCCGGTACTGGATTGCTCCCCAGTACTTCGCCGCGACGAGCCCCTCCGACCGAACCTGCTCGCTCCTCTGTGAGCGAGCCGTCGCCCCTGCCTCCTCGTCTGCGATGTTGTTGAGCAGTGTCTCGAGATCTTCTGGTGCTGGCGGCTCGACAACCATGGAAGAAACCCAACTGCGGGCCTCGCCCACTGTGACGGTCCAGCGAGAACAGCCATGCCACCGACACGGTGCTTCTCGCCCGCATCGCACTGTCGGAGTTGACCGTGCGGGCGCCCACAGGGTCGACGCGCAGGACACTCTCAACTGCTGCGTGTGTCCCCGTGGACATCGCGGCCCTCGAGACCAGCGACACGGGGAGGGACTCCTGCAGAGGCATCGGCGTTGTCGATCGGTGCGCCGAACACCGTCACGATCGGCACCTGGCCCGTCCAGAAGGGTTGGTCTGCATCCTCGGCCTCGTTCACGGCGGGTCCCGTGCGCACCTTCGCCGACACCTCGTCGAGGGGCAATGCGATGACTCTCGTCGCGCGCAGTTCGGCGGCCGAGGGCGGACGCGTGGTGTCCCACGTCTCGACGATGTGCTCGGTGATCGTGTGCAGGGCCGCCACGTGCTCTCCCTCGTCGGTGACCACCCGCGCCCGTCCCCTCACCACCACGCTGCGGTAGTTCATCGAGTGGTTGAACGAGGTCTTGGCGAACACCAGGCCGTCGACGATCGTGACGGTTGCGCACACCTCGGCATCGCCACCGGCGCGCAGCAACGAGTTCGCGAGGGCACCGTGGAGATACATCGTGTCCCCCGCGATGCCGTAGACCATCGGCATGACGAGCGGGCCGTCCTCGGTGACGACCGCGACATGGGCCACGATCCCATCGGCGAGGATCCCGTGGATGTCGGCGGGGTCGTAGGTCGCCCGCTTCGCACCGCGGCGCACCGTGGTGCGCGGGCTGTGGGGCGCGTGGTCACCAGCGGGCATCACCAGAATGTAGGCGAGTGCTCGCCGCCCATCAGGGTGGGATTCGGGTCAGAAGCCGGCGCGTGCGCGCCGAGCGACGCTGCGCACGAGCGCGCGTCGGTCAGCGATCTTGCCGATCTTGCCCTCGAGAGGGCTGTCGATCAGCAACGAGGCGAGACCGTGCGCCACGGACCACATCGTGGTCGCGAGAATCCGCACGTCGTCCACGGTGCCGATCTCGAACTGAGTACTCACGTGAAAAGGGTACTCATCCGCGCGCAATCTCATGACCAAACAATCATCGTTTCCAAAACGTCTCGGCCCCTCGTCTTGGAAGCCAAGACGCCGATAGAACG
>VGAK01000016.1 GCA_016870775.1 Actinomycetota bacterium
ATCTCGACCACCACCACGACTCCACCCACCACGGTGACCACGCGTGCGCCGGTGCCATCACATGAATAGGTGACGATCCCGCCGGCACCCTCGCGGGCCCGTTCGCGACGGCGTTTCTCGGCTTCGGTGAGGTCGCCTCCGTCCACGGCAAGTGCGCGCGGGTCGAGCACTTCGCGCTCGGTGTCCGTCTCGGGCTCGAGCACCCAGAGGGTGTTGACCGGGTCGGACTCACCATGGGACCGGGTGAAGAGGAGTCGGCCCCCCGCGATGGTGAACGACCGCGGCTCACCGAGGGTGAGACGTTGAGTGCGGGCGTGCTGACGCGGGAAGGTGTCGGTCATTCCGCGATGAGTCTGCCGTCGGCATCGAGGGTGACGCTGCGCCCCACCCACTCCTCGGCGCACATCGCGCGCCCGAGGTCGGCGTCGGTCGAGTCGCCCCATGCGCGGCGGCCGTCGGCGAGCAGGCACGAGGCGAGGGTGCGCTCGGGCACGCCGTCGCGGTCGTGCATCACCGAGTAGCCCTCGATGGTTGCGGTGCCGGCTGCCTCGGCGGGCGAGGCGAGCGACCGCGCAGGCAGGGCATCGATCTGGTCCTGGGGGTAGTCGTAGGCAAAGCCCCCTGCGGGCGGCTCGGTGCCGTAGACGCCGAAGGCGTGCTTGGTGGTGTAGCCACCGTTGCCCCACACCAGACCCCGCTCGCCCGGGCGCTCGCGCAACTCCGTCGCCACGGTCGCGATCGCATGCATCACGTAGTTGTTCCACGGCCCGCCGGCGAACGGCAGGCCACCGGTGCGGGTGAGTTGGCGGTCGAGCGAGAGCCCGAGCGACATGGCACCCAGTTGCACAGCCGACGGGAAGCACGAGTACAGGTCCACGATGCCGACGTCGTCGATCCCGACACCGGCGAGCTCGAGCACCCGCCGACCCGCGAGCGAGATCGCAGGTGTGTCGCAGAAGTGCTCGCGGTGCGAGACGAAGGGGTGCTCGTGCGCGTCGCTGCCCGAGTGCGGGAAGATCCACCTGTCGCGCGCGACGCCGAGGGCCGTGGCACGCTCTGCCGAGCAGAGGATGAGCGCGGCCGACATGTCGACGTCGTTGTTCGAGTTCATCATCTTCGGATAGGGGAACCCGATCATCCGGTTCGTCGCCGAGGGCGTGCGGATCTCTTCAGCGGTGTAGGCGCGCTGGGTCCAGGCGTACGGGTTCTGGGCCGCCACCTGGCTGAACCGCGACCACAACTCCGAGATGTGCACCTGATGATCGGCGACGCTGCGCCCGGCACGTGCCCGCAGTGCGGTCTCGAACAGCGGATAGATCTGGATCGGCATCACGATCTTGCGTTCCCGCTCCTCGGGCATGTTCATGACGAGGTCCTCCGAGACGAGCGTGGGCATCTCGTCGGTCGTCCGCCACTGGGGCTCGACGCCGGCCTTGCGCATTCGTGCGCGGGTGCGGGTCGTCTCACCGCCCGTGAGGATGACGAGGTCCAGCGAGCCGGCCGCGATCTCGCGCGAGGCGGTGTTCACGAGCGTCTGGGGAGTGTTGCCGCCCATCGCAGAGAGCCCGGTCTCGCGCGGGGCGAGGCCGAGGTCGTCGGCGATGAACCGTGCCGGGTTGCCGTACCTCCACGAGAGCAGGCTCACCACCCTGATCGCATCGGGTGCGGGCACCGAGTCGAGGCCGGCATCAGAGACCGCACGCCGGATCGCCTCGACCATCATCTCCACCGGGTCGAGGGCGTCGTCGATGCCGTCGGCGCGCTGCACCATCTGGCCGACACCGATGAGGACGGGTGTGCGTGGGTCGACTGTCATGCCCAAACGCTAGGTCGCATCGCGCTCTTGGGCACTACCCTGAGGCCGGTGTCCCGCATCGCAATCGGCTCCGACCACGCCGGCTACACCCTGAAGAGCCACCTCGTCGGCGTGCTCGAGTCTGTCGGGCACCATGTGAGCGATCTGGGCACGCACTCGACGGACTCGTGCGATTACCCGCCGATCTGCGCCGCGGTGGGCCGTGCCGTCCGTGACGGAAGGGCGGACCTGGGCATCGTGCTCGGCGGGAGCGGCCAGGGCGAGCAATTGGCCGCCAACAAGGTGCGGGGCGTGCGCGCCGCTCTCTGCAACGACCTCTACACCGCGCGCATGGCGCGCTCGCACAACAACGCGAATGTGCTGTCGATGGGTGCGCGCGTGGTGGGCGAGGGGCTCGCCGAGGAGATCCTCGCTGTGTTCCTCGCCACGGATTTCGAGGGCGGCCGCCACGAGCGTCGGGTCGCCCAACTGGCCGACATCGAAGCCGAGGAGGCAGGTCGCTGATGCCGTTCCCCCCTGATTCCCACACCGACACGAAGGTCTTCGATCTGCTCGAGATCGAGCGGATTCGACAGACGACCGGGTTGCAGTTGATCGCGAGCGAGAATTTCACCTCGCCCGCGGTGATGCGCGCGACGGGGTCGATCCTGACCAACAAGTACGCCGAGGGCTACCCCGGGAAGCGCTACTACGGCGGCAACACGAACGCGGACGTGATCGAGGCGCTCGCCATCGAGCGCGTGAAGCAACTCTTCGGGGCCGAGCACGCCAATGTGCAGCCGCATTCGGGGGCGAGCGCGAACATGGCGGTGTATCTGGGGCTCCTGAACCCCGGGGACACGATCATGGGTCTGAGTCTCGACCACGGCGGCCATCTCACGCACGGCTCACCGGTGAATGCGAGCGGAATCCTGTACGACTTCAAGTCCTACGGCGTCATCCCGGGGGACGAGCGGATCGATTTTGACAACCTGCGCGAGTTGGCACTGGCGCATCGGCCAAAGATGATCGTGGCGGGCACCACCAGCTACCCGCGCCGACTCGATCCCGAGCCGTTCCGCGCGATCGCCGACGAAGTCGGTGCGCTGTTGATGTTCGACATCGCGCACCTCGCCGGGTTGGTCGCCGGTGGCGCGCATCCGAACCCGGTGCCCTATGCCGACGTCGTCACCTTCACCACGCACAAGACACTGCGCGGCCCGCGCGGTGGGTGCATCCTCTCGAAGGCCCAGCACGCACAGGTGATCGACAAGGCGGTGTTCCCGGGCAGCCAGGGCGGTCCGCTCGAGCACGTGATCGCGGCTAAGGCCGTCGCCTTCCACGAGGCGCTCGATCCGAGCTTCAAGGACTATGCGCACCAGATCGTCAAGAACGCCTCGGCCCTCGCGGCCGCCCTCGCGGCCGAGGGTTTCCGGCTCGTGAGCGGTGGCACCGACAACCACTTGATGGTCGTGGACCTGCGCCCCTTCGACGCCGAGTGCACCGGCAAGGTCGCACAGGTGGTGCTCGACGAGGCTGGGATCACCCTGAACAAGAACACCGTGCCCGACGACCCGCGCAGCCCGTTCGTGACATCTGGTGTGCGGATCGGCACGCCGTCGGTGACCACCCAGGGCATGAAAGAGGCAGAGATGCCCGTCATCGCATCGTTGATCGCGCGCACGCTGCGTCACCGGGACGACAAGGCCGAGGTGGCCCGCATTCGCGCCGAGGTCGCCGACCTGTGCGCGAAGTTCCCGGTGTATCCGAACCCGCTCTGAGCGTTGCCCCGGGGCACTCCGTGCCTCGTGTGCAGTCCCGATCCCGACTGGACCCACAGAGGCGCCGGGAAGCCACCGGTCGGCGCTCATTAGGCTCGCACGGGATGGGGAACTCCGATGGCTGACGTGACGGGATACCTCATCGTCGGAACGGTCGCGATCGGTGCGACCGCGGTGGCCACCCCGCTCGTGCGGGCCCTCGCCGAGCACAAGGGATGGCTGGCGATGCCCGATGCCCGCAAGGTGCACACCGTGGCGACCCCCGACGTGGGGGGCCTGGCGATGTTCGTGGGGTTCCTCGCGGCATTCCTCGTGGCTTCGCAGATGGACCGGTTCTCGCCGCTCTTCGACGGCAATTCTGAGCCCCTCGGGGTGGTGCTCGCCGCGCTCGTGATCCTGCTGGTGGGCACCCGCGACGACATCAAGGAGGTGTCGGCGCCCGCTCGCGTGCTCTCCACGGTCGTCTCGGCCCTGGTGCTCGTCTACTTCGGCGTGACCATGTTCTATTTCCGGGTCCCGTTCGTGGGGGTCCTGCAGCTCTCCGACGACTGGATCCCGATCGTGACGGTCGTGTGGCTGTTGGTGATGACCCAGGCCGTGAACCTGATCGACGGGCTCGACGGGCTCGCGGCGGGGATCGTGGCGATCGGGTCGATCGCGTTCTTCATCTACTCGCGCCACCTGTCGGGCCTCGGTCTGCTGACAGAGCCCAACATCGGTCCGTTGGTGGCGATCATCGTGGTGGGGATCTGCGTCGGCTTCCTTCCGTACAACTTCAATCGTGCGACCATCTTCATGGGCGACGGTGGCGCGTACCTGCTCGGTCTGTTGGTTGCGGTGTCGACGAGCGTGGTGGGAGGAAGGGCCGACCCGACCACCCAGGCCTTCAACGGACAGACCTACTTCTTCCTCGCCCCAGTCGTGATCCCTTTGATCATCCTGGGGGTGCCGGTGGTCGACGTGCTGTTCGCGATCATCCGGCGTGTGAGCCGTCGACAGAGTTTTGCGACCGCCGACAAGGGTCACCTCCACCACAGGTTGATCGCTCTCGGTCACGGGCCGCGCCGCGCGGTGGCGATCCTGTGGCTCTGGACCGCGTTCTTCTCGGGCTTGGTGCTCTACCCGGTGTTCAACAAATCGGCGACCAACTTCGCGCCGTTCGGACTTGCCGCACTCGTTCTGTTCCTGTACACGGTGCTCCACCCCGATCTGCAGCGCGACAGTCGCGAGCAAGAGCCGCACCACCCGTGACGCGTGGGCCGCGCCGCTCAGTCCGGCCCCGGTGAGCGAGTCCGTCGAGCCCGCGGCGTGCGTGCGCGCCGCGCCTGTTGTCGACACCGTGGTGGTCGAGATGTTGGAGTGCATCTGCTCGATCGGCGGCGGGGGTCGACCCCGAGCCGGCGGGGGAGTGCGTCTCAGACACGATCGGCTCGTGGCGTTTCATCAATGAGAGGTTTTGACTCACTTTGGCGGCGCCCCCTAGATTGGCCACCGGTTCACAACGTCGTGACTCTGAACCCCGAGGAGATCTGTGAGTCTGATCCCCAAGCCCGCGCCACTGAGGGCCGCGGGTGACTCATCGTCGAACGGCGCGGAGATGGCCGCCGCCGTGGCGGTCTTTCTCGTGGTCGGTCTGCTCGTCGACTCGTGGCTCGGCACTTCACCCGGGTTCACCCTCGGTCTGACCTTGTTCGCCTCCGTCGGTCAGTTCGTGAAGATGAGGTTGGCCTACTCGGCGCGGATGAAGAACCTCGAGGACGAGCGCCGACGGATGGCGTCGGGGACACAAACGTGACCGTCGTCACCGACACCGCCCAGCCCGAGGTCGAGGTGGTGTGGGACATGGTGCGCCGTGCAGCCCTCGCCTCGCCGGTGTTGCTGGTGCTCGGGTTCGCCATCTGGGGCACCCCGGGTCTCGTGGGGGCCGCGTACGGATTGCTCCTCATCGTCGTGAACTTCGTCGGTTCGGCCTCGTCGATCGCGTGGGCCGCGCGACGCTCCCAGGTGCTCCTCATGGTGGCGGTGATGGGTGGGTATCTCTTCCGCCTCGCGTTCCTGTTCGCGACGGTTTGGCCGGTTCGCCAAGTGGGTTGGATTTCGATCCATTCGTTGTGCGCCACTATGCTCGCGACGCACCTCGGCCTCCTCGTGTGGGAGATCAGGTTCGTCTCGGTCTCGTTGGCTCACCCCGGCCTCAAACCGCGTCGGACGGGCAAGATTCAATCAAGGAGGACATAGTGCTCGCACTCGAGTTCCCGCCGATCAACGAGGTCATCCGGTGGAGGGACCTCTTCACGTCCTTCAACAAGATCTCGCTCATCGCCGTGCTCGCAGCGCTCATCGGCTCGCTCATCTTCATCCTCGCGGCGCGGTCCGACGCCACGAAGTCACCGCGCGGTGTGCGCAACCTCGCCGAGATGATCGTCGAGTTCGTCGAGAACAACATCGTGATGCAGACGATCGGACGCGACGGACTGCGGTGGACGCCGTTCCTCACGTCGCTGTTCATCTTCATCTACCTGTGCAACCTGCCGGGGATCATCCCCATCTTCCAGATGCCCGCCACGGCCCGAATGGCCATCCCCCTGTTCCTCGCGGTCGTCGTGTGGCTCATCTACAACGTCGTCGGCATGATCAGTCAGGGTCCCGTCCACTACTTCAAGGGGATCATGTTCCCCCCCGGCGTGCCAAAGCCGATCTACCTGCTCCTCACCCCGATCGAGCTGGTCTCCACCATCATCATCCGGCCGTTCTCGCTGGCCATCCGACTCTTCGCCAACATGCTCGCGGGTCACATGCTGCTCGTGACCTTCGCGCTCCTGTCCGAGGCCCTGTTCCAGGCCACCACCAAGAAGTTCATCCTGGTCCCGATGGGCATCCTGCCGATGTTCATGCTGCTGTTCCTCACCCTGTTCGAGGTGCTGGTCGGCTTCCTGCAGGCCTACATCTTCACCATTCTCACGTCCGTCTTCATCGCAGGTGCGATGCATCCGGAGCACTGAGAGCCAACCCGAACGGTCTCCCAACAACTACCCACAGGAGAAAGCAACAATGGAAGCAATTTCACGACTCGTCGCCGAACTGGACGCGGCCGACCAGAAGGCCGCCCAGGCCGCCATCGGTGCCGGCTTCGCGTACGGACTGGCCGCCATCGGTCCGGGCGTCGGCATCGGCTACGTCGTCGGCAAGGCCATCGAGGCGATGGCCCGTCAGCCCGAAGCGGCGGGCATGGTCCGCACCACGATGTTCCTCGGTATCGCCTTCACCGAGGCGCTCGCCCTGATCGGCTTCGTGGTCTTCATCCTCCTCGGACTCTGAGAACGGACCGATGCAGATAGTCGCCTACATCAACGGCACCGTGGTGCCGCTCGGCGTCGTGGGCCGTCTCGTCTCCGCAGAGGAGGGGGGCACTGGCGCCGAGACCGGTCAGGAACCGAAGGGTCCGAGCCCCATCGCACCCGAGGGCAAGGAACTCCTCTGGGGCGCCGGATCGTTCCTGGTGTTCTTCGCCCTGATGCAGATCGTCCTGGTCCCGCGGGTCAAGCGGGGCATGCAGGCGCGCTACGAGGGTGTGCGATCTGTCCACGATCAGGCGGTCAAGACCACAGACGACGCCCGAGCCGATCTCGAGGCGTACCAGCGGGCTCTCGCCGCCGCACGGGCCGAGGGCGCGGGACGGGTCGAGGCGGCGCGTCGCACCGTCGACTCGGAACGAACCGAGCGCCTGGCTGAGGTGAACGCTCGGATCGCCGAGATGCGGGCCGTCGCGGACCGCGAGGCCGCCGCCGCCCGCGCGTCTGCGAACGAAAGCATCGCCGAGGCGGTCGGTCGGGTCGCCACGAGGGCCGCAGAACTGGCGACCGGTCGTGCTCCATCGGCAGACAATGTGCGCGCGGCAGTCGACGCAGCGTTGCGGGCAAGGTGAGATAGATGAGGATCCTGTTCAGTCTCGTCGGCGTCGAGGACCCCACACAGACCCACCACTGGCTGTGGCCCGAGACCGCCGAGATCATCTACGGGGGCATCGCGTCCGTGCTGGTGTTCGCAATCCTGTTCAAGGTGGCCGGACCGATGGCGAAGAAGGCCTTCACCGACCGCACCGACCGCATCCAGTCCGAGATAGACGCCGCCGCCGCGGCGGTCGCCTCGGCCCACGACGAGGCCGCCCGCATCCGGTCGGCTCTCGGCAACATCGAGAGCGAGCGGCGGACCATCCTCGCCGAGTCCGACGCCCAGGCCGAAGCCCTCCTGCGCGAGGGTCGCGCCCGCATCGACGCCGAGATGGCCGACATCGAGGCCAAGGCCAAGGCTGACATCTCCAACGCCGGTGCCCGCGTGGGCGACGAGTTGCGTGCAGAGATCTCGCGCCTGTCGGCCGTCGCCATCGAGCGCGTCGTCGCCCAGGCGATGGACGACCGTGTCCGCCAGGACCTGATCGAGAACTTCATCACCGACGTGGGAGCTGCACGATGAGCGACGCACGCATCGACGCCTACGCATCGGCGATCAGCGAAATGGCCGTGGCAGAGGGCGTGCTCGAGCGCGTCGTCAGCGAGCTGCGCGACGTGAAGGCCGCACTCGAGTCGAACGAGAGCCTGCGGGCGCACCTCACCGACGAACTCGTGCCCGTCGAGGCGCGCCAGCGCACCCTGGAGGCACTGCTCGGTGGCAAGGCGCACGCCGTGACCACCCAGTTCGTGGGCATGGTGATCGGTGCCGGTCGCGGTCGCGACCTCGCAAAGATCGTCGACGCGGCCGCGAGGCGCTCCTCCGGTGCGACCGGCAAGGGCGTTGCCGAGGTGCGCAGCGCCGTCCCGCTCACCGACGACCAGCAGCGCCGCCTCGCCGACGCGCTCGCCAGGGCCACCAACGGCCAGGTGAGCCTGAAGGTGATCGTCGACCCGAACGTGGTCGGGGGCCTCGTGGCCACCGTCGGCGACAAGGTCATCGACGGCTCGGTGCGCAACAGACTCGACCAGATCAAGGGCCGTCTCTAGCGGACGCCCCACGGGACACGAACCGGGAAAGAAACAAGGAACACGAAGATGTCAGACATCACACTTTCCGCCTCCGACATCGCCTCTGCGATCGCCAAGGGGCTCGAGGGCGTCGACCGCTCGCTCGCGGCCCGCACCGTGGGACGCGTCGCCGAGGTGGGCGACGGCATCGCACGCGTGACGGGTCTGCCCGACTGCGCGGTCAACGAGCTGCTCGAGTTCGAGGACGGCACCGTCGGCCTGGCACTGAACCTCGAGGAGGCACAGATCGGCGCGGTGGTGCTCGGCGATGCCGACGGGATCGAGGAGGGCCAGACCGTCAAGGCCACCGGACGAATCCTCTCGGTGCCCGTCGGTGATGCGCTGCTCGGCCGCGTGGTGAACGCGCTCGGCCAGCCGATCGACGGCAAGGGAGAGATCGTGGGCGCCAAGCTGCGCCGTGTCGAGGTGCAGGCACCCGGCATCATGGGTCGCAAGCCCGTGCACGAGCCGCTGCAGACCGGCATCAAGGCCATCGACGCGATGACCCCGATCGGTCGCGGTCAACGCGAGTTGATCATCGGCGACCGCAAGACCGGAAAGACCACCGTGGCGATCGACACGATCATCAACCAGCGCGGTCTCGGCGTGAAGTGCATCTACGTCGCGATCGGCCAGAAGGGCTCGACCGTGGCCCAGACCGTGGAGACACTGCGCCAGTACGGCGCACTCGAGTACACCGTGATCGTTGCCGCGCCCGCCTCGGACCCGGCACCGTTCAAGTACCTCGCCCCCTACTCGGGGTGCGCGCTCGGTCAGGAGTGGATGGAGACCGGTGAGCACGCCCTCATCGTCTACGACGACCTGTCCAAGCAGGCCGAGGCATACCGCCAGATGTCGCTGCTGCTGCGCCGCCCGCCCGGCCGCGAGGCCTACCCGGGTGACGTGTTCTACCTGCACAGCCGTCTGCTCGAGCGCGCCGCAAAGCTCTCCGACACCAACGGTGCCGGGTCGCTGACCGCGCTCCCGGTCATCGAGACCAAGGCGGGCGACGTGTCGGCCTACATCCCCACGAACGTGATCTCGATCACCGACGGTCAGGTGTACCTGCAGGACAACCTCTTCAAGTCGGGTGTGCGCCCGGCCGTCGACGTGGGCATCTCGGTGTCGCGCGTGGGAGGTGCGGCACAGACCAAGGCGATGAAGAGCGTGTCGGGAACCCTGAAACTCGACCTCGCGCAGTTCCGTGAACTGGAGGCATTCGCCACGTTCGGTTCCGAGCTCGACGCGGTCTCCAAGGCCCAGCTCGAGCGTGGCTACCGCCTGGTGGAGCTGCTCAAGCAGGGTCTCAACTCGCCGATGCCGGTCGAGGAACAGGTCGTGTCGATCTTCGCGGGCACCAAGGGGCACCTCGACGACATCCCGGTGGCGGATGTGCGCCGCTTCGAGTCCGAGTTGCTCGAGTGGGTGCGCTCGCGCCACGGCGCGATGCTCGCCGAACTGCGCACCAACGGCAAGGCCGACGTGCCCGCCGACATGGGCGAGATCGTCACCGCCTTCAAGGCCCAGTTCAAGGTGTCGTCCAGCTCGCGCGGCGCCGTCGACCCGACAGCAACCGACGCCGACGCACTCGGCGAGGCACAGAGCGCCAAGACGCTCGCCACGGAGTAACAGGGGGACAGTGGTCTAGGTGGCAGGCGGTCAGGAACGGATCCTGCGTGGGCGAATCCGCTCGGTGCAGGCGACGAAGAAGATCACGCGCGCGATGGAGCTCATCGCGGCGTCCCGCATCGTCAAGGCGCAGCAGCGCGTCGCTGCCGCCGTGCCGTATTCCGAGATGATCACCGAGGTCGTGCGCGACCTCGCCGCCGCCGGCGCCGGATCGCGCACTCCGCTGCTCGCGGGTCGCGACACCGTGGAGAAGGTCTGCTACGTGGTGCTCTCGGCCGACCGCGGCCTGTGCGGCGGCTACAACGCCGGTGTGCTGCGCGCCACAGAGGGCGAGATCAAGCAGGACGCAATCGAGGGTCGCGGGCACGCGATCGTGGCGGTCGGCCGCAAGGCCGAGGGTTACTTCCGCTTCCGCGGCTACAACATCGTGCGGGCCTTCGCCGGCTTCACCGACAACCCGACCTACGAGGTCGCCAAGGAGATCGGCGAGTTCGTGACGGGTCTGTTCGCCGCCGGTGAGGTAGACCGGGTCGAGCTCGTCTACACGCGATTCATCTCTGCCGGCAGCCAGGAGGTCGTGCAGCGCCCGTTGGTGCCGCTCGACACCCAGATCACAGAGGGTGGCGACGGCAAGAACGAGGCCGGAGCCGACTACGAGTTCGAGCCGAGCCCCGAGGCGATCCTCCAGACCCTGCTGCCGCGCTATGTCGAGGCTCGCGTCTATGCCGCGCTCCTGAACGCTGCGGCGTCCGAGCACGCGTTCCGCCAGCGGGCGATGAAGTCCGCCACCGACAACGCAGAGGAACTGATCAAGAACCTGTCGCGCGTGATGAACCGTGCGCGCCAGGACGCGATCACCACCGAGATCATGGAGATCGTCGGCGGGGCCGAGGCCCTGTCGTCGGGCGACTAGCGAACTGACAGGAAGAGGAGCACTCCGAGATGAGCATGACAGACACACAGACAGAGGGCAGGGTCGTGGGGATCGCCGGACCGGTGATCGACGTGGAGTTCCCGCGCGGGTCGCTGCCCGAGCTGAACGCGGCGCTCGAGTTCGAGGTGACCGTCGAGGGCGGGACCACCAAGATCCTCGCCGAGGTCGCACAGCACCTCGGCGACAGCCGCGTGCGGGCGGTGTGCCTGAAGCCGACCGACGGTCTGCGCCGCGGCACCGCGGTGCGCAACACCGGCCACGGCATCCAGGTGCCGGTGGGCAACAAGACGCTCGGCCACGTGTGGAACGTGTGGGGCGAGGTGCTGGACGGCGACAACAAGGACTTCGCCGACATCGAGCGCTGGGACATCCACCGCTCGGCCCCGGCCTTCGACACCCTCGAGCCCTCCAAGCGCATGTTCGAGACGGGCATCAAGGTCATCGACCTGCTCACCCCGTACCTCGCGGGCGGCAAGATCGGCCTGTTCGGCGGCGCCGGTGTGGGCAAGACCGTTCTCATCACCGAGATGATCAACCGCGTGGCCTCCAAGCACGGTGGTGTGTCGGTGTTCGCCGGAGTGGGCGAGCGCACCCGTGAGGGCACCGACCTGCGCCTCGAGATGGAGGAGTCGGGCGTGTTCGAGAAGGCCGCGCTCGTGTTCGGCCAGATGGACGAGCCACCGGGGGTGCGCCTGCGCGTGGCGCTGTCGGCCCTGACCATGGCCGAGTACTTCCGTGACGTGCAGAACCAGGACGTGCTCCTGTTCATCGACAACATCTTCCGGTTCGTGCAGGCCGGCTCCGAGGTGTCCACGCTCCTCGGGCGCATGCCTTCGGCGGTGGGGTACCAGCCCACGCTCGCCGACGAGATGGGCCAGTTGCAGGAGCGCATCACCTCGACCCGCGGTCGTTCGATCACCTCGCTGCAGGCCGTGTACGTGCCCGCCGACGACTACACCGACCCGGCACCGTTCACCACGTTCACCTTCTTGGACGCCACCACGGAGCTCTCGCGCCAGATCGCATCGCTGGGCATCTACCCGGCGGTGGACCCGCTGGCGTCGACCTCGACGATCCTCACGCCCGAGACCGTCGGTGACCGCCACTACCGCGTGGCCCGTCGCGTGCAGGAGATCCTCCAGCGCTACAAGGAGCTGCAGGACATCATCGCGATCCTGGGTCTCGACGAGTTGTCCGAGGAGGACCGTCTCACCGTGGCGCGTGCCCGCAAGGTGCAGCGCTTCCTCAGCCAGCCGTTCTACGTGGCCGAGGTGTTCACCGGCGTGAAGGGCGAGTACGTGCCGGTGGCCGAGACCGTGGAGTCGTTCGAGGCGCTGATCAACGGCGAGCTCGACGAGGTGCCCGAGCAGGCGTTCTTGAACGTGGGATCGGTCGAGCAGGTGCTCGCCAAGGCCAAGGCGCTCCAGGAGGGCTGACGTCTGATGGCTGAGGCGACCGGGACCCTGCGCGTCGAGGTGGTGTCACCCGAGAGGGTGCTCTACTCGGGCGAGGCGACACAGGTGATCACCCGCACCATCGATGGGGGAGAGATCGCGTTCCTGCCCGGTCACGCCGCGTTCCTCGGTGCACTCACCGAGAACCACACGAGGATCTACCTGGTGGGTGGCACCGTGCAGGATCTCGCCGTGCACCTCGGCTTCGTCGAGGTGGGCCCGGACCATGTGACGATCCTGTCGGACACCGCCGAACTGGCCCAGGACATCGACGTGGCCCGTGCCCGCGAGGCGCTGGCCCGTGCCGAGGAGCAGCTGCGCAGGGAGCCCTCCGCCGAGGCCGAGGCCGACCTGCGCCGCGCACACACGCGCATCGCCGCCACCGGCGGCATCGCCACCGGCCACTAGAGCCAGCGACAACGCCCCCGAGCCCCGGCGTGGTTGCCGGTGCGATCTCGTGCACACTCACGCGCCGTTCGGGTGGGGTGCTGGACGGGGTTCGCTCGCCTGACCGGTGCCACCACCACGGGGTGTGGCGCCGCACGCTGATCTTGCCCGGCAGATGCCCCGGTCAGTAACTGATCGCGGACAACTCGCTGATCTTGTCCAGGCGGTGCTGGGCATCGATGAGGCGCACGGTGCCGCTGCGCGAGCGCATCACGAGGCTCTGGGTGTGCACGAAACCCGGCTCGTAGCGCACGCCCTTCAACAGCTCGCCGTCGGTGATGCCGGTGGCGGCGAAGAAGCAGTTGTCACCCTTCACGAGATCCTCGGTGGTGAGCACCTGCGAGACGTCGTATCCCCGGGCGATCGCTGCGGCGCGCTCCTGGTCGTTGCGCGGCCACAGTCGGCCCTGGATCTCGCCACCCATGCACTTGAGTGCCGCGGCCGCGATCACGCCCTCGGGCGTGCCGCCGATGCCGAACAGCACGTCGATGCCGGCCTGGGGCCATGCGGTCGCGATCGCGGCGAAGATGTCGCCGTCGGAGATCAGCTTGATGCGCGCTCCGGTCCCGCGGACCTCCTCGATGAGTCCTTGGTGGCGCTCACGGTCGAGGATCACGACGGTGAGATCGCGCACGCTCTCACCCCTGGCCTTGGCGATCCACTTGAGGTTCTGGGTGGGGGTGGCGGTGACGTCGATCGAGCCCACCGCGTCGGGGCCGACGGCGATCTTTTGCATGTAGAAGCAGGGGCCCGGGTCGTACATCGTGTCGCGCTCCGAGACCGCGATCACCGAGATCGCGTTGCCGCGGCCGAGCGAGGTGAGCGTGGTGCCGTCGATCGGGTCGACGGCGACGTCGGTCTCGGGCATCGAGCCGTCGCCCACGCTCTCGCCGTTGAAGAGCATCGGTGCGTCGTCCTTCTCGCCCTCGCCGATCACCACGTGGCCGTTCATGGGCACGGTGGCGAGCACGGTGCGCATGGCATCGACGGCGGCGCCGTCGGCACCGTTCTTGTCGCCGCGTCCCACCCAACGAGACGCCGACATCGCCGCTGCCTCGGTGGTGCGGACGAGTTCGAGGGCGAGGTTCCTGTCGGGGCGTTCAACCATGGGATCAACGCTAATCCTCTGTGTAGGGTCGCCCCGTGTCCCCCCAAACCGTCGCGCCGGTGCCGATCGAGTTGATTCTCGATGCGGGTGATGTCGGGGACGCCCGCGTGCGGCCCGGCGGCCGATGGGTCTCGGCCATCGAGACGCAGCCGGGGGAGAAGGGGTCCTCCCGGCATCTGCGGATGTGGCCGGTGCGCGCCGGAGGCGACCCGGGTGCGCCGGTGGATCTGCTCGTCGACCCGGAGCCGGCTGGCACCGGGGGATTGTCGGGTGGCGTGCACGCATGGCATCCGAACGGGCGCCACGTGGCGGTCGTGCTGCGCGGCGGTGGGGTGGTGGTGCTGACCATCGACGATGATCGCGTCGTGTCGGTGCTTCCCCTGCCGCTCGATCCGTCGCGCACGTGGACGGGTCCCGAGTTCACCGCCGACGGTCGCGAGTTGCACCTGAGTGCGGACTGGTCAGAGATCGTCGGTCTCGACACCGAGACACTGGAGTCGTGGGTCTTCCACGACGGCAGTGACTTCGCGATCGATCCGGCTGGCGTGCCGGGCGGAGTGTCGCTCGCGTGGGACAAGCCGCAGATGTCATGGACCGAGAGTCGCCTCCAGCCCTCTGTTGTGCGTCCCGGGGTCTCGGTGCAGCAGCCGCGGCGTTCCCCGGACGGCACCGCGTTCGGGTGGATCGACGATGCGAACAACTGGTGGAACGTGGTGATCGAGGCTGATCGGCGCGGATCACGGGTGCGCCTCGACGACGCGAGCGACCATGCGGGGCCGGTCTGGGGACCGGGTCAGCGGACGTGGTGCTTCGACGGCGACGGGTCGCGCGTGGCGTACGTGCGCAACGAGGATGGCTACGGCTCGCTGTGGGTGCTCGACCGCGCGACGGGGGTGCGGTCACGGATCGCCCTCGCGGTGCACGGGTGCCTCTCATGGGAGGGCGATGTGCTGGCGGCGGTGCGATCCGGTGCGCGCACCCCCCCGCAACTCGTCGCCTATGCCGCGGTGACCTCACCCGAGGGCACCACCACGGCCGAGCGGGTGATTCTGTGCGACACCGCGCATCCGCGGTGGCGGGCGGCGCACGAGTCCGTGCTGGTCGAGCCCGAGGTGCGACGCACCGCGGGCGGGATCCCGTGGCGCCTGCACCGTGCACCGCGGGAGCGGGGCGTGATCGTGTGGGTGCACGGCGGGCCGACCGACCAATGGACGGTGACCTTCCGGCCACGCATCACCCTGTGGCTCTCACGCGGTTGGAGCGTGGCAGTGCCCGACCACCGCGGCTCGAGCGGCCACGGGCGCAACTTCCGCGACGCACTGCACGGTGCGTGGGGCATCGCCGACGCCGCCGATGTCGCAGAGGTGCTCGACGAGGTGCGCGAGCACCTGGCGCCCGGAAGAGTCGTGCTCATGGGCGGCAGTGCGGGCGGGCTCACAGCCCTCGCTGTCGCGGCCGCACGACCAGACGATGTCGATGGCGTGGTGGTCTCGTACCCGGTCGTGGATTTGGCCGAGATGCTGCGCCACGAGGACGACTTCGAGGGCCACTACATGCCCACACTGATCGGTGAGCGCGATCCCGACTCGCCGTTGCTCGCGGGGCGCGGCCCACTCGGGCACGCCGCGGATCTCGCGCGCACGCCGATCCTGGTCTTCCACGGCGACATGGACCACTCCGTGCCGATCGTGCACTCCGAGCGGCTCGTCGATGCGGTGCGGGCGCACCGCGGTGTGATCGAATTCGTGGTGATGGCCGGGGAGGGGCACGGCTTCAAGGATCCGGTGTCGCTGCGACGCGAGTACGACCGCACCGAGGCGTTCCTCGACTCGGTCCTCAGTCGTCGAAGAAGATCTCGCCGGCGAGATCGACAGGGCGTGGCCCCTCGTGGGTTCGAGGTCGCACGACCGGCAGAGTGAACCGTGTCGTGATGCGGGGTGCATCGTGACCGTGGCAGAGGAACTTGCCGTCGTCGACGGTGAGGTCGTTCCATTCCACGAACAGATCCTTCGCCGAATTGAAGTGGAGCTCGTGGACCCTCCAATCGCAGTGACCTCCGTGCGGCGCACTCGGGCGTCCCGAATCGTCCCGCAAGCGGATGCCCGCCGCGTCGAACACCGCGATCAGACGGGCGAGGCTCCATCCCGGCCACGTCTCGTCGAGGAAGTCGCGGGTGAAGCCCCGACTGATGGGGATCCAGTGTGTGTAGTAGAGCACGCGGTCGATCGCCGCACGACTCGCGTGCCACCCGTACCTCTCGTCGAGAATCTCGCGTGACGGGACGGGTTGATCTCCCGGGCGGGAGGGAACTGGTGGTGTCATGGTCTGTCTCCTGTGTGTTCGAAGACCGACCATTGCTTGTACGACCGTCGGGTCGTCGCATCCACCCCGGCCCGGGTCGCATCTGCGTCCCGGACCACGAGTGCAAGCACCGCGGCCGGTCCGGCTCGGTTGCTGGTCGCTCTCTCGGGCGACACTCGTGATGCACCGTGGATACTACACGGGACCTGTGCCCCCGGTCGCCCATCGGGCGACTGGGGCCGCCACCCACGATCGGTGCGGATGGGTAGGTTCTTCATCATGCTGTTGGCGGAACTGGAGATCTTCCATTCCCGGCCCATCGCGCCCACCCGCCGCCTCGCCCTCGGGCATCTGGTGCTCCCGGTCGATCCGGCCCCCGGGTTCGGTGGTGTCCTGCTCGGCGGGGTCCTCTCGGCGCACATACCCGAGGTCGATGACGACCTGCATCTCGACGTCCAGCGCCTGTTGAACGAGATCGAGCGGGGGAGCCGCGTGGTGCAGCCGCGTCTGCGCCACCGGTTCCAGGTGGACCGCCATGGTCTCAGCCACAGCGTGCACCGGCTCACCGGCGAGGGCGACTCGATCACCTTCGATCTGCGCGCGAACGGCACCGGACTCCAGCAGGTGCTCGGTGCGATCTATGCGCTCGAGCGTCTCGATGCGCCGCTGCGCCGTGCCCTCGTGCCGATGATGCGGCGTTCGCTCGTGTGGCGCGGGCCCCTCGGTGCGAGCTTCATCGCCCATCTCGCCGGCACCACGTCGTCGTCGGTGGCGGCACTGGCCGACCCGCGGGCCTGGGCACTCGATGTGCTGGGCTTCCCCGGGGGCACGGTGAAGCCCTCCAAGCGCGAGATCATGTCGCGCTTCCGCGAGAGCATGCGCCGCGCCCACCCCGACCACGGGGGCAACAGTGCGACGGCGGCCAAGGCGATGTCGGAGATCACCGAGGCGCGGCGGGTGCTGCTCGACTCGTTGTGAGCCCGGCCGGGGTGGTTCTGTTCCCCGGCGCGGGAACCTCGGCCGATCACACCTCTCTCGTCGCACTCGAGCGCGCACTCGCACCGTTGCCCGTGGCGCGCGCCGATTTTCCCTACCGCCGTGCCGGCAAGCGCGCACCCGACCGCGCACCGGTGCTGATCGAGTGCGTGCGCACCGAGGTGCGCGCATTCGCCGACCGCCTCGGGGTGCCGACCACCGATCTGGTCATCGGTGGGCGCTCGATGGGCGGTCGGATGTGCTCGATGGCCGTCGCCGATGCCGACGCACCGCTCGCAGTGTGCGGACTCGTGTGCATCGCCTATCCACTGGCCCCGCCGCGCGCCCCGGACACGCCGCGCATCGGGCACCTGCCGATGATCACCGTGCCGACGCTGTGCGTGAGCGGGACCAAGGACGAGTACGGATCGCGCGGGGCTCTCGAGTCGGCGTTCGCCGTCGTTCCCGGTCCGGTCGAGTTCTCCTGGCTCGAGGGGAAGCGCCACGATTTGGCGCGGTGCGACGACGAGGTTGCCGCGCGCGTCGCGCGATGGGTCAACGCGTTGGCTGATCCTCGCCGGTGATCGCCTCGAGGTCGAGGTGCGCGGTCTCGGGGTAGCGGCGCCACACCACAATCGATGCCGCGACCGGTGCGAGGGCGAATGTCATCATCACCTGGCCGTACGAGGCGCCCGAATCGACGATCCACCCCGCCGAGACGAGTCCGATCACCCCGCCCAACAACGACGATGTCATGATGATCCCGCCGGCAAGACCCCGCACCGGTGTGGGGAACAGTTCGCCGCGATACACCGCCATCGCCGGGTATGACAGACCGAGTGCGACGGCACCGAGGATCGCCACCGACCACATCGCCGGTCCCGCGAAGACGAACGAGAGCGCGAGCAGCACCGTGCCGAGGGGCACCATCGTGGTGGCGAGCACGCGGCGCCCGCGTTCATCGGCGATGTGCCCACCCGCGACCAGCCCCGCCATGGCCGGTGCCGAGGTGAGGGTGGTGAAGACCGCCACCAGCAGCGCCGAGAAACCGCGGTCGTCGCGCAGGTAGCGGTTCTGGAAGATCGAGGCCGTCGCCACGAAGATGTTCGACAGGAACACCACCGTGCAGATGCTCACGAGGTGCCGTCGTGCGGTCGCGGTGAACGGGGTGCGCCGGCCGCGGCCGACGTTGCGTTCGAAGCGCTCCGACTCGGGCAACGATCGCGTGACGATGACGGCGACCACGAGCCACACGAGCGCCACCGCATAGACCCATCGCCAGGACTGAGTGCCCAGATCTGCCAAGGGCAGCGAGGCCACGGCGACACCAGCACCCGCACCCGAGAGGATCGCGAGCAGCCCCGTGGCCCAGGCGCGCGAGTTCGCGGGCATCTCCTCGATCGTGAGGACCGCGAGCAGGATGTCGAGGGTCAAGCCCAGGGGCCGGCCGATCGCCTGGGTGGCCACGAGGAACGGAAAGTTCGGGGCCAGCGCACCGAGGGAGGCGACGACGGGGGCCGCCCAGGCGGTCGCGATGATCATCGGGCGGCGCCCGCGCCGGTCGGCGAAGGCCACGATCGGCAGGCAGATGATGATCCCCATGCGCACGACGGCCGCACCGATTCCCTGACCGGTGTTGCCGACGTCGAACTCCTCGGCAGCAAAGGCGACGGTCTGGGTGAAGAGGGTGTTGATGAACGCCGAGGACATCGAGACGAGTGCGAGCAGGACCAGCACCGTGCGCTGACGATCGGTGAACTGATCCGACGGCATCCACGCGCGCCGGCCCCGCCCAGTGCCCCCGCTTCGATCAGCACGATCGGGACTCGCATCGGGTGCGCGCGGCACGACGGTCGCATCGTCGGAGGTCACGGCGGGAGCATACTTATGGACATGTCGGAAGCACCTCGGTCGCACGGCGACGAGGTGATCGTCGTCGCACGCAGCGGTCCGTTGTCGGGGACTGTCACGGTGCCCGGTGCGAAGAACTCGGTGCTCAAGTTGATGGCAGCCGCGCTGCTCGCCGACGGGACGCATCTCCTGACGAACGTGCCTGTGATCACCGATGTCGAGATGATGGCCGACCTGCTGCGCACGCTCGGTGTGTCGATCACGGTGCACCCCACCGGCACCGGCGAGACGGGGCAACGCCTCGAGCTGGTGAACACCGGCGCGATCACTCCGGTGGCGCCGTTCGAGCAGGCCGACCGCATCCGGGCATCGGTGAACCTGCTGGGGCCGCTGCTGTCGCGATTCGGGGAGATCGAGATCGGGCTCCCCGGTGGCGATGATTTCGGATCACGACCGATCGACATGCACCTGTCGGGCCTCGAGGCAATGGGCGCGGTCTTCGAGGTGCGTCCCGACTGCATCGTCGGTCGGTGCGACAGGCTGCGCGGTGCCGAGATCGAGTTCGGATTCCCGAGCGTGGGCGCGACCGAGAACATCCTCTGTGCGGCCGTGCTCGCCGACGGCACGACCGTGATCAGGAACGCCGCCCGCGAGCCCGAGATCGTCGACCTGTGCGCGATGCTGCGCCGGATGGGGGCGCACATGGATGGTGAGGGCACCTCGACCATCACCGTGCGCGGTGTCGTGCCGGGTTCGCTCGGGCCGGCGCGCCACGAGGTGGTGACCGACCGTGTGCAGGCCGCCACCTACATCGCAGCCGTGGGCATGTGCGGGGGACGAGTGCGCATCGAGCGGGCGGTCGCCGACCACATGGGTGTGATGCTCGGGCGCTTCACCGACATGGGGCTCCAGATCGACACCGACGAGGCCGGCCTCACCGCCGCGTGCGACCGCCGGCTCACCTCGATCGACGTGGCGACCCTGCCATTCCCGGGAGTGGCGACCGACTACAAGCCGCTCGTGGTCGCCATGCTCTCCGTCGCCGACGGCACCGGCATCGTGACCGAGAATCTCTATCCGGGCCGGTTCCGCTACGTCGAGGAGTTGCGCAAGCTGGGGGCGGGCATCACGATCGACGGCCACCATGCGGTGGTGCGCGGGGTCGGGCACCTCACCGGCGCGCGCGTCGACGCGCCCGACATCCGAGCGGGTGCTGCACTCGTGGTCGCCGGACTCGCCGCCAGCGGGATCACCGAGATCGGTGAGATCCACCACATCGACCGCGGCTACGACGACATCGTCGGGCGCCTCGCCGGGCTCGGTGCCCCGATCAGTCGGGAGTCACAGGCGAGTTGAGCGGTGCGTCCCCGGTCGAGTCGGGTTCGACCGCCGGGGGTCCGCCCAGGCTCTTGGCGCGCTTGTTCGCCAGCCACAGGAGCCACGCGATCAGTGCGATCGGGCCGGCCGCGAAGAGGAACTCGTCCCAGCCACCCTGGTGGGCGATCAGCGATGCGTTCACGCCACCAGCGTAGACCGGCGGGGCGAACTCACCGGTCGGTATCGTTTCCGGTGTGACGATGCGCGCACAGGTCGAGGAGACCATCGAGGTGATCCGACCGGCCTTGCAGGCCGACGGCGGCGACATCGTGCTCCACGATGTCGATGAGTCGACCGGGATCGTGAAGGTCTCGCTGGTCGGTGCCTGCACCACCTGCCCGGCCTCTGACCAGACGATGAAGGCCGGGATCGAGCGGATCATGAAGGATCGCATCGACGGGGTCACCGAAGTCGTCCAGGTCGTCTAGGTCGCCGCGGTGGCACGGCGCACCCTGGAGCCCTCGGCCCTGTTCGCGGCCGCGTGTGCCGGCGATCGTGCCGCACTTGCCCGCGCACTGAGCCTGCTCGAGCGCGGCGACCAAGCCGCGCGCGAGATGGGACGCCTCGCCTACACCCGCGGCGGCACCGGCTACACCGTGGGCATCACCGGCGCGCCCGGAGCAGGTAAGTCGACGCTCACGAGTGCGGTGATCCGCCATGTGCGCACCGCCGGGACAGAGGTCGCGGTGCTCGCGATCGATCCGTCGTCGCCCTTCACCGGTGGTGCGATCCTGGGTGACCGGGTGCGGATGCAGGACCACGCCACCGACCCGGGCGTGTTCATCCGCTCGATGGCCACCCGGGGGCACCTCGGCGGACTCTCGCTCGCCACTCCCGAGGCGATCCGCATGCTCGATGCCGTCGGGCGCGGCTGGATCGTCGTCGAGACGGTCGGCGTCGGCCAGGTGGAAGTCGAGATCGCCGGCAAGGCCGACACCACCGTGGTGGTGCTGAACCCGGGCTGGGGCGACTCGGTCCAGGCCAACAAGGCCGGTCTCATGGAGATCGCCGACATCTTCGTCATCAACAAGGCCGACCGCAAGGGAGTGGAGGAGACGCGCCGCGACATCGAGCAGATGCTCGAGTTGAGCGATCTGGCCCACGATGCGTGGCGCCCGCCGATCCTGGCGACGGTGGGCAGCACCGGCGAGGGTGTGCCGGCGCTGTGGGACGCGGTGACCGGGCACCGCGCGTTCATCGGGGGCTCGGGTGAGTTGACGCGGCGACGCGAGCACCGCCTGCGCGAGGAGTTGCGCGAGATCGTGGCGCGCCGCCTCGAGCACCGGGCGCGGGAGGTCTGCACCGGTGAGCGGTGGGAGAGCCTGCAGGCAGACGTGCTCGAGCGACGGATCGACCCGTGGTCGGCCGCCGACGAGATGCTGAAGGGGGTCGGGGCGTGAGCGGTCTGGTGCTGTGCGAGAGGCACGACGACGGCACGGCGGTGCTGACATTGAACTCGCCCAAGGTGAACGCGCTGTCCACGGCCCTGCTCGCCGAATTGGGTGCCCACGCCGGGGCACTCACGCGTGACCCGGTGGGCGCGGTGGTGGTGTGGGGTGGCGAGCGGATCTTCGCCGCCGGTGCCGACATCTCCGAGTTCGCCGGTGTCGCCGAGGCGCGCACGATCGGGGCCGCGTTCCACGCCGCGCTCGATGCCGTGGCGGCGATCCCCTCGTTCGTGATCGCGGCGGTCTCGGGCTACGCACTCGGCGGTGGGTGCGAACTCGCGCTCGCCTGCGACTATCGCATCGCCTCGGACAAAGCCGTGTTCGGCCAGCCCGAGATACTGCTCGGCATCATCCCCGGCGGTGGCGGCACGCAGCGCCTGCCCCGCACCGTGGGGGCGAGTCGCGCCAAGGAGATGATGCTCACCGGTCGTCAGGTGCGCGCCGACGAGGCACTCGCGATCGGCCTCGCCGACGAGGTGGTCGCGCATGCGCAGTGCCTCGCGCGGGCGAGGGCACTCGCCGCAGAGATCGCCCGTGGCCCGCGGCTCGCCCAGCAGATCACCAAGCGCGTCGTCGATGCTGGTCTGAGCACCGATCTCGCCTCGGGGCTCGCACTCGAGCGGGCCGCCTTCGAGGAGGTCTTTTCCACCGAGGACAGCCAGATCGGTGTGGCGAGCTTCCGCGAGAACGGACCCGGCAAGGCCGTCTTCACCGGGCGCTGAGACGACCGGGAGCCCGACACCGTGGACCACGGCCCGAACCAGCGCAGTGTCGCTGCGCGCACCGTGCGCGTGGCGCTCGTGATGGCGGTCGCCTTCGTGGTCTTTGGTGCCTCCTTCGGCGTGCTCGCCGTCGGTGCGGGGGCATCGGTGGCACAAGCCTGTGCGATGTCGCTGCTCGTCTTCACCGGGGCCTCGCAGATGTCGGCGGTCAGCGTGATCGCCTCGGGCGGGAGCGTGGCAAGCGCGCTCGGTGGTGCGACCCTGCTGGCCGCACGCAACGCGGTCTACGGACTCGCGCTCGCACCCGAGGTGCGCGGGGGGCCGCTGCGGCGCGCCATCGGTGCCCAGTGGGTGATCGACGAGACCACCGCGCTCGTCACCTCCGAGGCCGACCCGGCGTCGCGCCGCACCGTGTTCTGGACCGCGGCACCGATCCTGTATGCGGCGTGGAACCTGGGCACGCTGCTCGGCGCGCTCGCCGGGGGTGCCATCGATCCCCACAGGTTCGGTCTCGATGCGGCGTTCCCCGTGATGTTCACCGCGATGCTCGCACCGCACCTGCGCACCCGCGCCGGTCGGCGCGCGGCGTTGTTCGGCGGGATCACCACCGTGGCACTGGCGCCATTCATCCCGGTGGGACTGCCGATCCTGGTGGCGGCGTTCGGGATGCTCTTTGGGCTCTCTGCCGACGGGGGTGAGTCGTGACCTGGACACTGGTGCTGGTGCTGGCCGCGATCGCCTTCGGGTTCAAGGTGATGGGAGCCGTCGTGATCGGTCAGCGGACGATGCCCGTGGTGCTCGAGCGGTGCCTGTTGTTGATCCCGGCCGCCCTGTTGACCGGATTGATCACCAAGGACACCTTCACGAACGGACAGGCGCTCACCCTCGATGCTCGTGCGCTCGGTCTCGCGGTCGCAGTCGTTGCCACGTGGCGGCGACTGCCGTTCATCGTGGTGATCGTGCTCGGCGTGGGATCAACCGCGCTCCTGCGCACGCTCGCCTGACCGGGGTGCATCGCGGACCGGGCACAGCGCGGGTCAGGACGCTTCGACGATGCGCTTGAGTGCGCGCAGGTTCCTGCGCCAGATCGCCTTCATCACGATCTGACCGCCCACGAGAGCCCCGATCGGTCCACCGAGCCACCACGGAAAGATCAGCCGCTCGGACCACGTGAACCGGGTGCGCGAGTCGCCGAGGGCCGCCAGGGTGAACTCCCCGGTGCCGGTGACCACTCCGGTGTGCGAGACACCCATGGTGCGCTCCGGCTCCCAGGCGGTGATCGTCATCTTGTCCTGCAGACGGATCGGGCCGACCTTGGTGTCGCACAGGAACCGCGTGCCGACCCCGCGGGTCTGGGTGCCCTCGAAGGTGATCGCGACGGCGTCGGCCATCCAATCGACATGGCGCTCGATGGGCTCGACGACCCCCCACACGCGCGCGACGGGGGCGTCGATGTCGACAGAGACGACGATGCGGCTCACCGGGGTCAGCCGACCACGGAGGAGACCGAGCGCAGCTCGGCGGCGGCGCTCTCGGGGGAGACGATGTTGATCATCACACCCGTGCCGCGCTCGAAGCCGGCGGTGGTGGTGAGCTTTGGCCACAGGTGGGCGTGCCAGTGGTACACGCCCGAGTGGTGCGACGGCGCGGTGTGGAACACCAGGTTGAAGGCGATGTCACCGAGCACCCCCACGAGGTGCGCGAGGGCGTCGCGGATCGCGATGCCCACGCCCGTCAACGCCGCATCGGGCGTGTCGACCAGATGCTGATGGTGGGCCTTGGGCATGATCAGCAGCTCGAACGGGCTGGACGACCAGAACGGACAGATCACGAGGGCGTGCTCGTTGTCGAGGACGTGACGCTCTCCTTTGTCCTCGGCCTCGGTGGTGGTGCACACGATGCAGCCCCCCTTGAAGCGCTCGAAGGCACGCTCCTCCTCGAGGATCTCGCCCGGGACGAACGGCAGGCCCAGCAACTGCCCGTGCGGGTGCGACAGCGACGCGCCGGCTTCGCGGCCGTGGTTCACGATGGCCTGGGTGTACCGGATGTTCGGCGTGGCGGCGTGCGCGACGAAGCGGTCCCTGAGGGTCGACATCAGGTCGGCGATGACCTCGTCGGTGAATTGATCGAGGCGCGTCCCGTGCTCGGGCGAGAACACGAACACCTCGTGGGTGCCGCTCGCCTCGGCCATCACGTGGACCGGGCCGAGGTTGCGCACCGCGAGCGACTCGTCACCCTCGAAGGCGGGGTAGCGGTTCGGGACCACCCGCATCCGCCACCGACCGGCAGAGTCGCTCAGGACCTGCAGCGGTGTTTCGTTGCGCGACGCGCCGGGGCACAAGGGACACTCACGCTCCGGGTCGCCCTCCACCTGCACCGCGCGCGGTGCGAAGTCGCTCGAGCGCTTTGCACGGTCCGGGACGACGGTCACCCACCGGCCGGTGAGGAGATTGAGTCGCAACTGGCTCACTCGTGCCAAGGATACGAGGAGCACCACCCGAACGGGCGGAGGGACGCGATCACGACCGGCGCGCGTACGTGCTCACGTGACGCGACGTCGAATCGCCGTGTCCACCGTGTCGCGCCACCAGTGCCAGACCCTGCGCGGTGGCGATCTCGTCGAGCCGCTCGGGGGAGAGGTACCTGACCGACCAGGGCCGCAGGCGCACCCCACCCGACTCGGTGAACTGCACGAACTGACCCGTGATGCGCCGGTGCTCGGCGTCGTGGCGGGTCACCGAGAGCACCACCTCGGACGCGGTGATCGTGCGCACGCCCACGTGGTCGCCTCCCCCGTCGCGCGGGGGCATGACGCAGTCGACGATGAACCGCCCGCTCTCGCCGAGCACACCGGCCACCAGGCCGAGGCACGCCGAGAGCGCGTCGTCGTCGGGGAGATTGAACAAGGTGTTGTAGCCGGCCATCACCACATCGAACGGTCCATCTGACAGTGCCACCGAGAAGTCGCCGTGCACGAGCGTGGCCGCCGCGAGCGAGTCGCGCCGCCGCGCGAGCGCGAGCATCGCCTCGGACGAGTCGACCCCGGTCAACTCGTCTCCGGGTGTTCCGCCGGCGCGACGCGCCGCCGCGACGCGCTCGAGCAGGCGCCCCGTGCCGGTGCCGAGGTCGAGCACGCGCGCGGCCGATCCCGGAAGGGCCGCCAGCACCGTGTCCACGAAGTCGTCGTCGTCGAGGTCTGCGTACCACTCGTCATAGACGTCGGCGAAGGCGTCACCGTAGGTGTGCGCCGCGTATCCCGGCATGCCGAACCTGTCGATGTCGTCCTTCACGCGACCAGTCCACCACGACCGGACCTCGATCGGCCCATCGGTAGCCTGACGCCATGGTGCGCCCCTCCATCTATCTCGACCATGCGGCGACGGCACCGTTGCGCGCCGAGGCACGCGGGGCGATGGAGCGCCACGGGGACATGGTGTTCGCCAATCCCTCCGGTGCGCACCGGGCCTCCCGCGAGGCGCGGACCGCGATCGACGAAGCGCGCGATTCGGTCGCCGGTGCGATCGGGTGCGCACCCGGCGAGGTCGTGTTCACCTCCGGCGGCACCGAGGGCGCCAATTCTGCCGTGCTGGGAGCGGTGCGGCGTCACGGTGGCACCGCGGTGTGCGCGGCCTCCGAGCACCATGCGGTGCTGCACTGCGTCGAGCACGTGGGGGGCGAGGTGGTCGCGGTCGATGCGACCGGTCGGGTGGATCTCGATCATCTGTCGTCGGTGCTCGCGGCGCGAAACGATGTGAGCGTGGTGTCGGTGATGGCGGTGAACAACGAAACCGGGGTGGTGAACGACCTGGCCGCGGTGTCGCAGGTGGTGCGCCAGCACGCGCCGGGAGCGGTGCTGCACACCGACGCGGTGCAGGCCGCCTGTTGGCTGGAGTTGGCGCCGCTGTGGGAGCGCGTCGATGTCCTGACGCTGTCGGCGCACAAGTTCGGCGGCCCCAAGGGGACGGGCATCATGGCGGTGCGCGAGGGTGTCCATCTCGAGCCGCTCCTCATGGGGGGAGGCCAGGAGCGCGACAGGCGCAGCGGAACCCACAACGTCGCGGGCATCGTGGGCACCGCGGCGGCGCTGGAAACCACGGTGCGCGACCGCGCCGTCGAGTGCGCGCGCCTCGGTGCGTTGCGTGACGAGATGACGGGTCGCATCACGGCGGCCCTCGCCTGTGCAACCGAGACGGCCGCGGGTGCCCCACGCATTCCGGGCACCGCGCACCTGTGCTTCGAGGGCATCGAGAACGAGGAGCTCCTCTATTTGTTGGACCTCGAGGGTGTGTGCGCCTCGGCGGCATCGGCGTGCGCGAGCGGGGCGATGGAGCCCTCGCACGTGCTCGCGGCGATGGGGATCCCGAGGGAGCGTGTGCGCGGGTCGCTGCGCCTGAGTCTCGGTCACACCACCACGGCCGCAGAGATCGCCGAGGCGACCGGCATCATCGTGGCCGCCGCGCAGCGGCTCGCGACCGCGGGGGGACCGCGGTGAAGGTCCTCGTCGCGATGTCGGGGGGCGTCGATTCCTCGGTGGCCGCGCTCGTGCTGCGGGACCAGGGCCACGACGTCACCGGGGTGACGATGCGTCTGTGGGGCGGCGAGAGCGACACGGGGTGCTGCTCGGTGTCCGATGTCGATGATGCGCGCCGGGTCGCACAGCAGATCGGGATCGACCACCTCGTCTTCAACTTCTCCGAGGCCTTCGATGAGGCCGTCGTCGCGCCGTACGTGGCGGCGCACGTTGCGGGCACCACACCGAACCCGTGCATCGAGTGCAACCGCCATCTCAAGTTCTCGGCACTGATCGAGCGTGCCCGCCGCCTGGGCTTCGACGCGGTCGCCACCGGTCACCACGCGCGCATCGAATCGGTGGACGGCCGGAGGCGGGTGTGCCGCGGGGCCGACGAGAACAAGGACCAGTCGTACGTGGTGCACATGATCTGTGGCGCCGATCTCGACTACGTGGTGTTCCCGGTGGGCACGATGTCGAAGGCCGACGTGCGCGCGGTCGCGGCTCGCGCCGGCCTGCGCACCGCCGCAAAGCCCGACAGCCAGGATGTCTGCTTCATCGGGTCCCGGACCGGTCGTGCGGGGTTCCTCGGCTCGCGCATGGAGTTCCACGCCGGCGAGGTGCGGGACGAATCGGGTCGTGCGGTGGGTGAGGTGCCGGCGGTCGAGCTGGTGACGCTCGGTCAGCGACGCGGCCTCGGTCTGGGCGGGGGCGACAAGCGCTATGTCGTTGCCATCGATCTCCCGTCGCGTCGGGTCACCGTGGGCGGGGATGAGCACCTCCTGGTCGGCACGACGCGGGTCGTGGGTCTGGTGTGGCCGCACGCCGACGATGCCGCCCGCGTCGCCGAGGTGCTGGTGCAGGGGAGTGCCCACGGTGCGCGAGCGGGCGCACGCGTCACGTTGGCTGACGATGGTGCCGAGATCGTCTGGGACGCACCACAGCGGCGCATCTCCCCCGGCCAGAGTGTCGTGTTCTACGACGCATCCGACACCGCGGTGTTGGGCGGGGGAATCGTCGCCGGTTGAGGCGCCGCTCGGGGCCCGCGACGCGGCCCGGCCGACTCACAGACGCGCGGCGGCCAGGAATGCCCCCAGACGACGGGGTGCGACCGCGAACGTCGACACGTGCAGGGCGCCGGTGGTCTTGGCGAGACGTGCCGTGATCTCAGAGAGGATCACCTTCTCCGGCGACGACAGCGAGATCTCGAGGCGCGCACCGGCGACGCCCCCGGTGAGATCGGCCGCACCGGAGGGTCCGGTTGCCACCGTGACGGCACTGACGGCACCGCGACGCACCATGAATGTCTCGGCGAGCACCAAATGGTCGTGCACCACCACCCCTGCCGGCACCACCACGAGCCAACGTCTGGCCAGTCGATGCAGACGACGCGGAACGGTGACCGTCAAGGCCGCACCGAGGACCACCATCGTGATCCCGAGCGGCCACGAACCGGCGGCGCAGGCGACCACACCGGTGAGGATCGAGCCGCTGTGCGCGGCCCACACCAGGGCCGCCGGCACCATGTAGGGCACGGGGGTGCGCAGACAGAAGCGTTGCTCGTCGCCGTAGGCGCCGCCCTGCACCATGAGATCGGCGAAGCGCGACGTTGCGACCACGACGAGGACGATCGCGGCGGCAGCCGAGGCCCACGGGTCGGCTGCGACGATCGCGATGCCCACCGAGAGGGGGGACACGTAGCGCACGCACGTGAGCGAGACCGCCGACGGCACGAGGACCGCGATCGTGGCCGCGACCCACAGGCCCCAGCCGAGCATCGACGACACCGTGTCCACGGAGGTCGTCTCGCTGGCCGATTGCCACGGTGCGAGCACGGCGAGTGCGAGCCACGCGAGCGCACCGGGCACCAGCAACACCAGAGTGCGGCGGGGTGGCAAGGTCACCCCTCCATCCTGCCCGTCACGTCGAGGCGTCACCGAGTTTTCGCCCCGCCCGGTTCGCTCGCGGGTCGCGGTGACTGGAATCATGAGTGCACGGATCCGGTGGACCACCATCGAGTCCGTGGAGGAGGGGAGCCGACGATGCCGGGAGAGAAGATTCCCCCGCGCGCAGGCGCGAGTTTCGGTGTCGGGAGCCTCCCGCACCGGGACCTCGACGACGCCGTCGACTTCGCCTGGCGTGCGAGCAGCATCCCGACCATCCCGTCGTTGCCGCGTCGCTCGCCCGCCGAGGCCATGGTCGCCCAGGCACTCGTGGGCATCCAGGGTGTGTCGGCCGGCCAGTACGCGGGGATCAGTGTCGACATCGCCGCGCTCGATCCCGATGCACCGGTCGAGACCGATCTCGGCGCCGATGCGTTCGGTGCGTTCTCTGCGTTCCTCTCCTCTGTCGCGGCGCGTGGAGTGGGTGCGACGCCGCTCGTGAAGTGGCAGTTCATCGGCCCGGTCACCCTCGGTGTCGCTCTCGGGCGGGCGGGTCTCGCCCCCGATGTCGCGCACCGTCTCGCCCTGAACGCCGTGCGTGCGCGCATCTGCTCGCTGCGTGCCCACGTGGCGGCCGCGTTCCCCGTGGCGACGCAGATCGTGGTGCTCGATGAGCCCTCGCTGGGGACCGCGCTCGAGCACGGGTCGGGGCTGCGCGGCGAGGACGTGGTGGATCTCGTGTCGGGGGCGCTCGCGGCGGTGCCCGCCCCGCACATGGCGGGTCTGCACTGCTGTTCGCGGCTCGACTGGGGTGCGATGCTCGCCACCGGTGCGACGCTTCTGTCGGTGCCCGTGCCCACGTCGTCGGATCCCGAGGCGATGTCGGAGATGCTGCTGGCTGCGGCGCGCATCTCCGATCACCTCGATCAGGGTGGTCGCATCGCATGGGGAGCGGTGCGCACCGACGGCCCCGTTCCGTCCACGCCGGAGCGTCCCTGGAAGCAGTTGATGGAGTCGATGTGCCAACTCGTGCGCGCCGGAGTCGACCCCCGCATGCTGCGCCGCTGCAGCGTGGTCACCCCGGCCTGCGGACTGGCCGCCCACTCCGAGCCCCTCGCCGAGCGCGTGATGAGTCACGTGCGCGCCGTGGGTGACCGGGTCGCGCAACAGGCGACGGCCTCGCGCCTCACGCTCGGCTCCTGAGCGCTGCCACGGGGCGAAAGACCCTTTCGGTAGGTTGGTCGGCGATGCCGCGTCAACCCTCCCCGACGAAGCGTGCCGAGGAACTGAGGGACGCGATCCGGCGCCACAACGACCTCTACTTCGGCAAGGACTCCCCGGAGATCTCCGACGCCGAGTACGACGAACTGGTGCGCGAGTTGCGCGCACTCGAGGCCGAGCATCCCGGGATCGCCGGCGACTCACTGCTCGATCTCCCCGGAGCCGCCTCGAGCACCACGTTCGCCCCGGTGGTGCACGCGGTGCCGATGACCAGCCTCGACAATGCGATGGACGAGGCCGAACTGGGGGCCTGGGGCGAGCGCGTCGCCAAGGGACTCGAGGGCGAGGTGGCCCGGTACGTGTGCGAGTTGAAGATCGACGGCCTCGCGGTCAGCATCCGTTACGAGAACGGCGTGTTCGTGCAGGCCGCCACCCGCGGTGACGGCCGCACCGGCGAGGACGTGACGGCAAACGTGGCCACGATCGCCTCGCTGCCCACGACCCTCACGGGCGCACCGGCTGTGCTCGAGGTGCGCGGCGAGGTGTACATGCCGGTCGCGGCATTCGAGAAGTTCAGGGCCGACCGCGAGACCGAGAATGCCGAGCGCGCAGCCGCGGGTCGTGCGCCGCTCGCGGTGCCGGTCAACCCCCGCAACGCCGGGGCGGGGAGCCTGCGCCAGAAGGACGCCTCGGTCACTGCGGCGCGCGAGCTCTCCCTGTGGTGCTACCAACTGGGCGAGGTGATCGGCGGGCCCGACTTCTCCAGTCACCACGAGACACTCGAGTGGATGGGTTCGCTCGGATTCCCCGTGAACCCCGAGATCCGCACCGTCGACACGCTCACCGAGGTGGCCGAGTTCTGCGCCTCGGCGCGGGAGCGCAGGGGAGATCTCGGGTACGAGATCGACGGTGCGGTGGTGAAGGTGGACGATCTCGCACAACGCGGGAGGCTCGGCTTCACCTCGCGCGCACCGCGTTGGGCCATCGCCTTCAAGTTTCCCCCGGAGGAAAAGACCACGCTCCTGCGCGACATCCAGGTCTCGATCGGTCGCACCGGGCGCGCGACGCCCTTCGCGCTTCTCGAGCCCGTCTTCGTCGGCGGCTCGACGGTGTCGATGGCGACACTGCACAATCGCGATCAGGTTGCACTCAAGGACGTGCGCCCGGGCGACACCGTGGTGGTGCGAAAGGCGGGCGACGTGATTCCCGAGGTCGTCGGGCCGGTGTTGTCGAAGCGTCCGAAAAAGTGCGCTCCGTGGGTCTTTCCCGAGACCTGCCCCTGCCCGAACCAGTCGGTGCTCGTCAAGGCCGACGACGAGGCCGACACCCGCTGCGTGGAGCCGTCGTGTCCGTTCCAGCGCGACCAACGCATCGTCCACTTCGCCTCGCGCGGCGCGATGGACATCGAGGGCCTCGGGGACAAGACGGTGTTCGCCCTCTCCGATGCGGCCCTCGTGGCCGACGCGGGCGATCTGTATTCGCTCACCGTCGAGCACCTGCTCGCACTCGACGGCTTCGCCGAGGTGAGTGCGCAGAACCTCGTCGCCTCGATCGCCGCCTCGCGTTCGCGACCCCTGCCGAAGTTGCTCGTCGCACTCGGCATCAAGCATCTCGGTCCGGCCGCCGGCGAGGCGCTGGCGGGACACTTCGGCACACTCGATGCGATCGCGGCAGCCGACAGCGAGGCCCTGTCGTCGGTGGAGGGTGTCGGCGGTGTCATCGCCGCCTCGATCACCGATTGGTTCACGAGGGCCGAGAACATCGGGATCATCGACAAGTTGCGTTCCGCCGGCGTCGACTTCGGTGTCGTGGTGACCAGTGACCTCCCGCAGAACCTCGTGGGCAGGGCGATCGTGGTGACGGGCTCGCTCGAGGGGTACTCACGCGAGGAAGCCGAGGCCGCGATCAAGTCGCGTGGCGGCAAGAGCCCGGGAAGCGTGAGTGCCAAGACCTATGCGGTGGTGGTGGGTGCCGAGCCGGGCGCGAGCAAGCTGACCAAGGCCGAACAACTGGGCATTCCGGTGCTCGACGAGAAGGGTTTCGAGCACCTCCTCGCCACCGGGGCGCTCCCGTGACACGGCGACCCGAGGCTCTCGACCCCGAGCGAGGGCTCAGTTCGTCTCGAATTCCCAGGTGAATTGGCGGGCCTTGGTGGGACCGTCCACGATCTTCCAGTACCTCACCGCGGCGGTGTGCTTGCCCTGTGAGAACGACTCGATCACCCCACCTTTTTGGGGGAGGTAGCTGATCGTGTAGTTCCCCGGGTCATAGAGCGCGGTCGGGGGGATCTCCACCTGCGCACCCGGCTTGGGTTGCGCTCCCGAGGACGACAGTTGATCGAGACGCGTCGTCTCGAGCTCGATGCCATCGATGATGAGCGTGGCCTCGTACCCCTCTGCGAAATCGACGAAGACTTGGCTCTGCAGCAGAACCTGGTCTCCGGGACCCGGCGAGATCGACTCGATCACGTCGGGAAGGCGTTGTGCGTCGCGACCAGTCGACGCCGATCGGAAGCCGAGCACGATGAACGCGAGACCGAGTCCGATGCCGACACTGAGCAAGAGTTTTTCCTTGTCCAGACGACGTTTCACCCTTTCATTCTCGCTCACCGGTGACCTCGAACCCCCCGCAGAGGGGTCACACGCTAGGTTTTCCGGGTCATGTTGGACCCGGAAAACATGCTGGGGACGGTCCTTGGGGGCCGCTACCGGCTCGATCAGGTGCGCTCCCAGACCGGGGGAACCACCTTCTTCGATGCGACGGATCTCTCCACGGAGGCATCGGTCGCCGTGCGCGTCTCCATTCTGGACTCCATGGTCGACACTGCCCTCGGCTCGACCACCCCCAACGACGCACTCGAGGCCTTCGAGCGCCAGATGTCGGTGGGCACGAGCCTGCGCCACCCCTGCATCGAGGAGGTCCGCGACCACGGCGAGGTGACGCTGGGCGGGGAACGATGCGTCTTCGTCGCCTCCGAGCGTCTCGCGGGCGGTTCGCTCCAGGACCTGCTCGACCGGGGCCGGCGCCTCACCCCCTCCCAAGCCCTCATCATGGGCATCGACGCCTGCCGGGCCCTCGATGCCGCGGCCAAGTTGGGGTTCATCCACGGCGATCTTCGCCCCTCCAAACTGGTCTTTGGTCTCGACCGCCGGGTGCGGGTGGTGGGATTTGGTGCCCCGCTCCGGCCACTGACCTCCCTCGGTCTGGACCAGGCCAGGTACGCGGCACCAGAGCTGGGAGAGGGTGGCAGTCGGACCGTGTCGTCGGATGTCTATTCGCTCGCACTCGTGTTGGTCGAGGCGATGACCGGTGCGGTGCCCTTCGATGGCGACTCGGTCTCGGCGGTGTTCGCGAACCGGTCGGGAAAGTTGTTCCCCGCGAACGCCGACTTCGGCGCCATGGCCCAGGTGCTCGAGCGCGCCGGTCGACCCGCCGCGGACGAGCGGCACTCGCCGCGCGAGTTCGGTCAGGCTCTCGTCGAGGTCGCCCCGAACATGGCGCGACCCACGCCGATCGACATCGTGGGCACCGGACTCTTCGACACAGAAGTCGACGAGAGTGATCCGTCGAAGCCGACTCCCCGGCCCGACGTGATCGCCACGGGCGAGATCGGCCCAGTGCCGAACGAGGCACCGAACAAACCGATCGTGATCCGCACCACGCCCGGTCTGCCGCCGTTGGACCCGAGTGGCCCGACCCCGATCCCGATGCCCGACGGTCGCAGCGACGGAGCACCGTTGACAATCGGCAACGACGAGTCGGGGCCGATCGTGCTCGACCCCGAGACGTTGCGCGCGATGGCCGCAGAGGACGAGACGGCCCGTGTCGTGCGCCCGAAGAAGCGGTGGGGCCGTCGCATCGCGGCCGTGGTCGTTGTGCTGGCGCTTCTCGTAGGCGGGGGAGCGGTCGCCTACGTCACGGTGCTGAACCCCAGGAACCCGGTTCCGGCGCTGGTCGGGTTGACCGAGGCCGAGGCGCGCAACCAAGTGTCGAAGTTCGGGTGGGACGTCGCGGTGACGCTCGAGCGCAGCGACGAGGTCGCGGCCGGGCAGGTCATCCGCACCGACCCGGTGTTCGGTGCGAACCTCGCCAAGCGGGAGTCGCTCAGGATGATCGTCTCGGAGGGTCCGACCCTGTCGGCACTCGAGGACTACACCGGGCTCGGTGTCGAGGATGCAAAGACCAGGCTCGCGACATCGGGTCTGCAGGCCGTCACAGCCGACGTGCCCGACGAGGCCGTCCCGGTCGGGGTCGTGGTGTCGTGGAGCGTGCCCGAGCAGCCGGCGCTCAAGCCCGGTGACTCCGTCGTGAAGGGCACCACGATCGCGTTGAACATCTCGACCGGTCCGGCGCTGCGCGACGTCCCGGATCTCGCGAAGTTGACCGTCGGGATGGCCGCGGCCAATCTCACCGCGCTCGGTCTCGTCACCGCGGTCGAGCCCGAGAAAAAGCCCCACCCCGAGATCCCCGCCGATCAGGTGTCGGCCCAGGTGCCGGCTGCGGGGGAGAAGGTGGCCAAGGGCACGACCGTGACGCTCACCGTCTCGGCGGGTCAGCAACGCACCCTCATCCCCGACATCTATGGAAAGCCCCTCGAGGTGGTCAAGGAGCGCCTCGAGCGTTACGGCATGGTGATCGGCAAGGTCGCCGGTGACGGCAAGAAGGGTCTGCGTCTCGCCGAGATCGACGGCAAGAAGGTCGCGAACCGCGAGCGGGTGATCGTCGGTAAGACGGTCGACCTGACCTTCCCCTAACCTCGCCCGGGTCGGACGGATCCCGCGTCGCGGGATGACACGAAAGGGGCGACCATGGGCGCATTGGACGGACGCGTGGCGATCATCACCGGAGCGGGACGCGGCATCGGCCGCGAGCACGCACTTCTCTTCGCCGCCGAGGGCGCCAAGGTCGTGGTGAACGATCTCGGGGGCGCGAACGACGGCACGGGCGAGGATGCCACGCCGGCCCAGCAGGTGGTCGACGAGATCATCGCGATGGGTGGACGGGCCGTCGCGAACTACGACAACGTCGCCGACTGGGAGGGCGCACAGCGCATGGTGAACATGGCCGTCGAGGCTTTCGGTGACCTGGACATCCTCGTGAACAACGCCGGCATCCTGCGCGACCGCGTGCTCGTGAACATGACCGAGGCCGAGTGGGACGCCGTCATCGCGGTGCACCTGAAGGGCCACTTCGCACCGTCGCGCTGGGCCGCGACCTACTGGCGCGAGCAGCACAAGGCGGGCGTGAACAAGCCGCGCAACATCGTGCACACCTCGTCGACCTCGGGTCTGTTCTCGAACCCCGGACAGTCGAACTACGGCGCCGCCAAGAGCGGCATCGCCACGTTCGGCCAGATCCTGGGCAAGGAGCTCGTGCGCTACAACGTGAAGAGCAACTCGATCGCCCCGGCGGCGCGAACCCGGCTCACGCTCGCCACGCCGGGTCTCGGTGATCGCATCGCCGAGCCCGAGGTCAAGGGTGCCTTCGACGAGTGGGACCCGGCGAACATCTCTCCGCTGGTCTGTTACCTCGCATCCGAGGCGTGCGAGTTCAACGGCGAGACCTTCTTCGTCAAGGGTGGCGAGGTCACCCGGTTCCACTCGTGGGCGCGCGCAGAGACCGTCGAGCAGCAGGGTCGCTGGGACGTGGCCGATCTCACCGCCGCAATGAAGGGCATGGCCGCACAAATCGCCAAGTAGGGCACTACTGTCGAGGGGCCCTCCATGAACCCCTCGAGCGAATCCGGCACCATCAAGAGCACGCGCCCGCGCGGGGAGGAACTCGCCCGTCACGGACGTGACTCGCTGACCCTCGAGCAGGTGGGCGTGGATGAGGTCTCGGTGGTCCCGTGGACCCTGATGATTCCCCGGCGCATCGCGCGCAAGGTGGGTCTGACCCGCAAGTGGGCGACGTTGATCGTGGTCCTCGCGGGTCTGTTCACGACGAGTTCCACCATCACCGTCCTGGTGGTCTCGCTCGAGACGATCGCCAAGGACCTGGACACGACTGCGACGGTGCTCAACTGGTCGATCACCGGCCCGATGCTGGCCTTCGGCGTGGTGGGGCCCGCCTACGGAAAGATCGGCGATCTCCACGGGCACAAGCGCGTCTACGTGCTGGGGCTGTTCTTCGCGGGCGTCTTCGCCGGGGCCACCGTGTTCGCATGGGACGCGATGTCGCTGGTGGTGTTCCGGCTGCTCTCTGCGGTGGCGGGGGCAGCCACCGGTCCGGCCGCGATGGCCTACATCAACCGCTTGTTCGAGCCCCACGAGCGCGTGCGGCCGCTCGGGCTGTGGAGCTTCACCACGGCGGGTGCCCCGGTGCTGGGCGTGGTCATGGGCGGCCCACTCGTGCAGGCGATCGGATGGCAGATGATCTTCGTGATCCAGACGCCGCTCATGCTGGGGGCTGCACTGCTCGCGTGGCGCCTGCTGCCCCAGACATCCCGGGCGAGCGATGTCCGCTTCGACGTGAAGGGCTCCGTTGCGCTCGGCACCGGTGCGACGCTGTTGATGCTGGCGGTGAACCGCGGTCACTCGTGGGGATGGACCTCGCCGTTGATCCTCGGCTCGGCCGCGACCGCGGTGGTGGCACTGTGGCTGTTCGTGCGCGTGGAGCGCACGGCCGAGGCTCCGCTGATGCCGCTGCACTGGCTGCGCACGCCGAACATCATCCTGCCGATCTCGATCCAGTCGCTCCTCAACTTCGCCTACATGGGCGGGTTCATCGTGGTGCCCCAGATGCTCGAGATCGGTCTCGGGTTCACCCCGGCCCACATCGGCTGGCTCGTCATCGCGCGGCCGCTGACCTTCGCAGTCATGGCCCCGGTCGGCAGTTTCTTCACGATGCGCGTGGGCGAGCGCGTCTCGGGGGTCGTCGGCGCGGTCGGCATCGTGGCCTCGATGATCATGCTCTCGACGGTGGGTGCGGGGTCACCCGACTGGTTCATCGCGGTTGCGCTCGGTCTCTCGGGTGCGGGATTCGGGATCGCCGGCCCGGCGCTCGGTGCGTTGGTGGCGAATTCGGTGGACGACGAGACGGTGGGTGTCGCAGGTGCCATGCAACAGCTGCTCAGCCAGATGGGTGCGGTGCTCGGCTCGACGGTGATGATCTCGATCCACGAGATGACGGCGTCGTCGGGTGCCGTGCGGGGCTACTCCTACGCCCTGGTCTCGGGTGCGGTGACCGCGACGTTGGCGACTCTGCTCGCGATGCGGTTGCGCGCCACCGACCGGCGCGACCTGATCGATCGACCGGCCTGAGTCGACCTGCCGGCCCGCGGGGGCCGTTCAGGTGGTGATGCGCCGGATCTCCTCGGAGACCTCGAGGGTCTCGGGAGTCTGGGGCACCGCGGTCTGCATCAGCATCATCTTGGTGATGTCGCCCTCGACCTTGATGCGCCCGGCCATGAACGCCTGCATGCTCGCGGCCGGATCCTGCGCCACGAACAACTGGCGCGCGGTGTCGTAGTCGGTGGTGATCGTGAGGTCGGGGTTCTCGAGCGCACCGAGTTCCATCTCGAGTCGGCCCGTCGATGAATCGATGTGGGCGTGGATCGTGCCCTCGCCGAAGGGGACCTTGGTCGCCACCACGTTGATCCGCACCAGCAACGGGACCTCCGGGACCCGGTCGGCCCACTTGTGGCGGATCTCGCGTGCCGCCTCGATCCATTCATCGGAGAGGAATTGGTGGCTCATTCGTGGCTCCGGACTGGTGCGTGGGGGCGGTGGGAGGTGCTGGCGTGGTGCCGCGGACAGTTTGTCAATTGGTGTCGCAATCTAGACCACTGACGGCGAGACTTGATCCTAATGTCACGGATCCTCGTCACCGAAGAATTGGCCGAGGGCGGCCTGGCGCGCATGCGTGAGGCCGGCCACGAGGTGGACGTGCGCATCGGACTCGACCCCGACCAGTTGCGCGAGGCGATCAGGGGTGCGCACGCCCTGGTGGTGCGCTCGGCCACGAAGGTGGACGAGGGTCTCCTCGTGGCGGCCGATTCTCTGTTGGTGGTCGGACGCGCCGGGGTCGGGCTCGACAACGTCGACGTCGAAGCCGCCACCACGCGGGGCATCATGGTGGCCAACGCACCGGAGTCGAACATCGTCTCGGCCGCCGAGCACACGATGGCGATGCTGCTCGCGGTTGCGCGCAACGTGCCCCAGGCGCACGCCGCACTCGTGCAGGGTCGCTGGGAACGCAGCCGGTGGGAGGGCGTGGAGCTCTTCGACAAGGTGCTCGGTGTCGTCGGTCTCGGGCGCATCGGGAAACTCGTCGCGCAACGGGCCGCGGGGTTCGGCATGCGGCTCGTGGCGTACGACCCGTTCGTGTCCGAGGAACGTGCGAGGGCGATGAACATCGAGCTGCTCCCGCTCGAGGAACTGGTCGAGCGTGCCGATTTCATCACGGTCCACCTGCCGAAGAACAAAGAGACGGTGAACCTCTTCGGTTCCTCGTTGTTCGCGCGCGCCAAGTCGTCGCTGCGGATCATCAACGTGGCGCGCGGGGGCATCGTCAACGAGGTCGAGCTCGCCGATGCGATCAAGAACGGGGTGGTGGCCGGGGCCGCGCTCGACGTGTTCGACACCGAACCCGCCACCGAGTCGCCGCTGTTCGGCCTCGACGGCGTGGTCGTCACACCGCATCTCGGGGCGAGCACCCGCGAGGCACAGGACCGCGCCGGTGACGACATCGCCGACCAGATCGTGCTCGCCCTCGCCGGTGATTTCGTCCCCTACGCGGTGAACATCTCGGCCGCCGACGCCAACGAGACGCTCAAGCCCTACCTGCCGCTCGCCGAGCGCATCGGGCGGTTGTTCTCCTCGGCGGCGGGCGCGGTGGAGGAACTCGAGGTGGTCGCCTCCGGCGAGATCGCCGGGTACGACACGAGGATCCTCACGTTGGCCGCGCTGAAGGGCTTCTTCTCGGCGCGGTCGGTCGATGCGGTCACCTATGTGAACGCCCCCCAGGTCGCCAAGGCTCAGGGCGTGAAGGTGCGCGAGAACAAGGCGGCCGGGGGTTCCAACAGCGACTGGGTGAACCTGGTGACGCTGCGCACCGGGTTGCATTCGTTGTCGGCCACGTTGGTCGGCCCGCGGCGCCAGGCGCGAATCGTGATGTTCGACGACCATGTCACCGATGTGCCCCCGAGTGACCACATGCTGGTGGTGCGCAACGACGACCGCCCCGGTGTGATCGGACTCGTGGGAACCCTGCTCGGCGACCACGACGTGAACATCGCCGACATGGACGTCGGCCGTGCCGACACCCCCGGCACGGCGTTGATGGTCATCGCAACCTCGCGCGAGGTGCCCGACAACGTGCTCGCAGACCTGCGGTCCAAGCCCGGCATCATCGAGGTCACCTCGCTGCGCGCCTAGAGCGCCACGGAGGTCCCCGGCGCGCTGCGGCTGGAGAGGGCAGACGCCGCGGGTCAGTTTCAGCGGGCGGCGTTGAGAGCGTCGCGGGTCTGGCGCGCGACGCGCGCGGCGGCCTCGGCGTGGTCGTGGATGCCGGCGTACAGCACCGCCCGGGAGGAGTTGACGACGAGTCCTGTACCGCGCGAGTCGCGCCCTGCGCGCACCACCTCTACGGGATCGCCACCTTGTGCGCCCACCCCGGGAACAAGGATCGGTATGTCGGCCACCAGGGCCCGCACGCGCGCCAACTCGGCCGGGTAGGTCGCCCCGACAACGAGTGCGAC
>VGAK01000017.1 GCA_016870775.1 Actinomycetota bacterium
TCGACATCGCCGTCGATGCGATCGGGCTGGAGCCCTACGACATCGCGCCGCTGATCCCGATCGTGGAGGCCGCGGGCGGCCGGCTCGTGGACCGAGAGGGCAGGGTCAACTGGCGCGGCGACACGGCGGTTTCGTCGAACTCACACATCGACTCTGTGCCGGTGCGACACAGATGACCGTGGTCACGCCATCTCACAACCCGAGGTAGTTCACCACTGATCAAAACTCTTCCGGAACGTCGCCCGGCGATGTGCGTTCGTTGACATCGGTCAACAGCTCCATGACCTCGAGCAATGTGAACTCCGCGATTTTTACGAAGAACGGTTTCTCTGGATCGTTCCCGAACATCCAGACATCGTGCCGATCGATGCCGTCCTCATCGTGATCTTCACTCTCTCCGACCACGATCGACGTGAAGGCAAGATCGTTCATCTGCCATCTGTCCGGTGGATAACGAACAAAACGTTGATCGCGCTGATGGTTGCGACAGTGCTGCTCAAGTCTGGCCTTGAGTGATTCATCGTTTGCCATTGCCACGATAGATTTCGAGGTATCAGAAGAGAGCAGTTCGGAGTCGAGCGACCTCCCGTCAGTCCCTGTCAGAATCACCGATCCGGTGATCAACAGTCCGCTCTTCACCGAGACGAACGCGTTGATCGGGAGGTGTGCGACGCGATTCATCTGGTGGACGTGAATCTAGAATGCTCCGCTCGCCGCGTCGACTGTCAGGCATCTGCCCACTTCCGCGAGGGAGAACGACAGCCTTGTGGCCTGTCATTCTGCTCACGACTTGGCCGTCCGGCGCGCCCAGAAGGGCTTTCGTCGTTCCGACGCGAGATGGTCAACCTTCTGCGAGGCCATCTCTAACTTCCCTTCGACAACGATCACTTTCTTGCCCAAGTCACTGACCTGAGAGTTCACCTGCTTGATAACCCGGTTCTGGTCGTCGATAACCGTCTTAACCTGCTTGATGGCCTGATTCTGCTCGTCGATTCGCCGCAAGATCGCTGTCGTCTGCTCCATCAACAACTTGACTGGCTGCCTGAGAGCATCTGAGGCAGCCCTCTCGAAGCTCGCAGCCGCATCCGACACGCTCTTGTCCAGCGTTCGTGGCAACCGGGTCAGTGCCTCAGTCAGGGCCTCTGAGTCGTGCCTCATCCGATCAATCACGTTCGCCTTGAGCTCAAGCGTCACCTGTCCGAGCTGATCTGACGAAAGCTTCAGCGACTTTGTCGCAGACTTGCTCTCCTGATTCATGGTGTCCAACAACTCGAGCACTTCACCGAAGTCGTGCGAAAGAATCTGTGCGTCATTCACCAACGTCTGTGTTTGCTCCAAGACAGCGGTCAATGTCGTCGCCATGAGATGGGCGACAGACGCGGTCTGGCTCACCGCCCCGCCGATCTCCGTGGCACGCTCGCCCACCACGCGCGCCCACTCCTCCCTCACTTCGGCAGCTTTGGCAAGCGACGCCGACGACTTGATCACTCTGTCGAGCAAGCGCGCAACTTCATCGATTTCCGTCATTATTGGTCTCCTTCTTCCACTTCACACTCACGACCAGCTGTCCTGCAACTCGAGAACAAGATCATTGATTCGAACTGCAGCGACCCGGAGAAGCGCCTTCTCCGCGATCGAGTCTGGTTCTTCGAGGGACCTCCTGAACGTCTCACTCGCCACACTGGGATTCGCCGCAATCGAGTCACAGATCGCCTCCCAACGCATCATCACCTCTCGGTCGCTCTTGGCACCGTCCAGGCCCAGATTGCCGATGAGTGAATCGGGCACCCACGTGAACCCGGTGTAACCCCGCAACAGACCCGAGAGGAGCTTCTCTTTCTTGTCTCTCAACGCTGGCGGCAGGTTGAACAGGAGCCTGAGTGCTGCTGGTCGATCATCACCCAGGAGTGTCACCAGACACCGGAGATACACCCCGTCCGTCGCGCCGAACGACTCGATGAAGACAAGGTCCTGTTCATCAAGGTTTCTCGCCAGACGGTGGTCACCCGAGAGCATCCTCTGCTCCATGTCGGCGACAGCAACAGAGGCCATGTCGGCGAGCTCAGCGAGAACCTTCGCAGGCAGGTCTGCCTTGGTCGACACACCCGAACGAAGCAGTGCCTTGATCCACGACACAACCTCACCCAAATCTCGTTCGGTACGACGGAATCTCATGACGAGCGCTCCCGCACACATCAACTTGCTCGCGCCTTGATGGCTCACGGCATCGAACGCGCTCCATGCTCTGTTGTCGATCATCAATTCGACAACTCGATCAAGAAACATGTTGGGGACGTCGTTGAGGAGGACATGGGGCGTCTTTCCCTCGAGAAAGTCTCCGATGGCATCGGCAAACTCAGCCATTGCGAAGTCTTCGATCTGGAAGTAACGGGTAGAAGCTGTGCGACAACTCGCCACCAGTCTCGGACGATCGGAATCCTTGTCGGCGAAGACCGACCGGAGAAGTCGGTTGGCCTCCGCCACGACCGCCGAGTCGGACTGCTTCATTTCGTCAAGGATGAACTTGTTGAGGACCTTGACCTTCTCGAAGAACTGCGCCGGACTGCGACGGTCAGTTCCCTTCCAGAACCACTCCTCGTCTGCCTCGTCTACCTCGAACCACACCGCACTGTCGCGAGCTCGTGAGGCGGCAACATAGGTAACCTGCCGGGCATAAAGATCGCCGAGTCCCGGTCCCATCGACCGGATGAATGCCCCGAACCCTAAGAGCACGGCGGTGGCGAATTCCTGACCTTTCGACTCGTTCGCGGTGATCAAGCGGTCGATCAACGCACGAGTCTGTCTGGTATCGAGATTCGCGGATGTGACCGAATACATCTCACGGAGGAACTTTTCAGCCGACGTCATACCGTGGACAATGTCGAACCCAGGGGGAACGATGATGCGCGCTGCAACATTGAAAAGGCGGTTCGTGTTCTTAGCCGTGTGGCCGAATTTTCCCGAAGGACCCGAGAAACCCCCCTCTCGGAGCGGCAGAGAATGACTCGTGCGCGACGGGTCGATCCAATTGCGAAGTGCGGTCGCCGTGGAACACACTTCGGCACGCATCCGAAAATTCGATTCCAAGGCGTACTCCACCGGCTCGATGGGCCCACCACCCATGAGTCTCGATGTCTCGGAATAAAAGATCGTCTCGAATGACTTCCACGAAAACCCCGACGGGTTGACGGTCTGTAGATCGTCGGCTGCGAAGATCAACGGCAGAGAAACAACAGACGTGTCGTCGGCCCTCAGGTCGTACCCGAAGGCAGCACTCGATCTCGTGATGAACCTGATCATGTCGGGCGTCAGATCCTGCGCTTCGTCGACAATCACGAGATCGACCCTCTTGCCTCTTCCCTCGACTTCCAGGGCGTCGAGCGCTTCTCTCACCAGGTCAGCCTCATCCCAGAGACCATCGATTCTCTTCCATTCGCGGTACGCACCGAGAAGTTCGAGAGTCACCGTGAACACATCTCTGTCAATCCGATGTTGGCGTGACTCTGGCAGTTGGTCGAACCAGTCGGTCAGGTACTCGATGAGCTTCCCTCGCCCATGCCGAATGTCTGGGTCGCGCCGGTCATCTGTATCGCCGAGAATCAACACTCGTAGTGCGCACCATGCTTCGTGCACTCCGACGTTCGGACGAAACGGAGCACGAAGCCCGTTGAACCATTCATGAAAATTCGCCCAACGAACCCTCTTGTCGTCTCGAGACAGGCGTCGACGTGTCTCGTCGTCGAGGAACTCTCTCAAGTAATCATCGAACGTTCTGCACACTTCCCTCGAAATTTCCTGGGCAAGGTGACGATCTGCTCCATCGACAAGATGGAGATAGTTGGCGAGTGCGGTCTGCATGTTCCTGGTCAGCGCATCGCTGAGGGTCACCACTCTCATGCACGTTGGCGGCGAATATCGGTTGATGTCACCGAGAACACCCTTGGCGATGGTCTGGAGAAGCGCCGTCTTTCCGCTTCCGCCTGGGCCGTCGAAGAGCGCAGGCAGGGGCTTGTGGCTCGTCTCGAAACGCTCGAGGACCTTGTTTTGATCTCGATCGAGAATCAGAAAGGGATCCACGGACGCGATCGAAGCCTTGAGAATGGCCATCTGTCGTTCGACGTCGATGTCGTCCTCGTTGATGCTGTATCGCCGGCGCCATGTGACAGGCTGCGGCTCGTCCGGCAGCGATACCCACAAACCGTCAGACTGCACCTCAACCTTCGTGTCGTCGGTGAGCAGGCCGTCCAGAGTCGTGTCTACGTCGAAGAGCACGCCGATCAACTGCTCGAGACGTGCCCTGCAGTCGTCGTCGCTTGCCGACGTCTCGATCAACGGTATGAGTGTTGTCTCTACCCATTCAGCCGACTGAGTGACGAGCAATCCATCAAGGGCAGGCCGTGGAACCGAGAATCCCTCTCGCAGGCCAATGTAATGATCAGGGATTCGTGGGACAGGATGTTGAATGTGGTCGAGCCTCGCAACAAACTCGGTGACGTCAGTTCGACGTCGGCGCTCGCTGGTTTCACGCTCGAGTGCCGCAGCATCACTGATGTAGCGCTCGTAGTCGGCATGGTTACAGACATGATGAACGATGACGTAGGGAACCCGTTGCTCTGGAGAGTGAGAGATGAAGAAAAGCGCACGTTCGCTGATGTTCCCCCGTTTCCACTTCCAGATAGTGGTGTCCTTGACCACACCCGTCCGAGATCGTGCGATGCAGATGTCTGCATATGTCACGGCTCCTCGCACATAGTTCACGAGGTTGTCGAGTTCTCGCTTCAGAGAATCACTGCGGTGGATCTCAGCATCGACCTCCTCGAGAACCAAGATCTCCACCGTCAGAGTCCTTTCTCGGCGAACTCGACACGACGAGCAAGGGTCTCCTCCTGCGCTGCCAGATCACCCCATTCGTCGCGAATTGTGAACACCCCGTTCACCGTCGCAACCGAGAACATCGACCCGATCATCGTCACAGGCAAGGGCACCCCTGCCCCTTGGAGAACAACCGCCGCGCCGTACGCCACGCCTGACCTCGTTGCGTCGCGATACGTCTGAACCTTGTTCTCCCTGAACGACATTCCGCCACGGTGACGTCGTACCGACCGGAATGCCAGCAGCCCGGCAGTGACCCATGGAACGCTCTCGAGCACGCCCTCACCATCGAACCAGCCCGCGAGGCCGGAGTGCTCCGGAGCCATGAACTCAGCGAGGTCGGCCCGGTACTCGCCGTCAGACACTCCGGTCCGGACGACGATCGGCTGGTCGGTGACGGGGATGACACCGTTGACGCCGTCGACAACCGTGTACCCGGCTCGCGCCGCAGAGTCGGCAGCCTCGCTGGTCACATAGACGTAGTTCACATCGGGATGTGCCTCGAAATGTCGTGCGATGATCTCGTGTGACGAGCTCGCCTTCGTGTTCATCAGCCCGATGACCTCGCCAGTGTCGTTCGTGAAGCGAAAGTCGAAGCCTTCATTCGTGCGCCCCATCAACTCGACTGATGCTGTTCCCTCCGGGACGGCCAGTTCACCCCGCCTGATCAGATCCTGGACCTCGAGTTCGAATGTGTCACCAACTGCCTTGTTCGCCGCAATCAAGGCGGCATCAGCATTTGACGACATCAACTGGTCGACCGAAACCGAACCGCGTTCGATGCCGGCGGCAAGATCTCCCGACAACTCAGCCGAGCTCGAAACGAAGTTTCCTCCGGCACGGACAACATCGAATGAAGCCGCGAGCGCAACAGGAACCGTTCCTTTCCAGTCCCCCAGCGGTGCGGATCGGTACGCAGATGAGCGACGCGCAAGGTGCTCGTAGTCTTCCACCAGACGTCGACGTTCGTCGAGAATCGCACGGTCGAACGACTCATTCACCCGGACCTTGTCGTCAGACACGGCGTTGGCCGTCCTCGAGTTCTGCGATTCGCGCCTTCAGTCGGGTGATTTCCTCATCGCGACGCGCGATTGCATCTTCGAGGGAAACGACGGCGACTGCCAGCCGTCGATTCACGTCGAGCGCCTTCTCTCGGTACTCGCCACTGCCCATCATCTTATGGACGCCCGATGTGACCGCAGTCTGTGTCTTGTCGACCGCCGGTTTGACTTTCTCGATCACCGTGTCGGTTCGTCGACGCAGATCACCCCACATCTTCTTTGCGCGCTCGGAATCAAACGGGGCGTTCATTCCGAACCGTCCCCGAACAGGGCCATCAACAGATCCTCGATGAGATCCCACAACCATTCGAACATTTCGCCCCCCGATTGTTGTCGTACTGTGACGATACCCACTATCGGGTGTGACCGTAGTTGCTGTGTGTGTCCCAGTTTTCCGAACGGTTCCGCACTAGCCCGCGACCGCGGGCTGGGCCGGGAACAACTGGAGACTCACACTCCCCGGCGGGAGTTGAGCGGTGTCTCACTGAACGAAGTAAGTGGTTCCCTTCACCACCTTGTTCCACCGTGCCTCGAGTTTGGCGACGACCGCTCGGGCGAGTTCTGAACCGACACTGCGGGCGACACCCCTCGAGCCACCGTTTCCAATCACAACCAGGTAGATCTCTCCCGACCTGGACGACTTGTTCTCGAGACGAGCGAGCTCGCGCTCGACCCTGCCGAAAATGGTCTGCGCCGATGTTCTCGGGGTCGCAGTGATCGTCACCTTGTACGGCTGCGGCCGCGCACCGGAATTAGCCCCCGGAGAACCCGAACCGATGGGAGGAAGTGTCGTAGTCGTCGACGTCGTCGCGGCGACTCCGGTTCTCCTGACGCCTTGGCCGACACTCGTCGAATCGAGGAACACGAAGGCCAACACCAACGCAAGATCGGCGAACAGCCGGCTCGCCAGGGCACCGGCACCGAAACGGGAGCGTCTACCCCTTGTTGACATCTTCTGTCCACTTCTGGAGTTGTTCGCTCATGTGCTGAACAGCACCGACCATCGTGTTAGCCGACTCCGCCATGTGTGATGAGTGATCCTGCACAGCAAGAACGTACGACTGGACCTGCGGTGAGTCGGCTGACTCCGCGACCGAAGACAGCGTCTTGGCCGCCGCTTCGACAGATTGACCGACACCCGACATTTCAGAAGCCGTCTTCTTCACTGCGTCGATCGCACGCTCGAGCTCGCGAGTGGTCTGGGCGAACGACGATGAAATGCCGATGGAACTGTCGACGACGTTTGCGAGGCCACCGGTTGCCTGCGAAATCAGCGATGCTGCCGACTCGGCCCCCAAACGGACCGCCGCGTTGGCGTCGGCGCTCCCCCTCACGCCCGCCGTGAGCAGTTGACGTGCCTCCGACAGAACTCCTGCGTTTTCTTTCGTTCCTTCTGCGAATGCCCTCTCGGCCTTGTCGAGCGCCGACACAGCATTGAGCAGTGTCTTCTCGGCACTGTTGGCGGCCTCCGAGAACGCCGCGGGCGGCCGGCTCGTGGACCGAGAGGGCAGGGTCAACTGGCGCGGCGACACGGCCATCACCACGAACACGGGACTGTCAGCCGTCGCGAGACCGGTGGGGAGTCACTAGATTCGCGACATGGACCGCACCAGCCGGACTGTCATCCGCAACGCCCGTGTGGTGGACGGATCGGGTGACCCGGCCCGGGATGCCGATGTCGTCCTCGCCAACGGTCTCGTCGCAGAGGTCGCCGCACCCGGACGGGCATCCACCGCCCACGCCCATCGGGTCATTGATGCCGATGGTCTGCTCCTCACCCCTGGCTGGGTGGACGTCCACACGCACTACGACGCACAAGCCACGTGGGATCCGTGGCTCACACCGTCGAGCTGGCACGGGGTCACGACGGCGGTGATGGGCAACTGCGGTGTGGGATTCGCACCGGCCCACGAGGAGCGCCACGAGTGGTTGATCGAGTTGATGGAGGGTGTCGAGGACATCCCGGGCTCGGCGATGACCGAGGGTCTCACATGGGGATGGCGTTCCTTCCCCGAGTACATGGACGTGCTCGAACGACAGCGACGCGTTCTCGACGTGGGGGTGCAGATCGCGCACGGGCCCCTGCGGGCCTTCGTGATGGGTGATCGCGGGGCCGCGAATGAATCGGCGACCGACGACGACGTGTCGCTGATGTCCAAATTCGTCGAGGAGGCCCTCGAGCAGGGAGCACTCGGATTCTCGACCTCGCGCACACCGATCCACCGCAGCAAGAGTGGCGAGTTGGTGCCCGGCACCACCGCCGACGAGCGCGAACTCCTCGCAATTGCCGACGCGATGAGCCGTGCCGGCGGTGGTGTCTTCCAGTTCGCTCCGGAGCACGTCCGCCTGCTCGAGGACGAGTGGCCGTGGATGCGCGAGATGGCTGCTCGCGACGGCGTGACGGTGAGTGTCAATCTCAATCAGGCCGACGAGCGCCCTCACCTGTGGCGTGATGTCCTGCGGGAACTGGACCGGGCCCACGACGACGGTCTCTCGATCGTGGCCCAGGTGGCGGGTCGTTCGATCGGGATCCTGATGTGCCTCGAGGGATCGTTCCAACCGCTCGCCTTCCATCCGGCATGGCAGGAGATCGCCCACCTCCCCCACGACGCGCGCCTGAGGGCGCTGCGCGATCCGGTTCTGCGCGCCCGGTTCATGGAGATCCCCCGCGACGGGGGCTTCTTCGAGCGCTTCGTGGTGTCGCGATTGTGGAAGATGTTCGCCGTCACCGGCGCGAACATCGACTACGAACCCGATCCGAAGACGGACTCGATCGAGGCGGTGGCCACCCGGAATCGGATCCCCCCGATGGAGATGGTCTACGACCAGCTCCTCGCGCGCGAGGGGCGGGGGATGATCTACATGCCGTTCTTCAACTATGCCTACGGTGACCTCTCGATGACGCACGATCTGCTGAGTCATTCCCGCACGCGCAACGGTCTGTCCGACGCGGGCGCCCACTGCGGTGCGATCTGCGACGGCGGGATGCCCACGTTCCTGCTCACACACTGGGCCAGGGACCGCACACGGGGGCCGAGGCTCCGCCTCGAGGAGATGGTCGCACGTCAGACTCGACGCACCGCAGAGTTGCACGGATTGAGCGACCGGGGACTCATCGCACCCGGGATGCGCGCGGACCTGAACCTGATCGACTTCGAGCGTCTCTCCTTCGAGTTGCCCGAGATGGTCTATGACTTCCCGGCGAACGGCCGGCGCCTCATCCAGAAGGCGAGGGGATACGTCGCCACCTTCTGCAACGGACTCCAAACGGTCGACAACGACGAGTTCACCGGGGATTTGCCCGGACGACTCGTCCGTGGCCGGCGCTGATCGTTACGACGCCGCCCTGAACTTCTCAAATCGCTCTGCGAGCAGGTCACGATCAGGTTGACACGACTTCATTGATGGCACCTGACGAAGTTCCTGGCCGTCCATTTCCTTGAGCGCATGTTGCAGTGTGGGTCCATCAAATGTCTCAAGAACTGATTGCCTGATATGGACCGTGAGATCTGGTGAGATTCCAAGAATCTCAGTGTCATAGGCACCATGGTGAATCTTGCACAACGACATTCCGTTGCTCACTCGAGCGCTACCACCCTCTGCGTCGGGCCTGATATGTGCCGCATCGAGGAGCTCCGCAAAGGGCAGCCGACAGACGGCACAACGCGACTCATATGCACTGATGACTCTGCCTCGAAACTCTGGCTGATGATGTCTCACTTTGACCACGCGCTCGTTGTATCGCTTCGCAATCTCTAGAGCAGCAGAATCAGCAAGATCAACAATGGGCTTCTGCTCAATCTCATGCGCAACTGCAAATTGATGAGCTGTTCGTTCCTCGGCGACAAGAAAGACGGGGAACTCAGCATTAAACCACTGAGTTTGTGTCCCCGGTCGGTAGCCCACCCCCACGAAGTACACGAGGGGCAGCCCACGTTCCATTGCTCGACGGAGAGCCCGGTTATCGGAGTGATTGGGGTCGGTTCCTCGCCACTTGTACCGCAAGAGACCATCCGGGCCAAAGCCATCTTCGTAGGGTCGATGCTTTCCATCCGGGACAAATGACGTTGAGAATGCAATCGCTGCATCGCTCAACCCGGCAATCTTCCAGATCCCCGTCTGTGGCCCAAGAAGGCGTACTTCCCTACCTTGCCATGGAAAGTGAGAAAGATCGTCACGAGTGAGATACGGCGTGGCGAGCGTCTTGGCACGAAGCCACGCAAACACCGACTCTCGGAAGACGAGCTCCTCGCTAGCGCCCAACATGGCTGCAGCTTAGGACTTCTCACACTTCTCCTTTTCGGTTCTCATCGCAGCATTACGACACGCAATGGACATCGTCCGATTAGTCTGATTTCATGAACCTGCATTGCACGCGGTTGCGACTGTCGGTGGAATCACGGTGGGTGCACTACTTGCTGTATTCACCTGGGATCCGGCCGTGATCCTGGTGCTGTCCGGAGGCACCATGGACGCGGCCGGGTGCCGGCCTGGTGGGATCGTCCGCCGAGGCCATGGCTGATCCCGGCACGTCCCGGTCGACGAACCGGGTGATCCTCGCGGTGGTGGTCGTTGTCTCGCTGGTCGCGGGTGCTGCCGTGGTGTTCGGCGACAGAGGCGCGGGGTCCGGCACCGCATCCACGCCGACGTCCACGACGACCCCGGGCGACGGTGCCACCCCGATGCCGCGGCCGGCCGAAACCTCGATGTCGTGGTTCGACCACGCCTTCGGCGTCGAGCAGTACGACTTCGTGATGGACGAGCTCTCCTGCGATTCACTCGACGAGATCATCACGGTCGACCTGTGCGGCGTCGCGGCCACCGATCGGGGCGACTTCATGCTGGTCGGCAGCGAGTCGTACTGGGATCCCCGCGAGACCGACAACGACGGGGTCTCCTACATCCCCTTCCAGTTGTCGGCGCATGTCATGCGGGACTCCCCCCGCCGCGCCGTGGGCGTTCTCGACGGCTACGACGAGAAGGCCCACACGGCCAACGTCGCCCGGCTGGATCTCTATTCGGCGCGTCTCGCCGGCTCGGAGGTGCTGATCCTCCACAAGCACCTCACCGACGACGGCGCGGACGCCTACTCGTTCTGGGATTCGCTGCAAATCCTGTCCATGTCGCCCTCGGGCGCGCCCCAGGTGGTCGCAACGTACGACGGCGCGCGTCTGAAGGTTGCGCGCGACGGCGACGCGATCGTGCTCTCGTCGCTTCGCTACAGATCGTCTGCCACCGGGGACACGTCTCCGTGGTACACGAACCTGCGCCTTGTTCCCTCGGAGAGGCCAGACGGTTCGTGGGACGAGTCGCCCTCGTCGAGCGGGCGCGAAGTGGTGGACGGCGCCGGCATGCGTCTCCTCGACTCCTACACCTTCCCCGCGACCCGTCGCGGGACGCGCGACGAGCCGATCGAGGCCTGAACAACCACCGCTAGCCTGATCCGATGGTGCGCTTGAGGGCTCGTTCCCTCGATCTCGAGATCGATCGCCCCCTGATCATGGCGGTTGTGAACGCGACACCGGATTCGTTCTCCGACGCGGGCAAATACGCCACCCTCGGGGCCCGCATGGAACGTGTCGGCGAGGTGATGGACGAGGGTGCCGACATCGTCGACATCGGTGGCCAGTCCGCGATCACCGGTGTGCCGGAGATCTCCGAGGACGAGGAGATCGAGCGGATCTCACCGGTCATCGAATGGGTCGTGGACAACACCGAGGCAGTCGTGTCCGTCGACACGTACCGCCCCCGGGTGGCCAGGGCCGCCCTCGAGGCCGGTGCGCACATCATCAACGACATCTCCGGCCTGCTGCACCCCGAGGTCGCCGATGTCGTCGCTGCCGCGGGTGCCGGCTACATCCTCATGCACAACCGCGGCCGACCGAAGGTCCGGCTCACCGACCCGAACCTCTACGAGGATGTGACCGCAGACGTCCTCGAATTCATGGACGAACGCCTCCTCGCCCTCGAGACTTCCGGCGTCACGCGCGATCAGGTGATCGTGGACCCCGGGCCCGATTTCGCCAAGACCCCGGCCCAGACCGTCGAGGTGCTCCGCAACATCGGCGCGCTCGCCGATTACGCGCGGCCGATCCTGCTGCCGGTCTCGCGAAAGGACTTCATCGGTGCGATCACCGGCCGACCCCCGAGGGAGCGGCTCTCTGGCACCCTCGCTGCGATCGCCCACACGCTCACCGTGACGCGCTCGGGCATCTACCGGGTGCACGACATCGGCGAGGTGCGGAGCTTCCTCGACGTGTGGGACGTGATGCAGGGCCACCGCGGCATCGCCGCCGATGCCCTGCTCGATCGTTCACTCTGGCGGGCAGGCACCGCCTGACACACCCGTCGGGCAGGATGTCGCCGACAGGAGGGAAACCATGGGATTGTTCAGCACGCTCATCGCCTACAAGATCGGGAAAAGGGCCGGACGCAAGCGTGCCGAACGGGCGTCTGGGCAGGACGACTTCGAGGGTCACCCCGACTGCATCAACTTCGAGTCGTTCTGCCGCAACTACGGCAGTTGCGACGGCATGCCGTGTGAATTCGAGGACGACGTCTCCTGACCCGTCACGTCAGGGTGTGCGGGTGCGCACCATCGGATGGACGCGAGCCGGGTCGCCAAGACCCCTGAGCGCCGCCGCCGCGAGCACCTGATCGCGCACCTCATCGAGCGCGCCGTCGGGCTTTGCCCGATTCTGAACCTCGCCCATGTCGGCCTCGGCGAGACCGACCGCGCCGTGGAGACGCCAGACGTCGAGGAGCATCGCGATCTCGACCCCGTACCCGGTCACGAACTCCAATGCCCGCGCCACATCGGCACGGACCGCCACTTGACCCGACAACGGCTGGGAGAGCCCGGTGAGAACCGGCGCCACCATCGCGAGCAACGGCCGGGCAACCTCCTCGGTGATGCGTCCACCCGGGATCTCCCTCGGGCGCCCCTGCTCGTCGATGCGCACGAAGCCACCCTTGACGAACACGACATCACCACGCGTGGCCCTGTCGGCGAGGGCGACGATGTGGTGGAGACCGAGGTTGCCGATGTCGGCATCGAGGAAGACGTACCAATCAGCATCCACCGAGTGCACACCGCGGAACAACGAGTCACCCTTGCCGAGGACGGGACCGAGATGGGGCAGCAACACGGACACATCCAGCACCTCGATGCCTGCATCGCGCGCGATCGACGCGGTCGCATCGGCCGACCCGCCGTCGAGCACCGTCGCACTCGACACGATCCCGGCATCCACCGCCTCGCGTGCGACACGAGCAGTGCGCGGCATCGTCGCGACCTCGTCGACCGCGGGAATCAGGAGGGCGATCCGCAAGCAGATGCCTAGTGCAGGACAGTGTGGGCGACGAGACCGTCGATCCCGCCGCGCGGGTACACCCCGACCACGGGCAGACGATTCCGCCAGTCATCCGGGCAATGCTCCGGGGCGACCTCTGCGAGGGGTTCGAGGACGAACCTGCGCTCTGCGAACCGCGGATGCGGCACCGTGAGTTCCTCGCTCTGGATGGTGCAGTCGTCGTAGAACAAGAGGTCCAGATCGAGCGTGCGCGGGCCCCATCTCACCTTGCGGACTCGCTGGGCCTCGGCCTCGATCTGCAGGAGACGACGCAACAGTGCGAAGGGATCGAGATCGGTGTCCACGATGGCGACCATGTTCAGGTACGGACCCTGGTTCTCGGGGCCACCCACGGGATCGGTCTCGAAGACCTGTGACTGGGCCACGACGTTCGACAGTCGCTCGAGGCCGAAGCGCAGGTACGCGCCGCGGTCCCCCAGATTGCTGCCGAGGGCCACGATTGCCCTGTGGCGTGCCGGCACTCTCATGTCGACGCGTGTCCGCAGAATCCGGACCGCCGACGAGTCGACGTCCTCCGGGATCGGCGGCCGGAGCTTGGTGAGCCGGACATCCACGACTTCGACGTGATCGAACTGCAGCACGCGCTCAGCGATCCGAGAGGCGAGACGCTCGAGCAGGAGGTCGGTGCTCATCCGGACCGTCTCAGCCACCGCCACCGAGATCGCCCCGTAGTCCGCCGAGTCGACCAGATTGTCGGTGAGACCGGCCTCCAGGAGGTCCACTTCCATGTCGATGTCCACCTGGACGGGCTGGAGAACCTCGCGCTCGTGGGGGAGCACCCCGACGAGCGCCAAGAGGCGAAGTCCGTTGATGTAGATGTGATCGCGCGCCACCCCGCCTTGTCTATCCCCCGGAACACGGTGTTGCCAACGCGATGCCTCCACCTCGGCAGGACACCGGGGTGCAGGCTTCACTACGGTGTGACCATGGCCGAGCGGGTTCCCTACGACGAATTCTCGATGTTCCACGAGAACGCAGCCGAGTACGGCATCCCCCTCAGTGCACCGCCGATCGTCGCGCGGGTCTCAGTCGAGGTCGCCCCGGGTCGCCGACTCTCGGCACTCAAGTGGGGCAACGGGCCGGCGCGTCTCGTGTTCCTCCACGGTGGTGCACAGAACGCCCACACCTGGGACACCGTCGCACTGGCGCTCGGCGTGCCCTTGCTCTGCATCGATCTGCCGGGACACGGCCATTCCGACTCGGCCGCGGCCTTCGACCCGTCTGCTCTCCCACTCCAGCAGAATGCCGACGACATCGCCCGGGTCGTCCGCGCACTCGCACCCGATGCCGCGGCGGTCGTCGGGATGTCACTCGGCGGGCTCACCACCCTCGCTCTCTCCCGTGACCAGAGCGACCTCGTCCGCAAAATGGTGCTCGTCGACATCACCCCGGGTATCAACCAGGACAAGGCCAAGCAGATCACCGAGTTCGTGAACGGCCCCGCGACATTCCCCTCCTTCGAGGAACTGCTCGAGCGCACCATCCAGTTCAATCCGACGCGGACCGTGTCGTCACTGCGCCGGGGAATCCTCCACAATGCGCTGCAACTCGGGGACGGCTCGTGGGTGTGGCGCTACCGGCGCGACGATGCACCGCCCCTGCCCGAGATGAGGGGTGCCGAGAGCGAGCAGCGACCGGACAACTCTGCCCTCTGGGACGCGATCAGCGGATATGCGGGGCCGCTGCTGTTCGTGCGCGGCATGCGCAAGCAGTCGGTCGTGTCCGACGAGGACGAGGAGGAACTGCTCCGCCGTGCCCCCGAGGCTCGGGTGGAGCGCATCGCCGATGCCGGCCACAGTGTGCAGGGCGACACTCCCCTCGAACTCGCGGCACTGATCCGCGACTTCGCGCTCTAGTCACCGCGCAAGTGCGCCATCGCCGCGCTGGTGGGAACCTCCTCGCGGCCGACCACCAGATGACGCACCGCCGGCGAGGGCTCCCACTTCCATTTGTTCCGCTCGGCCATCGCGCGCATGATCGATGCCGGACGCACGGGATCCGATGCTGAACCGGTGACCATCACCGGGGCACCCACCGCGCCGGGGTTCTCCTCGACCTGTCCCAACGGACGCGCGGGTGCGGTCGACGAGAGGCACAACACGAGGCGCTCGGCAACCGGGCCGACGGTGAAGTACTTGGGTCGGGCCGCCCCGTGGAGGGTGACCAGGGTGCGAGCCAGGTCGGAGCCGGTGTCGCGGCACAGCGACCGCACGTCGGCCTCCGACGGCGGGCGACCGGCGAGGCCCGCGAGCCGGTCACCGCGACGGTCGGCTGCCTCTGTGATCGCATTCCAGAGACTGTTGGGACTGCCCCCAGCCAGTGCCACTTCGGCGGCACGTGCGAGGGACGCGCGGGTGATGCCCTCTGGCGCCGAGCCATCGTCGATGCGCGCGTCGAGTAGTTCGAGCGTGTTCGCCGGTGTGGCATTGACCGGACACGACAAGTGCGATGCACACCACTTCACCGCCCAGTCGGCTGCCGCATCGGACGCGATGATGTGGGCCTCGGATTGGGTGCGCAGCGATGCCGCCGGATCCGCGGGGCTGTCGAGGACGGCAGCCCCGATCGCCGAGGGTCGCCTCATCACCCATGCCGCCACGGCAGTCGCGCCGTCGCCCCATCCGAGCACCCGCACTCGCGGTGATCCGAGTCCCTCGGTCCGCAGCAACTCGAGATCGTCGGCCACGTCGAGTGTGCCGACGATGGCCTCGGTGCCCGGAGGCATCGGCATCTCTGCCGACCCGCGGAGCGCCACCGAGATGACATCAAAGCCGCGCGCTGCTGTTCCGAGCATGAGCTCGGCCCGCTCCGCCAGGGCCCTCGCACCCCACGTGGCATCGACGCGGTCGGGTTTGAGTCGGTCGCCGACCAGGAGCAGGACGGGCGCATTGTCCGTGGTGGATGATCGGCGGAACAGCCGCAGAGTGAGCACTCCGGCCGACTGCTCCCCTCCCAGGTGGTCGACGGGAACCGTGAAGTTCCCGCATTGAATCGCACCGCACGGCACCCACTCCACGGGGTCATCGGCGACGGTCGGATCCGCGACGGTCGACTCGGGGGCCTCCGCGACGGGTCCGGCACATGACCCGAGTCCGAGTGTGAGGGCCAGCAGTAACGAAGTTGCAGGCCCCCGACGCATCAAGCGTCGATTATCGCAGTCGGGACGACGCCGTGCGCACCACGACCCTGGTCGAGGACACCGAGACCGGACCGGACTTGGCGACAGCCACGAAATTGTTCACGGTGACCCGACCGACAGGGACCAAGAATCGGCCAGTCGAGTTCGTCGCGACCTTCTTGCCGTTGCGCCACAGAGTCACGCGTGAACCCGCGGGAACCGAGACGGTGATGGCGATCCGTGCACCGATCCGCTTGACCCCGACGATCTCCACCGCCAGCGATGCGGGGCCCGCGAACGCCTGAACCGGAGTGTCGACGCGCGGCGCCGGCGCAGGCGTCACCGGCGCAGGCGTCACCGGCGCAGGCGTCACCGGCGCAGGCGTCACCGGCGCAGGCGTCACCGGCGCAGGCGTCACCGGCGCAGGCGTCACCGGCGCAGGCGTCACCGGCGCGGGCGGCGCCGGCGCGGGCGTCACCGGCCGGGCGGGTGCATCGACGGTGTCGCTGCCATAGGTGAATGAGAACACAGAGTCATCGGCGGACTGCGGTGTCGACTCTGCAGCATCGGTGGCCCCCGACGCGAGCGCCGGTGGTTGTGCGTACAGCAGGCGATTCGGGCTACCCGTCCCGGGAGACACCACCGAGTTCGCAGTCGACATCGAGAGCACATGATTCGCCACCTGGGCCGGCGTGAGTGATCGGTTGTTGCCGAGCACCTGGGCGGCGACTCCAGCGACGTGGGGCGACGCCATCGAGGTGCCCGAGTACGTGGCCGTCGCCGTCGACGACGAGATGCCGAGGGACGTGATCGACGAACCGGGGGCGAAGATGTCGACGCACCCTCCCCAGTTCGAGAACGACGAGCGGGCATCGCTCGAGGTCGTCGAGCCGACCGTGAGGGCACTCGGGGCACTCGCCGGGGAGTATCCGCATGAATTGGCGTTCGAATTGCCCGCGGCAACCACGACGGTGATGCCATCGTCGACCGCGCGCGCAACCGCATCGTTCATCACCGCGTCGAATCCCCCGCCGAGACTCATGTTCAGCACGGCCGGTGTGCCAGCCTGGTGGTGGCTGATGGCCCAGTTGATGCCCGACACCACCGTCGAGGTGGAGCCCGATCCCGAGCAGTCGAGCACGCGCACCGGCACGACCGTCGCGAGGTTGGCGAAGCCGTACTGGGTTCCCGCGACGGTGCCGGCGACGTGGGTGCCATGGCCGTTGCAGTCGTGCGATCCGCGGCCGTCGTTGATGCTCGAGAATCCCGCCGCGACGCGCGCCGCGAGATCGGAGTGACCGGCATACACGCCGGTGTCCACGACATAGACGGTCACATCCGCACCGGAGCCCATGCGGCTCAGGCGCCCGTCGAGCGGGAGTGCGCGCTGGTCGGTGCGGTCGAGACCCCACGAGCGCGCGGTGATCGGAGCGGTCGAACCGCTCGCGGGAGTCACCGGGTCACTGGCCGCCGACGCCGGACCGGCTCCGACGGAGTTCGTCGCAGTCACCGTGAAGGTGTAGGCGACACCGTTCGTGAGTCCGGTCACGACGCACATAGTCGTCGCGGCCGCACACGTCGAGGCTCCGGGGCTCGCCGTCACCCTGTACGCCGTGATCGATGCCCCACCGTCCGACGCGGGTGCGAGCCACGACACGATCACCGAGGAGTCCCCCGGTGTCCCCGAGACGTTGCGAGGCGCACCGGGAGCAGACGGTGCGGCGCGCGGGACCACTGACACCGAACCCGAGGCCGGGCCGGTGCCGAAGGAGTTCACCGCCCGGATCCGGATCGAGACCGGGACATCGGGAGTGCGATTGGTCAATCTCGCGGTGGTCGCAGTCGAGACGTCGTCGGGATGGACCGTCCACGTGTCCGAGTAGTTCGTGGACACCTCGACGATGTAGTCGGTGACCGGCGCGAAGCTGCTGGTGACCGGACGCCACGAGACGTTCACCGTTGTCGTATCGACCGTGGCAACCACGTTCGAGGGTGGGTTCGGCGTCCCGGCGATGCGGGGCTGAAGGGTCACGGTCGTGCTCGGTGTGCTGACGCCCACGGAATTGCGCGCCACGACGCGGAACAGATACGTCCTCCCGCCCACCAAAGATGCGATGTGGGCGCCCCGTACCGGTGCGGTGACGGTCGCTGCGATCGACCACGTCGCGCCCGAGTCGGTGGACTGGCTCACCTCGTAGCCGGTGACGGCCGCGCCACCGCTCGATCCCGGAGTCGACCACGCGAGGTAGGCGGACGTTCCGCTCAGGTAGCCGCCGAAGTTTCGCGGCGCGCTGGGGACGGTGACCGCCAGGATCGTCACCGCGAACGGAGCCGACGGTGCGCCCGCGCCGGCCGCATTGATCGCAACGACCCGGAAGTCATGACGGCGACCGCCCGCGAGCGAGTCGATCCGTGTGCTGGTCCGTGTGGCAGCCACAAGGGTCGAGTACGGCCATGTGGCACCGGAATCGGTCGACCACTCGATCCTGTAGTCCGTCAACGCCGAACCACCGTTCGACAACGGCCGCATCCAGTACAGGTTCGCCGAGTTGTACCCGGGGCTCACCCACAACGAGCGCGGCGCCAATGGAACCAATGGCGCGCTCGGAATCGCAGACGCGGACCCGGAGAACGCACCCGTGCCGACCGAGTTGACGGCTGCGACGCGGAAGGTGTGCATGACCCCCGGGGTGAGCGCCGATATCAGCGCCGTGGTCCTCGTCGAGATCGGGTCGGCAACGCGCACCCACGTCACACCAAGGTCGGTCGACACCTCGATCGCATAGTCAGTGATCGCTGCCCCGCCATCGGTCAGCGGCGCACTCCATGTCAGGGTGGCCTGCTGGGTCCCCGCGGTGGCCGCGAGAGATCTCGGAGCCCCGGGCACCGTGGGTGCGAACGGGGTCGCACTGACCGTGGCCGACACAGCACCCGTGCCGGCCGAGTTCACTGCCTTGACGCGGAACTGGTGCACCGTGCCGTTGATGAGCCCGGTGACCGTCGCCGTCGTCGTGGCCGAGACGCCGTCTGCGAACACGGTCCAAGTGGCACCGAGATCCGTGGAGACCTCGACGATGTAGTCGGAGACGACACCGCTTCCCCACGCCGAGGGCGCCGACCATGTCAGTGAGACGCGCGTGTTGCCGCCCGTTGCGCGCAAGTTCTGGGGCGCCGAGGGCGGCATGGGCGGTGCGGGGGCGAAGCTCGCCGAGTGCGACAACAGGTTCGGCGATCCGGCCCCGGGGTTGACCACGACACCGGGGGTCGCGGCCGCTGACAGGATGGACGAGACAGTTGCTGGCGCAGCCGATGGGTCCGTCGACAGGTACAGCGCCACGACACCCGCAACATGCGGTGAGGCCATCGAGGTGCCCGACATGGTGCGCGTCGCCGCGGGATTGGGGACTCCGTTCAACAGATGGTACGCCGAGAGGATCGACTGGCCCGGGGCGAAGACGTCGAGGCACGGTCCCCAGTTGGAAAAAGAGGCACGAGCGTCCGTGATTGCGGTCGCTCCCACGGTGATCGCACTCGGCGCACTCGCCGGCGAGAAGGAGCACGCGTCCCTGTTCGAATTCCCGGCCGCCACTACCACGGTGACTCCGTCGGCAGTGGCGCGGCTCACGGCCGCATTGAGGGTGCCCGAGGAACGCCCACCGAGGCTCATGTTCGCCACCGCCGGCACACCGGCTTGGTGGTGTCCGACGATCCAGTCCAGACCTGCGATCACTCCCGACATTGATCCCGATCCCCCGCACCCCAGCACGCGCACCGGGATGACGGTGGCACCCTTGGCGACGCCGTATGTGGTGCCCGCGACCGTGCCCGCGACGTGGGTGCCATGACCATGACAGTCCTCGGTGCCCCTGCCATCGGAGATGGCGGAGAAGCCGGCGGACAGGCGACCGGTGAACTCGTTGTGCGCCGAATAGACGCCGGTGTCGACGATGTAGGCCGTCACGCCCGCACCCGTCTGGTCGAACGTGTAACGCGTGTCGAGTGGCAACGACCGCTGGTCGATCCGGTCGAGACCCCACGTGGCATTGTCCTGGGTGCCATCGACAGCAACGACATAATCGGCTTCGACCGACACGACACCCGGGTTCGAGCGCAGTGCCGTCACTTGGCCGTCGGTGAGGTCGGCGACAAAGCCGTTGATGGCATTGGAGAATGAAGCATTGATTCGGCCTGCGAGCGACGCCGCTGCCATCGACGCGCCGGACCCCGAGGAAAACTGCACGATCCAGCGCCCGGGGATCACAGCACCGGGGGATGCACCCTCTGGTGTGGCGAAGGGCGGCAGGGCCGGTTCGTCGAAAAGTCCCATCGGTTGGTCGGGCGCCACGATCCGCACGGCCGGATCAATCGCGGTTCTCTCGGCCTGGGCGGGGGTCAAGGTGCGCACGGCGACATCGCCGTCCCGCTCGACGATCACATAGTCATCGGTCGACGCAGCGAGGGACGACGAGGGAATCGCAACGACTCCGATGACGGCAAGAGACGCCACGCTGACGAACCGCGAGACTCCCAGGTGCACAAAAACAGCATACGGAACCGGTGGTCAGCCAACCAGTCGGTCCCGCAGAATCACGAGAGTCGAGACGGGTATTCCCCGAGGAAACGGCGGTCTGGGGGACCCCAGTCACCCAGCACATCTCACGGCGGATGCCCCGGGGCTCGATGAGGGCCGTGGACCACCTCCTGTGGCCTCCCTCAGACGGCGAACCAGACCACCAGCAGGGGCGTCACGAGAAGGCCGGGAAGCAGCGAACCCAAGCGGATCTTGGTGATCCCGAGGAGGTTCAGCCCGATTGCGATCACCATCAGACCCCCCGAGGCGAACAATTCGGTCCGCATCCGGTCGTCGAGGAGGGCGTCGAGTCCGGTCCCCGCCAGCGTCAGCACGCCCTGCACGACGAACACGCTGAGAGCAGCGAAGACCGCACCAATCCCGTGGGTGGCCGTGAAGATCATCGACATGAAGCCGTCGAGTGTTCCCTTGATGATGTAGAGCCGGGGAACGTCACCAGTCGCATCCTCGATGGCACCGAGCAGCGTCAACGGACCGACGCAGAACAAGAGAGTCGCCGTGACGAAGCCCCTCACGAACGATCCGTCATCGTCGGGGCGCGCGAACCGGCTCTTCAGTCGCTCACCCATGCGCTCGAGTCGGTCCTCGATGCGCGCCACCTCACCCGCGATCGCACCCACCACGGTTCCCACGAGGGGGAAGACGAGATTGTCGGTGTCGAGGACGTTGTCGATCCCCATCATCAGTGTGGCGATCCCGATCACCTGCACCACCGAGGTGCGGACTCGCTCGGGGATCCTCGACCCGATGAGAAGGCCCACTCCCCCGCCCGCGATCACCGTCGCGGTGTTGATGAGGGTTCCGAGGCCACGCACGACACCCGAACCTAGTCCCGACCGACCCCGGGCCGGATGTGGGCCCGCTCGCCTGCGACATACTGGCGAGGTGCAGCGCATCGTGCTCCGCTCCGGTGACGCGGCGGCAACCGTGGACGTTCGCCGTGGTGCGCGACTCGCGTCGTTGCGCTTCGGCGGGACCGAGGTGCTCGTCACGGCCGGCTCCGATCCGGTCGCGTGGGGTTGCTACCCGATGGTCCCCTATGCCGGCCGTGTGCGCGACGCGCGGTTGCGGTTCGCGGGCCGCACCCACGACCTCGAGCCCAACGCGGGCCGGCACGCGATGCACGGCACCGTGTTCGCGGCACCGTGGGAGCTCGACTCGCACGACATCGACAGCGCCACACTCGTGACGAGCCTCGGGCCGCACTGGCCCTTCGAGGGCATCGTCGTGCAGCGTTTCGAGGTTTCCGATGACGGAATCACGATGCGTCTGGCGGTCCACGCCGGCCAGGACCAACCGGTCCAGCTCGGATGGCACCCGTGGTTCTTGAAGCCCGCGAGGCTCGACCACCGGTGCAGGCTGATGCATGTGCGCGACCGCGCCGGGATCGCGACCTCCGAGGTGATCCCGGTGCCGGACGAGCCACTCGATGATTGCCTCGTCTCCGGGGGAGCCGAACCGGAGTTGACGGTGCGGGACGTCGACCTTCGGCTCTCCAGTGACTGCTCGCATTGGGTCGTCTACGACATGCACGACCATGCGACGTGCGTGGAACCGCAGTCGGGACCCCCGAATGCGATCAACGACTCGCCCGACATCGTTCCCGCCGGCTCGATTATGTCGCGGTGGTTCAGGATCGTGCGCGCCCGATGATCGGGCGCTTCATCGCCCCGCTCAGGCTGCCCACCGCGCGCGCATCCGCCGCAGTGCGGTCGTCCTGATCTCGCTCCACGTGCCGCCGACGAGGTTGCGCACCGTGCCGAGCGAGGGCACGGAACCATCGCCGTTCACTGCCGCGCGCCACGCATCGAACTGGTGGCTCGCACCGCGATGTGCCGGCTCGGCGAGGAACCTCTCGACATGGTCGAGTATCTCCTCGCGCGTCCACCGCCGCTCGTAGTTCTTGCGGAGGGGTTCGCCGCTCGCAACTCCCACCTCGGCGCACGCCGCCGTCCACGACCCGAACAACTGCACGATGCGCGCCACGCTCGGGCCCCTGACGCGACCCTCGCGCACGAGGGTGGTGTAGGCCTGGTGACTGAGCGGGCCGGCGAGCAGACTCGCCGCCGCCAGTGCGGCCTTGGCGCGCTCGCGGGTGGCCGCGATCGCCTCGGATTCGGTGCGCATGGGGGGCTCAACGAGGTCGGACTCCTCCAGCACCAACCAGTCGACGGGCTTTGCCGACACCGAGACATCGGTCAGGGGCGCACCGAGTGCGTCTGCGATCTCGGCCAAGGTCGAACCGGGACACTGGCGCAGGTGTTCGGCGATGCGCCGCGTCAGTTCCCCGCGCACCTCGGCCTTGGTCGGACGGGTTCGAGGGCGGGTGCCCACAGTGCCCGCCCGGGACGCGGTGTCCCTCGGGGGTCGACCGCGGCGAGGACGTCCGGTCGGAGTCGCCACCTCCCCCGCGGGAGAATCGACATCCCCCACGCGGGACACGGGACGTTCCGCGGCCGGGGGCTGGGAGGCCGGCACGAAGCGCACGACGAATTCCCCCAGGGTCCTCACGTGCTCGCGGTTGACGCGCCCGTTCTCGTCGACAAGACCGAGGTCGGAGACGACCCGCGCCAGCGCCGCCGGCAGGTCGGCGACCGACACCTTCGTGGTCACCTCACGCTTGGACACCGTGCACACGGTACCGTTTCGTCGCAGGATCGGAGGGGGCCCCGGTGCGAGTGACGATGGAGACGCAGTTCGAGAGTCTGCTGCCCGCCGACGACACGCACCCGTACCGGACGGGCGCATGGCGACCCCAGACGAGGGAGTGGACCGCGCTCGAGATGGAGGTCGAGGGGGAGCTCCCCGCCGACTTGAACGGCGTGTACCTGCGCAACACCGAGAACCCGCTCGTTCCCGCGATGTTGCGTTACCACCCCTTCGACGGCGACGGAATGCTCCATGCGATCTCGTTCCGCGAGGGACACGCCGAGTACCGCAACCGGTTCGTGCGCACGCTGGGACTGGCGGCTGAACTCGAGGCCGGCGGACCGCAGTGGTCGGGACTCGCCGAATCCCCGCTCAAGTCGCCTCGTCGGGACGGCTGGGGTGCGCGCACCCGCATGAAGGACGCCTCGTCGACCGATGTCGTGGTGCACAACGGACTCGCCCTGACGAGCTTCTACCAGTGCGGTGATCTCTACCAACTCGATCCCGTCACGCTGGAGGACCGCGGTCGAGCATCGTGGGACGGCGCGTTCCCCACGTGGGGCGTCTCGGCCCACACCAAGGTCGACGAGCGCACCGGCGAGATGCTGTTCTTCAATTACGGCACCGAGGCACCCTTCATGCACTACGGCGTCATCGACGCCACGGGAGAGCTCGTGCACCACACCCCGGTGCCCCTCCCCGGCCCCCGTCTACCCCACGACATGTGCTTCACGGACAACTACGCGATCCTGAACGACTGCCCGCTCTTCTGGGATCCCGACCTCGTGGCGAAGGGGATCTATGCCACCGGCTTCCACCGCGACATGCCCCTGCGGTTCGCGGTGATTCCCCGGCGCGGCAACGAGCGCGACATCACATGGTTCGAGTGCGACGCCACCTACGTCCTGCACTGGATCAACGCCTGGGAGGACGGAGACGAGGTCGTCATCGACGGCTACTTCCAATGCGACCCCTCCCCCTCGCTCCCACCGGACGCAACGATGGAGCAGCGCCTGTTCCGGTTCCTCGATCTCCACACGCTCCAGACGCGGCCCCACCGCTGGCGCCTGAACATGAGAACCGGCGCAGTGAGGGAGGGTCCGCTCTCCGACACGATCACCGAATTCGGCGTGATCGACGCCTCCCGCGCGGGCCGGGTGCACCGCTACGTGTACCAGACGGTGCCGGCCGAGGGTTGGTTCGGCTTCGAGGGACTCATCAAGCACGACGTCACCACCGGAAGCGAGGAAGTGTTCCGCCTCCCCGCCGGCGTCTACTGCTCGGAGGCCGCCTTCGCACCGAAGCCCGGCGCCACGGCCGAGGACGACGGCTATCTCGTCACATTCACGATGGACGTGCCGAACGATCGGAGCGACTGCCACATCTTCGACGCTCGCAACCTCTCCGACGGTCCCATCGCGCGCATCGCACTCCCGGAGCGGATCAGTTCGGGCACCCATGCGACATGGGCCGACGCGTCGCGGTTGACGCCGCGCGGCTGACACTGGGGGATCCGTGGCACGCCGGACGCGGGTCGATCCGCACCTCGGGACCGTCGTGCACATCGTCGCGGACCGACAGGGCCGCCCGAACCTGCCCATCGATGGCTGTCCGTTCTGCGTGGGGGGGCTCGAGGCACCGGAGCCCTACGAGGTGCGCGCATTCAAGAACCGGTGGCCCGCCCTCGAGGGGGGAGCATGCGAGGTGGTCCTCTACTCCCCGGATCACGAGTCGACGCTCGCCACTCTCCCCGTCGAGCACATCGGCCGCATCATCGACCTGTGGTGCGAGCGCACCGTGGCGTTGCGGGGTCTGCCCGGTGGTGAGCACGTGGTGGTGTTCGAGAATCGTGGCGCCGAGATCGGCGCCACGATCACCCACCCCCACGGACAGATCTACGCCTTCGATCATGTCCCCGATCGTCCCGGCCGGATGCTCCGCGCATCATGGGCACCCGAGCCCGACCCGGGCGACCGGCTCGTCACCACGATCAGTGGCTGGCGCGCATGGTGCGACGCTGTCCCCGTGTTCCCGGTGTCGGTGCGCCTCGCCCCGATCGAGCGGGTTCCCGACCTCCCCGCGCTCGGGCCCGCGGCGCAGACCGGTCTCGCCCGGGCGCTCTCGGGGATCTTCGGCGCACTCGAGCAACTCTTCGGTGAACCGCTCCCCTACATGATGTGGGTCAACCAGTCGCCACGCACGTCGTCGCAGTGGCCAGACGCCTGGATGAACATCGAGATCGTCTCGCCGTGGCGCGCACCGCGACTGCCCCGCCACATCGCCGGGGTCGAGGTCGCGACCGGTGAGTACTTCGTGCCCGTCGACCCCGCCGACATCGCCGCGCGGTTGCGCGCCCTCATCGGCTGATGCACCGCACGACCGCGCCCGGGCGGGTGAACCTGATCGGTGACCACACCGACTACACCGGCGGGCTCGTCCTGCCGATGGCGATCGACCTCGCGACCTCGATCGAGTGGGAGGAATCCGACCGTGTGCGCCTCACCTCGTCGGTCGACTCCGACCCGGTGGACTTCGATCCTCGTGCATCCTTCGACTCATCGATGACGCCCCGGTGGGGCCGCTACGTCGCCGCGGTCGCCTCGCTGATGGAGTCACCACGCGGCTTAGTGGGACGCGTCTCGACCACGCTCCCGGTGGGAGCCGGACTCGCGTCGTCGGCCGCCCTCGAGATCGCCGTCGCGCTCGTGATGGGCTTCGAGGGAGATGCCATCGAGCTCGCGCGCATGTGTCAGCGGGCCGAGCACCTCGCCACCGGGGTGCCGACGGGGATCATGGACCAGATGTGCATCGCATCGGCACGCAGGGGCACCGCGACCCTGATCGACTGCTCGACCCTCGCGGTGCGGCACGTCTCTGTGCCGGAGGAAGCCGCGGTCCTCGTGCAGTTCATCGCGCACCGTACCCTCGAGGGATCCGAGTACTCCACCCGCGTCGCCGAGTGCGCGAGGGCCGAGTCCGAGATCGGGCCACTGCGGGTGGCGAGCCTCGATGACGCCGCGCGAATCAGCGACCCGATCGCGGGATCACGCGCCCGGCACGTCATCTCGGAGAACCACCGGGTGGGGTCGTTCGCTGCCGCACTCGAGGCGGGTGATTTGGCGCGGGCGGGTGCTCTGATGACCGAGAGCCACCGCAGCCTCGCGGGCGACTTCGCCGTGTCGACGCCGACCATGGACGCGGCCGTGGCGCGGATGCTCGCGGTTCCCGGGGTGTTCGGTGCGCGGATGACGGGCGGCGGTTTCGGCGGATGCATCGTGGCACTCATTGCCAGCAACGCCGAAGGGCCCGGCTGGAGGGTTCACCCCTCAGCCGGACCCGATCATGCGTGAAGATTTGGCTGGCTGCTGATCCGGTGGGGATCAGAGTGCCGCGACGTCGACCGTCGGGGGCACGATCACCTTGTCGATGACGTGGATGACCCCGTTCGAGGCGGGAACGTCCGTCGTGACCACACTCGCACCGCCCACCTTGACACCCATGTCAGTCGTGACGGCGAACGTCGAGCCCTCCACGGTCGCCACGTCACCGGCGGTGACATCGGCGGCCATCACTTTGCCGGCAACCACGTGATAGGTGAGGATCTTGACGAGGATGTCCTTGTTCTCGGGCAGGAGCAACTTGTCGAGGAGTCCCGGGGGGAGTGCCGCGAAGGCCTCGTTCGTCGGGGCGAAGACGGTGAACGGTCCCTCACCCGAGAGTGTCTCGGCGAGTCCGGCAGCGACCACGGCGGACACCAGCGTGGAGAAGTCCGCGCCGGCCTGGGCGACCTCGACGATGGTCCCCGGCTCGGCGGCCGGGGTGGAGGTGTCCTCGACTGCCGCTGCGGTGGTGTCGGAGGTGGACGGGTCCGACCCGCACGCGGCGAGCAGGATGAGGGATGACGCTGCGATGACCGCGAGGCGACGTGACATGGGGGTTCTCCTTGTGTGGGAGCTGCGGGCACGAAACCCGGTTCAATCGTTGTGATCGGACCCCCGAGTGAACCGCAGCAGGGGAAAATCTATTTCCACCGCCCGGCCCCTTCGCCACGAGACGATTGTCACCACCGGGTCGGGTGAGGGGCGCTCTGGGGCATCCATGGCACGTTCGGTCAATAACGGGTTGATGTCAGCCGCCGGAGACCACGTAGCGCAGGGTGTGCACACCGGCTGGCACGCGGTACTTCTCGAGCGTGTCGGGTCCACAACTTGCCGTGCCGAGACCGCGGTGTGCCGCATCGAGGTGCACGACCAACGAGGGTCTCCGCACCAATTCGGTGAGGTCGCGCGCCGCGAAGAGATCACCCGCACGGTGCCTCGTCACCGACGCATGGAACGGCACGCCGTCGGCCTCGATGCGCAGCACCTCGCCGGAGCGGGGATCGAGGAACTCGAGCCGGCGGCAGTCGGTGCGCAGGCCGAACTCCTGGGGGACGAGGTAGGGGATCTCGTCGGGTTCGCCCTCCCACACCGACACCACCGCCGAGGCACGGCGGTCCGGGTAGTTCTCGTGCGGGCCTCTCGCCCACCACCTCAATCGCGAGAACCGCCGCGGCACCTCGAACCACACCCCCGCCCTCGGCGGGTCGGCCAGGTGCTCGGGCACGGTGATCTCGTGCTCCCACAGCACGGATGCGTCGCTGCGCTCGGTGCGACGAGTGGTGCTCGCCACCAGGGCTGCATCGTCGAGTGGAATCCCCTCGGCGGTCCAGCGCGCGAGCGAGCGTCCGAATCCGCGCCACAGGTGCGGCATCATCTTGAAGCCGTCGTTGTCGGTGGCTGCACGCCAGAGCGTGACCACCGGTTCCACCTCGACGGGCGGCACGGCGCCCGACCTGCGCAACGGGGCACGGTGCTGCGCGGATTCCCGCAGCGTCACCTGGTCCCACGCCACGATGTGGCCGGCTCCCGCCCACGCGGTGCCACGACGCAGCGACCACTCGATGGTCAGGTGAACCTCGCGCGCTCCCTCGGGAGCAACGGCCGGCAGAGGGACCTTCACCGTGTGCTGGGGCGCACACACGGGTGGTCGCAGGGTGCCGCGGCGTGCGACGCGTCCGTCGACGAGCAGCGTCCATGTCGCCCCGTATGACGACAGGTCGCTGAACCATTGATGATTGTGCACGGCGAGCCGCGCGGTCGAGCCCCGACCCACGAGCGAGGTTCGCACCGGGCGGTGCACCCACGCCACCTCGCGCATCGCCGGATGCGGGGTGAGGTCGGCGTGCACGAGGCCATCGGCCACAAAGTTGCCGTCATTGGGCACGTCGCCGAATTGACCGCCGTAGGCGAACCGCTCGCGCCCACCCGGCAGGCGTTGGCGTATGCCGTGATCCTTCCACTCCCACACGAAGCCACCCTGCACGCCAGGTGTCGACTCGAACATCTCCCAATAGTCGGCGAGCGACCCGTTCGAGTTCCCCATCGCGTGGCTGTACTCGCACATGATGAGCGGGCGCGTCCCGAGGCCCGAGCGCCCGTACTCGGCGACGTCTGCGATGGTCGCATACATCGGGCACACCACATCACTCGCCCCGAGACCACCGTCGATCCAACCCGAGCGGGGCCCCCCGGTGTGGAAGACGGCCCCCTCGTAGTGGATCGGTCGTGTCGGATCGATGGCGCGGATCCATCCCGCCGCCGCGTCGTGGACCGCGCCGAACCCGGCCTCGTTGCCGAGAGACCACATCACCACACAGGGGTGGTTGCGGTCGCGCTCGATCATGCGCGTGATCCGCGACATCCACGTTTCGCGGTACCGGGGGTCGCGGTGGAGGCTCTCGTTGTGGGCGTGCGCCTCGGCGTTCGCCTCGTCGACGACGTAGAGACCCAGCTCGTCGCACATGTCGAGGAGGCGCGGGTCGTTCGGGTAGTGCGAGCATCTGACCGCGTTCACGTTGTGTTGCTTCATCAGCACGAGATCAGCGCGCATGTCCCCGGCGGTGACGGCCTTGCCGCGATCCGGGTGGTGGTCGTGGCGGTTGACCCCGCGGATCATCACGCGCTCACCGTTCACGAGCAGGTCGCGTCCGCGGATCTCGACGGACCTGAACCCGCATCTCACCGCACCGAACCCCGCGCTCGCACCGTCGGGGTCGAGCAGCTCCACGATCACCCGGTACAGCGCGGGACTCTCCGCCGACCATGCATCCACCGCACCGACTGTCCACTCGAGCCGGGCCCCGTGACCGGCGAAGAGATAGGGCATCTCCTGCCACGCGACATCGGCCAGGTGACGGTTGCCGATCCGCTTCCCGTGCAGTGTCTCGAGGTGCGCGGCCACCTTCCAGCCGGGCGCGAGGTGAGATCCCGCTTCGACGGCCACCTCGACACTGAGCGCACCGGTCACCCGATCGACCGCGCCCTTTCCGCGCTTCAGGATCGACGGTGTCACCGTGACGTCATGGACGTGCACCGCACCACGCGACTCGAGGAACACCTCGCGGTGCAGTCCCGCCATCCACCACTGGTCCTGGTCCTCGAGATGGCTCTGTGCCGACCACCTGCACACTGCGATCGCCACGGTGTTGCGACCCTCAACGAGTGCCCCACTCACGTCGTACTCGCTGCCGAGTCGTGAATCGGTTCCGTACCCGACGAAGACACCGTTCACCCAGACCATGTGCACGCTCTCGGCACCGCCCACGTGCAGGATGGTGCGCCGACGTCTCCACGAGGCCGGCACCGTGAACGAGGTGCGGTGCACCGCCGTGGGGACTGTCTCGGGCAGGCTCGGTGGCACCCCGGTCCAGGGCATCTGCACGTTCGTGTAGTGGGGCACGTCGCCGAGACCCGCGAGGGTCCAGTTGCCGGGCACGGAGATCTTCGCCCAGTTGGCATCGTCGACCCTCGTGCCGACGGCGGCGGCGGGAATCTCGTTCACATCTGCCCATCGCTTGATGCGCCACCATCCATCGAGGGACTTGAACCACGGTGACACCGTGCGATCACCGGAGCGCACGGCATCCAGCGAGTCCGAGAAATGAACCGGCGCGCGCATCGCGAGTCGATTCAGTGACACCACGGTGGGATCAGCCCAGGGTGCGAACGATCCGACATCGGGCAACGGCACGGGCACATCCTCCCACTCCGCGCCGATGCCCGGGGTGGTCGCATGATCGGCTCTCTCGACTCCCGATTGTCCTGCTGGTGACGACTGTGCCGCGCCACCGCTCAGTGACCGGTGGAGGATTCCATCCACTTCCGGGTGCGCGGCAACAGCACCGCGAGCGCGCACACACCCGCAAAGACCAGACCCACCCCGACCGGGGCGAACCCGTCCACGAGGATGATCGCCACTCCCCCGCCCGCGATCAACGCGGCCGCCGATGCGGCGAACACCAACTTGCCGAGCGGGTTCCTCGTCAGCCTCATCGTGGCATCGGTGGCGCGGGCGCGCGTCTTGTCGAGCGTGCGCTCGGCCCATGCGAATTCACGCGCGAGGATCGCAAGTCCGATCACCACGATCAGGATCCCCGGGCCGGGGAGGACGAGCATCGCGAATCCCGCTCCCATCACCGCGACCCCCACCAGCAGCACGGTGAGGCGTCGGACATTGCTGATTATCAACCTGACCCACTCACCGGGATTGTGCAGGCTGCGAGCCACGGGCCCACTTTATTATCCGTGCATCCTCCGCGGGAGAGACCGGGCGGCGGATTCCTAGACTCGCCCCGTGGCGGGCAGTGTCGGACCGGAGGTGAGCATCCACCACGCCGCCGGGGTGCCCCGCATCGACAAGGACGCGGCCCTCGCGGTGGCATCGGTGCCGACTCTGTTGATGTGTCTCGCCCACCTCACCGGCGACGACCGCTGGATCGGCGATCCCTACCTGCCCGTGCGGGACGTGAACCTGTTCCACGACGAGACCGGTGGGTTGCCACCGGACGTCCAGGCCGAGGTGCGCGAGGCAATCTCGGCCGTTCTCGACGAACTCGCGGCCGGAACCCGCACGCCAGCCGGCACACCGTCGGCGGAGCGGATGGTCGCGATGATGCGCGCCTGCGTCGCAGAAGACGTCGCACCCGAGTACGCCCCGCTCATGCTCGAGGAACTCGGCCTCGTCGACCGCGACGTCCACTGGAGCTCCGGACCGGCCGTGCCGCCCGGCTTCCGGGTGCTGGTCATCGGCGCGGGTTTCGCCGGGATCTGTGCCTCCATCAAGTTGGCCGCGCTCGGGGTGCCCCACGTCGTGGTCGACAAGAACCCCGATCTCGGCGGCACATGGTTCGACAACGACTACCCCGACGCCGGGGTCGACACCCCGAACCACTTCTACTCGTACTCCTTCGCGCCGAATCCGCAGTGGCGCCACTACTTCTCGAAGAGGGCCGAGATCCGTGCCTATGCCGATTCGGTGGCGCGTGCGCACGGCGTCACGGAGCGCACGCGCCACATGGTGGAGGTCACCTCCATGACGTGGAACGAGAACGATGCGACATGGGATGTCGAGATGAGCGGCCCCGACGGCACGGTTCACGAGTCGTACTCGGCGGTGATCACAGCGGTCGGCCAGCTGAACCGCCCGAACCTGGCGCCTGCGCGCGGCATCGAGTCATTCCGCGGCCCGTGGTTCCATTCGGCCGCGTGGGATCGCGCCGTCGATCTCGCCGGTGCACGCGTCGCGGTGATCGGCACCGGGGCGAGCGCGATGCAGTTCCTCCCCACCGTGGCCGCGACCGCGGAATCGGTGGTCGTTTTCCAGCGCTCGCCGCAGTGGGTGCGCCCGAGCGTCGACTACCACCGTGAGGTGAGCCCGGAGACCCGGTGGTTGATGGAGAACGTTCCCCACTACGCGAGGTGGTACCGCTTCGGTCTGTTCTGGCGATTCGGAGACGGTCTGTTGCGCACGCTGCGCCGCGATCCCGACTGGCCGCATCCGGAGAGGTCGATGAATCGCTCGAACGACCGTCACCGCCGACAGCTCACCGAGCACCTGGAGCGCGAACTCGAGGGTCGGCCCGATCTCGTGGCCAAGTGCCTGCCGGACTATCCGCCGTATGGCAAGCGCATCCTCGTCGACAACAACTGGTACGCCACGCTCCGCCGCGACAATGTCGAGCTCGTCGCGACCGCGGTCGACCGGATCACCGCGACCGGCATCATCGACGCCGAGGGCACCGAGCACGACGTCGACGTGATCATCCTCGCGACCGGGTTCGAGGCAGGTCGACTCCTCGCCCCGATGACGATCCGCGGTCGTTCCGGCGTGCGCCTGCGCGATGTGTGGGGCGACGACGACCCGCGCGCGCACCTCGGCGTCAGCGTGCCCGACTACCCGAACATGTTCGTGCTGATCGGGCCGAACACCTTCGTGGCCCACGGCGGCAGCATCATCTTCCAGGCCGAGTGCTCGATGCGCCACGTCGCGGGGGCCCTGGTGCACATGTGCGAGGCGGGCCTCGCCTCGCTCGAGGTCCGCCGCGAGGTGCACGACGAGTACAACGCGCGCGTCGACGCCGAGCACGAGCAACTCGTCTGGGCGCACCCCGGTATGCGCAACTGGTACCGCAACGCGGCGGGTCGGGTCTTCTCGCCGATGCCGTGGCGCTTCGTCGATTACTGGCAGATGACGCACGACTTCGACCCGGCCGAGTACGTGGGGACACCCCGTTGACCCTGTTCAACACCGACGGCGGGATACACGAGATCCCGCTCCCCGCCGCGATCGGGCGCCTGTGGCTGTGCGGCAAGCACCACGTCGCACCCGACGTCGAGTCCGTGCGCGCGCGCCACGACATCTCACTCGTGGTGTGCCTCGTCGAGGCGCACGAGTTGACGGGCCGCTACGACGACTACGTCACCTGGCACCGTGACAACGCCGGGGCCGCCGGCCTGTGGCGCCCGATGGAGGACATCACCTACCCCATCTTCGAGGAGGTGCACGGGTTCGTCGAGCAGGTCACCGCCCACGTGCGCGACCACGGCAACGCGCTCGTCCACTGTGCCGCCGGCATCGGACGGGCCGGGACCACGGCCGTCGCCGTCTGCATGATGCTCGGGATGGACACCTACGAGGCGCTCGACCATGTGCGCGCCCACCGTCCGATGGCCGGACCCGAGGCGGGCTCGCAACTCGACTACATCTACGCCCTCGCCGAGCACCTCGGAATGTGACCGCCCCAGCCGGTCGCGGACCGACGGCGCACTCACTGCCGGTGTTTCAGAGCACGATCGTGATGCGCTCGGCGATCCGCCGCGAACTCGTGCCCACGCGCAGCTCGACCGCGCCCGACCACGTCGCCCAGGCCGAGTCGGCGAGATCCCACGTCCGGTACGCGTCGACATCGAGATCCACCGTCACATCCCGGGTCGTCCCCGCGGGGACCGTGACCTTGGCGAATCCCACCAGTCGCTGATCCGGTTCGTCGTCGGCGAGTCCGGTGCGATCGACGAGATGCGCATAGACCTGCACCACCTGGGTGCCGTCGCGGTCACCGTCGTTGCGCACCGCCGCCACCACTCGGTGCGAGCCGCTCGCTGACGCCGACACCACCACTGGATCTGCGTACCCGAGTCCGAAGCCGAACTCGAAGAGCGGCTCGCGGCCCGTCTTGTCGTACCAGCGGTAGCCGATCAATCGCCCCTCGCGGTACTCGGTGACGCCGTTGCGACCCGGATGATGCTCGAACGCCGGCGAGTCCTCGAGCCGGCGCGGGAACGTCACCGGCAGCCGTCCACCCGGCTCGACCTCGCCGACCAGGACATCGGTGAGTGCCTCGCCGAACTCCTGTCCGGGGAACCACGACACCAGCACCGCGTCGACCTCGTCGAGCCACGGCATCGCCACGGGCGAGCCGGCGTTCACCACCACGATGGTGCGTCTCGACACCCCCGCCACCGCACGGATCAACTCGTCCTGGTCCCCGGGGAGTGCGATGTCGGTGCGGTCCCAGCCCTCGCTCTCCCAGTCGTCGTTGGTCCCCACGACCACGATGGTCGCGTCGGCACTTGCCGCCGCATCGACTGCGGCCCCGATCGTCACCGGGTTGACGGGTGCCTTCGCTCCGAGGTTCAGGCCCCCGAGCCCCATTCCCGTGGGCACGTGCCGCACCTCGACCGACACGTCCACGCGTCTCCCCGCCTCGAGGGACACCATCGACGAGACCTCCGGTTTGCCGGTGCCGAAGAACGATCCGCCGCGCGGGATGTTGTGGTTGTCGAGGATCAGTCGGCCGTCCACGTGCAACCGCACCGAGCCCACGGACTCGACTCCGAAGGTCCAGTCACCGGAGTGGTCCGGCGTGAGACCCATCGAGAGCCGCACTCCGTAGGGATGGCTGCCACGCCGTCCGAGCGGGTCGTTGAACCAGTTGAATCTGAACGCTCCGGTTGTTCCCGTGATCCGCGGCGCCTCGCCGGCGTCCATCGCCTCGGGTGACTCGAAGATCTCGAGCACCACGGAATCGACCAGCCGCTGATCGATCTCGGGAAGCGACTTGTTGATGTTGCACCCCTGGGCGTGCGCCACGGTCACCCCGGCCGCGGCGAGGCGGGCACTGATCGCATCGAGTGGGTGCGAGACGCGCGTCGGTGACACGTGTGCACTGCCGCCACCCATGATCTGACCGGTCGCGGCGTTCGGACCCACCATCGCGATGCTGCGCAACGAACCGGGGATCAAGGGCAGGGCATCGTTCCGGTTGCGCAACAGCACCATGCCGGCTGCGCCCGCCTCGCGGATCAGGCCGTGGTCGGCGGCGTCGTCGCGACTGAACTCCGGTCCGGGTGGCTCGTCCAATCCCCCGGTTCGCTCCAGCAGGGTGAGAACGTTGCGGGCGCACTCGCGCACGGTCTCGACGGTGACCTCTCCCGCGTGGACAGCCGCGATCAGTTTCTCGCTGCGCCACACGGGTGGGCCCGGCATCTCGAGGTCGAGTCCGGCGTTCACCGCGTCAGCCGTCGACTTCACACCGAACCAGTCGCTCATCACCAGTCCGTCGAAGCCCCACTCGTCGCGCAGCACCGTGGTGAGCAGCCAGTGCGAATCACCGGCATACGGCCCATTCAGTCGGTTGTAGGCCGACATCACCGACATCACCGCGGCGTCGCGCACCGCGCGCTCGAACGGCACCAGGTACAACTCGCGCATCGTGCGCTCATCGATCCGCGAGTCGATCGTGGTGCGCTCGAACTCGGTGTCGTTGCCGACGAAATGCTTGATGCACGAGCCGACTCCGCTCTCCTGAACGCCGGTCACGTACTGCACCGCCGCGACAGCCGAGAGGTACGGGTCCTCACTGAAACACTCGAAGTTGCGCCCGCCCACCGGCGTGCGATGGAGGTTCACGGTCGGTGCCAGGTGCACGCGCGCACCCTTGGAGACCAGTTCGCGACCGAGCAACCCGCCGAGCCGGCGCACCAGCGACGGATCCCACGACGCTGCGATCGCGGTCCCACACGGCACGTTCAGGCTCGGGGGCCCGTCGAACCTGCTCCCGCGCACGCCCGCGGGTCCGTCGCTCACCCTCAGGCGCTGCACACCGAGTCGCTCCACGGGCTGGGTCGACCACATCGTGCGCCCGGAGGTGATCGCGACCTGTTCCTCGAGCGTCATCCCATCTAGGAGGTCCTCGACGCGCTTGCTCATCTCCCGCGCCGTGCGTCGAGGAAGGCCTTGGCGTGCTGGCGGCCGGTGGCGACCATGAAGTTCAGATCCTCCTCGGAGAGATCGAAGGTGGTGGTGCCGATGTAGTCGGTGTTGATCGGGATCGTGCGATCGCGGTCACCCAATCCCTGCGTCGAGCGCGCGAGGTCGCGGTTCACGGCCTCGAGCATGTTCATCGCGAACTCGAGGGTGCTCTTCGGTGCCCGGGCGGGGAAGCCGACCAACTGCGTGGTGATGTCGAGACCGATGGTCTCGAGGAATGCGAGCAATTCCCCGAATTCGATGGTGTCACTGCCGTCGGTGTTCACCTTGGCGAAGATCTCGGTGGCATCGGCCGACCCGAAGACGTTGAGCAGGTCGTCACGGTCGATGCCGGTGATCGCAGAGGTGAGCTCGGCCGCGGTGATCCGGCCGTCGGAGTCGATGTCGTTCGAATCGAGCGCATCGAGCACGCGCTGCACCGGAGCCTGCACCGCGCGCGTGGCCGCCTCTGCGCGCTCCTTCTGGTTCGCACGGTGTGCGGCGGGGGTGTCGGGACGCGTTGGCGGCACCGCACCGGGCGCGAGCCATGTGCGGGTGATGTCGTTCTCCTCGTCGGCAAAGAGCGTGAACCCGAGCGTGCGAGTGTTGGCCGGGTAGAACCTGCTCGATCGCGGATAGTGCTCGGCAGCCCTCTCGAGCGGGCGCAGGCGCCTCAGGAACGAGTCCTTCGGGTCGAGCGAGAGCCACCATCCGTCGAAGACGTGCGTCGGATTGTTGCAGAGCAACCCACCGTCGACGTAGACCTCCCGGCTCGGGTCAGCGAGTCGGCCGAGCCCCGTCAGCAGGTTGACGGGCTGGAGCATCACCGGCAGCGACATCGACATCCGCGTGGCGACACGCACCGGCATGTTCGGCGTGGTCTTCACGTGGCAGAACTCGGTCATCATCCGCGTCACGTTGGTGACCGGGATGCACAACTCACGTCCGCAGCGCTCCAGGAGCTGGGCGAAGGTGCAATCGGCGGAACCGGTCGTGTCCTCGAGGATCGAACCGAGGAAGTCGTAGAGGCGCTGGCCGGGGTGCATCCCGCGCCGGCGCGCCGCGCGCGCGAAGGACAGGAACTGGCCACCCGAGCCGTCCTTGGCGAGCGACTCGATGTCGGCGGGAACCTTCTCGAGCATGTAGTCCGTCGAGCATCCCGTCGATGCGAGCAGCGCGAACATGCTGCCCACGCTGGTCCCGGCGACGCGCCGCACATTGTCGGGATAGATGCCCTCCTCCTCGAGCACCTGGATCGCGCCGATGTATGCGTAGCCCTTGGCGCCACCACCCTCGAAGGCGAGGTTCTCGAACGCGAAATCGCTGGCTGTTCGGCCGGTGGGTGGTCGCGGTCTCACGCGCACCGACTCGAGCGGCGGCAACGGCGCCCCCGATCCCGTCGCCGACATGATCATCGCCGTTTCCTGCTGCTTGCCCATCGTCGCCCCCTCCGGCCTGCACCGAACACACCGACACTAACAAGGTGCGGACACCACCGATTCGGGCCACACTGGGCACCGATGAGCATCGTCATCCGCCCGTTGGAGCCCGGAGATCTGCCCCGCCTCGCCGAGGTGTTCGCCGCCGCGTTCGCCGCGCACGGCCACACCGTGGTGACCACTGCCGAGGAACTCGCCGAGGAGTTTCAGCCGCCCCACTGCGACCCCCGCACCGACGCCGTGGTCGCCGTCGAGAACGGTCGGATCATCGGTGGAGCCCACACCATCTTCCTGCCCTCCACCGAGCGCGAGGTGCGTTGCTATCTCGAGGGCAAGGTCGATCCCCCGTCCAGGGGGCGCGGTGCGGGTGGTGCACTGCTCGATTGGTCGCTCGGGCGCGCCGAGGAGTTGCTCGCCACCGACACGGGACTCCCCCGCGTCGTCCGGGTCAGCGTGCTCGAGGAGGATCGTGCCCTCCCCCCGTTGCTCTTGGCGCGGGGCTTCGGCGCGGTGCGTTGGTTCTCCGCGTTGCTCCGACCCCTCGAGGACGCACCAGACACGGGCGGCCCCGACGGCATCAGGATCGCGCCGTGGGACGCGGCGCGCAGTGCCGATGCGCTCGGGGTCAACAACATCGCGTTCGCCGATCATTGGGGGTCGGCCCCGATGCAAGCCGAGGGATGGACGCAGCGCACCACCGGATACGGCTCGCATCTGGCGACATCGTTCATGGCCTTCGAGGACGATCGTGTCGTGGCGTTCCTCAACTCGCACCGATACGACGTCGACGACGAGGCCACCGGCATGACCATCGGGTGGGTGAACCAACTCGGGACACTCCCCACCCACCGGCGGCGCGGGATCGCAACGGCTCTCGTCTCTGGCGCCCTCCGGGCCTACCGCGCCGAGGGATGGACGCACGCGGCCATCGAGGTGGACGACGACAACCCCACCGGGGCCCGGGGCCTCTACGGCTCGCTCGGATTCACCCCGTGGCGGGGATCGGTGACATGGGAGAAGCGCCTCTGAGGCCCACGGGGCCCGAAAAGGGGCTGATTTTGTCGGCTATCCCGGGCCCTCCGGGCCGGATCGGCCGAAAAGATCAATGAAAAGCGGCCTTCCCGCAGGGGTATCCCTGATCCGGCCCGCATCGTTGATCTAGTTTGACGGGCATGAAGAAGCGTGAACTCATTCAAGCAGTAGCAATCCACACCGACACCGACAACAAGACGGCTGGTCGACTCGTCGAGGGGACCATCGAGGTGATCCTGGCCACCGTTGCCAAGGGCGAGGTCGTCAACATCTCCGGGTTCGCGAAGTTCGCGAAGATCAAGCGGCCTGCCCGCATGGGTCGCAACCCAGCGACGGGAGAGCAGATCAGAATCGCGGCCAAGACCGTGGCCAAGATCACCGCGCTGAAGGGCTTCAAGGACATCGCGCTCGGCGCCGCACCGGCCCCGAAGCTCCAGACCGTCCGCAAGGCGGCTCCGGCCCCGGCAAAGAAGGCCCCGGCAAAGAAGACAGCCAAGAAGGCGACCAAGAGGCGCTGAGTCGGTCCTCCTCGAGGGAGTCCGTCGCCCACCGGGTGGCGGACTCTTTTCGTTTTCCGGTCGGTTCGCCCGCTGGTCATGGCACGCGCCGACACGGTGATCGACCGGCCCGATCGGCGACACTATTGGTCATGACGCGCGACTATTCCCTCACCGGCCCCGAGGGACCCCGGGCCGTCGGGACCGGTCTTGCCGGTGCCAAGTGGTGGACGCCCCATGTCGACCGGAGCGAGATGCTCGCGATCATGCAGCGCACCGATGGCCGGGCCGCGGTCGACACCGTGCTCTGGCTCGCTCTCACCGTGGCGTCGGGGTGGTGGCTCGCCACGACGTGGCTCTCGTGGTGGACCCTTCCCGCGGCCTTCGTCTACGGGACGCTGTACGGATCGGCGAGCGACGCGCGATGGCACGAGTGCGGGCACCGCACCGCCTTCAAGTCGCGTCGTGCGAACGATGTGATCTACCACATCGCATCGTTCATGGATGTGCGCGAGCCGGTCTCGTGGCGCTGGAGCCACCATCGGCACCATGCCGACACGATCATCGTCGGCCGTGATCCAGAGATCGCCTACATGCGCCCACCCAGTTTCGCAAAGACACTCGCCGACTGCTTCGGGATCTTCTCCACCTGGGCCGAGGC
>VGAK01000018.1 GCA_016870775.1 Actinomycetota bacterium
CGCACACGTGTGCTCGGCGCCATCGGGGCGGCGGTGCACGCCCGCGTACACCCCATCGGCGGGCAGGCACGCGCCCGGCTCGACCCTCACGTTGGCGGTGGGGAATCCGATCGTGCGGCCGCGTTGGTCGCCCGTCGAGACGATCCCGCGCACCTCGTGGGGTCGACCGAGCATCCGATTGGCGATGTCGATCTCACCGCCGGCGAGCGCGCGCCTGATGGCAGTCGAGCTCACCGGCTCATCGATCCCGTCGGCGCGAGGGACGAGACGCATCGGCTCGGCGGCGAATCCGTGCCGCGCACCCATCTCGCCCAGCAGCGTGATGTTCCCCTGACGCATGTGGCCGAAGTGGAAGTCGCTGCCCACGATCACCCTGTCGGCCGCGAGCGCATCAACGAGGACCCGCTCCACGAACTCGACCGCGGTCTCGCGCGACTGCTGCTCGTCGAATCCGACGACCACTGTGGCATCGACCCCGGTCTGGGTCAGCAGCTCGAGCTTGTGGTCGAGACCGGTGAGCAACTTCGGTGCGACGTCGGGCCGCACGACACTCATCGGATGCTCGTCGAACGTGACAACAACGCTCAGCGCACCGGTCTCGGCCGCACGCCGCCGCACCTCGGCGATGACTGCACGGTGCCCGAGGTGCACTCCGTCGTACATCCCGATCGTCACGACGGCCCGGCGACCCGGGAACACCGGTCCAGAGATGTCGGTCACCGTGCGCACGGGATGACGCTATCCGTGCCGGCTGGACTACCTCCCGCCGAACACCACCGTCGGTTTGGCGAGTTTGTCGTTCCATTCCTCGAACACCGCCACGATCTCACCGGCCCCATCGAGGGCGACCCACGGACCCTCGTCGGACCATCTCTCTCGCACGCGACCGAACCGGGTGTCGTGGATTGCTGCATCGTCGAGCACATGACTGGCGAGGTGCGCGACCATCTCGGTCATCGGCGACAGCACCGGATCATCCAACGTGCTCGCGCGCTCCACCGACCACCGACCCACCCGCGTGCGGCGGAGGGATCGGATGTGCGCACCCCCGCCCATGAGCGCACCGAGATCGGCCCCGAGCACGCGCACGTAGGTCCCGGTCGAACATGTGATCCGCGCGGCGAGCACCATCGGGTCGTCCGTCGCGGCGAGATCGAACCCCGAGACCGTCACCGGGCGCGCCTCTCGATGCACCTCGATCCCCTCGCGCGCCAGTTGGTGGAGTCGCTTGCCCTCGTGGTGGCGGGCCGAGACCATCGGGGGCTCCTGCATCACCTCACCGGTGAGGTGCGCCGCCACCAACGACCGGGCGCGCCCCGGATCGACCGGCGCCATGTCGAAGGTGGCCACGGTCGTCCCGGAATCATCGAGTGAGTCGGTCGCGGAGCCGAAGACGATCTCGCACTCGTACGACTTGTCGAGGTCCTCGATGAATCGGATCAGGCGGGTCCCGTTCCCCACGCCGAGCACGAGAAGCCCGGTCGCCCCGGGGTCGAGGGTCCCCGTGTGGCCGATGCGCCGCTCACCGAAGTGCTTGCGCAGCCGGGCCACCACGTCATGGCTCGTCCACCCCGTCGGTTTGTCGAGCAACACCATCCCATGGACGGTGGCGGGCTTGCGCCGACCCACGCCTATTCCGTCGGGCTGGGATCGGCTTCGCCATCCGGACCGTCATCGGTGGCCGATGCGTCGGTGACCGGCCGCTTGCGGAGCAACTCCTCGATGCGCTCGGCCGCGCGGATGACCTCGTCGGGCTTGAACGACAGGATCGGCGTCTTGCGAGCGTGCATCTCGCGATTGATGCACGACTGGAGACGCGACCTGTGCTCCATGAGCGCCTCCTCGACACCGGCGTCGCCGTCGAGGCCGAACATCGAGTCGAAGTACACGACTGCCCTGTTCATCTCGGGGTCGACATCGACCGCGGTGATCGTGACCAGCTCGAGCCGCTCGTCATCGATGCGCGCGAGTTCCTCAGCCACCACCGCGCGGATCGTCTCGCCGAGGCGGGCACTGCGCGGATACCCGTGACCGGATGCGCCCCGACCTCCCCGACCGGACTGGCGTCGTCCCGATCGGGGTCGTTGCTTGGACACGGCAATTAGAATGGCACAACCATGAGCGACGAGGCAGTGCATCCAGACGCGGCTTCGGGCAGGACTCCGGCTCATCGTTACTCGGCCCGTCTCGCGGCACGCATCGAGGGGAAGTGGCAGGACTTCTGGGAGCGCGACGGCACCTTCGACGCTCCGAACCCGGCCGGACCCCTCGCCGATCCCGCCGCGGTCGCGGGGCGCCAGAAACTGTTCGTCCTCGACATGTTCCCCTACCCCTCGGGTGCCGGGCTGCACGTCGGACATCCGCTCGGCTACATCGGTACCGACGTCTTCGCCCGCTACAAGCGCATGAAGGGTTTCAACGTGCTCCACGCGCTCGGCTACGACAGTTTCGGTCTGCCCGCCGAGCAGCACGCGATCACGACCGGGGTGCATCCCCGCGTCAACACCGAGTCGAACATCGCCACCATGCGCCGCCAGTTGCGTCGCCTCGGGCTCGGCCACGACCCGCGGCGCAGTGTCAGCACCACCGACGAGGCCTTCTACAAGTGGACGCAGTGGATCTTCCTGCAGATCTACAACGCGTGGTACGACGAGCGTGCGGGTCGCGCGCGCCACGTCGAGGAGTTGGCCGCCGAGTTCTCCTCCGGAGCCCGCACCACGAGCGACGGCCGCCCGTGGTCCGAGATGTCGGTCGGCGAGCGCCACGATGAGATCGACCGCCGCCGGCTCGCGTACCTCGCGGATGCGCCGGTGAACTGGTGCCCCGGACTCGGCACGATCCTGGCGAACGAGGAAGTGACCGCCGAGGGACGCAGCGACATCGGCAACTACCCGGTCTTCCAGCGCAACATGCGCCAGTGGATGATGCGGATCACCGCCTATGCGGACCGCCTCGTCGACGATCTCGACCGTCTCGACTGGCCCGAACCGATCAAGTTGATGCAACGCAACTGGATCGGGCGCAGTGAGGGAGCACGCGTGGTCTTCTCGTCGCCGGCCGGGTCGATCGAGGTCTTCACCACGCGCCCCGACACGTTGTTCGGTGCCACTTTCATGGTGCTCTCGCCGGAGCACCCGCTCGTCGGGACCCTCACGAGCCCCGACCGTCGCGCCGATGTCGATGCGTACCGTGCGGCCGCGGCCGCCAAGGCCGATGCCGAGCGACAGGACGACACCAGGGAAAAGACCGGTGTCGCCACGGGTGGCACCGCGGTGAACCCGGTGAACGGTGCGGAGATCCCCGTGTGGATCGCCGACTACGTGCTCATGGGGTACGGAACCGGTGCGATCATGGCGGTGCCGTCGGGCGACCAGCGCGACTTCGAGTTCGCTCGTGCTCACGACCTTCCGATCACCGCAACCCAGATGCCTCCCGACGCATGGTTCGCCGATCGGGGGATCGACCCCTCGATCGACTGTGGGACCTGGCCCGAGGCCTTCGTGGGCGAGGGTCCGTGCGTGAACTCGTCGAACGACGAGGTCTCCCTCGATGGGATCGCCTCGATCGCCGACGCCAAGTCCCGCATCACGTCCTGGCTCGAGTCGCGCGGCCTGGGGTCCGCCACGGTCACCTACCGTCTGCGCGACTGGCTCTTCTCGCGCCAGCGCTACTGGGGCGAGCCCTTCCCGATCGTCTACGACACCGACGGTCGCGCGCACGCACTCCCCGAGTCCCACCTGCCGGTGCTGCTGCCCGAACTCGACGACTTCAAACCCACCGCACTCGATCCCGACGACTCCGCGTCCGATCCCGTTCCCCCGCTGGCGCGGGCCGGACACTGGGTCGCAACGACGCTCGACATCGGTGATGGCGAACGAGCGTGGCGTCGCGAGGTGAACGTGATGCCGCAGTGGGCCGGATCGTGCTGGTACGAGATGCGCTACCTCGACCCGACGAACACCGGGGCCTTCGTCGACCCCGAGGTGGAGCGCTACTGGATGGGACCCAGGGGCGACGGACACACGGGCGGTGTCGACCTGTACGTGGGCGGCGTCGAGCACGCGGTGCTGCACCTGCTGTACGCGCGCTTCTGGCACAAGGTGCTCTTCGATCTCGGCCATGTGAGTTCCGAGGAACCCTTCCACCGGCTCTTCAACCAGGGCTACATCCAGGCCTACGCGTTCCGCGACGCGCGAGGACAGACGGTTCCGGCCGCAGAGGTGACCGAACGGGACGGATCGTGGACGTCGAACGGCGAACCCGTCACGCGCGAGTACGGCAAGATGGGAAAGAGCCTGAAGAACATCGTCACCCCCGACGAGATGTACGAGGAGTACGGCGCCGACACGTTCCGCTTGTACGAGATGTCGATGGGCCCCCTCGATGCGAGCCGTCCCTGGAACACCCGCGACGTGGTCGGGATGCAGCGGTTCCTGCAGCGGCTGTGGCGCAACATGGTCGACGAGGACACCGGCGCCGCCACGGTCCAGGAATCATCCCCTCCCGAGCCGCTCCTTCGAATGCTCCACCGCACGATCGCCGGCGTGGGCGCCGACATGGAGGGCCTGCGCTTCAACACCGCGATTGCCAAACTCATCGAGCTGAACAACGCCCTCACCCAGCATGTCAACACTGCCGGTGCGACACCACGAGCGATCGCCGAGCCGCTCGTGCAGATGCTCTCTCCGCTCTGCCCCCACCTGGCCGAGGAATTGTGGTCCCTGCTCGATCACGCCGGGTCGATCACCCACGTCCCGTTCCCGGTGGCCGATCCCGGCTTGCTCGCCGAGGACTCCGTCGAGGTGCCCGTGCAGGTCAACGGCAGGTTGCGCGGGCGCATCACCGTGGCCGTCGGCGCCGACGAGGACGCCCACACCGCCGCCGCGATGGCGGTCGACAACGTGCGATCGGCGATCGCTGGCAGGCAGATCGTCAAGACGGTGGTCATCCCCGGTCGCACGGTCAACATCGTGGTGAACTGATCCAGTGGAGACCCTCCTCGGGGTGTGGTGCACCGCCACCAGCCTCGCCTTCATCTGGCCCCAGGTGTGGCGCACCGTGCGCCACGACACCACCCACGGGATCTCCTCGTTCGCCACCGCGCATGGCATGGTCAGCTCGTGCCTCTGGTTCTCCTACGGGATCGGCTCGGGCAGCGTGCCGATGTGGTTCTCCAACGCCCAGTTCATCATCGCCCAGTCGATCATCATGTCGGTGCTCCTGCGGCACGGTCGCATCCCGCCGCGCGTGCTCGCCCGGTTCGCCACCGTCGTCGTGGTGCTCGTGGCAGCTCTGCTGCCCCTTCCGCTCGCGGCCTTCGGGTGGACCGCCACGGTCGTCAGCACGACCTCGCTCATGCCCCAGGTCGCCCATGTCGCGCGCGTGGAGAACCTGCATGCGATCTCGCTGCTGTCGTGGGCGGTCACGATTCTGTCGGCGACGAGCTGGATGATCTACGGATGGGTCATCGACGACCCGATCATGTCGGTCGTCAACTACTTCAACATCCCGATGATGGTCTTCATCATCGTGCGCGCCGCTCGCTGGCGCACCGCGAACGGCGTCCCGCTGATCGGACGCACGCCACCGGTTCCCGCCGGCGAGTGAGTCCCACCGGACTCAACCGAGGTGGCGCCCGGCGCGGGCGATCGCCTCGGGGTCGGGCGCGCCGCGGTGGAGCAACACGAGCCGAGTGACACCCTCGGCGGCGAGCTCCCGCCGGAGCGGATGATCACCGTCGGTGAGTGCGGGGTCGAACCAGGTCCAGACCGAGAGATCGAAGCCCGGACGGTTGCCGCTCGCATCCCGCGCAGCCGCGAGGAGCGCGCCGCGCTCGGGATGGTTGAACCGGATGTTCACGCCGTCGAGGCGCTCACCCGCGAGACGAGCGAGCCCCGCCGAGTTGATACCGGCCACGATCAGTGGCTCGGGGATCGGGCGAGCGAACCCGGCGAAGTCCCCGGAACCCGCCGCCGCCCAGATGCGGCGAACCTCGCCGATCGTGTCGATGAGGCGCGCATGGCGGTCCGCCATGCGCGGGAGCATCTCGATCCCGAGCGCGCGCTGCTCGGCGCCGAACTCGCTCGTGGGCGAGGACCCCGCGCCGACACCCAGCACGAGACGCCCGCCGGAGATGTTCTGGACGCTCGCAGCCGCGTGGGCGAGCATGCCCGAAGTGCGGTTGACGACGTTGGCAACGAGTGATCCCACTCCGATGCGCGTGGTCACCGCCGCCCAACCCGACAGGACGGAGAAGCACTCGAGCATCGTGTCGGCGCCGAACATCGCGCCCGAGAAATGATCGAGGTTCCACACCGTGGCGAACCCCGCCTCCTCGGCGGCGAGCACACCCTCGACGAGCCGGGGCCACGGTGCCGAGCCCTGGTTGAACTGGATGTCGACGATCATCGCGGCACTCCCCCGTGCACCCACACGGGATGCGTGTGGGGCCACATTCTCTCGATCTCATCGACCATCCAGTCGCTGTCGCCACGGTTGCGCCACGCCGACATCGACCCGCGCAACCAGTGGCGCCGGATGAGCGAGTCATGGATGACGAGGAACTCGGCATCGGTGATGTGGGTGCGCCACGCCGGCGGCGGTGCCACCATCGGGCGCCCCTCACCCTCGTGGTCGATGTCGGTCACGTGGTGCACCACCGAGAGCATCTCGACCTCGGCCGGAGTCGGCGTGTGTGCGACCTGCATGATCGCGGCCCACACCGCCGACCCGTCCAGATCCCCGGCTCGCACCCCGCTCGGATGGGAACCGGTGAGCATCTGCCAGGCGGACTCGGTCGCGGCCGAGGCGACGCGGCCGACCACGGTGTCCCATGCGCGCCTCTCCGGTTCGGTCTCGGCCCCGATCGGGGTGCCGTCGCCGTCGAAATCGACGACCGACCCATGGGGAGCGGTGACGAGGGCTTCCATGTACTTGACGATCCCGAGGAGACGCAGGTTGTCGTCCAACGGTGCGAATTCATCCATCGCGACACCGCGCATCCCGAGCCTCGTGCGGTTCGGCGTCGCATCCCAATAGAGACCGGTGAAGAGACCCTCGATACGGGACCGGCCACCAGTCTCGTGTGCGACCAGATCAGCCAGGTCGGCCACGGTCGAGGCGGTCCACCCGAGATCGACGACCAGGTGCAGGCCGTCGTCGAGCAATCCACGACGACGCAGGTGGGTCAGGAACCTCGACCGAAGCGTCCGCGCGGCGGCGAGCACCGCATCGGCATTGGCGACCAGGATCTCTCGGGCAGCCCCGGCACCGAGCGCCACTCCGGGCTCTGCGCCGACCAACGCGCACCCGACACGGTGACCGAGCCGCTCGGGGGTGAGAACCTCGTCATCGCCGACGAAACGATGCACATTGTCGGCGTCGAGCCGCTCGAGCATCGCCCGCCACACGACCGACCGCGAGAACGAGGTGTACGAGGCTCGCGGCATCGAGGGGTCGCGCTCGCGCAACCGTGTCCAGAGTCCGTGCGCGAGATGTCCGTCGCGTGCCGCGAAATGCACATCGTGGGCTCCGCGATTCCGCGCCTCGGCGAGTCCATGGTGAACCTGCGAGGCGACGACCATGGCAATCGCGCCGCGACCGAGGACCTCTGCCCGGTCGGTGACCCCGGCGTCGCGGAGGTCGGCCTCGATGCGCGACAACGGGAGCACCGACGGTGCGGTGTTTCGCGCATGCCGGTGGGAGGTGCGCAGATGGGGAACGAGATGGGTCCTCACCCCCATGCCCGCGGGCACGGCATCGTCCGCGCGCGGATCGTCACCGAGGTGCAGGATCCTCGAGCCCCGGACCCCGAGCGAGGAGATCACCGTGCGCCAGAGGCGGCCGTTGTGCTTCTGCCCGCCGTGTTCGCACGACACGAAGATGTCGGAGGCCTCGAGCCACTCGAGACCAGCCGCGCGCGCCATGTCGACCAGGTGCACCGACGGCATGTAGTTGTCGCTCACCACGACGACGCGCAGTCCGCGACGACGCGCCTCCTCGGCGACCTCGACGCCCAGGCCCCCGGGACGCGCGGATGCAACCTCGAGTGCCCTCTCCATCGCGGCGAGACGGTGCCGCTCGTCGAGATCGAGGTTCAACATCTGCGACAACTCGAGATGAATCTCTGCGAGAGTCACATCGCGGTGGGGGTCATCGGCGGCCGCACGCACCCGGGCACGATGCTCGGCCTCGACACGGGCGGCGGCGAACCCGTGGCGGGACGGATCGACCGCCACGAGGACACGTTCCATGTCGGCGAACACGTGCGTGGGTTGGGCCCATTTGCGTGTGACGAGTGTGTCGAAGAAATCAACCGTCACCACTCGCACCCGCGGGTGCGCATCGAGCAGAGCAGCCGCCGACTCAGACATCGTCGCTCCGGCCATCCTCACAGCCACGGCTCACCGACCGAGCCGGCGCCTGACCGCCAGGACCCCACGCGAGGGGTTCGCGATCACGCCCCCGATCCGGCGCAGCAACCCGCGCTGGGCAGCGATCTCGGCGACACGGCGTTCGATCTCCGCCTGGGAGGAGGCTTCGACGCGCAGGCGCGTCTCCTCGGCTTCGAGCGCGGCCTCCGCCTGCACCGACAACTCGCCCTTGTTCACCCCGTTGACCGGGGGTTCGGCGAGCCAACGATCCTGCAGGAGCCTCTTGGTGCTGCGGTGAAGGTCGACCCCGGCGGTGATCGAGTTCGCCGTGCCGACATCGGACTCGGGCGTGCGCGTGTGGTACCGGGCGAGCACGTCGGGAATGAACACGAACGGACCCACCGTGACCGCGCGCAGGTTGAACTCCCAATCACCGAGCACCGGCAGCGACTCGTCGAAGGCACCGACGTCGCGGAGGACGCGCCGCCGGAACAGGGCCGCGATGGGCGGGAACGGGTTGTGCCCGATCATCCCGCGGAACGTGAGGCACCCCTCATCGAGGGGCACATGCTCCTCGCGAACCGGCCACACCCGCACTCCCGTCATCGTCTCGTGCACGCGCACCACTCCGGTGACCACCGCCGAGGCATCGGGCCGTCCCGACAACGCAGCCACTGCGGACTCGAGGAACCGCGGGTGCCACGAGTCGTCGTCGTCGTGGATGGCGAAGCACTCGGATTCCGAGGTCGCGAGTGCCGCATTCGATGCCGCCTCCATCCCCATGCGGGCCGGCAGGTGCAAGACACTGACGCCTCTCATCCCCGAGGCAGCCACGACGGCATCGACGATGCCGGGTTCCCCGCCGTTGTTCACGACTGTGAGTGCGAGTCGCTGACGTGTCTGACCCCGGACACTCGCGAGCGCACGGGCGAGGAGAACCGGGCGCTCGTAGGTGCGCATGACGACCTGGACGTCGTTGACCATCTCGTTGGCCACCTCATTCATCGTGGTGACCCCATCCCCGACGCGCGATCCACGGCACCGTGTCTAACAGGCTCCCCGATGCGATCGGGAGCAATGGTGGAGCTGAGGGGAATTGAACCCCTGACCTCTTGCATGCCATGCAAGCGCTCTGCCAACTGAGCTACAGCCCCGTTTCGGGACTTTTATCCTATCCGTCGGCGGCACGGGCGGCACCAGTCCGTCAGCCGTTGCGGTCGACCATCCCGGTCGGCGGGTGCCAGACGACGGGCACGACATCCTTGTAGAGGCGTTCGATCTCGTAGAAGCGGCGGGTCTCGTCGGCAAAGACATGCACGACCACGTCGCCGTAGTCGATCAGCACCCACTGCTGCTCTCGCGCACCCTCGCTGCGAAGGGGGCTCCGCCCGGTCTCGGTGCGGACCATCTCGAGCACCGCATCGCAGATCGCCCCCACCTGCCTCGGGTTGGATCCGCTCGAGACCACGAAGAACTCGGTGATCCCCAGCACCTCGCCCACGGGGATGATCATGATCTCGGTGCCCTTCTTGTCGTCGATCGCGGTCGCAACGATCCGTGCGAGCGCGAGGGACTCGTCGGCACTCATCGGGCCACCGTCGTGGTCGTGGCACCCGTTCCCCCGCCCGCACCCAGGTGCGAGGTGAAGTCGTGGCCGAGGACGATCCTCGCGTCTACTCCGGCGATGATCACGGATGTCTCCACGAACTCGAGCGGGCCGAGCAACGAGGCGTACGACTCGACCTCGGTGCGCGCGAGCGAGTCGCCGTAGTGGACGACGGTGCGCTCTTGTGGGGGATCGAGCGTCCTGCGCAAGACGACCACATTGGCACCCAGGTAGGCCAGTCGCGTCACTGCCTCACGGGCGAACGATGCATCGTCGAAGGGGATGTCGATCATCAGCGAGATGTTCGTGTTCGACAAGGTGAGGGCGCCGGGCGCCGTGCTCGCGAGCACCATCAGTGCCTCTCCGCCGTCGAGGGCATAGAGATCGAGGCCGGCGGGGTTGCGCTGTGCATCGACGAGGCGGGACGAGGAGATCTGCCACAAGTCCACCCTTCCGGCCAATAGTGCGGTGAGCACAGTGGAGGCATCGGGCGTCGCGGTGGTCGTGGTCGTGGAGGCCCCACCGGCGTCGGCCACATCCGCTTCCACTCCCGCACGCGCGACGGCACCCCACAGCGCCTTGACCTGGGGCAACCGGTACGACTCGGCAACGGCGGCCTGCATCGCGGCGAGACCGGCGGCGATTTCTGCGGGGGACAACGTCGCGGCTCCTGCGGGAAGCACCCGGGCAGCCTCGACCGACCCGCCCCCGTCCCAGATGTCCTGGGGCAGCGTCACCGGTTGGGGACCGACCGGTGCGAGCAGGGTCGCGAGATCGGCGGAGGTGAATCGCTGGGCGCTGTTCAATGACACGTTGAGCAGATCCTCGACATCGGTGCGCAACGCGGCCAGACCACCGGTGGTCCACGAATCGGCGATGCGCCGAGGAGCCTCCGTCGCGGCGACATCGGCGGCCGAACCCGCCGGGATCGAGATGATCGTGCCCCCCCGACCCTCGGGAGTGAGCGCCACGAGCGCAACTGCGGTCAATTCGTCACGTGCGCTCGCGACGGCCCACAGGTGGAGCGACGACGCCGGCACGCTGATGGCAGGAACCTCGTCGACCTTGTCTCCACCCGCGTCGTTCAGCAACGCATTTGCGCCGAGAACCAGCCCGGTCGGCAGGGCCAGGAGCGAGGCCACCGAGGTGGCAACCGCGGCGATCAGGCGCCGCCTGCGACGCGCGGGGATCGCACTCACGATGTCGCGTAAAGATCGAGTCGGGCGATGATGGCGGCAACCGCACCGGTCGTGGCCGGCTCGGCGGAACGTCCTGCCGCCACGTCGGCACGGATCTGCGAGCTCGAGACATCGACGAGCTCCATGTCGACGAACTCGACCCGCGCTCCATCGACTGGCACGGCACGGTCGTCTGCGGGTCGATTCACGACCACGAGCGTAGAGAGACGCACCACCTCGTCGGCTTCCCTCCACGTGTGGAGATTGCGTGCCGCATCGGAGCCCAGGATGATGTGGTACTCGGCGTCGGGATGGTCGGCACGTAGGGCACGCAGGGTGTCGACGGTGTAGGTCGGGCCACCCCGGCGGACCTCATCGTCGCCGACCGTCAGCCCGGGCTCTCCGGCCACCAGCGCCGTCACCATCTCGAGTCTGATCCCAGCCGGGGTGACACTGCGCTCTGCGACCTTTTGCCACGGCTCGTTTGCCACCATCAGGATCACTTCGTCCAGCCCGAGGGCCCGCCGTACCGCATGGGCCGCAGCCAGATGACCCCTGTGTGGCGGGTCGAACGTGCCACCCAGAATGCCGATTCGCCGGGCGCCCCCGCCACGTCCCGGTTCGTCCTGACGACCCCCACGAGGTGGGTGATCCCCGCGAGTTGGCGCCACGGCCAAAGTGTACGAAAGGGGCCCGGGACGCGAGCCACGGCCCTCAAGACCAGGATCTGGGCGAAACCCCCTAGCGGGAAGCACACCCGCGTGTTATTCTCATTATTCCCCTCAACTCGGGCCCCCCTTGTTGAAAACCCCCTATTTCGTGTGTCCCGTGCCACGGGGTACGCGGGAACATCCACGACGAACAAACGGTTGACCTCCACACTATGAACGACTCCATTGGTCTCTACCTGAATGACATCGGCAAGGTCGCCCTGCTCACGGCCGAGGACGAGCGCGAGCTCTCCAAGGCGATCGAGGCGGGTCGTGACGCCGCCGCCCGGATCGATGCGGGCGAGCGCTCGGCTGCGTTGCGGCGCGACCTGCGCAATGCCACCGCGGCCAAGGACCGGTTCATCCGGGCCAACCTGCGCCTCGTGGTCTCCATAGCCCGCCGCTACCCCCTGCCCCAGGGCATGGACCTGCTGGACCTGATCCAGGAGGGCAACCTCGGACTCGAGCACGCGGTCGACAAGTTCGACTGGCGTCGTGGGTTCAAGTTCTCCACCTACGCCACGTTCTGGATCCGCCAGGCGATCGGTCGTGCGCTCGACCAGAAGGCGAGCCTCATCCGTATTCCCGGCGACCGCTCTGCGAGCCTGCGCGCCGCGCTGCGCCAGGCCTCGGGCGACGGAGAGACACTCGACGCCGGCAATGCCCAACTGCACCGACTCACCACTCCGGTGTCGCTCGACAAGACCGTCGGTGATGACGGCGACGCGACCCTCGGTGATCTGATGGACAACGGTCAGGGCACCCCCGAGGACGCCGTCATGGCTCTCGTGGACTCCGAACTGCTGAGCGAATTGCTCGGAACACTGGATGAGCGCGCCCGCTACGCCGTGGAGGCGCGTTTTGGCTTGCTCGACGGGGAGCGCAAGAGCTTCCGCGAAGTCGGCGAGGACCTGGGCGTCACCGCCGAGGCCGCGCGCCGCCTCGTGAGCCGTGCCGTCGAGGGTCTCCGCGACGACGCCGAGAGGATCCTGGCCGTCTGATCCGGCTCGCCCGGGGCCGCGGGCGGGCAACACATCGCCAAATACCCGTTGCGAAACGGGTGCCGATCAGGCGAGGCTGTGACCCTTATGGCACGTAGATGGGCCCCCGACTCGTGGCGGTCGTTCACCGCATTGCAACAGCCCGACTGGCCCGACGCGGGTGCGCTCGAAATGGCCCTCAAGCAGGTCGCCGGGTTCCCGCCGCTCGTGTTCGCCGGCGAGGCGAGGTCTTTGCAGGGCTCCCTCGCCAAGGTCGCCGCGGGCAACGCGTTCCTCCTCCAGGCCGGCGACTGCGCCGAGAGTTTCGAGGAGTTCAGCGCGGTCAACATTCGCGAGAAGCTCCGAGTCATCCTGCAGATGGCCGTTGTGCTCACCTACTCCATGGGCGTGCCCGTCGTGAAGATCGGCCGCATGGCTGGCCAGTTCGCCAAACCCCGGTCGTCTGCCACCGAGAAAATCGGGGATCTCGAGTTGCCCTCGTTCCGCGGCCACATCGTGAACGATCTCCTGCCGACCGCGGCCGCACGCATCCCGAACCCGGAGCGCCTCGTGCAGGCCTACCATCAGTCCGCGAGCACCCTCAATCTCCTGCGCGCCTTCACCAAGGGCGGCTTTGCCGACCTCAGCCGCGTCACCGCATGGACACAGGAGTTCGTGGCCTCGAGCCCGGAGGGTCGGCGCTACGAGGAACTCTCCATGGAGATCGAGCGTGCGCTCCAGTTCATGCACGCCTGCGGCGTCGACACCGACAGCTTCCCGATGCTCCACGAAGTCGACGTGTACACGAGCCACGAGGCGCTGATCCTCGGCTACGAGGAGGCTCTCACCCGTCAGGACTCGCTCACCGGCCAGTGGTACGACTGCTCGGCCCACATGCTCTGGATCGGTGAGCGCACGCGCCAACTCGACGGTGCACACGTGGAGTTCCTGCGAGGGGTCGGCAATCCGCTCGGCTGCAAGGTCGGCCCGACCACCTCGCCCGAGTGGGTGCTCGAGTTGTGCCAGGTGCTCAACCCTGCCCGCATCCCGGGCCGCCTGACCTTGATCTCGCGCATGGGGGCCGACAAGGTCGAGGACTCGCTGCGTCCACTGCTGCGTGCCGTGAAAGACGCCGACCAGCCGGTGGTGTGGGCGTGCGACCCGATGCACGCCAACACCTTCACCGCACCCAACGGGCGCAAGACACGCCACTTCGAAGATGTCGTGGCCGAGATCGCCGGCTTCGTGCGCGCCAACAAGGCAGAGGGCACCTGGCCGGGCGGTATCCACATCGAGCTCACCGGCGAGGACGTGACCGAGTGCACCGGCGGGACCGACGACCTGACCCAGGACGACCTCGACGACCGGTACGAGACGATCTGTGATCCACGACTGAACGGTCGCCAATCGCTCGACCTCGCCTTCCGCGTCGCCGAGTTGATCCGCGCCGGCGCCTGAGACCACGCACCATGGCCGGCCCACCGCTCGAGGCGGCGTGGCACCTCGTCGACGCGTGGCCCGCACCGGAATGGTCGTGCGCGGTGGTCCACGGAATCGGTGGTGAGACGGTCACGCGTGGCGACACCTCACGGGTGCAACGGGTCGCCTCGGTGAGCAAACCGATCGCAGCCTGGGCGGTGCTCGTGGCCGTCGAGGAGGGCACGGTCGCGCTCGACGACCCGGTCGGCCAGAACGGCTGCACGCTCGCCCACCTCCTCTCCCACGCGGGCGGCTACCCCCTCGAGGGCGCACAGCCAGTCGGCAAGCCGGGCATCAAGCGCATCTACTCGAACTCCGGATACGACATGATCGCGAGCCACCTGGAGGCGGCGTCGGGAATTCCGTTCGACGAGTACCTCGACGACGCGGTGCTCTCCCCCCTCGGCATGGGGTCGACCTCGCTCAGGGGTTCGTGCGCCAAGGACATCTGGTCCAGTGTCGATGATCTCGTGGCACTCATCGGCGAGCTCCGCTCGCCCCGGCTCGTCGCGCGCGAGACGTGGTTCGCCGCTGTCACGCCGCAGTTTCCCCACCTGGCGGGAATCGTGCCGGGCATCGGGCCCGCCGATCCCTGCCCGTGGGGGCTCGGTCCTGAGATCCGAGGGCACAAGAGCCCGCACTGGACCGGGTCGCGTAACTCCGCGGCCACCTTCGGTCACTTCGGTGGGATCGGGGCGTTCCTGTGGGTCGACCCCGTCGCCGACGTGGGCTGCGTGATGCTGTCGGAGACCGAGTTCACCGAGTGGGGACTCGCCCACTGGCCCGCGTTCTCCGACGCCGTGCTGGAGTGCCTGGGGCGATGAGTCGACGCTGGCGCAACGGCGAGCGGATCAAGGTGCGCACCCTCGACGAGGACGGCCTGCCGATCGTGCGCTACGGCACGGTGGGTGCGACGCTCTCCTCCGACGGACCAGTCGTGGTGATGTTCGACGATCTCCTCGGCGGCGACATCGTCGACAGGTCCGAGCTCGAGGTGGTCGCCGTCGACACGATCGAGCTCTCACTCGCCGGATTCGACCTCGCCGACGACGCGGTGCTGCGCGCGGGGCTGGCCGACATGTGGCGTGCCGAGGCCGATCTGGCGGGTCTCGCCATAGGTGCGGTTCGTGCGATGGGTGACGACGGTGCGGGTGTGCGCGACAGCGACGGTTGGCTCCTCGCCGAATTCACCCACGACGGGCTCGCGCACGTGGTGAGGTGCACCCCCGATCGGGACCGGGCGGATACGGTGATCGTGAGAGCCGACCGGTCGAACCGATGGGACGGATTCACCGCCTGACCGCCCACCTGATCGCCGCACCCGACTGACCGCACCCGACTGAACGGCCGCCAATGACCGACACTGCCCCACGCACCCCGATTCAGAGATTCACGCTCGGGATCGGCCCACTGCTGATCTGCGGCTTCAGCGTGCCGGTCTCCAACAGCATGATCTTTCCCGCCTTGTCCGAACTCCAGGACACGCACGGTTTCAACGACGCGGGGCTCGGATTCATCGCCGCGGCTGGTTTCCTCGTCTCGCTCCTGGTGCAACTGTTCGTCGCACCCCGGGCCGACAAGGGCGAACCGAGGCGATTCGTGCTCGCCGCCCTGGTGCTGGCCTGCGTGGGTTCGACCCTGTTCGCCTTCGGCTCGACACTGGGGATGTTCATCATCGCGCGCGCGGTCGGAGGTGCCTCACTCGGCATGAGCGGCCCCGCCGTCAGGGCGATCACGGCCAACATCGACAAGACCCGCGCCGCCGAGCGGCTCGGCCGGTTGCGCGGAGTCGAACTGGCCGGCTTCACCGGTGGGCCGTTGATCGGTGCGATCCTGATCGAGCCGTTCGGTCTGCGTGGGGCGTTCCTGATCTTTTCGTGCGTGGCAGTGATCGCCCTCCTCGTTGTGTGGAGCCGCGATCTCCCCTCACTGCCGGCGACCGGGGACTCTGGCAAGTTGAGTTTTGATCTGTTGAGACTCCTACCCGTGCGCGCCGCCGTTCTGGCCTCGTCGGCCCTGTTCCTCCCGGTCGGGATCTACGACGCGCTGTGGGACCGCTACATCACTGATCGTGGCGGCAACAACTTCCAGGTCGGACTCACATTCCTGCTCTACACGATCCCCTTCATCGTGCTCGGTGCCGCCGGGGGCCGACTCGCCGACAGGCGCGGAGCGGTGTCGATGACGGTCGTCGGGTTGTTCCTCACCGCACCACTCGTGCTCGTCTACGGATTGCTCCCGAGCGCCGAGCTGCTCGTGGGGTTTGCGATCGTGGAGGGAGTCATCGGGGCGTTGTCGATCCCCGCGACGCAATCACTCATGGCCTCGGTTGCCCCGAGGGGTCGCGCTGCCGCCGCACAGGGTCTCGCCGGCAGTGGGGACCTCGTGGCGGCCACGCTCATGGCGCTCGTGGCACCGATGCTCTACGGCGCCCATGGACCCGGGGTGACCTTCGGATTCGCCGCGACCTTGATGGTGATCTCGGGCACCGCGGTCGCCCTCATGCTGCGGACGGCCGCGAGGCGGCCCGGGGGTCTTGCCGTCAGTTGAGGCGTTCGATGATCATGGCCATGCCCTGGCCACCACCGACGCACATCGACTCGAGGCCCCACTGCTTGTCTTGCCACTGGAGGCCGTTGATGAGCGTGGTCATGATGCGCGCACCCGTCATGCCGAAGGGGTGACCGAGTGCGATCGCACCGCCGTGCACGTTCAACTTCTCGAGCGGGATGCCGAGGTGCTTGGCCGAGGGAAGCACCTGCGCAGCGAAGGCCTCGTTGATCTCCACGAGGTCGATCTGGTCGATCGACATGCCAGCGCGCCCGAGCGCCTGGCGGCAGGCCTCGATCGGGCCGAGTCCCATGATCTCTGGATTGAGACCGGACACACCCGACGACACGATGCGCGCGAGCGGCGTGAGACCCAGTTGGCGGGCCTTGGTGTCGCTCATCACCATCACGGCCGCGGCTCCGTCGTTGAGCGGGCACGCGTTGCCGGCCGTCACCGAGCCGTCGGGGCGGAAGACGGGCTTGAGCTGCGACACAGCCTCGTAGTTGGTGCCGGGGCGGGGGCCGTCGTCCTTCGAGACGACGGTGCCGTCGGCGAGGGTGAGCGGGGTGATCTCGCGCTCGAAGAAGCCGTTGTCGACGTGCTCGCACGCCAGGTTCTGCGAGCGGACGCCGAAGCGATCCATCTCCTCGCGGGTCACACCCTCGCGCTCGACGACGTTCTCGGCGGTCTGACCCATTGCGATGTACATGTCGGGCAGGCCCGGTGCCGGGGCCCAGGTGCCCTGGCCACCCGCAGCCCGGGTCTTGCTGCGCTCACCGGCGCTCGCGAACACCGTGTTCGGCGCGAGATCGCTCGCGCCCGAGGCGTAGCGACTGACGGTCTCGACTCCGGCGGCGATGAAGCAGTCTCCCTCTCCCGAGCGAACGGCGTGCGCGGCCATTCGGATCGTCTGGAGCGACGAGGAGCAGTAGCGATTGACCGTCACGCCGGGCACGTTGTCGAGTCCCGCGAGGACCGCCGCCACGCGCGCGATGTTGAAGCCACCCTCGCCGGCGGGCTGGCCGATGCCCATCATCAGGTCCTCGACATCGTCGGCCTTGACCTGGGGAACCTTGGCCATCAGAGCCTTGATGATCTGGGCCGACATGTCGTCGGGGCGAAGGTCCACGAGCGATCCCTTGTTGGCACGACCGATCGGGCTGCGGGCTGTGGCGACGATGACTGCCTCGGGCATTGGGTTTCCTCTCGTTGGGGGCGCGGATGCGCCGTCGGGGTGCGTGCCACGGCGGGATTCCACCGCGCCCGATTCAGGGAGAGTAGTCCTGACGCCCCTCGCCCCTCGCCTCGGCGGCCGCGAGGACGCGCTCGAGTTCCTCCAGCTGGAGGGGGTCACGCACTCCGAGGAGACGACCGTAGAACCTGATGCCCCGCGGGGATCCCTCGACTCGCACGGGCACGCGGTCACCGAGATCGGTGTTGTACTCCCTCGGGATGTCCACGCGCTCGATCCCGGCGTCGTGGAGATCCTGCTCGCTGGCGGCGAGTTCACCCCCATTCATCGCGTACAGATCCGCATCGACGAAGAAGGTGAACTCGGCCACGGTCGCGAGGGTACCGGCGAACTAGCCTGCGGGATCGTGAACCTGCCAAGTGTTGCCCTATCCGACATCGACCTCTCCTCACCCGAGTTCTGGGTTGCCCCGCGCGACTTCCGGCTCGGCGCGTTCAAGACCCTGCGAGACGAGTCACCGTTCCAGTTCTTCGAGGAGTTCCAGGTGGAGGGCTCCCCCATTCCGCCGGGCCCCGGATACCGCGCACTCGTGCGCCACGATGACATCTGGCATGTGAGCCGCAATCCGCAGACCTTCTGCAGCGGCAAGGGATCAAACATCGGCGACATGCCCGTCGAGATCAACGAGTTCTTCGGCTCGATGATCGCAATGGACGACCCCAAGCACTTCCGCCTGCGCTCGATCGTGTCGAAGGGCTTCACCCCGAAGGAGATCACCGCGCTCGAGGAGTCGGTGCGTGTGCGGTCGAGGTCCGTCCTCGACAGACTCTTCGAGCGGTTCCCCGAGCGCGAGTGCGACTTCGTCAGGGAGGTCGCCTCCCTCATGCCGCTCCAGATCATCTGCGACATGATGGGGATCCCCGAGTCCGACGAAGAGACGATCTTCAACTGGACGAACGTGATCCTGGGCATCGGAGACCCGGAGTACGTGGGCACCTTCGAGGACCTCGTGCGTGTCGGCGGTGAGATCTATTCCTACGCACTCGCCCTCGGTGAGGACCGCCTCACCAGTCCCCGCGACGACATCGCCTCGGTGATGATGCACGCCGAGGTCGATGGTCAGCGCCTCTCGGCCCAGGAGTTCGGCTCGTTCTTCATCCTCCTGGTCGTGGCGGGCAACGAGACGACCCGCACCGCGATCGCCCACGGGATGCGCGAGCTGACCCGCTACCCGGACCAGCGCAAGTTGTGGTTCGACAACTTCGAGACACACCAGAAGACCGCCGTCGAGGAGATCGTGCGGTACTCGACACCGGTGATCCATTTCCGTCGCACCGCCACCCAGGACACCGAGATCAACGGCCACAAGATCGCCGAGGGCGAGAAGGTCGTGATGTTCTACCAATCGGGCAACCGTGACGAGCGGGTGTTCTCCGACCCCGACACCTTCGACATCACGCGCCCCGCACAGCCGGCCCAGGTGGGTTTCGGCGCGGGTGGCCCCCATTTCTGCCTCGGGGCGAATCTCGCGCGCCGCGAGATCAGCGTGATGTTCGACGAGATCCGCCAGCGCATCCCGACCCTGGAGATCACGAGCGAGCCCGAGTACCTGCAGAGCAACTTCATCAACGGCATCAAGCGCATGCGTTGCGCCTGGTGAGCGAGGGCACGGGAGCACCCCGGGTGGGTGCCGACTACTCGGTCATCCTGATGTCGGCGACCACGGCGGCGTGGTCACTGGGCTGCACCCCACCGACGAGATCGAGCCCCGCGAGCCACACCCTCGTCGGGTTGCCTATCGGTCGTGGGCGCGGCCACGAGACGAACAGGTAGTCGAGCCGGCGGTTCGGCCATGTCGAGTCGTCGATGTAGGGGTTGTCGCGCCGCCACGTGAACCCGGTGCCGTCACCGGCCACCTCCCACAGATCGGTGAACACGAGTCCGTCGATGGCGGGCTCGTGGCGACCGGTGAGCATGCGGATCTCGTCGGAGTCCGGGACGGCGTTGAAGTCGCCGGCGAGCAGGACCGGATTCTCCACCTCGGCGTCCCCACGGAGCCCGTCGACGATCGCGCACAGAGTCTCGCACTGGGCGACACGCGTCGACGAGGCATCGAACTTGTAGTCGAGGTGCGTGCACACGCACCACCATCCACCGTGGGGGCTGTCGACGCGGGCAGCCACGGCGCGCCGATGGCTCGGGGCGCCCGTCACGTCGGGGAGTCTGTGCACCTCCCAACGTCCGATCGGCCACCGCGACAGGACCGCGTTGCCGAGGCTCACACCGTCGTCGTACCAGGGACCCTCGGTGCGCGCGACGTACATGTCGAGTTCATCGGCGAGCCACTCGGCCTGGTCGAGGCCACCCTCCTGGGCCCAGACCTCCTGCAGAAAGACGATGTCGGCGCGCTGCTCGCGCAGCACCGCCAGTATCGCCTCCTGGCGCTCTCGCCAGGGGCCGAACTGCCACCACAGGTTCCAGGTGAGGATGCGCGCCTCCACGAGGCGCAACCCTACGGGACGATGACGAGGGGTGCGTCGCCCCCGCGCCCCGGGGCGACACGATCACTGGATCGCGAGACTGGCCCGGAACTCGGCGTCCGCCAGGAGTGCCTTCACCTCGGCCGAGGGCTCGCTCAGCCGCTCGAGGGTGACACCGTGGATCTCGCCGGCGAATCGGTACACGTGCGGGTAGGGCCCGACCACGGCCCCCGAGTCGAGGCCCACATCGAAGGTCTCCCCGCTCATCGAGAACACCACCGGCACCGTGCGCTCGATCCGCACCGCCGCGACCGGCAGCCCATCGACGGCGAGCACCGCGTCGCCCCCGGCGCCGAAACCCCCGTCATGGACGAACTCGAGCGTCACCACGCGCCGACCGGGAACGAGCGCCCCGGGCGCAGTGGCGACGTAGTGCTCGTGGCCGAGCCAGTTGTAGTGGAACACCGGTCGCGACTCGTCATCGACATACAACGACCACCCGGCCATGTTCCCGCCCTGGCAGGCGATGACCCCGTGAGCACCGGCTGCGACGGTGACCTCGGCGGTGATCAGGTACGAGCAGTTCTTGATGTTCACGACGCTGCGCTCGGGCATCCTCCAGTTCGCGGTGGTGTAGGTCATCTTGGTGACCCCGGCGAGGGCGTCGGTGACCGCGTACTTCTTGCCCATCGTCTGGCCGGGTTCCCTCAACGGGTAGATGTTGTGGGCGCGTGCCTGCTCGTCGAAGAGCTCCTGCAATTCGGCCAGCTTGGCGGGGTACCGCTCCGCGAGATCGACCGACTGGGAGAAGTCGCTGCGGATGTCGTAGAGCTCCCATGCCTCCTGCGGGCCGTCGAAGGGTGTCGAGTCGAACCTGTTCCAGGGGAGTCGTCCGTGGAAGCACGAGGCGATCCACCCGTCGTGGTACATCGCACGGTTTCCGAACATCTCGAAGTACTGGGTCACGTGGGAATCGGGCGCGGCGACGTCATCGACCGTGCCGAGCATCGAGACCCCGTGGAGGTCCATTTGTTCGATCCCGTTCACCCGGGTCGGTGGCTCGATGCCGGCCGCGGCGCAGATCGTGGGATACAGGTCGACCACGTGGTGGAACTGGCTCCGCAGCCCGCCCGGGTCGGCGATGCGCGAGGGCCACCGCATCACCATCGCGTTGCGCGTCCCACCGAAGTGCGATGCGATCTGCTTCATCCACTGGAACGGCGAGTCGAGCGCCCACGCCCAGGCGAGGTTGTAGTGGTTCTCGCACCGGGCCGACCCGAGGTCCCCGATGTGGTCGAGCAGCCACTCGGGGTCCTCGGATATCCCGTTCTGGAACGAAGGGGCGCTCCACGCACCGTTCACGGTCCCCTCCGCAGAGGCCCCGTTGTCGCCGGTCACGTAGACGAACATGGTGTCGTCGGCGATGCCCAGATCATCGAGCGCGCCGAGGAGTCGTCCCACCTGTTCGTCGGTGTGGGCCATGAACCCGGCGAAGACCTCCATCAACCGCGAAGCGACGGGCTTGTAGCGATCGGGATACTCGCTCCAGGAGGGGATCTCATCGGGCCGCGGTGTGAGCGCGGTGCCCGGCGGGATCACGCCCAGGGCGAGTTGTCGCTCGTGGATCCGCGCACGAAGGGCGTCCCAGCCGTCGTCGAACTGGCCCATGAAACGATCCGAGTACTCGGGCCACACATGGTGCGGGCAGTGCATCGCGCCGGTCGCCCAATACATGAAGAATGGCCGGTGCGGGTTCGACGATCTCTGCACCCTCATCCACTCGATCGCCTTGTCGGCGATGTCCTCGCTCATGTGGTAGCGGTCGCGACCGACATAGGGCATCACCGGCACGGACTGGTCGAACATCGGTGGTTCGTACTGGCTCGCCTCGGCCGACAGGATCCCGTAGAAGCGCTCGAACCCCTGCCCCATCGGCCACCTGTCGTAGGGACCGGTGAGAGTCTGCTCGAAGAGCGGTGTGAGGTGCCACTTGCCGAACGCCGCGGTGGAGTAGCCCGACAGGCGCAGGACCTCTGCGATCGTGGCGGCCTCCTTGGGCATGATGCAGTCGTATCCGGGGAACGCCGAGCCACTCTCTGCGATACCGCCCATGTGGACCGCGTGGTGGTTGCGCCCGGTCAGCATCGCAGCGCGCGTCGGCGAGCACAGGGCGGTGGTGTGGAACTGGTTGAACCGCAGACCCTCGACGGCGACTCGATCGAGCGCCGGGGTCGGCACGGGCCCACCGAACGTGGAGCAGGTGCCGAATCCGACGTCGTCGAGCAGCACGACCACGATGTTGGGCGCACCCCCAGGAGGCAGGGAGAGCTCGGGCGACGAGGGCGACGAGTCGCCGATCAGCCGCCCGAGCGTCCCGCCGAAGGGTCGCGTTCCGCGCGGCAGGTCCGGCCCGCGCGGGGGCGTCGAATGGCCCGTCATTGGCGCAGACCGTCGAGTTCGAATGCGGCCCGGATGCGGTCGACGAGCGCGACATCACCCGTGACGACAAGCGAGCCGTCGGCCACCGCGGCACTCCAGGGCGTCCTGCCCGACAGCACCCCGAGGAATACCCCGCGCGTCGTGCGCACCATGCTGGTCGCACCCCAACCATTTGTCGGCACCGCGACACAATTGCGCACGTGCAGCCCGCACTCGGTGCCGTCGATCACGAAGGCGACGTGATGATCGATCCCCGCGATGAGATCGGGGTCGACCAACACCCGCAGGGTCGCCACGATCGAGGCGGTGTCGACATGGGTGAGCAGGCGCGGACTGAAGCGATGCTCGAAGAAGCGGTCCATCGGGGTGGTGCCATCGAGATGGCGCGCACGTGTCAGGGCCCAGCTGCGGATGTTCGCCGCCGGCGTCCGCTCGGCCACCGTGCGCAGGCACGCAGCCAATAGGTCGCGGTCGGCCTGCTCGGCACCATCGGCGCGCGCGAGCCACGTCGCCATCTCGAGTGCCCACCTGATGTCGTTATCCGCGAGGGCGGTCGCGACCTTTCCGCGCACCGCATCACGGCCCCCGAAGCCCGCGATCAGGCGTGCGAGTCGGTCGCCGGGCTCTAGGGGGAACAATTTCGCCTCGTCACCGTCGAACCACCCGCGCAGACCACCGTGGATCTGGCGGACGTGGTGCTCGGCGACCCCGTAGCGCTCCGAGGTGAGGTGGTCGACGTCGTAGAGATCGGGCAGGCGGACGCGCGCAGCGAGCTCGTCGGTGGTCCAACCCTTGTTGATGCCGCGCACGGTCTGGTCCCAGAGGAACTGGATGGAGTCCCGGTATCTGGTCGCCACGGAACGGATCCTGTCCTTGCCCGTGATCGCCGGTCCGTGCGCCCCCACCAGGTACTCCGGTGACCACGCGATGATCGAGTCGACCCCGGGGATCAGCACGCGCGGATCGCGGTACTCCTCGCCCCGGATCGCGAACACGTTGAACAGCACTGGCCACACGGTGTTGTGCACGCAGGTCCCGATCGCACCGAAGAAGTAATTGATCGAGTCGTCGGCGTCGCTCGGTGCATGGCGCCAGTCGACCTGCAAGCCCGCGATCTCGAGACGACCCGATCCGTCCCCGAGCACGTGCGTCGGTGGGATGAATCCCGGAGTGAATGGGGCGTGCTCTGCCTTCCGGTATCGGAAGCCGAGCCCGATGTTCACGTTTCCATCGGGTCCGTCGTCGGGGAGCAGGATCGAGAACTGCTCGATCAACCCGCGCGAATAGGCCGGTCCGATCTCGCCACCAGCGCGCACCTTGTTGGAAGCGATGCGCTCATGGCCGTAGATGGGCAGGGGTTCGGCATGATTGCCCTCGTCCAGCACGGCGCGAGTCCCCTCCACGTAATGGAAGTGGGTGTACACGACGGCCGCGATCGGAGAATCGTTCACCTCACGCAAACGACGCAGGGCCTCGCGCATCTCCTCCACCGACTCACCGGTGTCGATGGCGATGATGCCGTCGGGGGCCTGTATGAACGTCTGGTTCGACAGACCGTTGCCGATGAGCGTCCACACCCCCTCGCGCGGCGATTCGAGTCGGGCAGCGAGCACGGTGCTCTGGGCGACATGGTCACGGTGTGCGCGCTGACCCCCGGGCAGCACCACGGTGTTGGCGGGGTCGGTGTCGAAGCTCCTGACCGTCATCTGGTCACGCGGCGGATCACCCGCGGGTGTCAGCGCGCTCCCCGCACCAGGCGTCCGGGCATGGCGCCGGTCGGCTCACCGTCGGCCATCACCTCTGTGCCGGCCACGAAGGTGTGCCGGTAGCCGGTCGCCCTCTGGAGCACGCGGCGACCCCCCGCGGGCAGATCACGCCTCATCTCGGGCGCATGCAGACGCAGGCCGTCGAAGTCGATGATGTTCACGTCGGCGCGCATGCCCGGTGCGAGCACGCCACGGTCCCCGAGACCCACGGTCTCGGCCGTCAGGCGGCACTGCTTGGCGATCAGCGTCTCGACCGGGATGCGCCCCGTCGGACGGTCGCGACCCCACCACTGCAGGAGCGTGGTCGGAAAACTCACGTCGCAGATCGTGCCGACATGGGCCCCGCCGTCGGAGAGCCCGGGCACCGAGGCGCGATGGCGCAGCATCTCGCCGATGACATCGAGGTTCTGGCCCGCCCAGTTCAGGATCGGCTGGTAGATGAGCGCGCGCCCGTCCTGTTCGAGCACCCAGTCGTAGGCCACTTCGATCGGGTCCCGCCCCTCTCGTGCGGCCGTCGCGGCCGCCGAGTCCGAGGGATCGGGTTCGTAGTTCGGCGGATCACCGAGGCGGAACATGTGTGTGAAGCGGTGGATCGCCCGGCTGCCGAGCACCGTGTCCGAGATCGACGCACCTTCGATGATCGTCCTTCGCACCTCGGGATTGCGCATGTGCGCGACACGCTCGGCGAGCGGATGGTCGGCGATGTCCCGGTACGCGGGGCTGAACATGAACGGATTCAGTGTCGCCTCCAGACCCAGCATGAGGCCCACGGCGCGCGCGCCCACTTGGCCGCGCATCGTGACGCCCTGGGCGGTCGCACGCGCGAAGTAGTCGAGCTCTGCGAGCCAGTCCTGCGTGCGCTGGGGACCCTGCGCGATCGACACCGAGATCGGGCGGCCCGATTCGGCCGCCATGCGCCGGAACAAATCGAGCTCGGCACCCATGTCGATGAAGTCCGACACGACCTGGAGCACGCCGCGACCGGCTTGCCCGAGACCCCGCGCTATCCCCACCAGTTCATCGGCCTCGGCCTTGAGGGTGGGAGTCGGCTCCCCGAGGCTCGTGCGGTGGTTCAGCGTGCGGCTCGTCGTGAAGCCGAGCGCCCCGGACTCCACCGCCTCGCGCGCGAGACGGGCCATCTCGGCGATGTCGTCGGCCGTGGCGGGTTGCTGTGTCGCACCGCGCTCCCCCATCACGTGCAAGCGCAGTGCACCGTGGGGAACCTGTGTGGCCAGATCGATGTCGCGCGGCCTCCGCTCGAGTGCGTCGAGGTACTCGGGGAACGAGGACCAGTCCCACGCGAGCCCCTCGTGGAGTGCGGTGCCCGGGATGTCCTCGACACCCTCCATCAACTGGATGAGTCTCTCGCGATTGTGCTCGGCGACCGGAGCGAATCCGACACCGCAATTGCCCATCACCACGGTCGTCACACCGTGCCAACTCGACGGCGCGAGCTGGGAGTCCCAGGTGGCCTGGCCGTCGTAGTGGGTGTGGATGTCCACGAAGCCGGGACTGACGAGGTGACCATCGGCGTCGATCTCACGTGACCCGGCGCCGTCGACTTCTCCGACGGCGGTCACTATTCCACCGGTGATCGCCACGTCCCCGACGAAGCGTGCGCTTCCCGTGCCATCGACGACCGTGCCGTTCCTGATCACCACATCATGCGAAGCCATCGGTCGTCTCCCCCGCGTCGTGCCCGTGCGTCGATGCCAAGTTAGTGCCGTGAGCGGGTGGCCACGCCACGTGCGGAAGGTCCCGCGGGCCCTCCCATCGGTGACGACGACGGGCGACGGAACCGGACAGGGCCCGCCGATTGGTCGAGGCCCGCCCCGAGGGCCGGGCCTCGACCCGTGTCGGGGACGGTCAGCTGCAACCGCTGGTGGACCCGCACGACGGGCACGCGTGGCACGAGCCGGCGCGCTGCATCTGCACACCGCACATCATGCACATCGGCGCATCCGAGACCCGCCGGGTGATGCCCTGCGGCGAGGAGTCGTCGTTCGAGACCGAGGGGGGTGCGATGCCCATCTCGAACTTGGTGACGAACTCGTGCACCGACTCGGTCGACACCGGATCGGGCACGATCTCGGACCCGTTCATGGTCTCCACCGCATCCTCCACACCGGGCAGTGTCGGCTGGGTGCGCTCGCTGACCGCCAGGATCCCGAGCTCCTCGCGCTCCCCGCGCGTCAAGTACTCGAGCGCCATCCGGCGGAAGAGGTAGTCCATGATCGACGAGGCCATCCGGATCTCCGGGTCATCGGTCATGCCGGCGGGCTCGAAGCGCATGTTGGTGAAGGCCTCGACGAACGCGCGCAGTGGCACGCCGTACTGGAGACCGTACGAGATCGACTTGGCGAAGGCATCCATGATGCCAGCCAGCGTCGACCCCTGCTTGGACACCGTCAGGAACAGCTCACCGGGGCGGCCGTCGTCGTACTCGCCGATGTTGGCGAAGCCCTTGCAGTCCGCGACACGGAACTCGAAGGTGCGGCCACGACGTGTCTTCGGGAGCTTCTGGCGGACCGGGGCGGTCACGATCCTCTCGACCACTCGCTCGACGACCGCAGTCACGGCCTCGGGGGCAGAGGAGCCGACCTCCACCTTGTCGTCGTCCTTCTTGGCCGTCGAGAGCGGCTGGGCAACCTTGCAATTGTCGCGGTAGATCGCCACGGCCTTGATGCCGAGCTTCCATGCGAGCATGTGCAGGTCCTCGACGTCCCGGACGGTCACGTCCTCGGGCATGTTCACGGTCTTGGAGATCGCGCCCGAGATGAAGGGCTGGATCGCACCCATCATCCGCACGTGGCCCTCGTAGTGGATCGTGTTGTCACCCATCGAGCAGGCGAACACCGGGAGGTGGTTCGACTCGATGTGCGGCGCACCGAGGATCGACTTGTTCTCGTCGATGTAGGCGGTGATGTCGTCGACCTGCTGCGTGCTGTAGCCGAGGCGGCGCAGTGCGCGCGGGATCGTCTGGTTGACGATGCTCATCGTGCCGCCACCTACCAACTTCTTGATCTTGATGAGACCGAGGTCGGGCTCGACACCAGTGGTGTCGCAGTCCATCATCAGGCCGATCGTTCCGGTCGGTGCGAGCACCGAGGCCTGGGCGTTGCGAACTCCGAACTCCTCGCCGTCGCGCACGGCCGCGTTCCAGCTCTCCTGGCCGGCATGCACCAGATCGGCCTGGACCACGTCGGCATTCTCGATCTGGGAGTGGTGATCGCGGTGCATCCGCAACACGTTCAGCATGTGGGTCTCGTTCTCGGCGAAACCGGAGAATGGTCCCATGCGACTCGCGGTGCGGGCGCTGGTGGCGTAGGCGTGGCCGGTCATGAGCGAGGAGAGCGTGGCCGCCCATGCGCGGCCCTCGGACGAGTCGTAGGCATGGCCGAGCGCCATCAGCATCGCACCGAGGTTGGCGTACCCGATGCCCAGCTGGCGGAACTTGCGGCTGTTCTCCCCGATCGGCTCGGTCGGGTAGTCGGCGCGTCCCACGAGGATCTCCTGGGCGGTGAAGACGACCTCGATTGCGTGGCGGAAGGCCTCGACGTCGAACCGGTCGTCATCATCGAGGAACTTGAGAAGGTTCAGAGACGCGAGGTTGCACGCCGAGTTGTCGATGTGCATGTACTCCGAGCACGGGTTCGAGCCGTTGATGCGGCCACTCGCGTGCGCGGTGTGCCAGGTGTTGATGGTGGTGTCGAATTGCAGGCCCGGGTCGGCGCACTCCCACGATGCCTGGGCGATCTGGCGCCACAGGTCGCGCGCGCGGATCGTCCGGACGGTGGAGCCGTCCTTCACCGCGGTCAGGTTCCAGTCACGGTCCTCCTCGACGGCACGCATGAAATCGTCGGTGACACGCACCGAGTTGTTGGCGTTCTGGTACTGGATGCTGAACGAGTCGGAACCATCCAGATCCATTTCGAAGCCGGCGTCGCGCAGCACACGCGCCTTGCGCTCCTCCTTCACCTTGCACCAGATGAACTCCTCAATGTCGGGGTGGTCGGCGTTGAGGATGACCATCTTGGCGGCGCGGCGCGTCTTGCCGCCCGACTTGATGGTGCCCGCCGATGCGTCTGCTCCGCGCATGAACGACACGGGACCCGACGCGGTTCCTCCACCCTCGAGAGCCTCGTAGCTGGAGCGGATCCTCGACAGGTTGATGCCCGAGCCCGAGCCGCCCTTGAAGATGACTCCCTCCTCGCGGTACCAGTTGAGGATCGCCGACATCTTGTCCTCCACGGCGAGGATGAAGCACGCGCTTGCCTGCTGTGGCACACCCTTGACACCGATGTTGAACCACACCGGGCTGTTGAAGGCAGCGCGCTGGGTGACGAGGATGAATTTCAGCTCGTTGCGGAATGCATCGGCCTCTTCGGAGTCGACGAAGTAACCGCCCTCGATGCCCCAGTCAGCGATCGTGTCGGCGACGCGGTCGATGACCTGGCGCATCGACCGCTCCCGCTCGGGTGTGCCAGGAGTTCCGCGGAAGTACTTCTGGGCGACGATGTTGGTGGAGTTCAACGACCACGTTGCCGGGAACTCGACATCGGTCTGCTCGAAAGCGACCGAGCCGTCCTTCCAGTTCGTGATGCGCGCATCACGCACCTCCCACACGACCTCGTCGTATGGGTGGACACCCGGCGTCGTGAAGAAGCGACCGATACCGATGGCGAGACGATCGGGTGCGAGTGACATGGTCGTGGGCTCCTTGGTGAGACGAGTAAGTGTGGTCGTGCTGGCGGGGAAACCGGCGGATGGCGGAGGGGGACCTACCACAAGATGTTGTGTGTCCCCCTCCCCTTGCGCAGGCGCCCCCACAAGTGGTTGGATGATTACAGCAGTGTAGTTACACGTTTGTCAACGACCCTCCCGAGATTGTCCACAACCCGCTGAAATTGGCCAATTTGCCGGGGTCCGGCCGACTCGGACCCGACCCCGGCACCCGCCCGTGGTCGGGTCCGGGGGATGTCGGCGACATCCGGGGGGTAGGTCTGGATCAACCAGATCCCAGACGCCTCGCGGCGCCGGCCCGCGCGGACTGGACACCCTCGAGGGACCTCCATCCACCCTCCCGGACATCGCCGAACCCGAGCCGAATGTACGGGGCGATGGCTGTGAATTGGAAGTGGACAGCAATGTGAATTGCGGGATTTTTTGGTGGACAACCCCGTGCACAACCCCTCGTCGGGATGTGGGAAAGATGTGAACGACTCAGCCCGCGATGTGGACAGCCTCGACGCTCACCGGGATCGCCGAGAGAACACCGTTGCCCGACAACGGATCCACGACTGCTTCGTCGGTGAGGATGTTCGAGTTCACTCCCGGCTTCTCGACCGCCACCGACATCCTCGTGCCGCGCGCACCGTGTCCCCATCCGTGCGGCACGCTCACCACCCCGGGCCGCACCGCGTCGGTGACCTCGACAGCGATGTCGACCGACCCGACACGACTCGTGATGCGCGCATACCCACCATCGATGATCCCGAGACGCGCGGCGTCGTCGGGATGGAGGTGGGCGGTGCAGGCGAGCGAGCCCTTCATCAGCACCCTCAGGTTGTGCATCCACGAGTTGTTGCTCTTCAGGTCTCGCCGACCCACGAGGAGCATCTGGTCGGGATCGACCGTCTCAGCGAAGGCCGCCAGGCGGTCGAGGTCGGCCACGAGTGCGGGCGGCGCGAGTTCGATGCGCCCGCTCGGGGTCCGCAGTGCCTCGGGCAGGCGCGGCTCGAGCGCACCGAGATCAATCCCGTGCGGATTGAGGATCAACTCATCGACACTCAGCCCCCCCGGATTCGCACCGAACGCGGCACCGTAGGGGCCGGTCTGCAGCAGGAGGTCGAGAACGCGCACCGATCCCCGCCGGCCGTCGCGCGAGAGCGCGACCAGGATCTCGTCGACATCGCGACCGAACACCGGCGAGCCGGGAGTCGCCACCGACGAGCCCACCATCGTCTGGATCATCACGTCGTCCACGGCCACGGGATCAGCGTCGGGGCCCGCACCCTGGAGAATGGCGGCGAGCGTGGCGAGGATCTCCCACTCATCCGGCTGACCAGAATCGCGCTGGAGCACTGGCGGGCTGTAGTTGGCGATGTTGCGCACCGCATAGGTGTAGAGCGCCACGTCGAAGTGATCCTTCTCAAGCGCGCTCGGTGCCGGCAGGACCACATCGGCGTGCCGCGTGGTCTCGTTCAGATAGATGTCCACCGAGACCATGAACTCGAGATCGGCGAGGGCCTCGTCGAGTCGCGTCGCATTCTGCGTCGACACGACCGGATTGCCCGCGACCGTCACGAGACCGCGGATCCGACCCACCCCGGGGGTGGTGATCTCCTCGGCCATCACCGCGGTCGGGTACTCCCCGAGCACCTCTGGGCGCTTGCTCACGCGACTGTGACCCCGACCGGTGGAGAATCCCTTGCCCTTGCCGGGCGTGCCGCGCGTGGTCGAGCTCCCGGTGGCGGGCAATGTGAACATCGCCCCGCCCGGTGAGTCGATGTTGCCGGTGACCACGTTGATCGCATCGATCAGCCACGCGTTCAGCGACCCGAACTCGACGGCGTTGACCCCGATGCGCCCGTACACCGCCGCGGTCGGCGCCGCGGCGAGTTCACGCGCGATGCGACGGATCGTCGGCGCCGCCACATCGGTCGCATCGGCGACCGACTCGGGGGTGAAGCGCGCCACGGACCGGCCGAGATCAACGAGTCCGTTCAGGATCACAGCGATCCGCGACTCCACCGAGACGAGGTCCTCGGCATAAAGAACGTTCAGGATCGCGGCGAGGAACAACCCGTCGGTGCCCGGGCGGATCGCGACCCATTCATCTGATTCCTCGGCGGTGCGGGTGCGCCGGGGGTCCACCACCACGATGCGGCCTCCGCGCGCGCGGATCGCCCCGAGACGACCGGGGAAATCGGGTGCCGTGCAGAGACTGCCGTTCGATGCGTGCGGGTTCGCCCCCAGCATCAGCAGATAATCGGTGCGGTCGAGATCGGGCACCGGAATGCTCTGGGCCGTTCCGAACATGAGCCCCCCGGCCACGTGCTTGGGAACCTGGTCGACCGTCGAGGCGCTGAACCGGTTGCGGCTCCCGAGCGCCTTGAGCCACACGCTGTTGTGGGTGCTGGCGCCGAGGTTGTGCGCATTCGGGTTGCCCACGTAGGCAGCGAGCGCCTCGCGGCCATGACGGGCGATCACCCCGGTGAGTCCCTCGTGCACGGCGCGCCATGCCTCTTCCCACGACACCTCCACGTGCACGCCGTCACGCTTCACGAGCGGCCGGCGCAGACGATCCGGATCCTCGTGGAGCTGCTTGAGCGTGCTCCCCTTGGGGCAGATGAAGCCGTGGCTGAACACGTCGTCGCGGTCTCCGCGGATCCGCACGATCTGCTCCCCCGGCCCGACAGTGATCTCGAGTCCGCACGTCGCTTCACAGAGAGGACAGGTGCGGAACGCGGTGCGGGTCGAATCGGCGCTCACACGACCCACCGTACACTCGAGACGGTGAAGCGGGCCCAGGTGGAACTGTGCATGATCTCCACCCCCGACGGTGTCATCGATGTCGATGGCCGATCGCGTCCCCTCGGCGGCCCCGCCGACCAGGCGCGCCTCGTCGAGTTGCGCGCCGCTGCAGATGTGGTGCTGGTGGGGGCCGGCACGGTCCGGGCCGAGAACTATGGCACTCCGTCACGGTCGGACCTGCGGATCGCGGTGGTCACGCGGTCGTGCGCGCTCGACTTCAGCACCCCGTTGTTCACGAGCGGATCGGGGCTCGTGGTGACCACGGTGGACGCCCCCGATGTGCCCGTGGAGAGCGTGCGGGAGGGGACGGGGCAGGTCGATCTTGAGGCGGCGATTGCCCGCCTCGATGCCGGTCTCGTGCACGTCGAGGGCGGGCCGCAACTCAATGCAACCCTCCTCGATGCCGATCTCGTCGATGCGATCAACCTGACGATCTCGCCGATGTTGTTCGGCGTGAACGGGCCGTCGTGGGCGACGGCGCCGCATGCGGCTCGCGAGTTCGCACTCGCCTGGACCGAAGGTCGCGACGGTTTCCTGTTCGCGCGGTGGGAGCGCGTCAGGACCGCTTGAGCAGTGCGAGTTCGCGGCGGAAGTCCGACGCGTCGTCGAAATTCTTGTAGACGCTCGCAAAACGCAGGTACGCAACCTCGTCGATTTCCTTCAGGTGCTCCAGCACCGAATGCCCGACCGTCGACGAGGTGATCTCGGTCCCCGCCATGGCGGCCAGCCGCATATCGTCCTCGACCTGCTCGGCGAGGGCCTCGATCTGGCCCTCGGTCACGGGGCGGCCCTTGCAGGCCGACTGGACCCCGAAACACACCTTGACCCGGTCGAAGGGCTCCCTCGCCCCGGAGCGCTTCGTCACCATGAGGGGCGCACTCTCGAGTCGCTCGTAGGTCGTGAATCGGTAGGAGCATTCGGGGCAGGACCGCCGGCGGCGGATCGCCAAGCCGCCCTCGGCCGAACGGGAGTCGATCACTTTTGTGTCGCCATGTCTGCACACCGGACAATGCATGATGACGTCACTATAAGTGACCACACCTTGACTTTCTGTCAGGTACGAATGCCCTGCGCGAGGTGCCAGGCGCACAACGATGGTCCGGATCAGGGAATGCGGACGATCTGGCCGGCCTTGATTTGGGAGCCATTCGTCAGGATGAGGGCATCGACGAGCTCGGTGATGTCGCCGCTCGGGGCGATCTGGCGGGCAATCCCCCAGATCGTGTCACCCGGGCGCGCCACGAGCGTTCGTGGCGCCGGAGGGATGTCGGCTGAGGGATCGGTTGCCAGCGCCGTGGTGGCAAGGACGACGCTGAAGACCGAGAACAACGACACCGCTGCCACCGTGAGCCTCCGACGACGGAACACCGTCAGGGACGGGCCTGTCGTGCCGGTTGAGCGACGTTCCGTCGACGCGGGGGCCACCGGGGCCCGTCGGGCCGACATGGTCGCCAAGAGCGGATCAATCGGGTGGGTGAAGGTGCTGGCCATGGTGGTCTCCGTGTCTGGGTGTCTCTAGATGTCTCAGAGGGTCGTGGGTCGAGTCATTCGGTTGATGGTGTGATGCGGCTTGTCCACAAGGGTCTGTGGATGTCTGTGGACCGTAGCGAACGGGTGTTCGGTAGTCTGACCGAACATCCGTTCGTTTACAACCCCCATTTTGGAAAAGGAGCACCGGACCCCCAAAAACCCATGTGCAGTATGGAGTTTCTTGCGTACATATGTTTCCCGAACAGGTGTTTGACCGTATGGGCGAACACCTGTACGCTCACCTCATGGCCGACACCCTCACTCCGCGTCAACGCGAAATCCTCCATGTCATCGAGAAGTCCATGCAGGACCGGGGCTACCCGCCGTCGGTCCGCGAGATCGGCGAGGCCGTGGGCCTCAACTCCCCCTCCACGGTCCACAACCACCTGGCCACCCTCCAGAAGATGGGCTACCTGCGCCGTGACCCCACCAAGCCCCGCGCCATCGAGGTGCGGTTCGACACCAACTCAGAGGTCGCCATGGAGCGCCGCCCCGCCCGGCACGTGCCGCTCATCGGTGATGTCGCGGCCGGCACCGGCGTGCTGGCGCAAGAGAACGTCGAGGACCTCATTCCCCTTCCGGCCGACTTCACCGGCGAGGGCGAACTCTTCATGTTGCGCGTGCGCGGTGACTCGATGATCGAGGCCGGCATCTTGGACGGCGACTTCGTCGTCGCGCGCCAGCAGAAGGTTGCAGAGCACGGCGACATCGTGGTCGCGGGCATCCCCGGCGAGGAAGCCACGGTGAAGACCTTCAAGAAGTCCGGCAACAAGATCATCCTGGTGCCGTCGAACCCGCGCATGGCCCCCATGGAGTTCGCCGCAGGCGAAGTGACGATCTACGGCAAGGTCGTCACCGTGATGCGCCGCATCTAGGACGCGGTCACGTCACGCCGGCGGCGGAACACGGCCGGGAGGAAGAGCGCAGACGCGATCCCCAGGCCGAGCACGACGATGACGATGGTCGCGAGACCGACGCCACCTCCGCTCTCCGGGTTCACCACACCCACCGCCAGGTCCACCGGGTTGCCGTCGGCGTCGGTCAGACGGACGACCAGCCTGTGCGAACCGGCATCGACTCCCTCCGGCACCGTGAATGAGTGGTCTACGCGTCCCGAGTCGTTCACTCGTCCCGTGCCCAGCCTGACCGGGTCGGAATAGAGCAGAGCCTCGACCTCGGAGTTCGGCTCCAGCCCTTCCATCCGCACCGTGAGTGTGCCGCCCGGCTCCAGTGCGACCGCGCCGTCCGCAGACAGAGGTGTGCGGACCCCGTCAGTGGACTGTGACCCGATCACCGCCTTGACGGTGCCCACCGTGAGGACCACCTCGTTCTCGATGCGTGTGACCTGCACCGATGCCGGCTTGCCGTTCACGACCGCCGCGGCCTGGCCCTCGGGAACCGCGGGGATCTCCTCTGCCGATGGCACGGGCGGCAATGTGGTCGTGGTCGTGGTTGTCGTCGACGTGGTGGATGTCGTGCTGGCGGCTGCCTGTGATGCCGTGGTGACCGGCGGCACCGTGGTGGCGGATGCGCGCGCTGTCGTAGTCGGGACGACCGTCGATCCCGTGGGGGCGGAGCCAACAGGTGTCGAGGCACTGGGCGCCGTTGCACCGGCCGATGCGGCAGGTGCAGTCGTTGTGACCGCAGGGGTCG
>VGAK01000019.1 GCA_016870775.1 Actinomycetota bacterium
AGGGCCCGAGAAACAGGGCCCAAACAGTGGCACCGGAGCGCCGGCTCAGGCGATGTTCCAGGACCTGCGGTGCAGGTCGCACAGTCCGTGCTCACGGATGGCAGCGGTGTGCACGGCTGCCCCATAGCCCTTGTTGGAGTCCCACCCGTAGTGCGGGTGCGTGCCGTGGAGCTCGACCATCAACGCGTCGCGGCGGACCTTTGCGATCACACTGGCGGCCGCGACGCTCGCGCACTGCTGGTCGGCCTTGACACGTGCCACGACCTCGGGACAGTCGTTGCCGGTGGCCCCTCGCTCGGCGAGGAGAAACGGAGTCGTCCCGTCGCAGATCAGCACATCGGGAAGCTCCGGCAATCCGGCGACGGCGCGCGATGCAGCGAGGCTGAGAGCGCCCATGATCCCGAGCAGGTCGACTTCGGCCGCGCTCGCCGCACCCACCGCGTGCGAGTGCGCCCACTCGTGCACCGTGGCCACCATCGCCTCGCGACGCTTTGGTGTCATCAGCTTCGAGTCGCGCAACCCCTCGGGCACCGTCGCGTGGGCGGGCCCCACGCACACCACACCCACCATCACCGGACCCGCGATCGCACCCCGTCCGACTTCGTCGAGCCCCGCCACGAGACGCGCACCGGAGACGATGAATCCGTGCTCGATCTCGAGCGAGGGAACCGGTGCGGGCACGATGCGAGCGTAGGCTCACCCCGTGGTCGACGCCCGCTTCCCGCTCGCGGTCGGTTCCCATTGTTACACCGCCACCGACACCCGCCGCACCCTCGCCTCGTTGGGCGCGTTGTGGGAGCACCACGGTCACGCCACCCGTCTCTCCACCGGGGTCCTCGACGCGGCGCGCGAACTGGCGTCGGGTGCGGCATCGTGCGCGGGCGTCACATTGCCGACCACCGATGACGTCGGCGCGCTGCTCGACACCGCGGGGGCAGCATGCGCCGATCGGCTCGACACACTCTCGGCCACCGACCTCGCGCGGATCCTCGCAGCAATCTGGGGGGTCTTCTCCCGAACCAGGGACCTGACGGTGACGCACCGGGGCACGGTGTCGTCGGTGCACGCGGGCCGCGGGCTCCCCAAACCCCGCGTCGAGGGGGCCGCCGTGAGGTTCGGCGGACTGGAGGGAGATGTCCAGCGGGCGCGCACCCACCACGGTCGACCCCAACAAGCACTGTGCCTCTGGACCACCGATGCCCTCGAGGTGCTGCGCTCGGAGGGACACCCCATCGGCCCGGGTTGTGCCGGGGAGAACATCGTGCTCGATGGCATCCCACGCGACGCAGCCCGGCCGGGGGCCCGGCTCATCATCGGCGGCGTCGAGGCTTTCGTGTCGTCGTATGCGATCCCCTGCAAGAACAACATCGGGTGGTTCACCAACGGCGACTTCATGCGCATGCACCATCAACGCGGCGACGAGAGCAGGTTCTACGCGATGGTGACCGGCGAGGGTCGCATCCGGATGGGCGACACGGTCACCGTCATCAGCGACCGCTGACGATGGGCCTCAGGCCCGCAGGGGGGCAGCGAACAGCGCCTCACCCGAGGAGTCGACGCTGTGCCACTCGGGATTGGCTGGTCCCCCCGACAGGACCAGACCCGGGGCCCCCGAGACCTCCCACAGGATCGCAGGACGGGCCCCGTGCCACCGGACCGCGTAGGAGAGCGCACGGTGCGGATCGGCGACGAGACCGTGCGCCTCGAAGTTCGTGCCCCACCATGTCTCGGGAATGCCGTGCGGGAGCACCGCGCACTGACCGCCCGAGGCCGCGGGCCGTGCGAGCAGCGACTCGGCCCAGCACACCGCATCGAGGCCCGATGGCACCAGCACCGGGGGCTCCTCCACGGGGGTGTCGGCGAGACGCAACCACGCCCGCCCGATGTCGCCGGCGGACATCTCCTCGTCGAGCAGCACGCAGGCGTGGGCGGCATGGGCCAGAAGATGGGGCGTGGGCCAACTGAGGCGCTTCGCCCGCTTCTCGGCCGAGATCACCGATTGTGCCGCCTCGACCACCTGCATGAGGGCCGCCTCGCCGCGCTCGCCGAGGCGGACGCGCTCGATTGCCGCGAGGGGCGATGAGTCCGGTGCTCCGAGCAGCAGTTCGCTGCGCGCACGGCACACTCCCGCCACCACAGCGTGATCGGCGAGCACCAGACGGGATGCGACATCGCACGCTGTCTCCCACCCACGCACCACTTGCTGGTGCCCGGCGAGATCCTGCGGCAGGACGGTCTCGGCACCGGCGTGGGAGAGCCCCACGCGCAGGGTTGCCCGGTGACCGAGGGGCAACACCACGCTGCCGGGGGGAAGATCGATCCCCTGCGGCGGATTCGGCGCCAACGGACGGGTGGTGGCGATGTCGGACCGGGTGAGCGCGACGGCGACCGTGGTCGGTGTCTCGTTCTCGAACTCGAGCACCGTCCACCCGCCACGGTCCGCGACACACCAGATCCGCGCGACGATGTCGCCCGACCCGACCCGCATCCGCGTCTCGCCCACCGGGAAGCCCGAGTACCACTTCTGGCGCACCGTCGGCTCGATGGAGGGTGAGTACCAGCGGTCGTCACCTGCGACGTGCCATGCGAGCGGTGCGCCGCGCTCGGAGCCGGCGGGCTCGGGATGGAGGGTTCCGTGACCGTCGACGATCCCCCGCCACCTGCCGCCGCGCACGCCGATCGTGCGCCCCTCTCCCGCCGTCATCGAAATGGGCTCACCTGTGCTCCGGGCGTGCCCGGCGCGACATGAGAGCCGCCAGTCCATCAGCGGCCGAGACACCCTCGTGACAGATCGCGACCACTTGCTCGGTGATCGGCATGTCGACCCCATGGCGACGAGCCAGGGCGAGCACCGATGCCGACGACCTCACGCCCTCGGCGACCATCGAGGTCGAACCGATGATGTCGGCGAGCGCCTCCCCACGGCCGAGCCTGACTCCGACGGTCGTGTTGCGACTCGACTGCGAGGAACATGTCGCGATCAGATCGCCCACACCGGCGAGTCCGGCGAGCGAGGCGGGCTCGCCGCCGAGCACCATCGCGAGGCGCGTCATCTCGGCGAGACCGCGCGTGATGAGCGCGGCGCGTGTGTTGTCACCAAAACCCATGCCCTGGGCGATGCCCGAGGCGATCGCGATCACGTTCTTCACCACCCCCGCGATCTCGCAGCCGACCACATCGTCGTTCGTGTAGACGCGGAAGGTGGGGCTGGAGAAGAGCTCCTGCAGGGCCGTCGCGATCACCGCATCGTCGATTGCGACCACGCTCGCGGCCGGCTGGCCTCGCGACACCTCCGATGCGAGATTCGGCCCGGTCAGCACCGCAACCGGGTGGCCCGGCATCACGGCATTGGCCACCTCGGACATGCGCAGTTCGGTGCCGGTCTCGAGCCCCTTCGAGAGACTCACGATCGGCACCCAGGACCGGATGTGCGGTGCGGCCTCGGTGAGGACCTGCCGGAACCCCTGCGAGGGCACGGCCATCACCACGACATCGGCCCGGGACACCGCCTCGGCGAGATCGGCCGTCGCGCGCAGGTTCTTTGGCAGGGGCACCTCGCCCAAGTACCCGGGGTTGGCGTGGTGCAGGTTGACCGACTCGACTACCTCGGCGCGGCGCGCCCACAGAGTGGTCGGTGCGTTCGTGGCCGCGAGGGAGGCCACTGTGGTCCCCCACGATCCGGCGCCCACGACCGCCATGTGCATCGCCCCCATGGCGCAAGCGTACGCTCCGCGGGCCGCGACAGGCTTCGTAGGCTCGCCCCTGTGGAGGTTGCAGTCGTGGTCCCGGTGAAGTCCTTCGGGTTCGCGAAGGGTCGCCTCGCCGATTCCCTCTCCCCCGATGAGAGACGCGATCTCTCCCGAACCTGCGCCGAGGCGGTCGTGACCGCAGCCTCACCATGGCTCGTCTATGTCGTGTGCTCGGACTCCGAGACGGCGCAGTGGGCGCACTCGCTCGGGGCGAGGGTCGTGCTCTGCGAGCAACCCGGTCTGGACACCGCCGCGGCCGCGGGACGCGCCGCGGTCCGGGCCGACGGCCTCGACCACGTGGTGATCGCACACGCGGATCTGCCGCTCGCACGCACCTTCGCCGCCGTGCCGCGGGCGGGCCGCGTCTCTGTCGTGCCCGACCGGCACCGTGACGGCACGAACGTGCTGTCGATGCCCGCCGACTCGGTGATGACGACCGCATACGGACCGGGAAGCTTCGCGAACCACCTCGAGCTCGCCCGTGCGAAGGGCCTCGAGATCGACGTGATCGAGGACCCCGATCTCGCCCTCGACCTCGACACCGTCGAGGATCTCGCCGAACTCTTCAGGAGGAGACACACACCATGAGTGCGAACGACCCCGGTCAGCCGTCATCGACTGCGCCCGGTCACACGAACAACCATCCCGCGCCGTCGATCGCGCTCGCCATCGGCGCCCACCCTGACGACGTCGAGTTCGGCTGCGGGGGCACGCTGGCCAAGTGGGCCGCGTCGGGCACCGAGGTGCACCACCTCGTGTGCACCGACGGCTCGAAGGGCACGTGGAATCCCGACGCCGACACCGCCGCGCTCGTGCGCCAGCGCCAGGAGGAGCAGCGCGCCGCTGCTGCCGCTCTCGGCGCCACCGGAACAGTCACCTTCCTCGGCCACGTGGACGGCGACCTGGTCCACTCTCGCGAGGTCGTGGATGCCATCACGCTCGCGATCCGGCGGATCAAGCCAGAGGTGGTCCTCAGCCACGATCCGTGGAAGAGGTATCGGCTGCATCCCGACCATCGGAACACGGGACTCAACGTCTGTGACGCGATCGTGGCCGCTCGCGACCCGCACTTCCTGCGCCACCACATGCGCGACCACGGCGTGACCCACCACCGACCCTCGGCCTTGATGCTGTGGGAGGCCGACGAGCCGAACCACGTCGAGGACGTGGGCGCATGGGTGGACGTGAAACTGGCCGCGCTCGAGCGTCATGCGAGCCAGTTCGAGTCGACGATGAGGGCCACCGACGAAGCGGGGCTGGAGACCTTCCGCGAGCGGATGCGCACCCGCATGGCCGAGCTCGGCACACCGCACGGACTCGCCGCGGCCGAGATCTTCCACCTGCTCACCCGGCTCTAGGTCATCCACCGGCCACCATGCCGCGCGGGTCGCACGCCCGGGTCCGGGACGACGGTCCCGGTCAGGCCGTGAACTGACCCCGGGCTCGACCCTCGCCGGGTGGACCGGCGAACGCCTGGGCGATCGACATCCACTCCCGCGCGGCCGCGCCGGTGATCTCGAGACCGCAATCGTCGACGTGGCGTCTCTGCGTCACGGCGAGACAGAAGCCGAGCGCATCTCCCGCGATGCGCTCGCTCCCACCCTCTTCACCCCATGTCCAGACCCCGCCATCGGGTGCGGCGAGATCCACCCGCACCTCGACCGGGGGCATCTCCATGTTGTTGGCCCCGTAGGCGAAGGGACGTGCCCGCACACCGATGTGTGCGATGTGCCGCAGTCTGCGTGTGGGGGTGCGCGACACCCCGAGCGCGTCCACGATGTCCTGACCGTGTGCCCAGGTCTCCATCAGTCGGGCCGTGATCATCGAGGTCGCCGACATCGACGGCCCGTACCACGGGCACTTGGCCGAGGGGTCGATGTTCGCGGCGGCCGCCACGAGGTCACTCGCACCCCTGAGCCACCACGCGCGCAGTTCTGCGTGGTCGCGCCCCCGCTCGGCGACATGCACATCGACACCGGAGAAGAGCCGTTCACGATCGGCGAGGAAGCGCTCGGCATCGGTGATCGACCAGAGGCAACGGCGGTCGATCAGCCCGAGATGGACGATCTGGTCCGAGATGCACCAACCGCGTGCGGGTGTGTCGAGCGAGAAGTCGCCACTGCTCAGCGGGCCGAGCACCGAGTCGAGATCGGCCACCTCGGCTGCGAAATCGGAGACGATGGCATCGAGACGCTCGCGCGCCTCACCGGGGGTTCCCATGGGCTTCATTCTTGCAAGGTGACCGATCGATGGAGCGGGGCTCCCCGGGAAAAAGAAGAGCGGGGGGCTTTCGCCCCCCGCTCTGACACTTCCGAACCAAGTGGTTCTGTTTTGCTTGAAGGTGCGAAGAGGGCTCAGCCCTTCTTCTTGCGGGCCTTCTTGCGCTTCGGAGCGGCCTTCTTGGCCGCTGCCTTCTTCTTTGTTGCCTTCTTCTTCTTGGCTGGGGCCTTCTTGGCCGCTGCCTTCTTCTTGCGCTTCGGAGCGGCCTTCTTGGCCGCTGCCTTCTTCTTTGCTGCCACTTGAGTTTCCTCTCGTTGGGTAAGTGGTTACTTACGGTTTGGATTCAGCGAGGCCTTGAGTGTGGAACTCGCTGTGAACTTCATCGCGGTGGAGGCGGGCACCGAGACGGTCGCACCCGTTTGTGGGTTGCGACCAGTGCGCGCCTTGCGTTGGGTGGTGCTGAACGCGCCGAAGCCCGGCCAGGCCACCTTTTCGCCCCTCTGAGTCGAGGCCACTACCAGGTCGAAGAAGGCATTCAGGGTTCGCTCGGCATCGGCCTTGCTGCACCCTGCTGACTTCGCCACCTCTTCGATGAGCTCTGATTTGGTCATTTGTTGATCCCCCTGTTCCGGAGTGTCCCGATAAGTTGAGTATGTCCCGACGACGAATGCAAGCATTTCCGCGCGACGTTGGCGACGGGAGCACGCCACCACCACCGCGCGCCACTGCTGGCTCCTTGCGCAACCGAGCACCTGCACGTCGCCATCGTGCTCCGACTCGAGTCCGTGTGCGGTGCGTCCCCGTGCACGGGCACACCCCCGACCCACGGCGCTCGCTCGGCGCGAAATCCAATAACCACAAGGGTTTCCAACCTCGACGTGTCGCTGCTCGTCGGGGTCTGCCCCCACGCGTGCGGTGGGCGCGGTGCGTCGACGCACGCCACACATGCTCGGTGAGGTGCGTGCTCGGCGGTGTCGCCACGACGCGCGAACGACCCGGTCGGGGCCCAAAAAATTTTCCAAAAAATTTCCCGCTGGCACCCGGAATTTCTCCCCGGCACCCGAGTGGGCCTGTGGATGACCATCCACCCGGGGGGTGACCCGTGGATGGGATGATCTGGGCATTGATCGTTCGCGGCGAAAATCAGTGAGGCGACGTCTGCATCGGGAGGTGCGATGACCGATGTCGTAGGGCGCGTGGACAGCGAAGGTCATCGGACCGATCACGCATCATTCAGCCTCGCGACAGCCGCCAGTGCACCGGCCGGACCGGGCACCCGGACACGCATCGTGCTCGACACGTCGGTCCTCGTCGCAGACCCCGGGTGCTTCCATTCCTTCACCGGATGCGACGTCGTCATTCCCCTGACCGTCGTGGAGGAACTCGACGGGTTGAAGACCCGCTCCGACGATGTGGGTCGTGCGGCACGCACCGCCCTGCGCACGATCGAGGACCTCCGCCGCCGCGCCGGGGGCTCGATCCACACCCCCGTGGCCCTCGGTCCGGAGCCCGAGAGCGCGACCGTGCACATCGAGGTGAACGGCATCCAGAAGCACCTCCTCGTGGAGAACGGGCTCGACCCCGAGGTGCCCGACAACCGGATCATCGGGGCGGCGCTCGGGCAGTCGCTCCGGTCCCCCACCCGCATGGTCTCAAACGACGCGGGGCTGCGCATCAAGGCCGCCCACCTGGGCCTGGAGGCCGCCGAGCACCAGCCAGTCGGCCGCACCGCGGCCACCCGCCAGATGGGGTGGTCGACCCTCGAGGTGTCGGCAGAGACGGTGAACGACCTCTACGACAAGGGAGAGGTCGGTGTCGCGCAGTTCGGCGCGGCGGGTCTCATGGTGAACGAGTTCGCCGTGGTGCGCTCGGGATCGCAGTCGGCACTCGTGCGCAGCATCGGCGACACCGCCGAGTTGCTCCCGGGTCAGTCCCCCGAGGCATGGGGCCTGCGGGCCAGGTCCAAGGAACAGCGGTTCGCCCTGGAGTTGCTCCTGGATCCCGCCGTCAGCGTGGTGGCCCTCGACGGCCGCGCAGGCACGGGCAAGACGGTTCTCGCCATCGCAGCCGGACTGGAGCAGGTGGTCGAGGCTCGCAACTACGAGCGGCTCGCCGTGTACAGACCCCTCGTGCCCGTGGGACGCGCCGACGTGGGTTTTCTCCCCGGCGGCCTCGACGAAAAACTCGACCCCTGGATGTCGGCGATCCACGATGCGATCGTCGCGCTCACCGACCAACGCTCCTCGCGCGACGCGAGGGGCTTGATCGACGATCTCTCCGCCCGTGGCCAACTCTCGATGGAGTCGGTGACTTTCCTGCGCGGACGCTCACTGCACAGGCAGTTCGTGGTCGTCGACGAGGCCCAGAATCTCGAGCCCACCACGCTCAAGACCATCCTGACCCGGATCGGAGAGGGCACCAAGGTGGTCTTCACGGGCGACACCAGCCAGATCGACGCGCCCTACATGGGAGAGTCGAACAACGCCCTCGCGGTGCTGATCCATGCCTTCGCCGACCAGCACCTGTTCGGTCACATCACCCTCTCGTCGTGCGAGCGCAGCGAGGTCGCGAGCCTCGCGGCCGAGTTGCTCTGAGGTGGCAGCCTCCCGCGCACGAGTCCACCCCTGTCTGACCGCCGGGGACATCGAGTCACCGGTGGCGATGATGGGTGGGGACCCCGGGTGACCTCGCGAGGGGCACGGTGCTGAACGAGTGCGACGACACGGATGGCGCGACGACTGGATGGCGCGGCGCTCCTCTGGGCGATCACACCACCTGCTTCCGCGGAGTGACTCGCACCGTGACGCACCCCACGCCTACCGTGGATCACATGGACACGACCCGAGGAGACACGAACCGAGGAGACACGAACCAACCGGCTCGCGAAGCAACCGATGACGTCGCCTTCACCGTCGTCGATTTTGAGACCACAGGGCTCGACCCCTCGACGGACCGCATCCTCCAGGTGGCTGCACTCGTGGTCGACGCTGACGGCGCCGTCGTCGACTCCTTCGACACGATCGTCAAACCCCAGAACCCCGACGAATTCGAGAACTCCGCCGCGCATGTGAACGGGATTTCAGACGAACAGGTCCTGTCGGGCATGCCCCTCAAGGAGGCGCTCGAGAGGGTGTGGTCGATGAGCCGGGGGCGATGGTTCACGGCCCACAATGCGCGGTTCGACATCGGATTTCTGCACGCCGAGTCCGCCCGGGTCGGAATCGAGGACACTCTCGAGACATGGATCGACACTCTCGCGCTCGCTCGGAGCATCGACACTGAGCACACCCGTCGCCACTCCCTCAGCGCGCTGTGCGAGCACTACGGGATCGAGCGCGAGAGGGCCCATGAGGCGCTGTCGGATGCGAGGGCGACCGCGGAACTCCTGGTGCACCTCACCCGGGAGATCGGTCTCGGGTCCCCACGGGAGTTGCCGGGCTACTTCGCGCGGTAGCGATCGAGCACCGAGCCCGCGGTTGCGCGACCCAGTCCCACGAGGTGGGCGGGCGCGGTCACCCGCGCCGATCGTCCTGCGCGCAGCAAGAGGCGCCCGAGCCAGTGCTCGCTCGTGGCCACCAGCACGATCCGGGTCCCACCGCCGGCGAGATCCTCCACCGAGCGGCAGGGGTAGGTCTCGGCGATCCACCGTGCGGACGCGTCGGCCTCGATCGTCACGACGGTTCCGCTCGGCGAGTCGGCGAACCACGACGGGACATCGACTGCGCCCGAGTGCGGCGTGCGGAATTCGTCGGTGTGGGTGAGTCCGCGGATGCGATCGATGCGGAAGTGCCGGAGATCTCTCGACTTCTCGTCGTCGGCGGTCATGTACCAGTTGCCGATGTCGGTGAAGACGCCCCGCACCCAGACCGATCGCTCCGTCTCGGAGTTGTCCGACGGCTTCCAGTAGCGGATCAGGATCCGCTCACCCTGGCGCGCGGCCTCGGTGACCTCGGCGAGGAAGGGGAGGTCGACCACGTCGACATCCACGAGCTCCTCCGAGGCCGAATTCACCGACTCGAGCTTGTTGAGCGCGCTCTTCAACGCACCCCGCGCCTTGAAGTTCGGCATCTCGAGCGCGGCCCGGGCGAGCAGCGCGAGCCCGAAGGCCTCCTGCTTGCTGAGCCGGAGGCGACGCTCAAGGTGCTTGTTCGGGCCGGTGTGGATCACACCATCCTCGATCCACATCTCGGTGAGCTCCCACGGCGAATACGGGGGCAGTCCGCACATCGCGGCCATCTCGATGTCGGCGATCAGGTCTTCCTCGCTGATCCCGAACTGCCTCGCCATCTCGGCGACCGGGACCTCGTCGCGCTCCATCAACCAGGGCACCATCTCCAGGAGCCCGGTGATGCGCTCGGTGGCGCTGCGCGGTCCGCGCTTCGGGCTCACGGCCCGACCCCGGCGATCGACTCCAGTTCGGCGACGATCTCTGCCCGGACCTCCTCCGGGGCGATCACCTCGGCTCGATCAACCATCGCGAAGAGCCAGTTCCGGAAGGCGAAGCGGTTGCCGCACGGCACCCGCACCTCCACCGACCCGTCGGCGAGACGCGCACGCACGGCCTCCTCGCCGAGTTCGCGGACGACTCCGGGCGCCAGACGACCCTCGACCCGGACGATTGCGTGCTCGTCATCGCCACCGTCGAACAACTTGGCATCCCGCGCGAAAAGATCCTCGAGCACGATGCCAGCGGGCCTGTCGAAGGAGTCGGGCCCCGAGAACGTCGGCTCGTCCTCGATCCGGTCGACTCGGTACCTGGTCACCGCAGCGCGCTCGGTGTCGTGGCAGATGAGGTACCAGAACCCGCGGCGCGCCATCAATCCGTAGGGGTGCACGGTGCGCGCCCGACCGTGGTACGAGAACGCGGTGGTGCGCCGCCTCGCGCAGGCCTCGTGGAGTGCGGGCAGGCGTGCGTCGTCGGCCACGACGCGCGCGGCAGTGTGCTCGTGGTCGTCGACGATCTCACCCCCGAGCCAGAGCACGGCACGACCGCCCCACGGCGTGCCCATGCGGACGATCGCCGCGGCCTGCTGCAACGCCGACATCTCGTCATGGTTGAGCCCGAAATCGACGAGCGCGTACTCGCTCTTGTCGACCGAGTAGGCGGTCTTGCCCGCGTCGTTCCCGCCGAGCACCTGCTTGACGATCGGCACCCCCGCATCGCGCAGGACCTTCTTGTCGCGCTCGAAGGTGATGCGCCGCGCCTCGTCACCGACCGGGTACTGCTCACCCATGTCGTTCATGATCTGTTCGTAGGTGACCGGCACATTCGACTCGGTGAGGAGCACGAGCAGGTTGATGATGCGCTCGGTCGAGGGAATCTTTTTCTTGCCCGGCATCGCCGCAACGCTATACGGCGCCGAGAGCCGTCACTCACCGAGTTAATTGTCGATCAGACTTTTTGTGAGCGGTACCACTCGAGCAGGGGGTGTGTCATCGTCAGGGGGTGTGACACGGATGATTTTGGCCCTGCAGCAGAGGCAGCCTCGTCGGTCGCTCTTAGCGCCTCTGCTGCGGCGTGGGCCACCTGCTTGCCCATCTCGACGCCGAATTGGTCGAAGGAATTCACGCCGGCCAGCACACCCTGGACCAGAACCGAGTGCTCATAGAGCGCAACCAGCGCCCCGAGGTGCCGGGGATCGAGCCGGCTCAAGAACAACACGGTGCTCGGTCTGTTGCCCGGGGACGAGCGGTGGGGATCGGCGGACCCGGTCGCCGCTTCGGTTTCGCCGAGGCTGCGACCAGTGGCCAGCGCGTCCGACTGGGCGAGCATGTTGGCCACGAGCAGGTCGTGCGCCGCCGAGTCCCCGCCGAGTGGTTCCACGACCCCGATGAAGTCGACCGGAATCGGCCGCGTTCCCTGGTGGAGCATCTGGAAATACGAATGCTGGGCATCGGTGCCGGCGGTTCCGAACACCACCGGTGATGAATCCAGCGACAGGGGACCGCCGAACTCTGACACACCCTTGCCGAGGCTCTCCATCACGAGTTGCTGGAGATGTTGGGGCAGGAGCGCCAGATCCGCGGCATACGGGACGACAGCGACCGCGGGAAACCCCCGAATGGCCGAGTTCAACCACCACAACAGCCCGTGGACGACCGGCAGGTTCTCGGCGAATGGTGCATGGAGGAAATGGGTGTCCATCTCGTGCATGCCGTCGAGAAAGTCGGCGAACCCAGCGGGGCCGATCGCAGATGCGACCGGGAACCCCACCACCGACGACACCGAGAACCGCCCGCCGACCCATTCGGCCAGGCGCAGGCACCGCACGGGGTCGATCCCCCATGCGACCGCTGCCACCGGATCGGCCGTCGAGGCCACGACATGGTCCTGCCAGCGGGGACAGGCGTTCGCCAACCACCGCCGCGCACGCTCGGCATTGTGCAGGGTCTCTTGGGTGGTGAAGGTCTTCGACGCAACGCACACCAGCGTCGTCTCGGGGTCCAGACCCGCCAGTGCCGCATCAAGATCGGCGGAATCGATGTTCGACACGAACCTCACCTCGGGTCCGTCGTGGAACCTCCGCAACGACCTCGTGACCGTCTCGGGCCCGAGCGAACTGCCACCGATCCCGATGTTGACGACATGGGTGAAGCGACGACCCGTCGATCCGACCACGGCGCCGTCGCGCACCTGCGCGGCGAGCTCGAGAGCCCCGGCCATCCATGTCGCGGCCTCACGCGCCTCGGGTGCCTGGCTCCCCCGCGCCCTGAGCGCGGTGTGCAGTGCCGCGCGACCCTCCGTGTGGTTGACGGTGCGACCGGCGAACATCGCCTCGATCCGGCCGCGCAGGCCGATCTCGTCGCAGTGAGCCAACGCGGCGGCGAACAACGCGGTGTCCATCAACTGCCGGGAGAAGTCGGCGTGGATCCCGCACGCGTCGAGGGTCCCCCTCTGTGCACGCTCCGCATCGGAGGCGAACATCTCGCGGAGCCCGGGCACGCGGGAGGCGAGCAGGCGGAGGTGGTCGATGCTCATCGCGGAGTCAGCCGAGATGGTCGCCCCGGCCGCTCTCGACGAGTGCGAGGAACGCTTCACTGGCGGCGCGGTGCCGGTCGTGCATGCCGCGCGCACTCAGTCGTCCCGTTCCCGAGAGAACCACCATGAGAAGATCGGCGAACCCTGCCGGAGGGGTGCCACCGAGAACGGACTCGGATTCGCTGCCGCCCTCGACCATGTCACGGACCATCTTGCGGAACGCCACCGACATGGTCTCTGCTCCGTGGGCGATCTCGGGATGTTTCTGGACCGCGGCCGGGATCCCCGCCACGAAACCGAGCAACGCGGGGGAGGTCTTGCCGAGATCGATGTTCTCGTCCATGATCCGCGCGAGGCGACCCGCGAGCGTGGGTTCTGCGCCGGTGACGCGCGCGAACACGTCGGCGAAGCGATCCGTGATCGCCCCGCACACGGCGACATAGATGTCCGACTTGGAGGGGAAGTAGTGGTAGAGCGCCGCACTGGAGATCCCCGCCAGCTCGGCGATGCGGCGGTTGGTCGTGGCGTCGAACCCCTCGGTCCCAAAGAGCACGAGCGCGTGGTCGAGGATGCGCGCACGCGTGTCGGCCGAGTCGGAGTCGACCGGACGACCCGCACGCCTGTGCTCCTCGGTGACGACCCCCACGAGACCGCAGGCTAGTACCGTGATCCACGTGGAGGAGGCTGTGAACGACGGGACCATCCTTCCGTGGTGGTGGAGCAAGTTGAACCTCCTGCTCGCCGCGATGGTGGTCATGATGCTCGCCGCTGGCATCGGGTGGTGGGCCGGTCGCTCCGGATCCGAACTGGCGCACAACGACGTCGACACCGGATTCCTCCACGACATGCGCATCCACCACGAGCAGGCAGTGGCGATGTCGATGACCTACCTGGAGGCCTCCGCCGACGGGGGCGACGCGGTGATGCGGTCGATCGCGCGCGAGATCATCATCAAGCAGGGCATGGAGACCGGGCGCATGGTGCAGTTGCTGCGCGTCTTCGACGAGCCCGAGGCGAGCGCATCCGATCAGGTGATGGGCTGGATGGGAATGCCGGTCGATCTCGCGGACATGCCCGGTTACGCCAGCGACTCCGACCTCAAAGGCCTGCGGGCCTCGCGCGGTGCGGCCGCCGACACGGTCTTCTCCGAGTTGATGATCGCCCACCACGAGGGGGGCATACACATGGCCGAGTACGCGCGCGACAACGGCCTCAACGACGAGGTCGACAAGATGGCGCGAGCCATGATCAGGTCCCAGCGCGTCGAGATCGCCGAGATGGACACCCTCGGCGGCCGCTAGGCCGGTCAGCCCGCCGGGGGCGAGGTCGTCGTTGTCTGTGCCGGCGGTGCGACCCCGGTCGGCGCGGGCTTCACGGTCGTGGGGAACCTCGGGATCGTCGTGCTCGTGGTGGTCGACGACGACGTCGTCGTCGTGGTGTAGTTCGGGTCGGGCCGGTCCCACGGAGGTGGCTGAGATCCGTACTCCTCTGGTTCCTTCTTCCCGTCCCAGACATAGACGCGATCGTTGTAGCGAACCATCGCCGGGAAGTACTCCGAGATGAAGATCGGGATGCGAATACAGCCGTGCGACGCCGGCTCCTTCGGCACCTGCATCGCCCCGTGGACCGCGATCCCGAAGTTGAAGTACACCGGGTTCCACATCGTGCCGAGCTTGCTCTCGCGAAGGCCGTACTTGCGGTTGTAGAAGTAGTAGATGCCACCGGGTGTCACGGCCTCGCCGCAGATGCCGGTCTTGATCGGCTCCCTCGTGGTGTTGCCCTCCTCGCCCGGGTCGATCGTGACCTCCTCGCACCACACCTGACCCGTGCCCGACGAGATGTGGGTGACGAGAAGAACCTCGGTTCCCTTGAAGACGGCCATGACCTGCTCGGGCAGGTAGATCTCGAGGTGGGTGGGTGATCCCGGCTGGCGACGAGGGATGATGGCCACGTCGTCGCGCATCGCATCCCAGATCACCGGTGTCACGAAGTCGACGACAGTGTCGCGCGACATCTCCATCACGAGGGACTGGAACGCCCACACCGCCATGCGCGTGTCACCGCCGAAGATGCCGTCGATGCGGCCCGGATCGAAGTGCAGATCCCTGAGGCGCTGCTGGATGCGCTTCACGTCCTCTCCCCTGTCGCCGTCGCGGATGACCCGGGTGAGCGGGTGACAGGTGATCGGCGACCCCGGGGGGCACGCCTCGGTCGGCACGGTCGTGGAGGTCGTCGTGGTGGCAGGGGACTCGGCCATCTGCGACACGGTCACAGCCGAGAGCGCGCCAGCGAGGAGAACCGAGGCCAGGATCGCGGGGCGCCAGCGCACCCACCGGGAGCCGCGGGAGACCGACCCGGCACCGGGCTCACCATCGGCATGGGGCCCGGCCGGCCCCGTGGGCGGGTCGAAGGGGGCGCTCACAAGATGAAAACGCTATCGGCGGTCGTGCTCGGACGAATTTCGGTCCTCCGTCACGGAAACGCGGGATCCACCCCGGGTGATCACACGGTGGGCGGCCTGATCGACCGGATCTCACGTCTCAGCGCGACAGCCTCCCGCAGGATCTTGCCGATCACCCGCGGTGAACTGAGCGTGGACACGCCCCTCGTGCGAGCAAAGTAGTCGACCCCGAACTGGATCGCCCTGTACCCGTGCCGCTTCGCCTTCACGATCAACTCTGCATCGATGAACGAGCCCTCACTGCGCAGATCCACCCTCTCGAAGACCCGGGTGCGACACAGCTTGAAGGCGAAATTGATGTCCCGGAATCTCACCCCGAAGAGGACCCGGACGAGCATGTTGTAGAGAAACGAGTACACCACCCGCACCCAGCCCTCCCCCGTCCGGTCGAACCGGTACGCCGAGACGATGTCGGCGTCGTAATACCGCAACAAACGGATGGCCTTGTGCACGTCGTGCATGTCGAAGGGGAGATCGGCGTCGGTGTAGAGCACCAGGTCGCCCGTCGCGGCGGCGAACCCGGACCGCATGGAGCCGCCAAGCTTCCGGTTGACGGGGTGGGTCACGACCCGGACCCGCGGATCGGAGGCCGCCAGACGGGCGGCGATGTCGGGGGTCGAGTCGGTGGAGGCGTCGTCGACGATGATCACCTCGTAGTCGGCTATCTCCCCGCCCGCCATGAGGTCGTCGCACTCCTCGCGCGCCGCCTCCACGGCACGAACGATGTAGTCCTCCTCGTTCCACATCGGGAAGAACACGCTCAGTTTGCGGAACGAGCTCGTGTCCATGCCGCGCCAAGGCTAACGGTGGCCCAAGTGGGGTGATTCGCGCACATCGGTACCGTGTCCGGCGTGACGTTCGATTTCTCCGCGGTCGACGAGACCGAGCCTGGAGCCGGCTCCCGGTCCGACCCGACACAGCCCGGCCCTCCAGCGCTCCTGGCGCCGGCTCCCATCTCGGGCCCGGGTCGACCCGGCGACGGATGGCGCACCGTCGCCTACGTGAACTGGGTGCTCGTCTTTGCCGCGACCGCCGCCGTCGCCGTCTCGAGCAGGACCATCGGCCGGGCCGTGTGGTGGCTCGGTCCCCCGCCGGATCCCTCCCCGCGGTGGTGGCTCGCGGTCCCGATCGGCCTGGTGGTCGTGCCGGTGCTCGCCGTCGCGCGGCGCCACCCGCGCGCCGGGCTGGTGGGCATCTCGTGTTCACTCGGACTCGGCGCGAGCGCGCTCGCCGATGTCGGATCGACTCCCGTGGTCGCGGCCGCGTGCGCCGCGGTCGCGGTGGCATCGCTGATCGGAAACGTCGCGGTGTGGGTCGGTCTGCGCCAGTACCGTTGATCTCCGTGTCCAAGGTCCTCACATCCCTCCCGGTCGGAGAGCGCGTCGGCATCGCGTTCTCCGGCGGTCTCGACACATCGGCGGCGGTCGCCTGGATGCGCGAGAAGGGTGCGATCCCCTGCTGCTACACCGCCGACCTGGGCCAACCCGACGAACCCGATCTGCCCGGCGTGCCGGGCCGGGCGCGCGAATACGGCGCCGATATCGCCCGGCTCGTGGATTGCCGTGACGAACTCGTCCACGAGGGACTGATCGCGCTCCAGTGCGGCGCGTTCCACATCTCCACCGCGGGCAAGACCTATTTCAACACCACACCGCTGGGCCGTGCCGTGACGGGGACTCTGCTGGTGCGCGCGATGCAGGACGACGGCGTCGACATCTGGGGGGACGGCAGCACCTACAAGGGCAACGACATCGAGCGCTTCTACCGGTACGGGTTGATGGCGAATCCGTCGTTGAGGATCTACAAGCCGTGGCTCGATCCCGACTTCGTCGCCGAGCTCGGCGGCAGAGCCGAGATGAGTGAATTCCTCACCGAGAGGCACCTGCCGTATCGCGCCCCGAGTGAGAGGGCCTACTCCACCGACGCCAACATCTGGGGTGCCACCCACGAGGCGAAACTGCTCGAGGAGCTCGCCAACGGAATGGACATCGTGGAGCCGCTGATGGGCGTGGCCCACTGGCGCGACGATGTCGCCGTGGCCGCCGAGACCGTCTCGATCAGGTTCCACGAGGGCTTCCCGGTCGCGGTCGATGGTCGTGAATATGCCACCACCGTCGACCTGGTGACGGCGGCGAACGCGATCGGCGGGCGACACGGACTCGGGATGAGCGATCAGATCGAGAACCGGATCATCGAGGCGAAGTCGCGGGGCATCTACGAGGCACCGGGGCTCGCGCTCCTGCACATCGCCTACGAGCGGCTCGTGACCGCGATCCACAACGAGTCCACGATCGACAACTACCGGACGATGGGCCGCCGTCTCGGCCGGCTCCTCTACGAGGGCCGCTGGTTCGACCCGCAATCGCTGATGCTGCGCGAGCCACTGATGCGTTGGGTCGGCACCGCGGTCACCGGCGAAGTCACCGTGCGCCTCCGTCGGGGCGACGACTGGACGATCCTCGACACCACCGGCCCGAACCTCACCTACGCGCCCGAGCGCCTCAGCATGGAGAGGGTCGATGGCGCAGCGTTCGGTCCACTCGACAGGATCGGCCAACTCACCATGCGCAACCTCGACATCGACGACTCACGCGCCAAGCTCGAGGTCTACCGCTCCGCGGGGACACTCCCGAGCGGCGGTCTCCTCGCCATCGACGACAACTCCTGACAGATCCCCGCGATGAGCGCCGCGCGCGGAACGAGCGTGGACACCACGACGTGCTCGGTCTCGGCGTGAGCCCCGCCACCGACGGCACCGAGCCCGTCCAGTGTCTCGATACCGATCGCCGAGGTGAAGTTGCCGTCGGATCCACCACCCACCACGACCCCGTCGACACCGAACCCGAGTGATTCGGCGACCGAGCGGGCGAGCGGCATCAGACGTTCCGCCGCCGACTCGTGCATCGGCGGGCGCCCGATGCCGCCGGCGATCTCGATCCGTGCCTCGGGATGGGTCGGTGCGAGCGAGGCGAACGCCGTCTCGATCCGCTCCTTCTCGGCGGCATCGGTGACGCGCACGTCCACCGCGCAGGTGGCGAGCGCGGGCACGACGTTGTCGGCGGTGCCCGCGGTGGCCAGTGTCGGCGTGACTGTCGTTCCGGCTCCCGGTCGGGCAAAACCGGCGATCACCGGGATGAGAGCGGCAAGTTCGGTGAGTGCGTTGATGCCCTTCTCCGGCTCGAGTCCGGCGTGCGAGGCGCGGCCGTGCAGCGACACGGTGAAGGTCCCCGTGCCCTTGCGACCGATCTTGAGGGCCCCGCCCTCGGCGCTCGGTTCGAGCACGAGCACCGCACCACAGGCTCGCGCACGCTCCTCGAGCAGCGCACGCGAGGCCCTGGATCCCGTCTCCTCATCGGCGGTGAGGAGAATCTCCACACGGGAGGTGTCGGCCAGCGAGGCGACCGCGTGGATCGCCTGCACGATGCCCGCCTTCATGTCGAACACCCCCGGCCCGGTCGCGATGCCGTCGCGCACGGCGAACGGCCTCGTCGCGGTCGTTCCCGCCGGATGGACCGTGTCATAGTGACCAAGGATCAGCACGCGCGGATCCCCGCCGCCGCTCCAGTGGACGTGCGGGCCGACCGGGGAGGCGACCAGTCGTGGACGAGACCCGAGGCGTGCCTCGATGACCGAGGCCAGGAGTTTCGCGTGGATCTCGAGTCTCGCGACATCGCCCGACGGCGACTCGGTGTCCACCAGAGGAGCGAGGTCGCCGAGCATCGCGTCAGTGTCGAGGTGGGCCATGGTGTCCATCGTGTCACGACCCCCGCTCACGGGAGTGCCTCCATTGCCGCCCCGGTGATCATCTCGGACAGCGGCTCCCTCCCGATTCCCGCGGTGGCGGGCACCCGGAGTCTCCCATCTGCCAGAACGAACGGCTCGGTCACGTCGTGCTCGAAGTACCTGGCCGATGCCGAGAGATCGGGGGCGAGCGTGCACGCCGGGTGGGTGGCGAGCGCGAGGGCGGCGGCCCGGCCGACCCCGGACTCGAGCATTCCGCCGATCCATGCGTCGAGCCCCTCGGCACGACACCGCTCGAGAATGCCGACGGCGGCGCCGAGCCCCCCGAGTCGCGAGGGCTTCACATTCACCGCATCGACCGCTCCCGCGGTGAGTGCGAGATCCAGGTCGCACATCGTCATGATCGACTCATCGAGACCGACCTTCACCGATCTCGTCGCGCTCAACTGACCCGAAGCCGCGAGGTCACCGGGTGCAAAGGGTTGCTCGACGAGGTCGACGCCGACCTCGGCGAGGCCGGCGAGGAGGCCGACGTCGTCGGCCGAGTAGGCACCGTTCGCATCGACGGACAACGAGGCACCGGGCCCGACCGCATCCCGGACCGCTGCGACGACCTCGCGGTCACGACCGCGAGCGATCTTCAATTTCAGGTGCCGGTACCCCTCGGCCACTCTGGCAAGTGCCTCGGTGACCGTGTCAGCGGCCGAGGGATGAAGACCCACGACAGCGCCGACCGCCACATCGCCCGGTGAGCCACCGAGCGCGGTGGCGAGCGCGATCCCGCGACCGCGGCACCACGCATCCCACACGGCCGACTCGACGGCGCACCTCGCCATCGGGAACTCCGTGGTGCCCCACCACGAGGCATCAAGTTCAGACGGCGCGCCGAATTCCCGGTCGACGATGCCTCCCAGCAGATCGCCGCGCATCGCCCTCACCGACGTCGATGATGTCTCACCGGTGTAGAAATCCTCCTCCGGAGAGACGTTCTCTCCCCAGCCGACCGATCCATCGTCGAGGACAACCGCGATCAAGGTCGCAGAGCGCGCCGAGTGAGTTCCCGACGACGTGTGCAAAGGACCGACCAGGGCCAGCGGAACCCGAGCAAGTGTTGCCTCGACAATGCGCACCTTCGCCACGGTACCGCGCCAACTTCTGGGACGACCCGGCGCTCTCGTGTGACTCCGACCCTCCGGGAACAGGGAGGATCTCGTCGTCACCCTCGACTGAACATGACCCACATCAGAACGTGCCCGGGGTGGGGGTCGAACCCACACGCCACTTGCGCGGCTGGGGGGTTTAAGCCCCCTGCGTCTGCCAATTCCGCCACCCGGGCGCGGAGTGGCTCAGGCTACGCGCCGATTCGGTGCGTCTCTGCGGCGGCTCGGCATCGCCTCGATGGTGAAGGCGAGCATGAGGCGCCACAAGTGAGTGCGGGTCCTGTCGGCTTCAGCGACGTCGAGCCGGTTGAGCACGACGACGCCCTCGATCATGTCCCCGATGACCGCGGTGAAGGGGCGGTCGGCGAGCCGCACGGCGATGACACCTCCGAGTCCGGCCGGCGCGCGCCTGAGGGTGCGGTTGACCCCGACGGCACGGGGCGGACTGCGAAAGCCCGGGACCATCAGATCCATGCCGGCGACATGCTGGGCAAGAACCCGTGCCGCCTCGGTGAAGAGCGTGGTGGGCATGACGCCGTCTCTGACCTCGCTTCCGGCATCCACGCCGGAAGCGCCCTGTGAGCGCCCCTGGACATATGCGCCATGTGCCGTCTCGGTGCCCGCTGCCATTGCGACATCGTCGCAGGAGGGTGTGTCACCGCTGATCGGTCCCCCGTCGCACCCCTTCTCTAATGTGACCCCCGACATGCGGAGTCCAATGTGACCGAGGAACTGAATCCACTGCAGCTCGAGATCATCGACTCGCTCGGCGTGCCTGCCGGATGGGAACCGCTCCCACCCGAGATCATGGCTGGGGTCGAGACGATGCTGGCCGACGAACTCGCACCGATCGATGGACTGTTCACGCCCGAAGATCCACTCAGGGTCACGAAGCACCATCTCGGCACCGTGCACGGCTGCGAGAAGCGGTTCGTCGCAGAGCGGTCGCAAAAGTTCGCGTGGTCGGTTCCGACGGTGCGCGGCACGGTGGCCCACAAGGCCATCGAACTGATGATCAACTGGCCGGGCGAACCCGTTCCCGCCGATCTTGTCGAGGCCGCGATCACGAGCATCATCGAGAATCCCCGCGAATCAGCCTCCACCTTCCTCGAGACCCTGCCCGACCACGACATGGCCGAGCTACGGGGCCAGGTCGCACAACTGGTCACCAATTTCGGGGACTGCTTCCCCCCCATCAAGCCGCAGTGGCGGCCGATGGTGGAGTACACCGCGAAGTACTCCCTCTTCTCGGGGGCGGTGATCTTCACCGCGCGAATGGACCTCGTGCTCGGCCTCCCTGGTCGGCGGGTGATCATCGACCTCAAGTCGGGATGGATCGGGGCGCAGCATCGCGACGACCTCCGCTACTACGCACTCATCGAGACATTGAGGAGCCGCCAGGCCCCGCGGCGATTGGGCACCTATTCACTGGAGCGTGCCCGCCTCGACCACGAGGAGGTCACCGAGGGGATTCTGCAGGCTGCGGTGCGCCGCACCGGCCAGGGGGCCCGTGCGATGGCCGAGTTGATCGCTGGCACGCGGGATGCCGAGGTTCGGCCGGGCTTTCACTGCCGGTGGTGTCCGCTGAACCAAACCTGCGAGGAGGGTGTGCGCCACCTGCACACGCTCGACGGCGACGAGGCTGACGGCGACGACTGGTGAGCGGACTCAGCGCTGGTGCGGGGTCATGAGCGCGAACGCGACACCGAGACCGACTGACTGACGCACGGTGGAGATGGATCGTCCCGGCTGAACCGCGGCCTTCGGGGCCGACACCACCCCCTCGCCGAGCCGCGTTGCGACCCCATCGAGGTCATCGACGCTCGCGACCATTCCCCACAGGGTGGCCGGACCTGCGGGCACCTCCGTCGACGTCACCACTTCGATGACCGTGTTGTCCGGCTTGTAGAACCATTGTTCCCACCCGTTGCCCACCGGACGCACGCGTCGCAACTCGAGGCCGAGCACTCTCGCCACTGCGTCACGAAAACCCTCGGGATCCGATGTGTGCACCACGACATGATCGAGGCCGACTGCCACGGCGCCAGCAATCGGCGATGTCGCGGTCCCATCCGGGGCGGCCTCCGGACCAGCGCCGACGATGGTGGTTCTGATCCCGGCGACATCCACCACGAGGGGACCGCCCCCGTGAGCGGGACTCGCGAACACCCAGCCCTGCAATCCGGGTTCACCACCTACGAACCTCACCTCGACATCGGCGATACGCGAGCAGGGAGTGGTGACGAGATGACCTATCGACGTTTCACCCACCGGGAGCCCGATGGCCTTCCACGGTTCCGTGTCGCCCCCAACCTCGAGGGCGACGAGGCGGGTCATCAAAGACTGGGGCTCAGCCCCGGCCCATGTTCGGGCGCTTGCCGTGGTTGGCCTTCGAGCGGCGCATGCGCGCCTTGCGCTTCTTGGTCTTCTTCGACATGGGAACCAAGACTATCGCGAGCCCCGGTTGCACCGGCGGGCAGGTTCAGTCCCTCACCCACCGTGCCCGGTTGTCCGTGTACCGAGTCCCATCGGCCTTTGTCCGGGAACACACGACAGGGTCCCCCGCGTACGTGCCACGCGCCCCCTCGGGGGTGCAGAAGCGACCGGGCCGACCCTCTGGCAGAGATCCGGTCGCCGGCGTCGTGGTCGTGGGCTGGGTCACCGACGGCGACGTGGCCGTGGGCTGGGTCACCGGTGCCACGCCGGCAGTCGTGGTGGTCGGGGCGACCGAGCTCGCTGTGGTTTCCCCTGTCGACTTGGGCCCCGAATCGGATCCCCGGCCCCAGACCGGGACCGATGTCGACTGGCACCCGGCTGCGATTTTGCGGACGCGTCCCGCCTCGCTCTCATCCATCGTGAGACCCCAACGCGCCTTCACCGCGACCCAGTTGGCGATGTAGGTGCACCAATAGTTTCTGCGGTCGGGCATCCAGTTGGAGGGGTCCTTGTCGCCCTTGGACCGGTTCTCGCCCGCCGTCACCGCGATCAACGAGCGCGGGTCGGAGAGATCGTTGGCGAACTGACGCCGCCGAGCGGACGTCCATGAATGCGCACCCGAGTCCCATGCCTCCTTCAATGGCACGAAGTGGTCGATGTCGAGATCGGATGGGTCGGTGTGGCTCACACCGTCATAGGGCGAGTACCAGTCACCGGCGATCACGGCGCAACCGTAGGCATCGACTTGGGCGCGCGTGGACGACTCAGCGATCAGCACCTCCTTGCGCGTGTCGCATCCGTCCCCGTCCTCGTCGGTCCAGTGCGTGAAGAGCGAGCGCTTGTAGCCCGCGGGGCGTTCACGCGCAACCTTGATGCCGGCGGCGACGGATGCGACCGAGGGCGCGGCACCACCCTTTGCGACGGTGGTCGTCGTCGGCCTGGCACCCTGGCTCGATGCGGCACCGGGGGAACCCGACGCGGCCGCACCGACCGATGCCGCCGAGGAGGGCGCCGTGGTCACCCCGGCCGTCGTGCCCACAGCTGCACACGACACGGACACTGCGATTGCGAGCACGGGAAGAGCGATCACGCCCCGATGAGACGACTCCACCGCGTCAGATTATCTCGTTGTCGGCTCGTGGCGGACCGTCGGTGTGGTGGCCGCGGTCGCGAACCCCGACCCCGCGCGCCCCGGTTGCCCGGCGGCAGGCGGACCGCGGTGGGTCACGGAGAACCGGTCAGGCGAACAGAGGCAACTGTTCTGCGTGAACAGTCGCATCCATCTCGATGAAGATGCACTCCCCCGGACAAACGTCGGCTGCTTCCACCACCGACTGCAGGTGCCGATCCGGGACATCGGCGAGCGAACCCGACCCGCCCGGGTCGTTCAGGATGACGCCCAACTCGGCCACATAGGCGATGCCATCCTCGAGTTGGACGAACACATCGGGACAGTGGTCGACACAGAGACCATCGCCCGTGCAGAGGTCTTGGTCGATCCACACGCGCACATGAAGCAAGGTACAGCCCGCCGGCTCCGGACTTCCCCTTAGTCTGTCGCGATGCCGAACGTCACCCCCGTTCCCTCCGCGCCCCGCGAGCCACACGTCTGGCAGCGCGCGTTCGGACCCGTCGAGGACCCGTGGATGTGGCTCCGGGAGGCCTCGCGGCCCGAGACCCTCGCCTACCTCGCGGCAGAAAACGCCCGGGCCGAGGAGTTCTTCGCCGAGGACCCCGCACTCGTGGGCGCGATCTACGACCAGATCGTCTCGCGTGTCGTCGAGGACGACGCGTCCCCACCGGTGGAGCACCGCCGATGGTGGTACGCATCGGCCACACGGAAGGGTCTGTCGTACCCGATCCACACCCGCGGCCCGTCGGCCGACAGTGCCGGGGATTCGATCGTTCTCGACGAGAACCGCGAGGCCGAGGGACACGACTTCTTCGCGCTCGGCGCCCTCGAGGTCTCGAACGACGGACGCTTCGTCGCATGGTCGGCCGATCTCGACGGCAGCGAGAAGTGCACCCTGCGTGTGCGCGACCTCGGCAGCGGGCAGGACCTCGCCGACGAGATCCCCGGCACCATCTCGACAGGTGTCGCATGGTCGGCCGATGACCGCCATCTGTTCTACGTGGTGCCCGACGAGGCCATGCGCCCCTGGCAAGTGTGGCGCCACGAGATAGGCACCCCGACCGCACAGGACGTCTGCGTCCGCACCGAGACCGACGAGCGGTTCTACGTCGGCCTCGGTGCGAGCAGATCCGGTCGCTGGATCCTGATCGGAGCCGACAGTCGCACCACGAGCGAATGGTGGCTGATCGATGCCCGCACGCCGGGCGAACCTGCACGGTGCGTGCGACCGCGCCAGGACGGGGTGGAGTACTCGGTCGACCACTGGGGCGACCGCTTCGCAATCCTCACCAACCTCGACGCCCTCGACTTCCGCGTGATGACGGCCGAGCCCGGTGACCCCGGACGTTGGCATCCCTTCCTCGACCATGTGGGGGGATCGCGGATCGTCTCGTTCGAGTGCTTCGACGGATTCGCCGTCATGCAGCGCTGGACCGCCGCCCAACAGACCCTCGTGCACGTCGGCACCGACGGCACCACACGGACCATCGCGGTGCTCGACGAACCGCACGAGGTCGAGCTGGGATCGAACCCCAACTGGCAGACAGACCGGGTCCGTATCTCGTACCAGTCACTCACCGTTCCCCACACCGTGGCCGATTGGTCGCCCACTACGGGTGAGTTGACCACCATCAAGCGCACCGAGGTGCCCAACGCCAGGCCCGATGACTATGTCGCCGAGCGAACTTGGGCCGTGTCCCATGACGGTGTTCGCGTGCCCCTCGACATCGTGAGGCGACGCGACACTCCCGTCGACGGGACCGCACCCGCGGTGGTCTACGTGTACGGGTCCTACGAGGCATCGGTGCCTCCGTGGTTCTCGGTGGCGCGCCTGTCGTTGCTCGACCGGGGCTGGGTGTGGGCACTGGCCCACCCTCGCGGTGGCGGTGAGATGGGGCGCAACTGGTACCTCGACGGCAAGTTGCTCGCCAAGAGAAACACCTTCGAGGACACGATGGCCTGTGCCCGCCACCTCGGCGCGGGGGGCTGGGCCGATCCGTCCCGATTGGCAGTGCGTGGCGGGAGTGCGGGCGGCCTCAACGTGGGTGCCTGCATCACGAGCGACCCGGACCTCTTCAGGGCCGCGGTCGCAGAGGTGCCCTTCGTCGACGTCGTGACGACGATGAGCGATCCGTCGCTCCCCCAAACCGTGATCGAGTGGGAGGAGTGGGGCGACCCGCGCGCCGAACCCTTCGCCTCCTACATCGCCTCGTACTCGCCGTACGACAACACCGGTGCGGGCCCGTACCCGGATCTCATGGTGACGGCGGGCCTCAACGACCCCCGCGTCGGTTTCCATGAGCCCGCAAAGTGGGTTGCCAAGATCCGCGACCTCTCCCCCGGGACGTTCGTGATCTTCAAGTGCGAGATGGGAGCCGGCCACCAGGGCCCGTCGGGCCGCTACGAGCAGTGGCGCGAAGAGGCGCGGACCCTGTCGTTCCTGATTCGACGGGTCTGAGACCCGACGACCGGGGTCGGGCTCAGCCGGCGATCGTGGCCGCGGCGACCAGCAGGGACATCAGCGCGAGGTTGCGCGCGACATCGCGCCAACCCGGTGGCCGACGTCGCACCGCACCGAAGCACGCGCACGGAACGGTGCTCCCTGTGGCGACCGATACGACGAGGAACACGGTGAACACGAGCAACAACGCCGTCGCAGCCCCGAGCGTCGCCGGATTCGGTGGGAGGGCCACGAGTGTCGCCCCGATCAGGATCTCGACATACGGGAGCACGTTCGCGACGATGGGCCACACCGCCTGGGCGCGGGCATCGCGTCGCCACGATTCCATGTCGAGGAGTTTCGAGGCACCCGCGACCGCGAGCACCGCGCCGACGGCGGCCGCGCACACCCGGGCCAGGTTCTCCTCCAACACGCGACCCGTCTCCTCAGGAATCGGCGTGGACGCTCAGCACCTTGCCGCGGAAGAACACCATCGCATCCCCGGGCGAACCCTCGAGCGACTCGACCCTCCCGACGACGAAGTGATGGTCTCCCGCTGGACCAACCGACTCGACGGTGCAGTCGATCCATGCCAGTGATCCCGCGAGCAGCGGACTGCCCAGTGCAGAGGCTCGCCACTCCAGCCCGGCGAACCTGTCCTCGCCCTCCTTGGCGAACCGCCAGCAGATCTCGTCCTGCCCCGACCCGAGGACGTTGACGGCGAAGCGCCCGGAGTCCGCGATCGCCGCCCACGAACGCGACGTGACGCCCGGGAAGAACCCGACGAGGGGCGGATCGAGCGAGACCGACGCGAACGACCCGATCGTGACGCCGTGCGGTGCCCCCGAGGCGTCGAGCCCGGTCACCACGACCACCGATGTCGGCACATGACCCAACACGGAACGGAATTTCGTCGAGTCGAACTCACCCATGGACACACAGTACGGGGTCCTGCCCGACGGGGCTGGTTCGTGGGGTTCCCGCCGAACACGCCGCGGTGGCTCCGTGCCGAGGTCAACGGCACAGCGGAACCCTAGAGCTCGAGGACGAGCCCCTCGCGGGCCGCGAACACCTCCAGCGTGGACCCCGCGCACGACGCGACGCAGTCGAGCTCGGCGTCGGTGCGTTCCGGGTCGTGGTGGAACATCGCGAGTCTCCCCACCCCGCACGATGCGGCGAGTGCGACGGCGTATTCCTGTGTGCTGTGTCCCCAGTGGGCCTTGTGCGCGAACTCGGGTGTGGTGTACTGCGCGTCGTGGATCAACAGATCGACCCCCTCGGCCAGTTCGCGCACGCTCGGAGGAACCGAGAATGATCCATCCACGGGCTGCTGGTGGTCACTCACATAGGCGACGCTGCGGCCGGCGTGCTCGATGCGGAATCCCAGGGTCGGACCGATGTGGGGCACGAACCGCGACAGGACGCGCACATCCCCCACCATCATCGACTCGTCCCCGATGTCGAGGAGTGTGACGGAGCCGGGGAACTCATCCAGTGTCACCGGGAAGGTGGGCGGCTGGACGACCCGGCGCACCGCGTCCTCGAACGATCCGTCCTCCTGGCGGGGGCCATAGACCGTGAGGTGCGAGTTCGCCGAGATCAACGGGGAGAAGAACGGCAGGCCCATGATGTGGTCCCAGTGCAAATGGGTGACGAGTGCGGTGCCACAGAAGGTGCTGCCGTGGCGCTCCCACCACGAGCGTCCGAAGTACCGGAACCCCGTGCCCAGATCGCACAGGATCGGTTCCTCGCCGTCGACCTCCACCGACACGCACGCAGTGTTGCCACCGTACTTGGCGGTGTCGGGGCCATGGCACGGCGTTGAACCACGCACGCCATGGAACGTGATGCGCATTGCCGGATTCCCCACCTCTTCACGATAGGAATGACGCAAGGTGCCGTCCATGCCCGCGGCCGGTGACTTCCGTCGCAAACCTGCCATGTACGGTGCTCACATGGCTCCTTCGATCACCACCGGCTCCGGCACCGCGAACGGCATCGATTTCGGGTGGCTCGAGTGCGGTTCCGGTTCTCTCGCCCTGTGCCTCCACGGTTTCCCCGACTCGGCCCACGGCTGGCGTCACACCCTCCCCGCACTCGCCGAGGCGGGGTTCCGCGCCGTCGCACCGTTCACACGCGGGTACGCACCGACGTCGGTCGCCCCCGACGGGATGTACCAGACGGGTGCGCTCTCTGCTGACGCAAACGCACTCCACGAGATCCTCGGTGGAGACGCCAGTGCGGTCATCATCGGTCACGACTGGGGTGCACCGAGTGCATACGGTGCGGCGGCCGACGAACCGGACCGCTGGCGCCAAGTGGTGGGCATGGCCGTCCCCCCGGGAAGCGCCTTCGGGGCCGCGTTCGTGTCGAACCTGGATCAGATCAAGCGCAGTTGGTACATGTTCTACTTCCAGCATCCGCTGTCCGACATGGTGGTGCCCTCCAATGACCTCGCCTTCATCGACATGTTGTGGCGCGACTGGTCCCCCGGGTACGACGGCGCGGTCGATGCCGAGAACTGCAAGGCATCACTGCGTGATCCGGCGCACCTCTCGGCCGCCCTCGGCTACTACCGCGCCACGATCGGGGCGGGCCCGCGCGATCCCCGCTACGACGCGATCCAGGCGAAGTCACAGACGGAACTCACCCAACCCGTGCTGTACCTGCACGGAGCCAATGACGGGTGCATCGGAGTCGAGATCGCAGAGTCGGTGCGTGTGCACTCGCCCTGGGTGACAGTCGAGATCATCCCCGGTGCGGGCCACTTCCTGCAGTTGGAACAACCGGGGATCGTGAACCGGAGAATCGTGGAGTGGCTCACGGCGCGCTGACGCTCTCTCAGGGGGCTGCGACCGAGTCGCCGCGCTCCACCATCAAGCCCTCGGCGACGAGGGCGGCGATCAATCGCTCGGCCCTCTCTGGCTCGACACCCATCGCCGCGACCACCTCTCGGCGGGGGACTCCCGCCGCCGACACGGCACGCATCGCGCGGCCCCGCGCCTGACGGTCCGAGCCCTCGAATCGACCCTGGGGTCTGCTCGCTCCGGCCGAACTCCGAGCAGGATCGTCACCCAGCCCCCTCCATGCGCACGTGCCCGCGAGCGGGCACCGACCGCACATCGGCCCGCGCGCCGTGCAGATCCGCGCGCCGAGATCCATGATCATCTGATTCCACTCCCAGCCCATCCCGCGGGGCACGAGGGAGTCGGCGGTCTCCTGCAGCTCGCGCGCCGTCATCGATCGGTTGTCGAGACGTGACAGCACGCGCGACACGTTGGTGTCGACGACTGCGACATCGGCACGATGCGCGAATGCGAGCACGGCCCTGGCCGTGTAGGCGCCAACGCCCGGCAGCGCCAGCAGTGCCCCGAGGGTCGACGGCACGACCCCACCGTGACTGTCGCAGATGAGCGTCGCCGCGTCGCGCAGGTTGCGGCAACGGCGCGGATACCCCAATCCCCGCCACAATTCGAGTGCCTCGCCGAGCGGCGCAGCCGCGAGAGCGGCCGGATCGGGGAAGCGCCCGATGAAGTCCGCGTACTTGGGGAGGACGCGGGAGACCGAGGTCTGCTGGAGCATCACCTCACTGACGAGGATGGACCACGGGTCACTCGTGGTCCTCCACGGGAGCTCGCGCAGCCCGGCAAGCCCCCACCCGATGAGGGCCGACGACACCGCATCGCGGTACGCGTCGGTGCCGCTGGTCAGTCGGCCCACACGTCCTGTCCGTCGTGGGGACGACGGCGCACCGGGGCGAACTCGCGCTTCCACACCATCACGCGGCGACGGAAGTAGCAGACCTCCTTGCCGTCCTGGTTGAAGCCCTTCGTTTCCACCGTGACGACCCCCCTGTCGTTCTTCGACTTGCTCTCCGTCACCTCGAGAACGCGCGTCTCGGCGTGGATCGTGTCGCCGTGGAAGGTCGGGAACTTGTGCTGGAGCGTCTCGACCTCGAGGTTGGCGATCGCGGCACCGCTCACGTCGGGCACGCTCATGCCGAGCACCAGCGAGTACACGAGGTTGCCCACGACCACGTTGCGCCCCTGCACACTCTCGCTCGCGAACCAGTCGTTCGTGTGCAGCGGGTGATGATTCATCGTGATCATGCAGAAGAGGTGGTCGTCGTACTCGGTGATGGTCTTGCCGGGCCAGTGCCGGTAGACGTCGCCCACCGTGAAGTCCTCGAGGCATCGGCCGAAGGGGCGCTCGTGCGTTGTCATGAGCGCAGACGCTACTCCGGGCGTTCGGAACCATCCGTGTCGTCGGAGAACTCGAGATCTCCCGGCTTGAACGTCGGCATCGGGAACTGGCCGGTGCGGTCGCGCGGCGCATACTGCTCCACCCAGTCCACGGTCGTCAGCTTGCGTTTCGTTTGCGACCCTGCCACCTTCGTCAGGGTCGCGAGACGGTGCTTGCGATCGATCGCGAACGGGCCGAATCGCAGGGACAGGTACGAGAGCCATCCGGCGAGGATCGGCATCCAGTACTGGGCGACCCTGTACGACAGGACACTGATCGTCGCCGTGGACTGCGCGAGTCCGAAGCCCACGAGCGTCGGTATGTAGACGCCCTCGACGATGCCGAGCCCACCGGGAGTGATGGGGATGACGCTGAGCACGTTGGCGATGCCGTATGCAACGACGAGGGCGTCAAGATCCAGGTTCACCCCGAAGGCACGGATGAAGATCCACAGCGAGACCATGTCGAGCAACCAGTTCAAGGTCGCCCACAGCACCACCCGACGCAGGAGCGTGCGCTCCGCGACGAGCCACTCGATCCGTCCGCCGAGATGACTGAGGACCTCGGCTGCATGGTCGTCGTCGAAGCGGAGCCGTCGCGCGATCGACCGCACGACGCGCTCGGAGCGGCCCTGGCCGTCGATGAGCCCGAAGATGAGGAACGCGGCGAAGGCCATCAGCAGCACACCCACGATCGCCGCGGTTCCATAGATGGGATTCACCCCGCGCACGGGGATCGACACGATGAGCCCGAACCAGAGGATGAAGTTGAGCACCACCGCGGACCCGATGCCGGCCGTGGCGAGCGCGAACGCCGCATCGGGTTTCGGGATGGCGCACATCGTCAACAACCGGTACCCGAGCGCGGTGCTCGCCGCACTGCCGCCGGGGACGATGTTGCCGAGGGCCTTGGTGCTCATCTGGATGCGGAACAACTTGAGGAGTCCGATCTCGTCGCCGTGCTCCACGAGGGCCGCCCGGGTCAGCAGCGAGTAGCACAGCAGGGACATGACCTGGAGACCGAAACCCGCGGCCACGAGACGCGGATCGATCGGATTGAGTTCCGACACCGCCCCGCGGAAGCCCGGCACCAACGGAACGACGAAGAAGTAGACGACCGCCGCGGTCACGATCACGAAGACGGCCCGCGGGATCCGCGGGAGACGACGCACCGGTTCGGCCCCCGCATCCCCGGCGGCCCGTGCGTCGGCTCCCTCGGCGTCCTCGGCTCGTGCCACGACCTCCACTCTTGTCCAGATTCGCACCGTTGCAGGTGACCCCGACCCCACAGCAGTCCCCCGTGGAAGTCCTTCGTCACACCACGTTTCACGGCATGGGATCGGGGGAATGTCCCGTTGTAGCGTTCGTTCCCATGAGCGCCGCGCCCGATCTCCAGACAGCCGCCACCGTCATCTCCACCGCGCGGGGAATGGTCGACACGGCGATCTCCTCGCTCGTTGCCAAGGGTGGGCCCGACTCGAATCAGACGTTGGCCTACGACATCGCCCATGTCGCGGCCGCCGTGGAGACCGCCCGGTCGCTGCTCGATTATGGCGCCAAGGGAACGGTCGAGGGCAACATCGCGTGCGCCTTCACCGCCGACATGGTCCACGATTTCGTCTCGCGACTCGTCGGGCGCGAGACCCTGTGGGGCATCGACCCATCGCAACTGTCGACGGTCCACGAGTTCGTCACGACGTACCGCGACCCCTCGTTCCTCGCCTCCCTCGCCGATGTCGCCGGACCGCGCCATCTCGCCGACGAGTTCGAGATGGTGCAGGACACGTTCCGATCCTTCGCCACCAAGGTGGTCGCACCGCGCGCCGAGCACGTGCACCGACACAACGGTGACGTCCCCGAGGACATCATCTCGGGACTCGCAGAGATCGGTGCGTTCGGTCTGTCGATCCCGGTGGAGTACGAGGGATTCAGCGAGGGTGGCGAGAGCGAGTACATGGCATCGGTCATCGCCACCGAGGAGCTCTCACGCGCGTCGCTCGGGATCGGAGGCTCGCTCATCACGCGCCCCGAGATCCTCACGCGAGCACTCGTCAAGGGCGGCACCGAGGAGCAGAAGCACGAGTGGCTGCCGAAGTTGGCCAGTGCCGAGGTGTTGTCTGCCGTAGCGGTCACCGAACCCGACTACGGATCCGACGTGGCGGGGCTGAAGACGACCGCCGTCGAGGGCACCGACCCGAACGGAGAACTCGGCTGGGTCATCAACGGCGTCAAGACATGGTGCACCTTCGGTGCGAGGGCGAACGTTCTGATGCTGCTGGCACGCACCGATCCCGATCGCAGCAAAGCCCACCGCGGCCTCTCGCTCTTCATCGTGCCCAAGCCCGTCGGTGACGCCCACGGCTTCGTCTTCACCCAGGACGGTGGTGGCCGCATGGAGGGACGCCCGATCGACACGATCGGCTACCGCGGCATGCACTCCTACGAGATTGCGATCGAGAACTGGTTCGTGCCCGAGTCCAATCTCATCGGTGGGCGCGACGGGCTCGGTCAGGGCTTCTATCTCCAGATGGCGGGCTTCGAGAACGGTCGCCTGCAGACGGCTGCGCGCGCCGTGGGCGTGATGCAGGCCGCGTACGAGGCGGCGCTCGACTACGCGCAGAACCGCGTCGTGTTCGGCAAGCCGATCAGCGACTACGAACTCACTCGCGTCAAGCTCGGCCGCATGGCCGTGCTCACCGAGGCCTCCCGCCAGTTCTCCTACGCGGTTGCGGGCCTCATGGGCAAGGGCGAGGGGGCCATGGAGGC
>VGAK01000020.1 GCA_016870775.1 Actinomycetota bacterium
GCGAGCATCACCGGTGCGGCGGGGAATCTGTGGAACTCGGCCACCATCAGCGCGTCGAACACCCCCACATCGATCCCTGCGACGGGACTGATCAGTGGCACGTACAAGCTGTATGTCGTCGATGCAGGCGGGAACCTCTCGTCTGCGTCGGTGAATTCGGTGACGATCATCGCCGAGAATCCCACTGTCACCCTCGCCCGGTCGGGGTCCGGCACGGTGGGTGGTGGCCAGACCCTCACCCTCACTTTCACGTTGTCGGAGGCATCGACGAACTTCGTTGTCGGCGATGTCACCGTGTCGGCGGGAGAACTGAGTGCATTCGCCGGGTCGGGCGCCACCTACACCGCCACCTGGACCCCACCAGCGTCGGGATCAGGGACCGCCTCGATCAGTGTCGCGGCCAACAGGTTCACCGATGCGGCGAGCAACCAGAACACCGCCAGCACCGCGTTGTCGATTCCCTGGAATGCCGATCGTCCATCCGTCGAGATCACCCGGTCGGGGTCCGGCACGGTGGGTGGTGGCCAGACCCTCACCCTCACTTTCACGTTGTCGGAGGCATCGACGAACTTCGTTGTCGGCGATGTCACCGTGTCGGCGGGAGAACTGAGTGCATTCGCCGGGTCGGGCGCCACCTACACCGCCACCTGGACCCCACCAGCGTCTGATTCTGGTTCGGCAACAATCGGTGTCGCGGCCAACAGGTTCACCGATGCGGCGAGCAACCAGAACACCGCCGCGGTGAATCTTTCCCTCGCCTACGACACCCGACCCCCCGCATCGACGACGACAACACTTGCATCATCGGGTTCCGGCTCGACCCCGACAGCGACAACGACAGTTGGTCAACTGACAGGGGTCGCCGTGACGACTCCCGTGACCCCCGCGGGTCCGTCCACGGCGACGCAACAAACCACCTCGACCAGCACCACATCGAGCACCATCTCGGCCGGTCCGGCGACTCTCGACCCCGACGAGATCGATGCCATTGCCGACAAGAACGTGGCCACTCCACCGGCGCGCGCTCCCCGAATTGGTGCCGAGGGCGTCACGATGCTGGTCGACGATGAGGAGGTCGAAGCCTCCATTGAACGGACCGCGACTGAGTATGTGGTCCGTGTCATGGACTCGACGGTCAAGCTCGGAATGCGCACCGCCGACGGACAGCCAACCGACGTCGATTCGTCGGGTCGGTTGCGGGCAAGCCCAGACGGACAAGTCGGCATGGGTGTCAAAGGGTTCGCCTCGGAGTCCCCGGTGGGGGTGTGGATGTTCTCTGATCCGGTTGCCGTGGGCAGGGCCCAGACCGGCTCCGACGGTGCCGTGGTCTCGCAGTTCACGTTGCAGAAGGACACACCGGCAGGTGAGCACACGGTTGTTCTCGTCGGTACCGACACCCGCGGCAAGAAGGTGACCGTCGCTGTCGGTCTCATCCTCGAGGATGAGACCACCGCAGGGTCGGCTCGACAGGCCCTGAAGGACGTCGACTACGGCGATGAAGACGGATCCGTGAATGTGTGGTTGATCGGAATCCCGATCGCGTTGGCGATCCTGGGCGCACTCTTCCTGCCGGCTCGTCTGCGGCGACGCCAGGAGGAACCCGTCCCAGGTCAGTGATGACCGGGAATGCGTGTGGGTTCCGGGGCCGACCTCGAACGACCCACCGTCGGGGAGCACGATCTCGCCGGTTGTTCCCTCGGGTAGCACCGATGCGAGAACTCCGCCGTCGTCGCGATGCCATTCGACCGGGATCCGTCCGTGCGGTGCGTCGTGGTGCGTGCGCGCCCACGTGATGCCACCACCGGGTGACGTGATCCCGCGTGCTGCAATATCTGCGTCGGGGCGTCCCCCACCCTAGCGCACCACCACGGTGAAGGTCAGCCTGGTTGCCGCGCTCGACTTCGTCCGCGAGGTGGACCTGGTGACTGTGCACCTGCCCCTCTTCTTGGTGGTTGTGATGGCACCGGAGGAGTTCACCTTGCACGTGCCCTTGGCCTTCCATGTCACCTTCGCCTTGCGGTCTGTCGGCACCGGGAGAACCCTGTTGGCGTTCACCGTGGCGTTCCGCTTCATCGCGAACACCGGCTTGACCGGCAACGAGGCATCGGACTTGACTGTGGTGTCTGCTGATGCCGACACGACGAACTGGTACGGGTACCCGGGAACCAGACCTGACACGGTGCATTCGGTGGCATCGGTCCGGCACGACTGGAGCTTGCCCCCGCTTGCGACGACTACATACGAGATCGCACCTGGCACCGCACTCCAGCCCACCCGCACGGACCGGCTCCCCGGGGTGAGCGACGTCACGAACGGCTTCGCGGCGGGAACCGACTCGGGCCTGGTGACCACGACCTTTCCGCCTGTCTCCACCCTGCCGGTGACCGTCACACCGCCCACGTTTGCCGAGAACTCACCGGATTCATTCGCCAGTTTGGTCGCAGTCTCGTCGAGCTGCTTTGGGACCGTCATCACCGTCGTCGAACCCGTGCTCACTGCAACCGTCGATGCGGGACTGCTCACGTTCGTGGTCGATCCACCGACCGCTGGGTCCGTTGCCGTCGACTCGGGTTGGCTGGTCGTGACCGGGGCAACGGTCGTCGCCGGGGCCAAAGAAGTCGCCGGGGCAACGGTCGTCGCCGGGGCCACGGCCTTCTTCGGCCCTGCGTAGTACCGCACGATCACATCGCCGGTGCCGGGTGCGGAGTCAAGCACGAGAGTGGTCATGGCGCCGGTCACCACGTAGTTCCCAGATGAGTCAGCAGCGACAGCCGTGTAGGTGTCGTAGAGCGGCACACCGCTCCTGCGCACGTCGACGACTGTTCCCAACGAGTTGAGCCGCATGATGAACCCGCTGTTGCGGGTGATATCCGCCGGCACGATGGTGCACGGTGAGGTACCCACCAGGACCGCCTGGTCGTCAGGCAGTGACGCGAGATCGGAGATGCAGTCGCGGTGCAGTTGCTGCACGGGCGCCAGCGTCGACCCGGTGTGAGACGAGAGATCGGATGACCACACATTCACCCGGATATGGGGTCTGGGCCTTAGGCGTCCGGCCACCACGGGGGTGGTGGTCGCCACCGTGTACTTACCGCCGTTGAGTCGCGTGAGAAGCACCGGTCCGGGGTACACCTCCGTGGCGTCCTGTGATCCACGTGTCACGGGGATGCCCTCGTAGGTGAACCGATCGATCCTCACGCGTCCGCGACTTCCGTCCCCGACCAATGACGTCGACGCGACAACGTAGGTTCCATCGGATCCGGGGATCGCCCGTGAGACGTCACCGCCGGGCGCGTCACCCCACTGGTTGACATGGAGTCTCTTGCCTGTCCAGTCGTATACGAGAGCAACCAGGTTCGACGAGGTGGGGTCCCCGGTGCGCACCGAGGTGTTCGAGAGCGCGGTCACGATGATGTTCCCCGCATCGTCGAGCGAGAGCCGACCCGCACCCTGGTTCCCGTTGACGGTCTCGATGAGCACCCATGCTCGGCTGCCCCCGTCCTCGTACCTGGCGATGAACAGGTCGTTGTCCGCACCGTTGACGGGGACGTTCCCGAGCACCACGACCGAACCATCGGATGACGGCACGATGTCGGTGATGGCAGTCGGTGCCGCACAGCCCGGGCACGGTGGACCGACCACTGTCTCCCAGTCCGCGCCCGTCCCCCGTGCCATGAGCCTCATCTCCCGCGTGATTGCCGCAGTCGGATTCGCGTCGTTTGCCAGTTCGACGGCCGCGTAGTAGCCACCGTTTGGGGCCAACGCAACCGCCTGTCCGCGGTCCGGACCCGGTGTCCCGAACTGGTCGACCACGGCGGCACCGTCGACCACGGGCTCGGCCGGTCGGTCGAGATACCGCTGGAGAAGCGTCCCGCCCGTACTGCCTGGCCCGCTGCCGATGAGCGTGGCAAGCACCAGTCCGTTGTCGGGTGCGACATCCGCATCAAAGACCTTGTGAGGCCGAACTCCGGAGTGGCGGTGGAAGAGCGCCGTCTGGCCGCCGCTCGCACTGAACTTGAAGACGAAGATGCCCGCGTACTCAGAGAGATAGTCGACGTCGAACCCTTTATTGCTCGTTCCTGTGACCCAGACGTCACCGATGTCGGTCACATCCACCGTAGCGAAGTAGTTCCTCATCTCCCTACCTGGGTCGCCGTCGAGAGGCTTCAGTTTCCGCAGCCACACGATCGACCCGTCGACCGGGTTGATCCTCACGAGGAAACCCATCTCGAACACGGTCGACACGGGTGGAGCAACCTCCCCGAGCACATACACCGAACCGTCAGGAGCGATGGAGAGATCACGGACAATGTCGTCGCCGAGACCGGCAGTAAGCGGGTCAGACAGCGTCGACGGTGTCGGGATGTTCATGACCGTCCGCCACCTCAGGGCGCCCGCAAGTGTGTACCGCGAGACGGTCGACGTCACGTTCTCCGCGGTTGCCAAGGGCTCAATTCGCGACAACTGGAAAACCGACGTCGCCACCACCACGGATCCCGCGTCATCCGACTTCATCGACCGAAGAGTGACGGCGCCGAGACTCATCAACTGGCGCCAGCCCGTCGAGGCGGTGAAACCCTGCACCGACGCGCCGGCGGCAATGTCGTTGACACCGACGAGAAGGGACGAGGACTCATCATCCCAGTCGATGCCAACGAGCGTTTGGTTCTTCGCGGATCTGCTCGTCGACGAGGCAACCTCGTTTCCTGCCGGGTCAAACCCCCTGACCCAGACATCATGGTCGCCGGGGGTGACAGCAGGTTCGTCCGGAGTGGTGCCCCCCACCCAGACAACGCCGGCCTCACCGATGACGAGACCGTCCACCGTGTCGTCCTTCGGCGTGCCGAAACGCCGGGACCAGATCTCCGTACCGGCGGTGTCGAACTTCGTCAGAACAATGTCCGTGAGCCCGATGACTGCGCCCTTGTAGGCGGTGGTGGTGTCCATTGCCGCGTACACCGACCCGTCAGATGCCACCACGACCCGCTTAAACCCCTTGTATTGGCCGAGGTCGGCCTGCGGCAGCTCTTTCGTCCAGTCAGAGGCGATCACCGCATTGCGTGACTCGCCGTCACCCTTCCCTGCTCCCGTTCCGCAGGATGCCGCCACCATGGTCGACAGGGTGATTAGGACGGTCGCAACTCTCGATTTCATACCCTGCTTTTGACCCCCACACGACGGATTTGGTTCCCGTCCCTCCAACTCAAGATAACGGAACGATCAGAACGGATTGACCGCACCCGCCAGAAAGTGGACAACGACCACCCACAGTGCGGCACCGCCCCAACGCTTCACACGTGTGTCCGGCCACAGCACCGCGGACCGTCCGAAGGAATCGAGGATGCCGAGCTCAGCGGGCGGCACGAAGAGCCGCGGCGTCACCGAGTGAGCAAGACGCAGAACTGGGCTGACCCGGGCGCGGGGCAACCCCGATGCACAAGGCACCTGACCCAATCCTGCCGGTGCATCCACCGGCAGGTGGTCACGTTGTGGAGAGGACCGCGTCCCGTGTGGGCAGGCTCGGCACGGCTCCATGGACCGTGGTCGCGAGCGCTCCGGCAACCGCACCCGTGCGGCAGGCATCAATGAGCGGTGCACCGCGCATGAGCTCGGCACACATCGCGCCGACGAACGCATCCCCCGCACCAACCGTGTCGACGGGGGCCACACGATGCGGGTCGACAGCGTGTGTCGACCCCACGGTCACCACGAGAGCCCCGCGCTCACCGAGCGTGACGACCACCGCGGTGGCACCCGCACGGAGGAGCTCATCGGCTCCGCCGAGGGCTTCGGCCTCCGTCTCGTTCGGCACGACGATGTCGCAGTCGGCCACGAGACCCGCGGGCAGGGCGACAGCCGGTGCAGGGTTGAGCACGGTTCGGACACCCGCGCGCCGTGCCTGGCGGAGCACAGAGGCGACCGTGGCCGTCGGTGTCTCCAGTTGCGCGAGGACGAGCCGGCACGGCGGGAGCACGATGTCGTGGTCACGCCCGACATCTGCGTTCGCACCCGGCACGACGACGATGGTGTTCCCGCCGGACGAGTCCACTGTGATGAATGCACGGCCCGTGGGCAGCACCGACGTCCCGAGTGCCTCGACGTCGATGCCCTCGTCGGCGAGCAACGCGCGCAGCATCCGCCCGGCTGCGTCGTCACCGACACAGCCCACGAACGCCACCCGCGCGCCCATGCGGGCGCACGCGACAGCCTGATTGAGCCCCTTTCCTCCCGCGTGCTCTGCATAGGAGTCGGCAGAGACCGTCTGGCCGTGCCGCGGCAGGTCCCGCACGCCGGCCACCAGGTCAAGATTGGCACTGCCCACCACGACGATGTCGAACATCCGTCGCGTGCTCCCGGCCACGGCGTCACTCTTGCACACCCGCACTACCATCGCCCCGTGGCCGGAAAAGTGCGGATGATCATCGACTGCGACCCCGGGCACGACGACGCGATCGCCCTCGTGGTTGCGGGTTGCTTCGCAGACCTCGTGGGTGTCACCACCGTCGCGGGAAACGCACCCGTCACGCACACCACCCGCAATGCCCGCATCATGCTGGATCTCATCGGGTCCTCCGCTCCACTGCACCGAGGGGCGGAGCGACCGCTCGTCGCACCACCGCGCCACGCACCCGAGGTCCACGGCGAGAGCGGGCTCGACGGTGCGGTCCTGCCCGAGCCGTCCCGGCCAGAGGACTCAAGGGATGCCGTCGGGTACATCATCGACACCTGCCGCACCGAGGAGGGGCTGTGGCTCGTGCCGATCGGGCCGCTCACCAACATCGCACTGGCCCTGCGGGCGGCCCCCGACCTCGCGGGGCGCATCGCGGGGATCTCTCTGATGGGTGGCGGCACGCACGGAAACCGCACCCCAGCGGCGGAGTTCAACGTGTGGGCGGACCCAGAAGCTGCAGCAATCGTGTTCGGGTATGGCGGGCGGCTCATCATGAGCGGCCTCGACGTGACGCACCAGTTGCAGGCGACGCCGGAGCGCATCGCCCGCGTGAGGGAGGTGCCCGGTCAACTCGCCGCGATCGTCGCCGACCTGTTCGACTTCTTCCTCTCCACCTATGTCCCCCGGCACGAGAACCTGACGGGCGGAGTGCTCCACGATGCGTGCGCGGTCATGGCGCTGACGCACCCGCACCTGTTCGTCACCCGTGACCACCACGTGGTGGTCGAGACCTCGGGGGACTTCACCACCGGAATGACCCTGATCGACACGCGGAGGCACCGGCACAAGTCCCCACCCAACTGCACCGTGCAGTGGGAGGTGGACTCCGAAGCCGCCTTCGGGGCGATTGTTGGAGCTGTCGGGGCCTTCAGCCATTGACCCGGACGAGTTTGCTGTCGTCCCGCGCGAGAGACTCTCGTCGGCGGGCCGGTGACGAGGAATGAGGTCACCGCACCCCTTGCTCTGGTGGTTCAGGCTGTGGCGAGGCGCGGTTTCATTCCCTGTTTCTGACTCCTGAACGGCGGGGCTGGTTCCCGGTCGGACACCGGTAGCGAGAATAAACGCCGGAACGCCTCGACCACACCAGCGAGCACCCGCACGACACCTAGTGTCGTGTCATGGTCACCTCTCGTGTCAACATCCGTGTCCGCCGGTCGACACTGCCGTTGATGCTCGCGGTCCTGCTCGGCTGCTCGCAGGGCGGCGCCGCCGACACGGCCACGACCGTCGGCGCACCCACCGCCACCGAGCCAACCACCGCCGCCCCCGTCACCACAGTCGCACCGACCACGACGTCGACCACCTTGCCCCCCGACGAGAACCTCGTGCCGTGCCCCGAGACGCAGTTCCGCGAGCAGTTCAAGACCAAGGTGAAGATGCTGCGCTGCACCCAGACATGGGCGCTCGGTCTCTTCGACCGCGACACCTGGAACTGCGACAGCGACGGATGCGACGACACGCGCGTGTTCAAACTCGAGAACGGATCCTGGGTGAAGAAGGCGACGTGCTACCTCGATGCACCACTCACCCCGGACCGGCGGCGCTGCTACATCCCCGACGTGGGGATCGCCACCGATGCCGACCTTCCGCCCGCAAACATCGCCTGCAAGATCTGGCCCGAGAACTCGGCGCTCCGGTGGATCGACGAGACCGGGTGCCCGCTCGACGAATCGGTGATCCAGGCCGCCATCAACACCGAGTGCGAGTCGTGGACACCGAGCGAGCAGCTTCCGCTCGAACCCTGCGATTCGGGGGCGCTGGTGAAGAAGATGCAGCGCGCACTGCGGGCCAAGGGTTACTCGGTGGACATCGACGGCTTCAACGGCCCGCGCACCGTCAAGGCCCTCGCCCGGTTCCAGAGCGACACCGGACTGAGGCGCTCGGGCATCGTCGACAAGGACACCTGGGCCGCGCTCACCAAGGGCGCCTGACAGCAGGTCCCGACCGGGGGCACGCGATCTAGATTCGAACCCCATGGCGGCGCGCGAGCCCTTCTCCTCCAAGGTCGAGGCCGCCCACGCCCGGGCCTGCGCGGCCGGCCACGATTTCTATGTCGATCCCGAATCGGGGCTCATGGTGATGACGGCGCTCTACCTGCGCGAGCGCGGCTTCTGCTGCGACAACGAGTGCCGACACTGCCCGTGGGACGAGGGCGAGGTGAGCGCCTGACCAGCGCTCCCGCTCACGACAACGCGAGCCGCTCGAACTGCTCGCTCGGTGCGGACACCTCCACGAGAGCGGTGCGCAGGAGTTCCTCGGCCTCGGCGACCACCGGATCACCCGATCGGTCGACCGCCTCGCCGGGATCCTCCCGCCGGTCGAACAGGATCGTCTCGTACTCGCGCGCGCGGGCCCAGAACGGCAGGAGATCACCCGCGCGGAACGGCTGCCTGATCACAGGGATCGTGCTGCCGGGCATGTAGTCGAGCACCGCGCGCGCATCGGGCATCGGCATGCGCACGTCGGGTCGCGACGTGATCGGCATCGTGCTCCAGCGGTTCGACCACATCGAGTGCGGCGCGTTCTCGCCGCGCGGACCGCGCGTGTAGCGCCACCGGTCGGTCACCAGCTGCACCTCGCGACCCCACACCCCGGTGAGCAACCAGTCGCGCACCCGATCCACCGCCCCCGACAGCAACGGCTCGAGTGACCGTCCGTGGGCGACATGACCCACCGACGCCCCGAACATCGAGGCGATCGTTGCGTGCAGGTCGGTCGAGGTGGTGAGGGCACCGCAGGTGCGTGGCGCGATGCCGGGCCACGCCACCAGGAGCGGGATGTGGCCGAGCGCGCGGTACACCGGCACGCCCGGCTTGCCCCACACGTCCCTGCCGTGCACGTCGCGGTCGCCCAGGTAATGGCCGTGGTCGGTGCACAGGATCACCACGGTGTCGTCCCACATGTCGTGCTCGTCGAGCACATCGAGCACGCGACCGAGCCAGTGGTCGATCATCGAGACCTTGCCTCCGTACTGGGCGCGTATCTGCGCGCCGTCGCGCTCGCTGATCACCCCGCGCGCATGGGCGTCCACCGCGTACGGCGGCCAGATGAGGTGGCTCCCCTCCCAGGTGTCGTCGTAGCGGCGCGACCATCGCTCGGGAGTGTCGAAGGGCTCGTGCGGATCGAACTCATCGACGAACAGCATGAAACGCTCACCGGCCGCGCGGTGCACCGGGGCGTGCGTGGCCAGCCAATGCGCGGCGGCGGTCATCGTGCGCGGACCGGGGAACTGCGATTCATCGCGGAACCACCCGCGCGAGTTGTCGTAGTGGGTGTGCCCCCGGCCGAAATCGGGGGCACCCACCCACGAGGGATCGGGGCGCGTGCACCACGGGTCGCTCTCGTGGCCGCGCTCGTAGGCCCACGCAGTGAAGTCGGTGTGGTAGTTCTCGCCACCCACCTCGAAAAGGTGCGGATGATCGGTGACGAGTTGGGTCACCACACCCCCGCGTCGCAGCGCCGTTGTAATCGGCTCCTCCCACAACTCGATCGAACCCCACGGCTTCCAGAGGAAGTCCCACGCACCCACGAGGATGTCGTGGCGCGCCGGGATGCATGGCAGCGAGCCCGTGTGGTGGTTTGTGAATCGCACCGAGCGCGCCGCGAGGCGGTCGATGTTGGGGGTGTCGAACTCCCGACCCCCGTAGGCGGCGAGATCGTGGCGGTTCAGGCTGTCGAGCAGGAGCACCACCAGGTTGCGCGGGCCGGTGGCGGCCCCCACCGCAGCCGACGGCGAGTCGCGCGTCTCCCCGCTCATGCCCGACCGAACACCGCGTCCAACCACTCGAGCGTTCCCCCGAGCATCGTGTCGTGGCTGCGCGCGAGCAGATGATCGTCGCCGGGCATGATGCGCAGGTCCCCGGTCCCGGCGATCGCGCGCACCACCTCGCTCGCCTCGGCCGGCAGGATCGAGTCGCTGTCGCCATGGAACATCAACAACGGCCGACCCTGCAACCCGCCGGCGACCTCGCACCCGGCCGACTGCGTCGCAAACGTCGCGACGCCGGCGACCATGTCGGGCAACCCCACCGCCGTGCGGATCGCGACGGCACCACCGAAACTGTGTCCCATCGTCACGACCCGCTCGGCACCACCACCGACGGCGAGCTGCACCGCGGCCGCCATGTCGACGCAGCACGCGTCCATGTCGTTGGGTTTGCGCCAGCTCACGCGCAGCGACGGGATTCCGCGTGCGCACAACTGCTCACCGAGGACATGGAACAACGAGTCACCCGGGCCGAGCACGCCGCCCATGGCGCCGCCGCCCATCACGACCGCGACGTCACGCACCGTGCCCATCGGCTCGTGCCAGTGCACGGACAGCAACCCCCGCATCGTGTAGAACTCGACGTGGCGCAGCACGGGCGACACCATGACCTGTTGGGACGCCATCACCTGTAGGACATCGAGCGGTGTCGGTGCACCCGACCGATGGTTCCCCTCCCGCTCCACGTGACTACCCTAATGATCGGTATGGACGAGAAGGCACCGGTCCCTTTCCCTCCCGACCAGACGGAGCAACTCGACCCGCACGAGCTCGAGGTCCTCAAGCGCATGGGTCGCGCATGGCGAGAGATCCGAAGGGGGGCGACCGCCGGAGAGGTGCGTGACGTCATCTACGGGATCGGCGGCAGTGCGATCGAGCCCGGGCAGATGGACGCCCTCGACGTGATCATCGTCGAGGGACAGCACACGATGGGCGAGATCGCCGAACGCCTGCGCATCGACCCCAGCACGGCGACGCGCGCCGTGCAGCGCCTCATCAAGGACGGCCTCGCCGTGCGCAACGTCGACGACACCGATGCCCGCGTGGTGACGGTGTCGCCCACCGAGCGCGGCCGGAAGATCCACGCCGATGTCGCCCGGCGTCGCCGCGAGGTGATGCTAGGGATCATGGAGCATTTCCCCGAGGGTGACCGCGAGGGGCTCGCCGACACCCTCGAGAGGTTCGTCGCCGCGCTCGACAACGTCATCGCGGTTCGCAAGCGCCCGCGCCGCTGACCGGGGACCTGGCGCGATGTCCGCCCGCGAGGATTTCGCCACCGACGCCATGTCGCACGCGCCACAACTGTTCAGCACCGCGATGCGCATGACGCGCAACCGTGCCGACGCCGAGGACCTCGTGCAGGAGACCTTCGTGAAGGCGTGGCGCGCATTCGATTCGTACCAGCAGGGCACCAACCTGCGCGCGTGGCTGTTCCGCATCATGACGAACACCTTCATCAACAAATACAACGCGAAGCAACGCCGTCCACAGGAGACCGAGCTCGACGAGGTCGAGGAGCTGTACCTGTTCCGCAGGCTCGGCACCATCGACCAGAGCCGGATCGCTCCCTCGGCCGAGGACCAGATGATGGAGCTCTTCACCGACGACGAGATCAAGCGGGCCCTCGAGGAGCTGCCCGAGGCCTTCCGCCTCCCGGTCCTGCTGTCCGACGTGGAGGGCTTCTCGTACAAGGAGATCGCCGAAATGACCGATGTACCCATCGGTACGGTCATGTCCCGCCTCCACCGGGGAAGAAAGGCGATGCAGAAGTTGTTGTACGAGTTCGCCAGGCAAAAAGGTCTCGTCGACGAGTCTCACCTCGGTACCGACTGAGGCAGGACCCGCACGACAAGGGGGAAACGACATGGCCGATTGCAACGAGACGCTCGCCGAACTCCACCGTTATCTCGACTCCGAGCTCTCTCCGGGTCGTGCCGACGAGATCGTGGCGCACCTGAAGACCTGCACCGACTGCCAGGGGGCCTTCGAATTCCACGCCGATCTCCAGCGGGTCATCCGCGTGAAGAGCCAGGGCGACGTGATCACCCCACAGTTCCTCAGCAATCTGCGCGGCTGCTTCGGCAGCGACATCCTCGGCTCGCCCGGGGGGTGACACCGGTCCGGTTGGTCCAGCGATCGCTCGCCCGGGTGGTGCGATCGCTACGATCGAGCGTGTGTTGGCAGGGATCGTCTGGCATTGGTGGCTCGGGGCCTTCCTCCTCCTCGCCTCGGTGGGCGCCGTCCTGCAGGGCATAGTGGGCTACCTCGCCAAGGTGAGTTCCACCAAGTACCCCAACCGTCGCCAGCGTCGCACACAGGGCAAGAAGTAGGCCCGTGCGAGCGGGCGATCTGATTGCCCGCTGCACTTTCCCCGCTCCGGGCACATCGGTCCACTGCGCCGTGTCGGGTGGTGCCGACTCGATGGCGCTGCTGATCCTCGCATGTGAGGCTGGGCTCGTTGTGACGGTGCACCATGTCGACCACGGGCTGCGACCCGGGTCGTCGCGCGATGTGGATGTGATTGCTCCCGTCGCCGGGGGACTCGGTGCCCGCCTCGTGATCCACTCTGTCGACGTGTCGCACGGGCCGAACCTCGAGGCGCGTGCGCGTGAGGCGCGCCAGGCGGTGTTCCCCGTGGGCACCATGACGGGCCACACCGCCGACGACCAGGCAGAGACCCTGCTCATCAACCTCCTGCGCGGGGCATCGGCGCACGGTCTCGCCGCCATGAGACCCTCGCACGATCGTCCCCTGCTCGCGTTGCGGCGCAGCGAGACGCGGGCAGTGTGCGAGCAACACGGCGTCCTGCCGGTCGACGACGAGACCAACACCGACCCTCGTTTCCTCCGCAACCGCGTGCGTCACGAGCTCCTCCCGTTGATCGCCGACATCTCCGGTCGCGATCCGGTGCCGATCCTGTTGCGCACCTCGGACCTGTTGCGCGACGATGACGACCTGCTCGACGAACTCGCATCGACCATCGACCCCACCGATGCGCGGGCCCTCGCGGACGCACCGTTGCCGCTGGCACGACGGGCGATCCGTGCCTGGTTGGCCGACCCCTATCCCCCCGATCTGGCGACGGTTGAACGGGTCCTGCGCGTCGCGCGGGGCGAGGTGCCGGGGTGCGATGTCGGGCATAATCGTCAAGTTCGCCGGTCGAAACAGCGAATGAGCCTCCACAGAGTGCGGTAAATTGGTCCACGCACTGCGCGGAGAAAATGGCGCCAGTGGACACCGATTGGAGTGGGCATGCCCCCGAAACTGCGCGGAAAATGGGCGCTCGGGATCACCCCCCGCAACTTCACCTGGGTCATCAAGGACCGCATGGCGATCTGTGAGCGACCCGGTGGCTACGGCGAGAACCACCGCCGCGTGCGCCGCCAGGAGGAGATCATCTGGCTCCGGGAGAACCAGTTCGACGTGGTCATCTCGCTCATCGCAGCCCCCCACAACCTGCACGCCTACGAGGAGTTGAACATGCCCTACCGGCACCGCCCCTTCGGCGGGACCGACGACGCGACCACGTTCCTGAAGCCCTTCTACCGCGAGCTGCACTCGCTCCTCTCCCAGAACAAGAAACTGATCCTGCACGCAGAGGAAGTCGGCGACCGGGTGCTCGGGATCATCGGCGGCTACATCCGCTGGTCCGGCATGGTCGAGGACCCTTCGCAGGCGATCATCATCACCGAGCGCATCGGTGGTCGCCAGCTCGACACGTGGTCGCGCGAGCTGATTCTCGGTGTCCACGAGTTGCGCTGAGCCCACCCATGATCCGGTTCGTTAGGTTGGATGCCGTGAAGGGACTGATTCCGTGAAGGGTCGCCGCGTCCTCGTCACCGGCATGGGTGGTGAACTGGGATCCCTCGTCGCCTCGCGCGTCGAGACGAGCGGGTGGGCCGGAGACATCCTCGGCTTCGACGTCGATCCTCCGCGACGGCTCCTGCGTCGCGCGCGCTTCGTGCGCGTGGCCCCCCACGAGCGCGACCGGATCGCCGAGCTCATCGAGGACTTCAACCCCCACGTGATCCTCCACATCGGAGTGTGGGAGCCCCACGCGCGACTCGCCACCGAGGAGGCCGCCGAGTGCACCGAGACCATCGCCAAGGCCGTCTTCGATGCCGCCCACCGCGCCGAGGCACTCGAGACGGCCGTGGTGCGCAGCGGCATCGAGATCTACGGTGCGGCCACCCACTCACCCCGGATAGCCGTCGAGACGACTCCCGTGGCGCCGACCACCGTGTACGGCCGCATGTGCGCCACGATCGAGGAGCAAGCAACCGAACTGCGCACGGCCTCCGGGGTGAACGTCTGCACGCTCCGCCTCGCACCCGTGCTCGGCGCACACGTGCCCAGCCCGCTCGGTCGTCTGATGCGCCTGCCGGTGGTTCCCTACCACGGCGTGCGCAACCCCGTGTTCTGTGTCGTCGAGGACCACGACGCCGCGAGCGCGTTCCTCGCCGCGGCGGTGCGTGACGCCGACGGCACCGTGAACATCGTGGCGAACGGAGCGATCTCGATGCTGCGTGCGACCACGATGGGCAGGCGCATCCCGTTGCCGTCGTTCGGACTGGGATGGTCGCTCGCACGCAGTGCCACCGGCATCGCCGGCGCGCCGATGCCCGACCACGTGGCCGACCTCATCGAGAACGGTCGCCTCGCGGCGAGCAACGAGGCCGCGCACCTCCTGCGGTTCGCCGCCGCCCACACCACCACCGAGGTCATCGAGCGCCTCTACAGGTGGCCAGGTGTCGAGCGCATTCCCGCCAAGGTCCGGGTGGCCTGATGCCCTGGGCACGCGCGAGCGACGGGGTGCGCATCCACTACGAGGTGACCGGATTCCGCCGTCGTCCACCCGTGGTTCTGATCCAGGGACTCGGTGCCGAGAAGAACGCCTGGAACATCCAGCGCGCGGCTCTCGCCCTCAGGTGGCGCACGATCGCGCTCGACAACCGCGGTGCGGGTCGCAGCGACAAGCCCGACGGCATGTACGACCTCGAGCAGATGGCCGACGACGTCATCGCGGTGCTCGACGACGCCGGTGTCGATTCCGCCCATGTGGTGGGGCTCTCGATGGGCGGTGGCATCAGCCAGATCGTGGCACTCAAGTACCCCCAGCGCGTGCGCTCACTCACCCTGGTCGCCACCGCGTGCCGCAACCACGAGTGGCGCGAGGAACTGCTCGCCTCGTGGGCACAGATCGCCGAGACGAACGGCATGGCAACGCTCGGTCGCGAGGCAGCGCGCTGGACGATCGGACCGCGTTCGTTTCGCCGTCTCGTTCCCACCTTCGGATGGTTCGGCGCGCTCCAGTTCCTGAACCCTGCCGGGGCTTTCGTGTCGCAGGTTCGCGCGATCCTGCGCACCAACGACACCGGGCTCTCGAGCGAACTCGCCAACATCACCTGCCCCACCCTCGTGGTCGTGGGGAACCAGGACATCCTCACCCCGCGCGGTGACGCCGAAGAGATCGCCTCGCTCATCCCCACGGCTGAACTGGCCGTGATCAGTGGCGGCGCGCACGGTCTGATCTTCGAGCACGCGAGCACGTTCAACAGGATTCTCGTCGAGTTTCTCGGCCGTGCCGAGCGGGCGCACGCACCCCGCGGCGACGCCGTGCGCTCGGCCCTCTAGGCGCCCCAGTGGCCGCAACCGCACCCACGCGGACCCTCGTGGTCGGCGCGGGAATCTCGGGTCTCATGGCCGCGCGGCGCCTCTCCGAACTCGGCGTCCACCGGGGTGCGACCGTCACCGTCCTCGACAAGGGACGCAGCGTCGGGGGGCGTCTCGCCACGCGGCGCATCGGTGATGCGGTGCTCGACCACGGTGCACAGTTCTTCACGGTGCGCGACGACATCTTCGCGGCACATGTCGATGCATGGCGCACCGCCGGCGTGGTGCGCGAATGGTGCCGCGGTTTCGGGGAGTCCGACGGCCACCCGCGCTGGGTCGGTGCGTCCGGCATGACCTCGATCGCCAAGCACCTCGCCAGCGGTCTCGATGTGCGGTGCTCGCACCTGGCCTTCTCGCTCGAGCGCACCAGTGACGGCACCGCCTGGCGGCTCGTGACCGACGACGGTGCCGCCCACGAGGCCGACGCGGTGATCCTCACCGCACCCCTGCCGCAGTCGTTCTCCCTGTTGTTCTCCGCGGGGATCGAGATGCCCGAGCCGCTTCGACGGATCGACTACGACCGCACGCTCGGCCTGCTCGCGGTCGTCGATGCCGACACCCACCGTGTGCCAGCGCCCGGCGGTCTGCAGGATCCCGACGACGTGTTCTCGTTCATCGGCGACAACCGCGCCAAGGGCATCAGTGGCACGCATGCCCTGACGTTCCATGCCAATCCGGCATGGAGCCTCGCCCACTTCGACGACGACCTCGACACGATCCATGCGCGCCTGCTCACCGAGGCCCAGCGATGGCTCGGCGATGCGCGCATCGTCGGGAGCCAGCCCAAGAAGTGGCGATTCGCAACGCCTCGCGACACGTGGCCGGATCGATGCTGGGTGCACGACTCCGGGTCGCTGATCCTGGCGGGGGACGTGTTCGCAGGTCCGCGCGTGGAGGGAGCCGCACTCAGCGGACTCGCGGCTGCCGACGCACTCAGCGGGTGACGCTGGCCAGGAGCGACGCGGTGGTCTGGCGCATCGCATCCACGGTCGCTCCATCGGGGAGCGAGTCGCACGCGCGCTCGGCGTCGGCGACGAACTTCTCCGCGTGCTCGACCGCGGCGGGGACACCACCGCTCGACCGCACGATGTCGAGCACCTTCTCGCGCTCGGAGTGCTCGAGCGGCTTGCCGAGGATCGCACTCAACTCGCTGGCGGCCGTGCCGCCCGAGGCCAGCGTGTGCAGCACGGGCAGGGTGTACACGCCCTCGACCACGTCGTGGCCGGCCGGCTTGCCCAACTCCTCGTCGGTGGCGGTGAGGTCGAGGATGTCATCGACGATCTGGAACACCATTCCGTACGCGGATCCGAAGGCGGTGAGCGCATCGACCGTCGCACGATCGCGGTCCGACACCAGTCCACCGATCCGGGCGGCCGTCGCGTACAGCGAGGCCGTCTTGCCGTCGATCGACTCGAGATAACTCTCCACGGGACGGCCCACGTTGTAGGTGTGGCGCAACTCCTCGATCTGGCCCTCGCAGAGGCGACCGATCGTGCGCGCGAGCAGTCCGGCGACCTCGGTTCCGAGAGACGCCGCGATCTCAGAGGCGCGCGCCAGCAGGAAGTCGCCGGCCAGGATCGCCTGCAGGTTCCCCCACCTCGCGTTCACCGTGTCGACCCCTCGTCGCGTGGTCGATTCGTCCATCACATCGTCGTGGTACAACGAGCCCAAGTGCACCAGCTCGCACGCGGTGCCACCCAGGATCGCCTCGTGGCTCGCTCCGGAATCACTGCCCACCTGCGAGGCCGCGATCGTGAACACCGGTCGCAGGCGCTTCCCACCGGCCTGGATCAGGTGCGAGGCGATCTCGGTGAGGTACGCATCCGGTGTGCGAACCGCGTCCAGGAGCGCAGCTTCCACGCGCTGGCGATCGTGCGCCATCGACGGCAACCCGAACAATGGAACGACTGTCACAGGGGAAGGCTACGGGGGCGAAGGGGGCCGCCACTCCCCACCGATACACTTCGGCAACGTCCCACCGGACCGACAGGGGTGGTCATCTTGTTCGAACGCTTCACAGACAGGGCCCGCAGGGTCGTCGTGCTCGCCCAGGAGGAAGCGCGCCTCCTCAGCCACTCCTACATCGGCACCGAGCACATCTTGCTCGGGCTCATCCACGAGGGTGAGGGAGTCGCGGCCAAGGCTCTCGAATCTCTGAACATCACGCTCGATGCCGTGCGCGCACAGGTCGAGGAGATCATCGGCCAGGGCGGGTCGTCGCCCACCGGTCACATCCCCTTCACCCCGCGCGCCAAGAAGGTTCTCGAGCTCTCGTTGCGCGAGGCACTGCAGCTCGGCCACAACTACATCGGCACCGAGCACATCCTGCTCGGGCTCCTCCGCGAGGGCGAGGGCGTGGCCACCCAGGTGCTCGTCAAACTCGGCGCCGACCTCGCACGGGTGCGACAACAGGTCATCCAGTTGCTGTCGGGCTACCAGGGCCCGGGTTCCAAGAGCGAGGCCAGCCCCAGTGGCGGCCGCGAGTCCAAGGAGGAGGGCGGCGAGAAGGGCGGCAGCCAGGTTCTCGACCAGTTCGGCCGCAACCTCACCCAGCTCGCCCGCGACAAGAAGCTCGATCCGGTCATCGGCCGCCAGCGTGAGCTGGAGCGGGTGATGCAGATCCTCTCGCGCCGCACCAAGAACAACCCGGTGCTCATCGGCGAGCCCGGCGTCGGCAAGACCGCGATCGTCGAGGGACTCGCCCAGCGCATCGTGTCGAACGACGTCCCCGAGACCCTGAAGGACAAGCAGCTCTACACCCTCGATCTCGGCGCGCTCGTGGCCGGTTCGCGCTACCGCGGCGACTTCGAGGAGCGCCTGAAGAAGGTGCTGAAGGAGATCCGCACCCGGGGCGACATCATCCTGTTCATCGACGAGATCCACACCCTGGTCGGCGCCGGTGCCGCCGAGGGCGCGATCGATGCCGCGAGCATCCTCAAGCCGATGCTCGCGCGAGGCGAACTGCAGACCGTCGGGGCCACCACCACCGACGAGTACCGCAAGCACCTCGAGAAGGACCCCGCCCTCGAGCGCCGGTTCCAGCCCGTCAAGGTCGACGAGCCGACGGTGGCCCACACGATCGAGATCCTGAAGGGCGTGCGCGACAAGTACGAGTCGCACCACCGTGTCACCATCACCGACCAGGCGATCGTGGCCGCGGCGAACCTCGCCGACCGCTACATCAGCGACCGCCACCTCCCGGACAAGGCGATCGACCTCATCGACGAGGCCGGTTCGCGCCTGCGCATCAAGCGCATGCAGACCCCACCCGCTCTGAAGGACATCGAGAACCGCATCTCCGACGTGCAGGACGCCAAGAAGAAGGCCATCGAGGAGCAGCGATTCGAGGAGGCCGGGCGCCTGCGCGACCAGGAGCGCGCACTGCTCGAGGAGAGGACCCAGATCGAGGCCGACGTCCGGGCCAAGGGCATCAACCTCTTCGACGAGGTCGACGAGGAGGCCATCGCCGAGGTGCTCAGCATCTGGACCGGCATCCCGGTGTACAAGCTCACCGAGGAGGAGACCCAGAAGCTCCTCAACATGGAGGCAGAACTCCACAAGCGCATCATCGGTCAAGAGGACGCCATCAAGGCGGTCTCCCAGAGCATCCGCCGCACCCGCGCGGGCCTCAAGGATCCGCGCCGCCCGAGCGGTTCGTTCATCTTCCTCGGCCCCACCGGTGTGGGAAAGACCGAACTCGCCAAGACGCTCGCCGAGTTCCTCTTCGGTGACGACCAGGCCCTCATCACGCTCGACATGAGCGAGTACATGGAGAAGCACACGGTCAGCCGCCTCGTGGGTTCACCCCCCGGCTACGTGGGCTACGAGGAGGGCGGGCAGCTCACCGAGGCAGTGCGTCGCAAGCCGTTCTCGGTGGTGCTCTTCGACGAGATCGAGAAGGCCCACCCCGACGTCTTCAACACACTGCTCCAGATCCTCGAGGAGGGTCGCCTCACCGACAGCCAGGGTCGCGCCGTCGACTTCCGCAACACGGTGCTGATCATGACCTCGAACCTCGGCACCCAGGACCTGCGCAAGGCCAACGTGGGCTTCAACAAGGGCGACGAGGCGATGTCGTACGCGCGCATGCGCGACAAGGTGAACGACGCGCTCAAGCAGCACTTCCGCCCCGAGTTCTTGAACCGTGTCGACGAGACGATCGTGTTCCACGAGCTCTCCAGGTCCGAGGTGGTCCAGATGGTCGACCTCATGACCAAGCGCCTCGCCGGTCAGTTGGAGAGCCAGGGTCTCGGCATCGAGCTCACCCAGGCCGCCAAGGACCTGCTCGCCGAGATCGGCTACGACCCGCAACTGGGTGCGCGGCCGCTGCGTCGCGCGATCCAGCGCCACGTGGAGGACGCACTCAGCGAGAAGATCCTCTACAAGCAGTTCGCCGCCGGACAATTGATCGTTGTCGATGCCGAGGACGACCCGGAGAACCCGGGCCGCAAGCACCTGGTGTTCCGCGCGATCGAGGGCTTCGAGGCTCCCCCAGCCGACGAGTTCGCCGGCGACTCCGCCACCAGCGAGTGATCCGGGCGGGCCGGACCGCCCGCGCCGCGGCGCACCTCGTCGGCATCGTGTCGGCGCTGGTTGTGCTCGCGTCGTGCCGTGTCGACCAGACGATCACCCTCGACGTCACACCGAAGGGCTCGGGCACCGTCACCGTGCTCCTCGTCGCCGACGCCGCCGTGGTGGCCAAGGTCCCCGACCTTGCCGCCGACGTGCGCACCGACGATCTCGAGAAGGCCGGATGGGACGTCGATGGTCCCGACACGACCGACGAGGGCGGTCTTCGGGTCGAGATCTCCCGTGACTTCGCAACCCCCGAGCAGGCCACAGCGATCATGGCCCAGGTGGGCGGACAGGACGGTCCGATGCGCGGACTCGCACTCGCCCGCAGTGGCAAGGACACCAACAGCACATGGACCCTGGCGGGTGCGCTGCAGATCACCGGCGGGCTCGGCGCCTTCATCGACAAGGCCGGTGCGGACCTCATCGGCGGTGCGCCGTTCGCGGGCGAGGTGTCCGATGCCGGACTCGAGATCGGCGAGGCACTCGGCATCGAGTTCGTCGCCTCGCTCCCCGGCAAGATCGAGGCCACCACCGGTGCCGCACGTGCCACAGGTGACACGGGGGTCTCGTGGCGCGTGCCGATGGACGGCTCCACGATCGATGTCGCAACGACCGCGGTCAACGTCGATGTCGGAGCGAGTGTCGCGCGACTGGGCCGAGGGGTCCTGAGGTTTCTCCTCGTGGTGTGGGTGGTCGGCACGCTCGGCCTGCTCGCTGTGGTGTGGTGGAAGAACCGGGCCCGCACACCCCGGCTCTAGGGTTCCCCCGTGGCCAAGCTCAAACTCGTGCACCGGTGCGGGGAGTGCGGGGCCTCGTTCCCCAAATGGTCGGGCCGGTGCATGGCGTGCGGTGCATGGAACTCCCTCGTCGAGGATGTCGAGGGCCCCGAGGAGCGCGCCGTCACCCTCGCGGCCGGCCTCGCACTCGTGCCACCGGGCGAGGCACGACCGATCGGTGAGATAGACCCGCGGGCCTCGAACCCCACCGCAACCGGTATCGCCGAACTCGATCGTGTGCTCGGCGGCGGACTCGTACCCGGATCGGTGACCCTGCTGGGCGGCGAGCCGGGCATCGGCAAGAGCACGCTGCTCCTGCAGTTGCTCGCCCGCGCCACCGGCCCGACCCTGTATGTCACCGCCGAGGAGAGCGCCCAGCAGGTTCGGTTGCGTGCCGATCGCCTCGGCGCCGTTGCCGACGACTTGTGGCTGCTGCCCGAGATGAGCCTGCCCAACGTCGTCGCTGCGATCGACAAGATCGCACCGCGTCTCGTGGTGATCGACTCCATCCAGACCGTCGTCGACCCCGAGCTCGGCTCGGCGCCGGGGTCGGTCGTGCAGGTGCGTGGGTGCGCGCATCGTCTCGTCCAGGAGGCCAAGCGTCGCGACCTTCCCGTGGTCATCGTCGGTCACGTCACCAAAGAGGGCGGCCTCGCCGGCCCGCGCGTGCTCGAGCACGTGGTCGACACGGTGCTCTCCTTCGAGGGTGAGCGCCACCACGCCCTGCGCCTCCTGCGTGCCGCGAAACACCGCTTCGGGCCCACCAACGAACTGGGACTCTTCGAGATGGGCGAGGCCGGCCTCGAGGGTGTCCCCGATGCGAGCAAGTTGTTCCTCACCGATCGCCGCACCGGTGTGCCTGGTTCGGTCGTGGTGCCCACGATCGAGGGGCAACGACCGTTGTTGGTGGAACTGCAGGCGCTCACGAACCCGGTGACGGGTGCGGTGCCGGCGCGCCGCAGCGCACAGGGAGTCGACCAGGGTCGGCTGTCGATGCTGCTCGCGGTGCTCGAGCGGCGCGCACGCGTCAGCCTCACCCAGCACGAGGTGTATGCATCGGTGGTCGGTGGTGTGAGACTCGGTGAACCGGGGGCCGATCTCGGTCTGTGCCTCGCCCTCGTGTCGGCGGTGTCGAACGTGCCTCTCCCCGCCGACCTCGTGGTCATCGGCGAGGTCGGACTCGCCGGCGAGGTCCGCCAGGTCGGTCACCTCGCGCGCAGACTCTCCGAGGCCGCCCGACTCGGCTTCGCCCAGGCGATCGTGCCCGCGAGTACCCCCGAGGCCGGGAAGGGTCTCACCGTCAGACGCGCCAGCACCGTGAACGAGGCGCTCGCCCTCGCCGGGTTCACCGCCTCGTGATCCGAACCCGAACCGACGGGGCAATCTGTGACCGGGTTCGATTCCCGGCGTCTCCTCCAGTGCGTTAGCTCGTGCCGTTCTCGTTGTGCCTGTCGGGTCTCGTTGTCTGTGCCGTGTCGTCGTTTGATTCGATGGTTATCCGCTGACATATTCGGTGTGAATGACGGGTTGGCAAGAGCACCCTCATCGAGACGCTGAAGGCCAAGAACTCGACGGCGGTCGCTTACAGCAAGGGGGCAGTGTTCACCATTCGCGGTTCGACCGGCAAGATCATCACAACACTCAAGTATCGGCAGCGTCCCAGCCTCCGGGCGTTGGGCTCAGTTGGCTAGAGCATCTCCCTTACAAGGTGAGGGTCGGGGGTTCGAGTCCCACCCCCGGAGCCATTCGGTCACCTGTGGGAGAACTCACGGGCCAGTAGCTCAGTTGGTTAGAGCAGGGGACTCATAATCCCTGGGTCGCGGGTTCGATCCCTGCCTGGCCCACCACTGTCACACGTTCGATGTGGGGATATGTCTTTCCTCCGAGTGGGTTGATAGACTTTTAGTATGGCGCCACGGTCAGTTTCCCCGTCGGTCTTGGCTCGTATCACTCTTCCCGTGATGCTGGTCGCCGCCTTTCTCGTCGTGAGTTTCGGCGGTTCAGTTTCGCCGGTCAGAGCCGCTGGTGCTGTTGGCTTTGCATCAACGGGGGCTAATCAATCTTTTACGGTTCCTTCTGGTGTTACTGAAATTCAGCTTTACGTTCGAGGCGCCGGTGGTGGATCCAACCCGTACGACCACGGCTCTCCCGGGAAAGGCGCTTACGTCCGCACTGTGTTGGCTGTGACTCCCGGCGAAGTTCTCACACTCGTCGTTGGAGCAGCCGGACAAAACCAGGCAACCTCGACGACATTCGGTGGCGGAGGCGGCGCTGGTTCAAGCACTAACTGGTGGTCGGCAAGTGGCGGCGGAGCGTCGGATGTCCGCCGCGGCGGTAGTGCACTTGCTGATCGCGTTGTGGTTGCTGGCGGCGGCGGTGGGTCCGCACCTGCTAACGGAGGCGATGGAGGTACTCCAAACGGGAGCAACGCATTGCGGGCATCTTCTGATGGTACGAATGCTCAAGGTGGTCGTGGAGGTACACAGTCAGCTGGCGGCGCGGGAGGCGCAGCCGCCGGAGGCGGTTGTTATACCAACAGTGGATTGTCGGGTTCGCTCGGAGTAGGAGGCCGAGGAGGAATCAACCACCCGGGAGGGTCAGGCGGCGGCGGTGGCTATTACGGCGGCGGCGGCGGCGGCGGCGGATGCAACAGCGGCGGTGGCGGCGGCGGCTCAAGTTATGCCGATCCAGTGTCAACTTCGTCCACCGCATATTCATTGGCATCCGGCATCACTTCAGGCTGTATCGAGATTGTTTGGCCCGCTGGAACTGCGGCGTCTACTTGTACTGCTTCGCTCACGCCATCCACGACAACAACGACTACTACTACGACAACAACAACGACAACAGCGACAACGACAACCACGACAACCACGACAACAACGACTACTACTACGACAACAACAACAACAACCACGACAACGACGACGACGTTGGCACCAACTACTACTGCTGCAACGACATCAACAACCGCTGCACCGACAACAACCGTGCAGGCAACAACGCTTGCAGCACCAGCGGTAACAACGACAGTTCCACGAGAAGCAACGGCATCTACTTTGGCGGCGCCACCTCAGACTGCACTATCCACGACAACTTCTTCCACGAGGCAGCGGAGATCGCCGTCAACGGCATCTACTTTGGCGGCGCCACCTCAGACTGCACTATCCACGACAACTTCTTCCACGAGTTCGACATCGTCAACGTCATCATCCACCACGGTTCCCGCGCCGGATGCCCCGTTGGCTGATCCAGGTGAGGCTGTGATGTTGGTGAATGGTGAAGCAACTCCTCTCACGATTGCCCGTGTCAACAACTCATACAAGATCACCAGCGCAGAGTTGGATCTCGTACTCCAGATCGTGAGTGGCGACGGCTCGGTTGTTCCACTTGATGCTGATGGAAACATCAACGCAGAGGAAGGTGACCTTGTTGACGTTCAAGTATCTGGTGCGCGTCCTAACTTCGACATCAATATTTGGATGTTCTCAACGCCAATTCAGATTGGCCAGGGAAGCATTTCTGAAGATGGAACCTTCTCTGCGCGATTTGGAATTCCTGGTGACGTCGACAATGGTCGCCATCGCCTTGTGTTAAAGACCGTGTCGTTCACTGGAAGCGAAAGCACCGTGACGGTTGGTTTCATTGTCGGTTCTGGCAACAATGGAAACTCTGCAATCAGTGCGATTATTTATGCAACGCTCGGCATCGCAGTGTTCGTCGCACTGGCAATTCCTGCACGTCGTCGTCGCAAGAAGTTGGCAACGGCTTAAGTGCTTTTTGTTCGTTTCCGGCGGTCGACTGATCGGCCGGCGACAAATCGAATTCCGCCGACCGCTGTTCCTGTCATAGCAAGCGCCATAGCGACTCCGGTATACAACGGGGTACCCACATCACCTCCCGCGTTTATTCGTGAATGATAATGATTCCATATAGCGGGTAGGACAACATGTGAATTCTTCGCCACGTGGTGCGACTCATCTTCTTCATCATGAGAGATGTGCCTTGGATAAGGACAATGGTTGGGTGACTGCGAGAGCCCCTCCTTCGCGTCACATGCTGGCGATAGCATGAGGACACAACCAAGACAGGTAAGGTTTTGGGGCGTTTAGCTCAGTTGGCTAGAGCATCTCCCTTACAAGGAGGGCAGGTCCCGTGCGACTCTGACCGGCCTGGCTGTCTTTCACGATTTGGGCACACGGACGAGAGACACCGTCGGGTCCGAGCCACTTGCCAACCACAATTCGACCGTGTGCGACCCGGGTGCGATGAGCCGCGACAGCAACGTGGACCGGAAGTTCGTGGTCTCTCCCGCCCTCAATCCCGCAAGTTCTGACACAGCACCCACGAAGTGACCGTCCACCACGAGCAAGCCCTCCTCGTCAGCGGCGATGTCGCGCGATGCCGTGAACGACCCCTCGACGAGAGTGGGCACCAGCTCGAACCTTCTCGAGCCCACTTTGCGGAAGTCCGCGGGTTTGTCGAGTCGCCACTGTCCCGCGGGATCCTCGATGACAGCAGAGGGCACTTGACTACCGACCAGTGACCCGTGCAGACCCGCCCGCACGATGTCATCGACATCGCCCTCGGCGTCGACCCACTCGTCGTAGCGTCGGGCTCTCTCGACCACGGCGGGGAACCCGGTGGACAGGGTCGCCGTGCCATCGGGCCACACGATGGACCGCGACGAGCGGCGGGGGCAGGTCCTGCTCAGGTCGTGTCCCCGCAACTCCCACCCCGGGTCGATCCCCGTCACGCCGATCACCGTGGGTAGAAGATCGACCCCCGCGACGGGACAATCCACGACCCTGGGCGCCGACTGACCGGGGTACTTCACGAACATCGGCACGCGGTAGATGTCCTCGAGCGTGCCCTTGGCGGTCGGGTCGATCGTCTTGCGCTTGGATTCCCCGGTCTCGAAGGTGATGCCGTGGTCGGCCGTCACGATGAGCAGTGTCCGGTCCCAGTTGGCGGACTTCTTCAGCGTTGTCACCAGATCGGCCATGATGGTGTCGGTTGCGGCGTACTGCATCAGGTGCGCCTGGTACTCGTCGCGCACACGGTCCACGATCAGGTTGCTTCGCTTGTCGGTGGGCAGTGCGCGCGAGCGTCGCATGTCGGGCGCGAGCATCCACGGCCGGTGCGGCAGGAGCACGTGGGCAAAGTGCAGGGTGGGGCGATCGGCGCGCGCGGCGCGCGCGATCACACCCTCGATCACCGGCACCTGCGACATCGGTCCGCCCTCTTCCCACTCCCGACCGGTGGTCGAATTCGCCTTCTCGAATTGTTCCTCGGTGCGCCAAAGTGTGGTCGTGGTCGCGCCGGCGGGTGTGCCGGTCACCGGCTCCTCGTCAGAAGCGTTCACACGGGCATCGTCATTGCCGAAGTTCCCCCAGCCCTCGTCGATCGGGGGCAGACGCTCGCGCAGACCCTCGGGCAGGATCCGGTGGCCGAGCACCACCCGCGTGTCACGCAGGAACCCCGACCACCGCGACACTGCCGAGGGTTGCAGAGGCAGCGTCGTGGTCGTCGAGGTGGTCGTCGGCCCCATGGAGACTCCAGGCGGGGGCACCTCACCGGGGTTTGCGATGTGTTCGCCGCCGGTCACCGACACCCGTGCGCAGAGCTTCTTCGGGCACAACGCAGTCGCCACCTCGTGGCCATCCATCGACAGGCGCCCGTTCATCAGCGTGAAGATGTTCTTCGGCCAGTTCGCCAGCACCGGGGCGATGTTCGACCTCGCCCATTTGCCCGACATCATCGCCGGCACCGCATGGTGGGTCGACTGCGACATCGCGGTTGCGTTCCGGTACCAGGTGCTCGACTCGGCCAGTGCCGCGAACCCCGGGAACCGAGCGGCGTTGATCGTGCCCGACGTCGTCACCAGCGGGAACAGAGGCGCCTCGTCCAGCACGATCCACACCACGCTCACATCCGCGGGAGCGATTCCGGGCTCGGCACTGGGCACGGTCGAGGTGGGCACGGTCGTGGTCACCGCGATCACCTCGACATCGGGCGGCCAGATCACCGCGTTCGCCGACACCGCGAACAACGCCACCACCGCCACCGAGAAGGGTGAGAAGTACGCGAGCCACGTGCGGATCAGCCCCGTGCGCGCGTACACCACCGTGGTCGCTGCCCCCAGCAGCGCGGTGAACGCGGCATCCATGGGCCACGCACCGAGGTTCACCGAGCGCAGCACCACGGACCACGCCGCCCACAGCCCGAGGAAGACCCAAGCGAGATGCACGACCCGACCCGCGCGCGCAGAGAGCCCTTGTGCGATCGCCTCGATGGTCGACATCACCACCGCCGGCACGAGGGCCAAGAGCACCGCGAACCACAGGATCGACCAACCCTCCAGTTCGGCGGCCACGAAAATGGTGACATTGCCGCCGTAGAGCTGCAGGAGCGGTTGGGTGAGAGCGATGGTGCACAACGCCAGGTGCACCGCGAAGTCGCGCCACAACCCGGCCGCCGCACCGCCGGAGGGTTGCGTTGGGATTGGGGGTCGGACCGAGTCGCTCACAATGAGCGGGTCAACTCTCTGCGGCCGCCTCAGAGGGCACGAGCGTCGTCCAGAGCTTTTCCTCTTCCTGAATGCCGCACTCCACCGAGGAGTCGGTGCCACCCGTCTCCAGTTCCGTGCGCGCCAGGAGACGGATCGTCGACATCGCGGAGGTGAGCAACTTCTGGTTCTCGAACTGCGCCGAGACCGCCAGCACCCCCTGTTCGAAATTCTCGGGGATCTGCAGGGTCGATCTCGTCCAGTTCAGGGCGTTCTGCCACGTGTCGAGGAACGCGAGGAACTTGTCGAGGCACACATTCGTGTTCACCGATGAGACAAGACCGGCCTTGGCGCTCGAGAATGCGATCTCCTTGCGCACCTTCTGGTAGTCGGTCTCCTTCTTCGCCTCGTTGACGAGAGCCTCCTCGAGGATCACCCCCTCCTGCTCGATCGCGGCCGCGAACGCCCACAGGTCGTTCGCACGCTGGCCGATCAACTCGACGGCAGACGATGCATCGGCGATCGACACCGACCACTGCTCCACGAGTGCGTCCACGCGTGAACCGCGCCGCGTCTCAGTGATGTTCTTGTCCGTCGAGCTCATCGTGGCCCAGGTCGCGGTGAAGGCGACAATCGCAGAGGAAAAGATCGTGACCAACGCATTGATCATGTTGGACCGATCGCGCCTCTCGCCCTCGCGTCGCAGATAGCGCATCAGCTGCCACCAGCGGCGCCTCTCGGCCGTCGCAGAGGCCGCCACGGCTTCTGTCGCGGCCGCGGCCGCAGCTGCGGCGACCACATCGTCCGGCGCTGCGCCAGTGTCCCCTGTGTCACTCATGATGCCAACAGTAGTGGAGAGTGGTCCCGGCGCTCCCCGCCGGGTCAGGCCCCGTAGCCCACGACCACCCGTGCCACGAGGAGTCCCGCATCACCCGGTCCGTCCCCCAACTGACCGACATCGTCGTTGCCCGCGCACACGAGCGGACCAGTCGCCGCGAGCCAACAGAGGTGCCGTGACCCGGCATCGACCGCCGTCACGCCCGTCGCCCCCTCGATCGCGAACGGCACGGAACGGTCCTCGTCGACGGTGACCACGTTCGTCGCGTCGACATCGCCGCGGATCTGACCCCAGCAGCGCAAGACTCCGTCGCTCGTCGTGGCGCACACGAAGTACCGGCCAGCCACCAGGGTCGTCGCCGGAGCACCGAGTGCGACCCCGGCTCCCGGCGCGGTGGTGAAGGGCACCTCACCGGGCACCAACTCGGACTCGAAGCCCAGCTGGTCGTGTTGATTCGCGCCCCAGCACCGCACACGACCATCCTCGAGCAGCACGCACGAGTGCGACTGGCCGAGCGCGAGGTCGACCACCGTGCCGCCCACATCGACCGTGGCTCGGGGCTCAATCGTCTGATCGGCGTTCCCGATCCCCAACTGGCCGAACTTGTTGTCGCCCCAGCACTTCACCGTGCCGGTGTCCTCGAGCGCACAGAGATGGTTCCCTCCCGCGCGCAGCAGCGCCACGCGCCCGAGCCCCGGCACCCGGATCGGTACGATCGAACCCGGTTTGTTCACCCCCACCACACGCTCGGTCACCTGGCCGAGCGTGTAGTTGTTGTTGTTCCCCCAGCACCACACCACTCCGGATGCGTCGAGCGCACATGTGAGTTGCTCGGCCGTCACCACAGCCGTGATTGGGACATCGAGCGCGCGCACCCGGGTGGCCTCGGTGCGGTTGCCGAGATCGAGCGTGCCCAGTTGGCCGAAGACATTCAGACCCCAGCACCACACGTGTGCCTCGGCATCGATCGCACAGGTGTGATCGGCAATCCCCGTGGAGAGCGCGGCGATCCGCACGCCCTCGGGAAAGACAACTCTCGAGGGGGTGCCACGGTTCTGATCGGTGCCATCTCCCAGCTGACCGGCCTCATTCAACCCGAAGCACTCCACCTCGCCTTTGGCTGTCAGCACGCAGGTGTGGCGGCGCTGGGCAGACACTTGGACCGCGGTCTTGGGCTCGGGCACCACCGTGGCGGTGTCGGGGGCGGGGGACCCGCACCCCGCGAGCACGACCACGGCCACCACAACAGACACCGCAACGAGGGCCTCTCGACGTCTCATCATTGGCGCCGAGTCTCCCACAACACCAGAACCACCGACTAGGAACCGCTCAGGTTCGGCGAAGATCAGTGCGTCGACGATCTCGTGCTTCGTCCTCGGATCATTCGGCTGATCCTCCACACACCGAATGACAGGGCGACAAGAACCACGACGACGATTTGTCGGCCTGATCTCGTGGATTCATCAGAGGTCGTCTGCCCGGAGGCAACGGCAGAGTCCTGCACCGGATCGACTGGTCCCTCATTCACGTCGGTGGTCGAAGCGGGGCCCGAAGTGACGTCTCCGGCGAAACTGTCTCCCTCGTACCACTCCATGACACCGCCGATGCCGGCGGCTCGATCTGTCACTCCCTCCACCGGGGTTCCGAATGTTTCTGTGTCGCCCACCGACACGGTGAATCGTGCTGCTCTGCCACCAATGACCGTGATCGAGTAGACACCCTCACTCGCCCTGCCGACGAGGTCGATCAATTCGATGTAGTTCGTTCCCGTGAAGGGCTCGGCGAACTTGCGGCGCAGGTCTGGGACGTGAGTCGTCGACTCACCGTTGGGTTCGAGGATCTCGAGCCGCGGAAGTTCGCCGTCCAACAACGCATTCTCGGGAGCACGATCAGGAATGAGCAGGGACACGTGGAGCCTGTCCCCCTCGGCGAATCGGGCTCGCAGGCCACGCGTCTCGCCCGCCTTGGCGAACGAGCCGTAGAGCGCGAACGAGATGGTGCCGTCCGGGAGAAACGGTCCCGCCTCGGGCACTGTTTGATCGTCGGTGAGGATGATCGGATCATGTGCTGTGGCAACGGATCCCACGCACAGGGCCACGAACACGACAAGGATGAGACAGGCGGCTCGTTTCACACCCCGATTGTTGCCGAGACACCCGGGCACCCGGTCACGCGGGCACCGTGTGGGAAGGATTCCAGGCGATCCGGGCGCCGTCGTCTCGCGCGGGTCTCCACTGGCGCGCTCGGAGGGACTTGAACCCCCAACCTTCTGATCCGTAGTCAGATGCTCTATCCATTAAGCTACGAGCGCCTGTTGTAGAAGTGTGATCCTATCCCGCGCTCCGCGATGCACCACCAGAGC
>VGAK01000021.1 GCA_016870775.1 Actinomycetota bacterium
AGGACGTGCTGAATGTCATCGCCTCGGAGACCGCGGCGGCCGGTGGTCGACCGCCGCGGGTGATCGTGAGCCTCGGGGGACAGACGCCACTCAAACTGTCCGGGCTGATTCCGGTGGATCTCATCGCGGGCACATCCCCGGATTCGATCGATCTTGCCGAGGACCGCGAGAGGTGGAACGCACTCTGTGAACAGCTGTCGATTCCACAGCCCCCAGGTGGAACCGCGGTCACCGTCGAGGAGGCGCGCAGCATCGCGGCCCGGGTCGGCTACCCGGTGCTCGTGCGTCCGTCGTACGTGCTCGGTGGGCGAGCGATGCAGATCGTCCACGACGACGCGTCGCTCAACCGCGCCATGGAGGAACTCTCCCTCGAGGGATCACTCGGTCGCGAGGGCGGCCTGTCCGCGGAGCGCCCTGTCCTCGTCGACAGGTTCCTCGCCGACGCCACCGAGGTCGATGTCGATGCGATCCGCGACCGCACGGGCGAGGTGCTGATCGGGGGGGTGATGGAGCACGTCGAGGAGGCCGGCGTCCACTCCGGCGACAGCGCGTGCGCGATCCCGCCCCAGACGCTCCCGGGGTGGGTGGTCGAGGTGATCGAGTCGTACACCACCGCGATTGCCGATGCACTCGATGTGCGTGGTCCGATCAACGTCCAGTACGCGGTCTCGGGCACGACGGTCCACGTCATCGAGGCGAACCCCCGCGCATCACGGACGGTCCCGTTCGTGGCGAAGGCGACCGGGGTGCCGCTCGCGAAGGTGGCGAGCCGCGTGATGCTCGGGGCGACCCTGGCCGAACTGCGCACCGAGGGTCTGTTGCGGCCCCCGGTCGACGGGAGCCACGTCTCCGTGAAGGAGGCCGTGCTGCCCTTCAATCGGTTCCCCGAGGTCGACACCGCACTCGGTCCGGAGATGCGCTCCACCGGGGAGGTAATGGGGATCGATTCCTCGTTCGGCAGGGCATTCGTGAAGTCCCAGACCGCGGCGGGCACCGTGCTCCCCGAGGAGGGCCTCGTGTTCCTGTCGTTGAACGACGGCGACAAGCCGGCTGGTTTGGTCGTGGCGAAGCAACTCCGTCGTCTGGGCCTCGGGATCGCGGCGACCACGGGAACGGCGGCCTATCTCGCCAAGTTCGGCGTGCTGGTCGACAGGGTCGTGGGGAAAGTCTCCGAGATCAGGGGCGCCGCGGGGTCCCAGGCAACCCCGGGCATCACGATGGACAACGCCGTCGAGATGATCGCGAGGGGGGAGATCGCCTTCGTGGTGAACACCCCGCACGGTCGCGGGTCGCGCGAGGACGGTGAGGCGATCCGCAAGGCTGCGAACTCGAACCGGGTCTCCTCGGTGACCACGGTGGAGGCCGCATTGGCGGCGGTGAGCGGCCTGCTCGACCAACGCACCAGTGATGTCACGGTGAGGTCGCTCCAGGAGTACCACGGTCGATGAAGCCGGGGCGTCGCGTCGATCCCTCCTCACTCGGTGGTGTGCGGGTGGGTGGTGTCGATCTCGCCAACCCCTTCATGACCGCGTCCGGAACCTCCGGCCACGACATCGAGTTGTCGGGTCACATGCCCGTGCATCGTCTCGGTGCGGTCGTCGTCAAGAGCCTCTTCACCGATCCTTGGCCGGGCAATCCCGCACCGCGCATCCACATGACGCCGTCGGGAATGCTGAACTCGGTGGGCCTCCAGGGTCCGGGAGTCGAGGCATGGATCCAATCGTCGCTCCCACGGTGCGAGAGCGCCGGGGTGAGGGTGGTCGCGAGCATCTGGGGACGCACGGTCGCCGAGTACGAGTCCGCCGCACGCGCATTGGCTTCTGTCGGCGCGAGGATCGCAGCCGTCGAGGTGAATCTGTCCTGTCCGAATCTCGAGGGGCGCGCAGGCATCATCGCCCACGACCCGAGCCTGTCGGGGATGGTGATCGACGCCGTCGTGCGCGCCTCGGCGGTGCCGGTGTGGGCCAAGTTGAGCCCGAACACGGATCGAATCGTCGAAGTCGCGGTGACCGTCCACGACGCGGGGGCAGCCTCGCTGACGCTCGTCAACACCGTGCTCGGGATGCAATTGGATCCGTTCTCGGGTCAGCCGAGCCTCGGTGGCGGTGGGGGCGGCTTGTCCGGTCCGGTCATCCACCCGGTCGCGGTCCGGGCGGTCCACGACGTCCGGACCGCTCTGCCCCGAGTGGACATCGTCGGAGTCGGGGGCATCGCATCGGGTGCCGACGCACTCGAGATGATGCGCGCGGGTGCGACGGCGGTGCAGATCGGCACCGCGACGTTCCTCGATCCGGGGGCACCGTGGCGGATCGCGTGCGATGCAGCCCGTCTTCTGCATCGTCATGGTCATTCGTCGTGGAGCGAGTTCATCTCTGCGAGTCACTAATCTCTGTCCATGTCGAACCGTGATGCCGACCTCGCGACAGTGGGTCGCATGCGTCGCGCACACGCCGAGATGGTGGTGATGTCCCGCGAGGGTCGTCTCGCGGACGCTCTCGCCGAGACCGACCCGCACCGTCTCGGGACCTACGTGGTGAAGATCCTCGATGTCGCACCGGGTCTGGGCAAGGTGGCGGGCCGGCGGTTGCTCGGGAGGCTCGGTGTCCCGGCCTTTGCCAGGGTGGCGGACCTCGACGATCGAACACGGGAGAAGATTCTCGCCGAGGCCGAGCGCGCTGTCGGGGTGATCGACCCATGACGGGGTTGATCGTGATCGTCTCTGGTCCTGGCGGAGCGGGCAAAGGGACACTGGTCGAGTCGCTGGTCGCTCGCGACCGGACCCTGTGGTTGAGTCGGTCGTGGACGACGAGGGCGCGCCGTGAGGGAGAACCCGAGGATGCCTATGTGTTCGTGGACCGCGCGACGTTCGAGTCGCGCGTCGCCGAGGGTGGGTTCCTCGAATGGACCGAGTTCCTCGGGAATCTCTACGGATCGCCGGTGCCACAGGAGAACCCGGGCCGCGACGTCGTGCTCGAGATCGAGTTGAACGGTGCCGAGCAGGTCAAGGCGCGACACCCCGGGGCGATCATGGTCTTCGTGGCGCCACCTTCCCGGGAGGAGCAGCAGCGGCGTCTGGTTGCCCGTGGCGACTCCGAGGAGCATGTCGTCGAGCGGCTCCGCAAGGCCGAGGAGGAGGAGGCGAGGGGCTCCCGGCAGGCCGATCTGGTGGTGGTCAACGACGACCTCGACCGGGCCGTGGCCGAGGTGGAACTCTTCATCGGTGCGGCACGAGCCGCCCGCCGATAGCCTCCGATTGCCATCGGAGGTTGCGATGTCCCGTCAGCACGACTCAATGATCCACCCGAACATCGAGCAATTGCTCGCCCAGGTCGACTCCAAGTTCGGTCTCGTGACGCTCGCGTCGTACCGCGCGCGCGAGATCAACGACTACTTCAACCAGTTGGGCGAGGGTCTCGGCCACATCATTCCGCCCCAGGTGTCGTCGGTGGCACGCAAACCGCTCTCGATCGCTTTCGAGGAGATCGCCGCGGAGAAGATCATCAAGATAGAGAAGCTCCCCGAGGACGAACTGGTGGGTCTCGAGGCTGAAGCCGCCGAGATCTTCGGTGATCCGGAGGGCGAAGCAACCAGCGCGTCCGACGAACAGGCCTGAGTCCCGGTCGTCCGCCGGGGAGACGATGTGGTCGTCATGACCGCAGCGGTCGCCGACTTCCGACCCGTCTCTGCGTCGGCGGGCAAGACCAAGAAGCGGGACGGGATCCCCGAGATCGTGCTGGAGAAGACCCCCGACGTCCTCCTGGCTCTCGGTGAGCGGAAGCGCCCCGGTCAGACGATCGTCGGGTTCGCGGCCGAGACCGATGATCTCGTGGCCAACGCCCGACAGAAACTGGAGAAGAAGCACGTCGACCCGGTGGTGGCCAACGATGTGTCGGCTCCGGGGGTCGGATTCGGGCACACCACCAACGCGGTGACCATCCTGGGAGCGGACGGCTCGTTCTCGGAGGTTCCGCTCGCGGACACGGGCCTGATCGCTGGCGCCGTTTTGGATAGCGTGATGAGGTTCCGCACCGGGAGGGAGACACAGTGAGGAAGTTCACGTTCACGTCCGAGAGCGTCACCGAGGGGCACCCCGACAAAATGGCCGATCAGGTCTCGGATTCGGTCCTCGATGCGATTCTCGAGAAGGACCCGCACAGTCGCGTGGCGTGCGAGACACTCCTGACGACGGGTCTGTGCGTTGTGTCGGGCGAGATCACCACCGATGCGTACGTGGACATTCCGATGATCGCGCGCCGCACCATCAACTCGATCGGATACAACGACGCCGCCTTCGGCTTCGACGGCAACACCTGCGGGGTGGTCGTCGCGCTCGACGCCCAGAGCCCCGACATCGCCCAGGGTGTCGACATGAGCGAGGAGCGCCGGGCGGGCACGAGCGGCGAGGACATCCTCAACGCCCAGGGTGCCGGCGACCAGGGGATGATGTTCGGTTACGCCTGCGACGAGACCCCCGACCTGATGCCGCTTCCGATATGGCTCGCGCACCGGATGGCTGAGCGCCTCACAGAGGTCCGCAGGAGTGGCCAGGTGCCGTATCTGCGACCCGACGGCAAGACCCAGGTCACCTTCGAGTACCAGGACGGCCGTCCGGTGAGGCTGACCACCGTCCTCGTCTCGACGCAGCACCGCGATGGAGTGAGCCGTGAGACCGAGATCCGTCCCGATCTGGTCGAGCAGGTGATCATGCCGGTGATCCCGGCGCAATTCGCAGAGGATGGTCCCGCGATCTATGTCAATCCGACCGGCAAATTCGTGCTCGGCGGTCCGCACGCCGACACCGGACTGACGGGTCGCAAGATCATCGTCGACACCTACGGCGGCATGGGTCGCCATGGCGGCGGCGCCTTCTCCGGCAAGGATCCCTCGAAGGTGGACAGGTCGGCGGCATACGCGGCTCGCTGGGTCGCCAAGCACGTCGTCGCCAGTGGTGCGGCGAGCCGTTGTGAGGTGCAGGTCGCGTATGCGATCGGCATGGCACACCCGGTGAGCATTCTCGTGGAGACATTCGGGACGAACACGGTCAGTGAGGAGTCGATCGAGGAGGCTGTCCGCGGCGTGTTCGACCTGCGGCCCGCCGCGATCGTTCGTGATCTCGAGCTGAAGCGGCCGATTTACGCCAAGACCGCCGCATACGGTCACTTCGGTCGCAACGAGCCGACCTTCACGTGGGAGCAACTCTCCCGACTGGCGGACTTCAAGGCGGCCGTCAAACTCTGAGCGAATCCGGGCCGCGCTACGCCACGATCGTCCCCGACATCTCGGGGATCGACAAGGAGTTCGCTTACCTCGTCCCCCCGACGATGGGCGACGTGGCACCGGGCGACCGGGTGAGGATCGTCCTGAACGGCCGGCGTGTCGCCGGGTGGGTGGTCGCGGTCTCTGACCATGCACCGTCTGGCATCGATCCCTCGCGCATCGTCGCTCTGTCGGCGCACTCGGGTCGGTCCGTGTCCCCCGACGTGGTGGATTTGACGAGTTGGATCGCCTCCCACTGGTTCGGTGGGAGGCGCGCAGTCCTCGTGTCGGCGTCGGCGCCGAGGGTGGGGATCGCCGTCGTGCACCCGCGACGTGGTCGTTTCGCCCCAACGGGCTCCGATGACGCCGACGCCCGGACCTCGATTGCCGAGGCGATGACATCGGCTGCCCGGGACGGCGGTGGGATGCTCCGGGTCCCGCCCCTCGTGTCCGTGTTGCCCGGCGTTCTCGCTCTCGCCGCGGACGCCCCGGTGCTGGTGGTGTGCCCGACCCTGCGCATGGCTGCCCTCGGCGCGGCGTGGCTGCGCCGGCGGGGCGCGCAGGTGGCTGTGATGCCCGACGACTGGGACGCAGCACGCGCCGGTGTCGACGTGGTGATAGGGGCACGCTCGAGCGTGCTGGCACCGTGCACGCAGATGGGTGCCATCGTGGTGATCGACGCCCACGACGAATCCCTCAAGGAGGAACGCAATCCCGCGTGGGACGCGCTCTCGGTGGCGCTCGAGCGCGGCCACAGGAGCGCGATTCCGGTGATCGCAACCTCGCCGGTTCCACCTGCTGTGACGGGTGTGGCCCGCCCGGTCGGTGCGTTGCCGTCGTGGCCGCGGATCGTGATCGAGGACCTGTCGTTGCTGCCCGCGGCGGGGTCGCTCCTCGGATCGGGTCTGTTGGAGGCAGTGCGACGGCCGGGAGCGGGGACACTGTGCGTGCTCAACACCAAGGGAGGCGCGCGCCTCGTCTCGTGCCGTTCGTGTCGCTCGGTGCAGCGATGCGGCAAGTGTCGCTCGGCGCTCGTGCTCGCAGACGGCGACTTGTCGTGCCCACGTTGTGCCGAGCAACACGGCGCGGTGTGCGTCGTGTGCGGTGGGGTCGCCCTGCGGATCCTCAAGTCGGGCACGGGCGGGCTCCTCGCAGACATCGCGAAGTCGACCGGCATCCGGGGGGTCGAGGTGACGGCTGAGTCCGTCGCCGACTCGCTGGTGGGCGGGGTCTTCGTCGGGACCGAGTCGATCCTGAACCGAGTGGGACACGCCGACACCGTGGTGTTCTGCGACATCGACCGCGATCTCGGCGTGCCGCGGGTGACCGCTGTGCGCGAGGTGCTGGCGATGGTCGCCAAGGCGGCACGAATCGTCGGGGCGGCGGGAACGGTCGTGGTCCAGACACATGATCCGGATCACCCCGTGATGCGAGCCCTCGCCGCAGCCGATGTGGACGCAGCCGTTGCCGATCTGCTCGCCGCCGATCTCGAGTCGCGTCGCACACTCGGTCTGCCACCATTTGCGAGGGTGCTGCGCATCACGGGTGCGACCGGAGTGGAGGTGGGCTGTGTGCAAGTCCCCGACGGGGCAGACGTCGCACATGTCGCGGGGGTGATCGAGGTGCGCGCACCCGACGACGAGACCGCGCGCCTGATCGCAGACGAGGTGGCTCGTCGGTCCGCGACCGCGGTCAGTGTGCGTGCCGATCCGTCACGATTCTGACGAAGGACGCACGCGCAACACCCTGAAGCCCTTCGCGCTCGCCACACGCTCGGTGCGCAGCCCACGCTCGGTGAGCCATCGTGCGAGCGAGTCGGCACCGAGGTTCTTGCCCACGACGAGATCGGCGTGCCCGGCTGGATGGAGCCGATTGAGCCATTGTTCGAGCAGGGCGTGGAGGGCCGGCTTGCCGATGCGCACGGGGGGATTCGACCAGATCACGTGGAAACGAATCGCGGGATCGACCGAGTCCGGGCCGACGACGACGACGTTGTGGAGTCCGTTCCGCAGGGCATTGGTCCGGCACAGTTCCCGTGCGCGTTCGTTGACCTCGATCGCGTGCACCGTGCACGTTGGGTTCGCAGCCGCCAGCCAGAGCGCGATCGGGCCGGCACCGGCTCCGAGATCGCACAGATGACTTCCCGCGGGGGCGGGAGGGAGGTGGCGACGGACCTCGGTGTCGAGGAGCACGGCCGTTCCCCTGTCCAGACCCCGACTCGCGAAGACCCCCGAGGAAGTCTCGACCCGGATGCGCCCCCGGGGGCCGTCGATCTCGTAGTGGTGCCGGACGTCGGCACTCGAGGTTGTCTCGCTGAAGTAGTGCTCGTCCGTCATCCCGACCGTCGGTAGCCTTTCAGATCGTGGCATACGACATTCGCACATTCGGAGATCCGGTGCTCGCCTCGGTCGCCGAGGACGTCAAGAACATCGACGGCAAGATCGTGCGGTTGTCGCAGGCGATGCTCCAGGCCATGTACCGCGCCCCGGGACTGGGCCTGGCCGCACCCCAGATCGGGGTCCAGAAGCAGATCTTCGTCTACGACATCGACGGAACGCCGACCACCCTCATCAATCCTCGCATCGTGGAGTCGAGCGGTGAGTGGGTGTACGACGAGGGGTGCCTGTCGATCCCGGGGCTGTACGTGGAGATGGTGCGTCCGAAGCAGGTTCTGCTGGCTGCGCTGGACCTGGAGGGCAACGAGGTCACTGTCGAGGCCGACGAGCTTCTGGCGCGACTGTTCCAGCACGAACTCGACCACCTGAACGGCGTTCTCATGTTCGAACGCATGACGGCCGACCAGCGCGACGAGGCGATGCGCGAATACCGCAGGATTTCTGAGTCTGGTGCGTCGGGGGAGACCCGGCACATCTCGCTCAAATAGCCGGACCGGCCCGATGTCCTTCCTCGGGTCGAGGTCGATCGTCTTCCTCGGAACCCCCGAGCCCGCAGCGCGCGTGCTGGGCGATCTCGTCTCCGCCGGATTTCCCGTCTCGAGTGTCGTGACGCGCGCCGATGTGCGTCGAGGACGGGGTTCAACGGCGAGCCCAAGTCCCGTGAAGCGCGTCGCGATGGAGCTCGGCGTCGCCGTCCAGCACGACCCCGCCGGTCTCGCCGGCTCCGCGCAGGGCAGTTTGCTCGGGGTGGTCGTGGCCTATGGACGCATCATCTCTCCGCGCATTTTGTCGGTCGTGCCGATGGTGAACGTGCACTTCTCGCTGCTGCCGAGGTGGCGCGGTGCCGCCCCGATCGAGAGGGCGATCCTGGCCGGCGACGAGACGACGGGTGTGTGCCTGATGGACGTGGTCGACGAGCTCGACGCGGGGGGAGTGTTCGCGCGCGGGGAGATCCGGATCGGGGAGAGCAACGCCGACGATTTGACGGAGCGCCTCACCGAACTGGGCTCGCAGATGTTGATCGACCTGCTCTCGGGCGATCTTGTCGTGCCCGCAGAGCAGCAGGGCGAGATCACCTATGCCGAGAAGATCTCGGCCGGGGAGGGCCGGATCGAATGGTCCGACGATGCCGGAGCGGTGCTGCGCCGGATCCGTGCACTTCGTGCCCACACCACCGTGGAGGGGCGACGGATGATCGTGCACTCGGCGCTCGCCGTCGATCGGGGCAGCCACGGCGCCGCCCGGCCCGGTGACTGCGACGGCTCTGCGACAGTGGTGTGCGGATCGGGCGCGGTGCAGTTGGTCGAGGTGCAACCGGAGGGCAAGGGCACGATGGATGCGCGCGAATGGCGACGAGGTCGCAGGGAAGCCGTCGTCGCGCTCGGCTCGTAATGCCCACGGCGGGCGCTCGGGCCCACCGCTAGCCTCGCAGGGTGCTCAAGATCGTGCTTCCAAAGGGTTCGCTCGAGCAGGCGACCCTCGACGTCTTCGAAGCGGCCGATCTTCGGGTCGTTCGTTCCTCGTCTGTGGACTATCGCGCGACGATCGACGATCCAAGGATCGCCGAGGTGCGCATCCTGAGGCCCCAGGAGATCCCCACCTACGTGGCGGAGGGGGTGTTCGACATCGGGATCACCGGTCGTGACTGGATCGAGGAGACCGCGCGCGACGTCGTCAGCATGGGCGAACTCAGGTACTCGAAGGCGACGGACATGCCGGTGCGTGTGGTGGTGGCCGTGGCCAGTGACTCACCGGCGCGCTCGGTGGCCGACCTGGGCACCGGCGTGCGAGTCTCGACGGAGTACCCCGAGATGACGCGGCGCTACTTCGCGGCCCGCGGTGTCGCCGCCGACATTCGACTGAGCTACGGGGCATCCGAAGCCAAGATCCCCGACATCGCCGACTGCGTCGTCGACATCACCGAGACGGGTCGTGCCCTGCGTGCGGCCGGACTGCGGGTCATCGACACGGTGCTCACGAGCTACACGGAACTGATCGCCAACCGCACCGCATTCGAGGATGCCGGTAAGCGCCACGCAATGGAGCAGATCCGCACCCTCCTGCAAGGCACGCTCGAGGCACGGGGCAAGGTGCTCGTCAAGCTCAACGTCGTCGCGGCCAACTTCGAGCAGGTGGTCGGATTGTTGCCGTCGGCGAAGTCGCCGACGGTGTCACGATTGGCATCGGGTGATTTCGCAGTGGAGTCGGTTGTGCCGAAGCGGGGGATCAACACCCTCATTCCATCGTTGATCGACGCCGGCGCGACCGATCTCCTCGAGATTCCGATCTCGAAGATCATCCATTAGGCGCCCGGTGCCCGGTCGACGATGAGCGACGACTTCCTCGAGGGTTCCGTGGTGTCGTTCGACGACCCCACCGGGCTCGGGACGGTCCTGCTCGACGACGGGAGTCGGGTGCCGTTCCACTGCGTCTCGATAGCCGACGGCACGAGGAGCATCGACGCTGGCACCAGGGTGCGCGTTCGGCTCGCGTTCCGCGTGGTCCGGGTCGAGGCGGTCGACATCAACCGCCTGTGATCAGTCCCGCGAACCCTGCGACCTCTCGACGAAGACGAGTCTGATGTTGGCCAGTGCGGCCACGAGCGTGTCATGGTGCTCGCCGATCCGTTCCCCGAGACCCTCCACCAGCAGGGCGAAGGAGTCGATGGCCAGACGAGCCTCCGCGAGGCGGGGTGGCTCATCGGAGAGATGGATCGCGGCCAATTCGAACAGCCCCATGGCGTGGTTGGCCACCACCACGGACGCGGGGGTTTGTGACAACCGACGACGGACCTCCGCCACGGCCTCGAGCGTCTCTGCCGCATCGTCTGGGATCGTGTTGTCCTGGCTCACCGGGCGGTACCCTAACGGGGTCAATTCAGCGAAGCGGGACTCCGGTCCCCACCGGTCAACCCCGGCAACGGGAGTGCGGCAGGTCGAGAAGGCGAGTGGCGGGTCCGCTCGTGCGTCTGCTTCGTGTGGTGGCACACAACAGAACACGAGAACAAAAAAAGAAAGTGGACCAATTGCAGACTGAGGAGCAGCCATAGCCGCGCAGAACAACGAGCCCCGATACAACGAACGCATCAGGGCGCGCGAAGTTCGACTGATCGGACCCGACGGGAGTCAGGTGGGAATCAGGTCGACACAGGACGCGCTCACGATCGCGAGGGAGCTCGATCTGGATCTCGTGGAGGTCGCCCCGTTGGCGGTGCCTCCCGTGTGCCGGATCATGGACTACGGGAAATTCCGCTACGAGGAGGCCCAGAAAGCCAAGGAGTCGCGGAAGAAGACGACCCAGGTGACGATCAAGGAAGTCAAGTTCCGCCCCAAGATCGGCAAGGGCGACTTCGACACCAAGGTGCGGCACATGCGCGAATTTCTCGAGGAAGGACACAAGGTGAAGGTGACACTCCAGTTCAGGGGCCGCGAGGTCGCCCACCCCGAGCTGGGGTCGAGGATCCTCGATTCGGCCCTGGAGCAACTCGGTCCGCTCGCCAGGGTCGAAACCCAGGCCCGCCTCGAGGGACGCAACATGACCATGGTGCTCGTGCCGGACAAGAGGTCGGGCAAGAAGGCCACCGCGACCGACGAGCCGCATCCCGCGGCCGAGGCGGCCCCGGTGGGCGAGACGGGTCAACACGGCGGTCAGTGACCGCACATCGATGAACAACAGGCACGAGACAAGGAAGAACACACGATGCCCAAGATGAAGACCTCCAAGACCGCCGCGAAGCGGTTCAAGAAGACCGGAACCGGCAAGATTCGGCGCCAACAGGCCAATCGCCAGCACCTGTTCGAGAAGAAGCCGAGCACTCGCACGCGTCGACTCGACCAGGACGTGGATGTCCACCCCGGCGACCTCAAGAAGATCAAGCGACTCCTCGCGGAGCGCTGAGCGGGGCCCGGTCGCGCACCGGGTCCATTGCTCAGACACAGACACGACGACACACGGAGACAAGACATGGCACGAGTGAAGAGGGCGGTCCACGCCCGCAAGAAGCACCGTTCGGTGATGGAGAAGGCGAAGGGCTACTACGGCAACAAGAGCCGGTCCTTCCGTGCGGCGAATGAGCAGGTCCTCCGTTCGGGCCAGTACGCATTCCGGGACAGGCGCGCAAAAAAGGGTGAGTTCCGGAGTCTGTGGATCCAGCGCATCAACGCCGCGTGCCGCCAGAACGACATGTCCTACAGCCGGTTCATCGCCGGACTCGGCGCCGCCGGCATCGAGGTCGACCGAAAGATCCTGGCCGATCTCGCGGTGAACGATCCACAGGCGTTCTCCGCCCTCGTGGCCTGCGCCAAGGCAGCGCTCGTCTGAGCGACCCGCGGCTCTCGCCGCGAAACCCGCGAGTTCGCCGTGCGAGGAGGCTCGCGACCGACCGGTCCGCGAGGCGCCTGGAGGGCCTCTTCCTGGTGGAGGGGCCCGTGTTGGCCGCCGAGGCCGTGGTGTCGCGCGTCGACATCATCGAGCAGTTCGTCCTGGCGCAGAGAGACGCCATCGCCGGCGTGGAGGCGCACGTGGTCGATGAACGTGTGCTCGCCTCGGTGTCCGACGTCGAGACCCCGAGGAGCCCGGTTCTCGTGTGCAGGATCCCGTCGAGTGTCGATCTTGCCTCGGTCGAGGGGTGGGTGATCGTGGCCGACGCGGTGTCTGACCCCGGCAATCTCGGCACCATCTCCCGGTGCGCCGAGATCGCCGGCGCCGCTGCTCTCGTCGTGACTGGCGGTGCCACCGACCCGTGGTCGCCAAAATGCGTGCGTGCCTCGGCGGGTGCCTCGTTCCATGTCCCGATCGTCGAGGTTGGCTCGCTCGCCGACGTGCGAGACGGGGGATTCACGGTTGTGGCGACGACCTCCCACGCGCGACCCGGTGGGGTCGGCTCGGGTGCGGGGCGACAGGTCATCACGATGGAGGAGTGCGACTTCTCCGGACGAGTAGCGGTGGTCCTCGGGAACGAGTCACGCGGAGTGTCCGCCGACGCTCCCGTCGATCGGTGGGTCACCATCGGCCATGTCGGACGGGGCGAGAGCCTGAACGTGGCGATGGCCTGCGCCATCTTGTCGCATCACATCTCCCGCGTCCGCGCCGGTCACTGAGCCGAATCCTCCGCTGCGCGGCGGGTGCCCACGGCTAGCGTCTCCGTGTCGCCCGAGCCGGGGCAGAGCCGGTTCGGGGCAGGGAAGAAGCACGATCACGACCATGGGCAGATCAGACGCGAGCCGGAACGACGACATCGAGGCGGCAGTCGGCGATGCCCTCGGTCAGATCGCCGGCGCGTCCACGCTCGAGGATCTCCGGGCGGTGTCGGCGGGACTCACCGGCAAGAAGGGCCGTCTCGCGAGGCTGAAAGCCGCGCTCGGCGGCATCGCCGACATCGAGGAACGAAAGACCCTCGGGATGCTCGTCAACGAGGCCCTGGCCACGGTCACGGGGGCCGTGGCAGCACGTGAGAACGAGCTGGTGCGCACCTCCCTCGCCGCGCGCGTGGCTGCCGAGCGCATCGATGTCACCGAGATTGCTGTCGGTGCCGCGGGCTCGGAGCGTCGCGGCCGCCTCCATCTCGTGACTCAGGCGACGGAGAGGCTCGAGGATGTCTTCATCGGTCTCGGGTTCCGGATCGCCGAGGGTCCCGAGGTCGAATCCGACTTCTACAACTTCGAGGCACTCAACATGCCACCTTCGCACCCGGCGCGCAGCATGTGGGACACCTTGTTCGTCGAGACCGACCCACCGGGGAGCGTGGTGCTGCGCACCCACACCTCTCCCGTGCAGATCCGCGTGATGCAGGAATGGCCGCCGCCCATCTATGCGGTGATGCCGGGGAGGGTCTTCAGGCGCGACACTCCCGACGCCACGCACATGCCGGTGTTCCACCAAATCGAGGGTCTGGTGATCGATCGTGGAATCACCTTCGCCGATCTCGCCGGCACCATCGAGGCCTTCACGAAGGCGTTCTTCGGCTCGGACTTCACGTCGCGCCTGCGACCGAGCTACTTCCCGTTCACCGAGCCGAGCGCGGAGTTTGACATCCGTCGTCCCGACGGATCCTGGATCGAGTTGGGTGGGTGCGGCATGGTCCATCCCCACGTGCTGCAGGCTGGCGGGCTCGACCCCGACGAGTGGAGCGGTTTCGCCTTCGGATTCGGGATCGACCGCATGGCAAAGGAGCGCCACGGAGTGGCTGACCTGCGGGAGATGTACTCGAACGACATCCGGTTCCTGGGACAGTTCCCGTGAGAGTCCTGTTGTCGATCCTGAGGGAGATGGCCGATCTCCCCGACGATCCTGATCGGATCTCGGGCGCCCTGAATTCGCTGGGGCTGGCCGTGGATTCGGTCGTGGTGTCGGGCGAGTCGGTGGCAGGTGTCGTCACGGCGCGCATCCTGCGAACCGAGAAGCACCCGGACGCCGCCAAGGTGACGCGCTGCTGGGTGGACGCGGGTGACGGTGTCGAGCGCCACGTGTGGTGCGGTGCGACCAACATGGGCCCGGGCGACATCGTCCCCCTCGCCACCGTCGGAACCGTGATGCCAGACGGTCGCGAGATCGCCCGGCGCGCGATCATGGGGATCGACTCCGAGGGCATGTTGTGCTCCGGTTCCGAACTCGGGCTCTCCACGGATTCGGCGGGGTTGTTGGTCATGGACCCCTCGACACCGATCGGGCGGGACCCTCTCGTCGTCCTCGGGATCGAGCGCGAGGTGGTCTTCGAGATCGACTTGACACGCAACCGCCCCGATTGCTGGGGCCATGCGGGGGTCGCCCGTGACCTCGCGGCGCACTTCTCGGTTGCGTACCGCGGGCCGACACTCGACGACGTCCCGAACGGTCCGCCCCGCAGCGCCCCGGTCACGATCGTCGCCGGGGACCGGTGCGCGATGTTCTCCGCATGGACGATCTCGGGTGTCGTGGTCGGACCCTCGCCCGCGCGGCTCGTTCGCCGGCTCGAGTTGCTCGGGATGCGCAGCATCAACAACGTGGTCGATGCATCAAATCTCTCCATGCTCGAGACCAACCAACCCAACCACGCCTATGACGCCGAGGTGGTGGAGGCTTTCTGCGTGCGGCTCGCGAGACCCGGGGAGACGATCACGACCCTGGACGGCCAGGAGCGCACGCTCCACGCCGATGATCTGCTGATCTGCGACGCGGTCGCCGACACCCCGGTCGGCCTCGCAGGTGTGATGGGGGATCTCACCTCCGAGATCACCGCATCGACCACGACCCTGAACCTGGAGATCGCGTGGTTCGATCCCGATGGGGTCCGCTTCACCGCCCAGCGCCATGGGCTGCGAACCGAGGCCTCGATCCGCTTCGAGCGGGGAGTCGACCACAACGGCCATCGTGACGCGGCCCGCCGGTTCATGGTGATCCTGCGCGAGAGTTGCCCGGACGCCGTGCTGCACTCGGCCGAGTCCGTGGTGACCACGGACCACCTGCCGGCCCCGACCGTCATCGGCGTCGATGCCGATCGCGTCTCGGCATTGCTCGGCTCGAGCCTCGATGCCCCCTCGATCGAGGCATTGTTGTCACCGATCGGATTCAACTGTCGCACCGAGGGCGACACGGTCCACGTCGTGGTCCCCTCGTGGCGGCCCGACTGCGCCATGTGGGTCGACATCGCCGAGGAGGTCGCGCGTCACCACGGCTACGAACGGATCGGCAGGACCACCCCGAAGTCGGGTGCGCACGGGCGTTTGTCGACCTTCCAGATGCGCCGGCGCACGGCACGCCAGGTTCTCTGCGGACTCGGCCTCGACGAGGCGATGCCCTCGCCGTTCCTCGCACCCGGCGATCTCGCCCGCGCGGGGCTCGACGAGTCGGGCACGTTGCGACTCGCAAACCCCTTGGTTGCCGAGGAGTCGGTCCTGCGCACGTCTCTCCGACCGGGAATGCTCGCGGCCGCGGTGCGCAATGCGTCGCACCGCGCCGAGCGCATCGCCCTCTTCGAGATCGGCCATGTCTACCCCCGTGGTGCCGGGTCTCTCCCCGACGAGGCAGAGTGGTTGTGCGCGATCACGGTCGGCGGGGGAGTCGAGATTGCGATTCGCCAATGGTCGGTGCTCTCGGGTGCTCTCGGTGTGGGTGCGATGCTCGATCAAGCCAGGGTTCCCGACGGGTTGCACCCGGGCCGGTCGGCGTCGTTGACGCGCGGCAAGACCACCATCGGCCATGTGGGGGAGATCGATCCGGGTGTGTTGCACGGGATCGGACTGACCGGTCCAGTGTCGTGCCTCGAATGCAACCTGTCGGTGCTTCTCGCCGAGGACCCCAAACCGGTGCAGGCGGCGACTGTGAATCGGCTCCCCTCCAGTGACCTCGACCTCGCCTTCATCGTCCCCGACGAGGTCACTGCCGGTGCGATTCACCGCGCGTTGCGACAGGCCGGTGGTGCGAGTCTGGTGTCGTGCGTGTTGTTCGACTCATTCCGGGGCGTCTCGATCGGGGAGGGATTCCGGAGCCTTGCGTTCCGTCTCCGTCTGCAGGGGTCGGCATCAACCCTCGACGACAAGTCTCTCGCGGTAATCCGCGACGCCTGCATCGCTGCCGCGGTCAGGCTTGGTGCACAGATCCGATCGTGATCAGTTGAGGGACGGGTCCGCCGGGATCCGCGCGAGTGCGGCGATGGCTCCGCCCTGGCGTTCGAGGACCCTGCTCCACAGGGTTGCGGGTTGCGTCGTGAAGACGTCGTCGGTGCGTGCGGGCACGATGATCCATCCGCCGGTCTCGGCCTCGTCCACCAGTTGACCGGGTGCCCACCCCGCGTAGCCCCTGAACATCCTGTGGCGTCGGAGTGGATCGGGACCCTGCGCCATGAAGTCGATGCTCCGCACGAGCGCCGGCTCGCTCTCATCCTCGACGAGGCACACGAAGCCGTCGGGCTGGACGGGACCGCCGGAGAACACCGTCCCGGGCGGGGGTGCAGAGTCGAGCCATGGGGCAATGACCGTCGATTCGAGTTCATCTGCATCCACCGGTCGGTTGATCACCAAACCCATCGTGCCCTCGCTGTCGTCGTGGGCGAGGAGGAGCACCACCGACCGGGCGAAGTTGGAGTCATCGATGGCCGGGTGGGCCACCAGCAGACAACCCGGTCCGGGGGTGACTATTGCATAATCATTCATGATGTTGTATGATCATACGGTCATGAGACGGGTCGGCATCATCGGGGCATCCGGGTACACCGGAGCAGAACTGTTGCGTTTGTGCGCCCAACACCCGGATCTGGACGTGATCGTGGCGACGGGGGACTCCCAGGCCGGGACGCTTGCGGCCTCGTTGTACCCCTCGCTCGCAGCCACCTACCCGAACCTGGTGTTCTCCGAGTGGCAAGTGGATCTCATGGACGGCCTCGATGTCGTGTTTCTCGGGGTCCCTCACGAAACCTCCCTTGCTCTGGTGCCCCAGTTGGTGGGCAGGGTTGGATGCGTGGTCGATCTCTCCGCAGCGTACCGTCTCAAGGATGCGTCGTTGTATCCGCACTGGTACGGATTCAATCACGATCAACCCGACATGCTCGCGCGCGCCGTGTACGGACTGCCAGAGCTCAACCGGGACGCACTCGTCGGAGCCGAGCTGATTGCAACTCCCGGATGCTACGTGACGGCGGCGTCGCTCGCCCTCGCACCGCTCGTTCGGCAGGGAATCATCGACCCGATCGGAGTGGTCGTGGATGCTGCGTCGGGTGTCAGTGGGGCTGGTCGGGCGTTGAAGCACTCCTCGATGTTCGCGACCGTGAACGAGGACTGCTCGGCGTACGGGTTGCTCGACCACCGGCACACCCCCGAGATGGAGCAGGTGACGGGCGCCCAGATCCTGTTCACGCCCCACCTCGTCCCGATGAACAGGGGGATCCTGGCCACCTGTTACGCGCGTCCTGCAGCCGGCCGCACGCCGACCACCGCATCGCTCCTGGCGGCTCTCGCCACGGCATACGCCGGTGAGCCCTTCATCGTGGTGCGCCCCCAGAGTCCATCGACCAAGGCCACCCTCGGGTCCAACTCGGTGCATCTGTCGGCCCGCTTCGATGAGCGCACGGGCTGGGTGGTGGTGCTGGCTGCCCTCGACAATCTCGCCAAGGGTGCCTCCGGTGGTGCCGTGCAGTCGGCCAACGTGGCCCTCGGTCTGCGCGAGGAGGCGGGACTGACGCGAGTGGGGGTGTACCCGTGAACAGGACCGCTCCCGACACTGCGAGAATCCTCGTGGAGGCACTGCCCTACATCCGAAGATTCGCCGGGCGCACGGTGGTCGTCAAGTACGGCGGGAACGCACTCGCGGGTGCCTCCGATGATGATGCTCTGGCCCTGTTCGCACAGGACATCGTCTTGATGCACACCGTGGGGATCAAGTGCGTCGTCGTCCACGGTGGCGGACCCCAGATCACCGAGATGCTGACCCGGCTCGGGATCGAATCATCGTTCCACCAGGGACTGCGTGTCACCGACTCTGCGACCATGGAGGTGGTGCGGATGGTCCTGAGTGGCCGCGTCAATCCCGAACTGGTGGCGGCGATCAATGTCCACGGAAATCTTGCGGTGGGTCTGTCCGGCCAGGACGGGCGCACCCTCCAGACCGTACCGATCGACGCCGCACTGGGCTTCGTGGGTGACGTCGCGCGGGTGAGGCCACAGTTGATCGAGGGGCTCCTCGCCGACGGCTTCATTCCCGTGGTCTCCACGATCGGTGCCGACACCGACGGGCGCGCCCACAACGTGAACGCCGACACCGCCGCGGGTGCGATCGCCGAGGCACTCGGCGCGGAGAAGATCGTGTACCTCACCGATGTCGCCGGTTTGCGCCGGAGCGCCGACGACCCTGACAGCCTCGTGGCGAGGGTGAGCGCGGGCGAACTCGCCGACATGGTCACGAACGGGACGGTGAACGGGGGGATGATCCCCAAGGCCGAGAGCTGCATTCGGGCCGTCCGGGGCGGGGTGCGCAGCGCCCACATCCTCGACGGCCGCATCCCGCACGTGTTGTTGCTCGAGCTGTTCACCGACTCCGGTGTCGGCACGATGATCACCCAGGGGGACAGATGACGCACGACTTCCTCTCGTCGGACGCTGGCGCGGCACTCAACATGGGCGCCGACCACTGTCCGTTCATCCCGGTGTTCGGGCCACCTGCGGTGACTTTCGAGCGCGGATCGGGTGTCGAGCTGTTCTCGGTCGAGGGCAAGCGGTATCTCGACTTCTTGGCGGGGATCGCGGTCGTCTCGCTCGGTCACGCCAATCCCGTCGTGACGAGTGCGATCGCCGAGCAGGCCGCCACCCTGACCCATGTGAGCAATTTTTTCGCGAACACCACGGCCACCCGGGCGGCGCAACGGGTCAATGCCCTGATGGAATCGTGTGGTGCGGGGGCCGGTCAAGTGTTCTTCTGCAACTCGGGGGCCGAGGCGAACGAGGCCGCCATCAAATTGGCTCGCAAGTTCGGCGGCCGCGGTCGGCATCGCATCGTGACCGCGCTCGGCTCGTTCCACGGGCGCACTCTCGGCGCGCTGGCCATGACCGGTCAACCCGCCAAGCACGAGGTGTTCCAGCCGATGCCGGAGGGCTTCAAGTACTGCGAGTTCGGGAACCTCGATTCACTCGCCGCCCAGATCGACGACACGGTCGCCGCCGTGGTGCTGGAACCGATCCAAGGTGAGGGAGGGGTGGTGCCCGCACCGGAGGGGTATCTGTCCGCGGTGCGCCACTTGTGCACCGCGCGAGGGGTGCTCCTCATCGTTGACGAGGTCCAGACCGGGTTCTGTCGCACCGGACGTTGGTTCGGCTTCGAGCACGAGGGCATCGCACCCGATGCCGTGACCCTGGCCAAGGGCATGGGCAATGGAATGCCGATTGGTGCGCTGTGGGCGCGTCGCGACATTGCCGCTGTGCTGCGCCCCGGCGACCACGGATCGACCTACAGCGGCACCGCGATCGCGACTGCGGCCGTGCTCGCGGTGATCGACGAGATGGAGCGCATCGATGCACCCCGCCTGGCACGCGAAAAGGGCGCGCGCCTCGCGGCCGCGGTCGCGGCGATCGCGGGTGTGGACCATGTGCGCGGTCTGGGTTTGCTCCTCGGGGCGCGGCTCGCCGACGGTGTCGACGCACGTGGAGTCGCCCAGGCGGCCCTCGACGAGGGTCTCATCGTCAATGCCGTCACGGCCGACACGATCCGTCTCGCGCCTCCACTCGTTGTCTCCGACAGCGAGATCGACGAGGCCGTCGGCATCCTCGCCAAGGTGATCGGGTGACCCCGTGACGGTGCGCCATTTGCTGGGGATCGCAGAGCACGGCGCGGACGGATTGCGCCGCATGCTCGAGTTGTCCGTGGCGCCCGATCTCGGGTCGCCCCTGGCCGGACGCGGAGTGGCCCTGATCTTCGAGAAGCCCTCGAACAGGACGCGCCACTCCATGGAGATGGCCGTGGTCGGCCTGGGCGGACATCCGGTGTACACGCGGGGCGAGGAGGTGGGCCTCGACGTGCGCGAGACGGTGGAGGACGCGACACGGACCCTCGCCGGATACCACGCGGTGCTCGCTGCGCGGGTGTTCAGCCACTCAGTTGTGGTGCGCATGGCGGCGGTGTCCCCCGTGCCCGTGATCAACATGTTGAGCGATCTCTCCCATCCGTTGCAGGCCCTCGCCGATGTCATCACGATGCAAGAGAAGGTCGGGGCGCTCTCGGGGGTCCGTGTCGCGTGGGTCGGAGACTGGAACAACGTGGCACGCAGTCTGGCCGAGGCGGTCTGTCTGCTCGGCGGAACCGTTGCGATCGCGTGCCCGGTCGGATACGACGCATCCGACGCCGAGTTGACGCGTATCGCGGGCCTCGGGGGCCGGGTGGAGCAGCACCACGACGCCCCTTCCGCCGTGGAGAATGCGCGGTTCGTGCACACCGACACGTGGATCTCCATGGGCCAGGAGGCCGAAGCGGCCGCACGGCGCGAGACGTTCGCTCCCTTCACGGTCGACGAGGCCCTGATGGCCCGCGCAGCGTCGGATGCCTGGTTCATGCACTGCATGCCCGCACACCGGGGCGAGGAGGTCTCGGCGGGAGTGTTCGATGGTGATCGTTCGTTGGTGATCGCCCAGGGGCACCACAGGCTGACCGGGGCGCGCGGTGCCCTCGCGTGGGTCTGCGCAGTCGGGTGAGAGCGGAGGGTCTCGGGAGATGAGCGGGAAACAGCAGCGTCAACGGACGATCACGAGCTTGATCGCATCCTGCAAGGTGGTGAGTCAGCCGCATCTGCAGGACTTGCTCGCCGAGCGGGGGATAGAGGCGACCCAAGCCACGATCTCACGCGATCTCGAGGAACTCGGTGCGGTCAAGGTCAGGGTGGCTGGTGGTGAGAGCCGGTACGCGATTCCCGATTACGAGCCCGAACGCGTCGCTCCGAGCGACCAGTTGCGTCGGGTCCTGGGCGAGTGGGTAGCCGAGGTGTCGGTCAGTGGCAATCTCGTGGTGTTGCGCACGCCGCCCGGCTGTGCGCACGTCGTGGCGTCGGCACTCGATCGCAGTGGCGATCCTGCGATGATTGGAACCGTCGCGGGTGACGACACGATCCTGTGCGTGGCCTCTGAGTCGACTGGTGGCCGGGCTCTGGCAGCGTCGCTGCGCGAACTGGCCGGCCTGTCGCCCGCGTCGGTGCACGCGTCGGGGCCCGAGCGGGGGGAACGTGCCGGCGCATCGCCGGCACCACGGAAGAGAGCCGGCTCCCGTGGCCGCTGACGAGACCCCGCGCACGCTGTGGCACGGACGCTTCGATGACGCGCCAGCCGAGGCACTGATGAGATTCACCGCATCCATCGGGTTCGACGCCCGTCTGTGGGCCGATGACATCGAGGGCTCGAGGGCTCATGTCACCATGCTCGGGGACTCGGGAATCCTTCCGCCGGCCGATGTCGCAGCGATCCTCGGCGCGCTCGAGGTGGTGTCGGCTGAGTTCGAGTCGGCGGCGTTCGTCTTCGACGCAGGAGACGAGGACATCCACACAGCGATCGAGCGGCGGGTGACCGAGATTGCCGGCGCCCCGGGCGCCCGTATCCACACCGGCCGGAGTCGCAACGATCAAGTGGCGACGGCTCTCAGGCTCTGGTCCCGCCGCGAGATGAGGAATCTCGCCGCCGCGATCGTCTCGCTCGTCGAGGTGCTGGAGACGCGTGCGGCAGGGGCCGACGCCACCGAGCCACCGGTGCGGCTCGCGGGGTACACGCATCTCCAGCACGCACAGCCGGTGTTGCTGTCCCACCACCTGCGCGCGCACGCATGGGGACTGCTCCGCGACGTGGACAGGATCACGGACGCGCTCGGTCGGGCCGACGTGTCGCCCCTCGGCGCGGGTGCACTGGCGGGGTCGTCGCTGCCGCTGGACCCCGGACGTTCCGCTGACCTACTCGGCTTCGGTGCACACTTTGCGAATTCGCTCGATGCCGTGTCCGATCGCGACTTCGTGGCCGAGTACCTCTTCGATCTCGCGATGGTGGGTGTGCACCTGTCGCGTATCGGCGAGGAGTGGGTGTTGTGGACCTCTGCTGAATTCGGATTCGCCACCCTGGACGACAGCCACGCAACGGGGTCGTCGATGATGCCCCAGAAGAAGAACCCCGACATCGCCGAATTGGCGCGCGGCAAGACCGGAAGGCTCATCGGAAACCTGACGGGGCTTCTCGTGGTGTTGAAGGGCCTGCCGCTCGCCTACAACCGTGATCTCCAGGAGGACAAGGAGGCCCTGTTCGACTCGGTCGATCAGGTGGGGCTCGCCGTGCGGGCTCTGTCGGGGATGATCGCGGGGACGACTTTCCACCCCGCCGCGATGGCAGCAACGGCAGATGCCGAGGCGCTCGTGGCCACGGATCTCGCCGAGTTTCTGGTGTCTGGTGGAACGCCGTTCCGGGAGGCCCACGCGATCGTGGGCGCGCTGGTGCGCGAGGCACTGGCCACGGATCGTCATCTCGTCGACCTCGTTCGCGTCCATCCCTCGTTCGGTGACGAGGGGGCGGTTCTCTTCGAGCCCGGAGCCGCGCTCGCTCGCAGGCGAACTCCGGGGGCGTCGGGGCCCGATGTCGCTGTGGCCCAGGCGTCGCGTCTGGCGGGTGCGATCACCGAGGCAAAGCGGAGGTTGGAGTGAGCTGGCGGGACACGATCAGGGTGAAGTACCACGAGTGCGACATGCAGAGCGTGGTCTTCAACGCCAACTACTGGGTCTACGTGGACGACCTCGTCGCCCAATGGATGAGGCATGCGATCGGCGTTGCGAACGGTCCGGGTGCATCGACGGACAACGTGTTCGCGAACGAGTTCGACTTCATGCTCAAGAAGGCCGAGGGGACCTGGCACAAGGGCGCCACCTACGGCGACACGATCGAGGCACGGTGCGGAGTGTCGCGCTGGGGAAAGACCTCGTTCGACGTCGCGATCTCTCTGTCGGTGCGGGGGGAGCCGTGTTTTGACGCGGTGATCACCTATGTCAGTGTCACCCCGAGGACGCATTCTCCGTGCCCGGTGCCGGACAAGATCAAGATGGCCCTCGACAGCGACCATTCCACCTGAGACCCCGGCGATGGTGGTCCTGGGTCAGGGCCATTCCGAAGCGCGTGCCCGGCCCGGACCGTCGCGCGGGTCGGCGTGCCGCGTGTGCGCCACGGGGAGCAATCATCATCTCGTCGTGAGTGTGATCGTGGCAACATTGGGGAGTGAAGGCAAAAGCCGGGTTGTTCGCCGACTTGATCGCACGCGGGCTCGTCCACGACTCGACCGATCCGACGGAGTTGTCGGCCCGCCTCGAGCGGGGACAGATCGGCGTGTACGTCGGCTTCGATCCGACCGCCGACTCGCTGCATGTCGGTCACTTGCTCGGTCAAATCACGCTCCGTCGATTCCAGTTGGCTGGACACCGACCCTTCCCGCTCGCGGGCGGAGCGACGGGAATGGTGGGAGACCCCTCGGGCAAGAACGAAGAGCGGAACCTCCTGGATGCCGAGACACTTCGCCACAATGTCGAGTGCATCAAGGGCCAGCTCGAGAACCTCCTCGAGTTCGGTTCGGGGGCCGCCGGGGCGACCCTGGTGAACAACGCCGATTGGACGGCCCCGATCACCGCGCTCGAGTTCCTCCGCGATGTCGGAAAACACGTGACTGTCAACCAGATGATGGCGAAGGAATCGGTGAAGAACCGACTGTCGTCGGAGAGCGGACTCTCGTACACCGAGTTCAGCTACATGCTGCTGCAGGCGAACGACTTCAGGCACCTGCACGCCACGAACGGGGTGGAGTTGCAGCTGGGTGGGTCGGACCAATGGGGCAATATCACCGCCGGCATCGATCTGATCAGGAGAACGTCGGGGGCACACGCGTTCGGTGCAACATGGCCGCTCGTGACCCGCAGCGACGGCCAGAAGTTCGGCAAGACGGCCGAGGGCACGGTGTGGCTCGATCCCACCAAGACCTCGCCGTACCAATTCCGGCAGTTCTGGATGCAGGTGCCGGACGATTTCGCAGAGCGGTGTCTCCCCCAGTACTCGCTCGCACCGCTCGAGGAGATCGTGGTTGTGCTGGACTCGCACCGAAGCGATCCGGGCAAGCGGATCGCCCAACGTCGACTGGCTGCCGAGTTGACCCAGATGGTGCACGGCGCCACGGCAGCGAACGCATCTGCGGTGGCCGCTGACGTTCTCTTCGGGGGCGACCCCCTGCAGGCCGACGCGGCCGCACTGGCGATGGTGGCCGCCGAGGTGCCCGCCAGCGTCGTGTCGGCGGGGGACCTCGGCGACCCGATGGGCGTTCTCCATCGTTGCGGGCTCTTCGCCTCCACGAGCGAGGCCCGGCGCACGCTCGCCCAAAAGGGGATACGGGTCAACGGTCGGGTCCTCGAGGAGGCCGAGGCGTTGGATGTGGCCGGACTTCTCCACAGTCGGTGGATTCTGGTGCGGAAGGGAAAGTCCTCGTTCCACTTGCTCACTGTGGCCAGCTGACCCGGTGTCGGTCGGGTTGTCCCCAGCAGTGGGGCCGGTGGACAGGACCCGGGCCGTCCTCACAGCCGAGTCTGGCCGGCGCGGGTGGCCGGGGCGCCGGTGGAGGCGAGGCCAGAACCCGGTGCGTTGTGGACCCCTCGCGTCTCCGTTAGCATCGTGGTTCGCGCCATCTGGGACCCTCGTGCCCCGGGTGGCCGGCATCTCTGCTCTGCAAAAGGGCACATGCCGAGAGCTGATGCTCCTTGAAAACAGAAGAGAAGACTGAACGCCAGTGCGGGCAGCACGGCGGCTTTGCCGTTGTGTTGCTTGTCAATTCGGGGTCGGATTCCCATCCGATCCCAACAACAACAATCAAGTCAGATCGACGGTTCGGGGATATTCCCCCTGTCCGTCGCAGACTTTCCAGAACGACGCCGAGCAATCGGCCAGTTCTTGACGGAGAGTTTGATCCTGGCTCAGGACGAACGCTGGCGGCGTGCTTAACACATGCAAGTCGAACGAGGTCCATGGTGCAGCAATGCACCGGAAGACCTAGTGGCGAACGGGTGAGGAACACGTGAGAAACCTGCCCCGGACTCTGGGATAACAGTTGGAAACGACTGCTAATACCGGATGCCGTCGCGGAGTGGCATCACTCTGCGACGAAAGAACTTCGGTCCGGGAGGGTCTCGCGGCCTATCAGCTTGTTGGTGGGGTAACGGCCTACCAAGGCGTCGACGGGTAGCTGGTCTGAGAGGATGAACAGCCACACTGGGACTGAGACACGGCCCAGACTCCTACGGGAGGCAGCAGTGGGGAATCTTGCGCAATGGGCGAAAGCCTGACGCAGCAACGCCGCGTGCGGGAAGAAGGCCTTCGGGTTGTAAACCGCTTTCAGCAGGAAAGAAAATGACGGTACCTGCAGAAGAAGGTGCGGCCAACTACGTGCCAGCAGCCGCGGTGACACGTAGGCACCAAGCGTTGTCCGGATTTATTGGGCGTAAAGAGCTCGTAGGCGGTTCAGTAAGTCGGGTGTGAAAACTTTGGGCCTAACCCAAAGCCTGCATTCGAAACTGCTGTGACTAGAGTTCGGTAGGGGAGCGGGGAATTCCTGGTGTAGCGGTGAAATGCGCAGATATCAGGAGGAACACCGGTGGCGAAGGCGCCGCTCTGGGCCGACACTGACGCTGAGGAGCGAAAGCGTGGGTAGCAAACAGGATTAGATACCCTGGTAGTCCACGCCGTAAACGTTGGGCACTAGGTGTGGGTCTCTGCTAACGAGATCCGCGCCGTCGCTAACGCATTAAGTGCCCCGCCTGGGGAGTACGGTCGCAAGACTAAAACTCAAAGGAATTGACGGGGGCCCGCACAAGCAGCGGAGCGTGTTGCTTAATTCGATGCTACGCGAAGAACCTTACCTGGGTTAAATCATCGGGAAAAGCCACAGAGATGTGGTGTCCTTAGGGGCTCGATGAAGGTGGTGCATGGCTGTCGTCAGCTCGTGTCGTGAGATGTTGGGTTAAGTCCCGCAACGAGCGCAACCCTTGTCCTATGTTGCCAGCAAGTAAAGTTGGGGACTCGTAGGAGACTGCCGGGGTCAACTCGGAGGAAGGTGGGGATGACGTCAAGTCATCATGCCCCTTATGTCCAGGGCTGCAAACACGCTACAATGGCCGGTACAGAGGGCTGCGAGACCGCGAGGTTGAGCGAATCCCATAAAGCCGGTCTCAGTTCGGATTGAAGGCTGCAACTCGCCTTCATGAAGCTGGAGTTGCTAGTAATCCCGGATCAGCACGCCGGGGTGAATACGTTCCCGGGCCTTGTACACACCGCCCGTCACACCACGAAAGTCGGCAACACCCGAAGCCGGTGGCCCAACCGCAAGGAAGGAGCCGTCGAAGGTGGGGTCGGTGATTGGGGTGAAGTCGTAACAAGGTGGCCGTACCGGAAGGTGCGGCCGGATCACCTCCTTTCTAAGGAGTGTCTTCCCGTCTGTTCATCCGCATCGCGGATGCAGGCAGGACACACCTGTTAGTGCACTGGCGTGTCGGTCGGACAAACCATGGGGATCGAGGCTCGCCTCTCCCGGTGGAATCGACGATCGGCACGGTCTTCTCTTCTGTTTTGAGGGAGTTTCTTCCTCGGACACGAGCGCCACGGCGCTCCTCTGGCGGCACCGGCCCGCAGAACTTCTGGTTCTGCCGTCGGTGTCGTGCCCCTTGAGAACTGCAGAGCAAGCACGAGCATCTTTGATTCTTCCAAGCTACAAAGAGCCAACGGTGGATGCCTTGGCGCCAAGAACCGATGAAGGACGTGGGCGACTGCGAAAAGCCGCGGGTAGATGTCTACCTATCTGTGATCCGCGGATGTCCGAATGGGGAAACCCGGCACTCGTCATGGAGTGCCACTCCTGCCTGAACACATAGGGCAGGGAGAGGGAACCAGGGGAATTGAAACATCTCAGTACCCTGAGGAAAGGAAAGAAAACTCGACACCCTGAGTAGCGGCGAGCGAAATGGGTAGAGGCTAAACCGTGCCGGTGCAATAGCCAGGTGGCGTTGCCGGTGCGGGGTCGTGGGATAGCGAGCTGTCGCACCTGAGACAGCACGGAGTTACCAAATTGCTGTGTAGTGGAACCGTCCTGGAAAGTTCGGCCGCAGCGGGTAATAGCCCCGTACACGAAACACACGCAATCTCCGCGCTCGATCCCAAGTAACGCCGGAACCGTGCAAGCCGGCGTGAATCTGCGGGGACCACCCCGTAAGCCTAAGTATTCCTTGGCGACCGATAGTGAACCAGTACCGTGAGGGAAAGGTGAAAAGAACCCCGGGAGGGGAGTGAAATAGAACCTGAAACCGTTGGTTTACAAACAGTCAGAGTGTCGTCCGCAAGGGCCACGATGGCGTGCCTTTTGAAGAATGAGCCTACGAGTTACGGTGTGTGGCGAGGTTAAGCCGAGAGGTGAAGCCGGAGCGAAAGCGAGTCTGAACAGGGCGTTCAGTCGCATGCTGTAGACCCGAAGCGAAGTGATCTATCCATGGGCAGGTTGAAGCGGGGGTAAGACCCCGTGGAGGACCGAACCCACGTCAGTTGAAAATGGCGGGGATGACCTGTGGATAGGGGTGAAAGGCCAATCAAACTTCGCGATAGCTGGTTCTCCTCGAAATGCATTTAGGTGCAGCGTCGCGCGTTCAGTACCGGAGGTAGAGCACTGGATGGGCTAGGGGTCCTACAAGATTACCGAACCCAGCCAAACTCCGAATGCCGGTACTCCAGAGCGCGGCAGTGAGTCCACGGGGGATGAGCTTCGTTGGACGAAAGGGAAACAGCCCAGATCATCAGCTAAGGCCCCTAATTCTGTACTAAGTGGAAAACGATGTGAAATTGCCCAGACAGCCAGGAGGTTGGCTTAGAAGCAGCCACCCTTGAAAGAGTGCGTAACAGCTCACTGGTCGAGTGATTTTGCGCGGACAATTCAACGGGGCTCAAGTACAGAGCCGAAGCTATGGGATCGATCTAACGGTCGATCGGTAGAGGAGCGTTGATGGAGCGTCGAAGCGGCGGGGTGACCCGGCGTGGAGTTCCATCAAGTGAGAATGTAGGTATGAGTAGCGAGAGAGAGGTGAGAAACCTCTCCGCCGGAAGCCCAAGGGTTCCTGGGGAAGGCTAATCCCCCCAGGGTGAGTCGGGAGCTAAGGCGAGGCCGCAAGGCGTAGTCGATGCACAACTGGTTGATATTCCAGTACCACCGTGTTCGCGCCAGGTCCAAGATCGACGACGTGGGGGCTGCCTTCGGGCGAACCCACCTAGTTGGTGGCGGATAACTGATGGAGGACGCAGGAGGGTAGGTGATCCGTGGCGATGGTTGTCCACGGGTAAGCGAGTAGGGCAGGTCGATGAGAGTTGACCGCATTGTCCGAGACGTGATTCCGAGCCGTTTAGGCGAAGTCACTGATCCCACACTGCCGAGAAAAGCCCAGCAGTGAGCTGACACGGTGCCCGTACCCCAAACCGACACAGGTGGGCGGGTAGAGAATACCAAGGCGATCGGGAGAACTATGGTTAAGGAACTCGGCAAATTACCTCCGTAACTTCGGAAGAAGGAGGACCCAAATAGGGTGTAGGGCCTTGCGCTCGAAGCCCGAGTGGGTGGCACAAATCAGGGGGTAGCGACTGTTTATCAAAAACACAGCAGCGTGCGAAGCCGTAAGGCGCTGTATACGCTGTGACGCCTGCCCAATGCTGGAAGGTCACGGGAAACGGTTAGTCGAAAGACGAAGCTGTGAACCTAAGCCCCAGTGAATGGCGGCCGTAACTATAACGGTCCTAAGGTAGCGAAATTCCTTGTCGGGTAAGTTCCGACCTGCACGAATGGCGTAACGACTTCCCCACTGTCTCAACCATAGACCCGGCGAAATTGAAGTACGAGTAAAGATGCTCGTTAGCTGCGGAAGGACGGAAAGACCCCGTGGACCTTTACTATAACTTGATGTTGAGATTTGACCTGCACTGTGTAGGATAGGTGGGAGACTGTGAAGCCGGCGCGCCAGCGTCGGTGGAGTCATCGTTGAAATACCACCCTGTGTATGTCGGGTCTCTAACTTTGGTCCATTATCTGGATCAGGAACAGCGTCAGGCGGGTAGTTTGACTGGGGCGGTCGCCTCCTAAAATGTAACGGAGGCGCCCAAAGGTTCCCTCAGGCTGGTTGGCAATCAGCCGTCGAGTGCAATGACACAAGGGAGCTTGACTGCGAGACTGACAGGTCAAGCAGGTGCGAAAGCAGGGCATAGTGACCCGGCCATAGCGTGTGGAAGCGTGGTCGCTCAACGGATAAAAGGTACCCCGGGGATAACAGGCTAATCTTTCCCAAGAGTCCATATCGACGGAAAGGTTTGGCACCTCGATGTCGGCTCATCGCATCCTGGGGCTGAAGCAGGTCCCAAGGGTTGGGCTGTTCGCCCATTAAAGCGGTACGCGAGCTGGGTTCAGAACGTCGTGAGACAGTTCGGTCCCTATCCTCCGCAGCCGGAAGAGTCTTGATGAAAGCTATCCCTAGTACGAGAGGACCGGGATGGACGGAGCTCTGGTGTGTCAGTTGTCCTGCCAAGGGCACGGCTGATTAGCCACCTCCGGAAGGGATAACCGCTGAAAGCATCTAAGTGGGAAACCCGTTCAAAGATGAGGACTCTCACAGGGTCAACCTGGTAAGGCCCGTGGCTAGACCACCACGTTGATAGGCCGGAAGTGTAAGGACGGTGACGTTCGCAGCTGACCGGTACTAATCGGCCGAGGGCTTGGTTTGAATCGTGCTCGTGCTTGCTCTGGAGTCCTTGTGGGCATCCACATTGACAACTGATTTCCGGTGGCCATGGCGACAGGGTCACACCCGTTCCCATTCCGAACACGGCAGTTAAGCCTGTCAGCGCCGATGGTACTTGGGGGTAGACCCCCTGGGAGAGTAGGACGCCGCCGGATTTTTCTCGAAGGAGCCTCGGACGATCTGTCCGGGGCTCCTTTGCGTTCGCGGCATCGGTTCGATTCCCGTCCTTAGACTCGGACAGCCATGGCGCCACGTCCACCTTCACGATCCGGTAACGGAGCACGCGGCGGGGGTTCCACGCGTGGGGGGTCCCGGGGTGGACCGCGACGCTTCGATGATGACCGACCGCGTCGACCCCGTAGCGATGACGACCGGCCGCGTCGACCCCGTGGGGATGACGACCGACCGCGTCGACCCCGTAGCGATGACGACCGGCCGCGTCGACCCCGCCGCGACGACGATGGGCCTCGCGGGGGCTCCCGGGGTGGACCGCGACGCTTCGATGACGATCGACCGCGTCGACCCCGTGACGATGACGACCGACCGCGTCGACCCCGTGACGATGACGACCGGCCGCGTCGACCGCGCCGCGACGACGATGGGCCTCGTGGGGGCTCCCGGGGTGGACCGCGACGCTTCGATGATGACCGACCGCGTCGACCCCGTAGCGATGACGACCGACC
>VGAK01000022.1 GCA_016870775.1 Actinomycetota bacterium
TACGACCAGATCTCCCGGGTCTCGGGGAAGTGCACGATGTACTTGTTGTCGGGGTTGCAGGGCCACGCAGTGTCGGGCTGTCCAGGCGCGAGCGGCGCCCCCACCGAGTGGACGCAGGGCACCCAGTCCGCATCCCCGAGGACATCGAGTGCGCCCTGGCCCATCCGGGTCATGATGCGCATGCTCACTGCGACGTACGCACTGTCAGTGAGCTGCACCCCGATGTGGGCGATGGGGGAGCCGAGCGGCCCCATCGAGAAGGGGACCACGTACATGGTGCGACCCCTCATGGCGCCCCGGTAGAGCGAGTTCAACTCGGTGCGCATCTCCGCCGGATCGCGCCAGTTGTTGTTGGGACCGGCGTCCTCTGCCCGCGGCGAGCAGATGAAGGTGCGATCCTCGACGCGCGCGACGTCGCCCGGATCAGAGTGTGCCCAGTAGCTGTTCGGGCGCTTGGCTTCGTCCAGTTTGGTGAAGGTGCCGGAGTCGACGAGCAACTGGCACAGGGACTCGTACTCCTCGGCCGATCCGTCGCACCAATGCACCGCTTCGGGAGCGAGCACCTCGACCCATTCGTCGACCCACTTCTTCAGTCGGGCATTCGAAGTCGTGGCCGCCATCTCCAACACCTCGTGTCCATCTCGTCCTCGCCCGGGGCCCACCTCGGGCCGGGTTTCCCGAGAGGCTAAACGCCCGGTGTCCCCATGTCCGACTCTGAGCCCAAGCCCAGACGGGTGGCACGGCCGGCCGAGTTCAGTGAGAAAACCACGCGCTGCCCCTGGCGCAACATGCGAAAGATCGACCCCTCGAGCGCCTCGGGCGCGAGGGTGTACTCGGTGAGATCAACGTCACTCACCACGACGCCCTCACGGCTGACCGGGTCGTATGCCTTGATGACTCCCTGCACGTCGGACGTCTCAGCGGGCGACCTTGGCGACCTTGCCCGACTTGATGCAGGCCGTGCAGGCGTAGACGCGCGTGGGCGAGCCGTTCACGATCACGCGGATGCGCTGGATGTTCGGGTTCCAACGGCGCTTGGTCCGCACGTGCGAGTGCGACACGGACATGCCCCACGACGGTCCCTTGCCGCACACTTGACATACTGAAGCCATCTCGGGAAACCCTCCGGTCTCGGGGGCGCTCGGCGCGCCTGCACGGCGCTCAAAACTACCAGCGACTCTCGGCCCATCCCAACCGTTGATCGCGTCCGGTTCGGCCCCGGAGTCTCGTTCGACGGCGGTGTGGCTGCGGGTGGATCTCACGGCGGGGCGCTCGCGACGTGGTCCGCGACGCACCGTCGCACCCCCGGGTGCACGCCCTTTGTAACCTTCGGGGCGTGCCAAGGCTCGACCTCATGGGGGCTGACGACATCCGTCGCACCGTCGTCACCTTCCGGGACGCGATGCGGGCGCACGCGCCGGCGATCAACCGGCTGAACGTGTATCCGGTGCCCGACGGCGACACCGGCACCAACATGGCGCGCACGCTCGATGCGGTCGTGGCCGAATTGGATTCGGCCGATTCCGCGATGGACTCCACCTGCAAGGCGATCAGCCATGGCTCGCTCATGGGTGCCCGTGGCAACAGCGGCGTGATCCTGTCCCAGATCCTGCGCGGGCTCGCCGGGACCTTCGGCGAGAGCGACGGCGGTCGCGTGAACCCGGCGCGCATGGCGGAGGCGCTGAAACGCGCGTCGGCGGCCGCCTACGACGCGGTGCTCAAGCCGATCGAGGGCACGATCCTGACCGTGGTGCGCGAGTCCGCCGATGCGGCCGCCGCCGCGGTCACCAACGGCGCGACGATGTCGGCGGTGCTGCGCGCAGCACGTGTCGCCGGACGCGATGCGCTCGCTCGCACACCCGAGATGCTGCCGGTGCTCAAGGAGGCGGGTGTCGTCGACGCCGGTGGTGCCGGATTCCTCCTGCTGCTCGATTCTGCGATCCATGTGGTCGACGGCGATCCGATGCCCGAGCCCGACGAGTCGGCCGGTCCCTCGGCCGGGCAGTTGGAGGCCGTCGCGATCCGGCATCACGAGGACGGATCCACCGACGTGAGTGAGCTGCGCTACGAGGTGATGTTCCTGCTCGACCTCGACGACTCGCGCTCTGCGGAGTTCAAGTCGGCGTGGGGCACCATTGGTGACTCGATCGTGATGGTGGGCGGTGAGGGCCTCTACAACTGCCACATCCACACGAACGACATCGGTGCCGCGATCGAGGCGCCGATCCTGCTGGGTGGACGCCCGCGCCAGATCCGCGTCACCGATCTCTTCGAGGAGGTCGCCGAGGAGCATGCGGCACGCGAGGCCGAACTGGGCGCGCCGATCCACCAGCGCCCACAGACCCCCTCCTTGCCCGTGGTCACGTGCGCCGTCGTTGCGGTCGCGAGCGGTGACGGACTCGCCGAACTCTTCGGACAGTTGGGGGTGCACGGTGTCGTGTCGGGTGGGCAGACCCTGAACCCCTCGACGGCCGAGTTGCTGGCCACCGTCGAGCACATGAACTCCCGGCAGGTGGTGATCCTGCCGAACAACAAGAACATCATCCCCGTCGCCCAGCAGATCGACGCGCTGACCACAAAGGAGGTGCGCGTGGTGCCGACCACATCGATGCCCGAGGCGCTCGCCGCGCTCGTGTCGTACGACCCGCAGGCGTCGGCCGAGTCGAACGTCCGCTCGATGGCATCGGCCGCCCAGGGTGTGGCCACCGGTGAGGTCACGCGTGCGGTGCGTGCGACCAGCACCGATGCCGGCCCGGTCTCGGAGGGTGACTGGATCGGCCTGGTGCGCGGTGACGGCGTGGTCGCCGTCTCGGGATCCGTCGTCGGTGCCTCGACGGCTCTCCTCTCACAACTGGTGACATCGGATCGTGAGTTGCTCACGATCCTCACCGGCGAGGGCGCGATCGGATCGGACACCGACGCCATCGTGGGATGGCTGGTCGAGAACCGCGCGGATGTCACCGTCGAGATTCACCGGGGCGGACAGCCCCTGTACCCGTACCTGTTCGGCGTTGAGTAGCGCCCCGCTCACGCTGCGCGATCTCGCCGGCATCGGGCTGGAGCGGATCAAGGGCGTGGGTGAGCGACGCAAGGAGGCGCTGGAGTCCTTCGGCATCGGCAACGTGCTCGAGTTGCTCGGCACCTACCCGCGCCGCTACATCGACCGCACCAACATGGTGCGCATCGCCGATCTCGTGGAGGGCGAGGACTCCCTGGTGGTGGTGGAGGTCGTGTCGACGCGCGCGATCCGCACCAAGAACCGCCGCTCGATGGTCTCGTGCACGGTGACCGACGGATCGAGGAAGATGTCGCTGACCTTCTTCAACCAACCCTGGCGCGACAAGCAACTGACGCCGGGACTGCAGGTGGCGGTTTTCGGGCGGCCCGAGACCCACCGTGGGTACCTGCAGATGACCAACCCCGTGGTGGATCCGGTCGGAGACCGCACCGGACGCATCGTGCCGATCTATCCCCAGAGCGAGAAGTCGCGGATCAACTCGTGGGATCTGGGCCGGTGGATCGAGGATGCACTCGCCAAGTGCGCACCGCGCGGCATCGCCGATTCCGTTCCCCCCGAGATCCTCGGGCGTCACTCACTCGTCGACCGGGCGAGGGCGATGCACGACATCCACATGCCCGAGACGATGGAGGCGCGCGCCGCCGCCCGTCGCCGCCTCGCCTTCGACGAGGTGCTTCGCGTGCAACTCGTCCTCGTGGCGCGCAAGGCGCGGTGGGAGAGCGAGTCCGCGGGGTTCGAGCACGCCACGACGGGCGATCTGATCGACGGCTTCTCCGCCGCCCTCCCGTTCCCCCTGACGGGGGCCCAGACGCGCGTCATCGCCGAGATCCATCGCGACCTCGCGGCACCGCGCCCGATGCACCGTCTGCTCCAGGGCGACGTCGGCAGCGGCAAGACCCTGGTCGCGGTGTCGACGATGCTCGCCGCGGTGCAGGGCGGCCACCAGGCCGCGTTGATGGCCCCCACCGAGGTGCTGGCCGACCAGCATGCGATGTCGGTGCGTGCGCTGCTCGCGTCGCTGCGCCTCCCCGACGACGGCGACCTCTTCGGTGCCCGCGCAATCCGGGTCGAGCTGCTCACGAGCAAGGTGGGTGCCGCCGAGCGGCGTCGGATCCTGGCGGCGCTCGCCGCCGGCGAGGTCGACATCGTGATCGGCACGCACGCGCTCATCCAGGACGACGTCGAGTACGCGAGCCTCGGTGTGGTGGTGGTCGACGAGCAGCACCGTTTCGGTGTCGAGCAGCGTGCGCGGCTGCGCGACAAGGCGCTCGAATCCGGCGACGGCCGCGCCCCCGACGTGCTGGTCATGACCGCCACACCGATCCCACGCACCGCCGCGATGACGGTCTACGGCGATCTCGACGTGAGCGTGCTGGATGAGATGCCCCCGGGTCGCACGCCGATCCGGACGCGCCGCGTCTCGGGTCCGCTCGAGGAGGAGGCGATGTGGGCCGAGATCCGTGCCCGTCTGGATGCGGGCGAGCAGGCCTACGTGGTGTGCCCGATGATCGAGGAGAACGAGAAGCGGGAGGTCGCCTCGGCCGAGGAGACGGCCGCGCGACTGCGCGCCGGTCAGCTCGGCGACTACGAGGTCGTGCTCCTGCACGGGCGGATGGCCTCGTCGGAGAAGGAGGCGGTGATGGAGTCGTTCCGTTCGCGGCGCGCCGCCGTGCTCGTGGCCACGACCGTGATCGAGGTGGGCGTCGACGTCCCGAACGCGACCGCGATGGTCATCCTGGATGCCGATCGGTTCGGCATCGCGCAGTTGCACCAGTTGCGCGGTCGCGTCGGTCGTGGGACGGTCGCCTCAGAGTGCTGGTTGGTGACCCAGTCGGCCGACGACTCGCCCCGGGTCGAGGCACTCGTGGGTTCCACCGATGGCTTCGTGCTCGCCGAGGAGGACCTGCGCCTGCGTGGCGAGGGCACGATCATGGGTGCGGCCCAGAAGGGTCGCAGCGATCTGGTCCTCGCCTCGCTCCAGCGCGACCTCGATCTCATCTCTGCGGCGCGGGAGGAGGCCCTGCGACTCGTCGCGGCCGACCCGGAACTGTCCGGTCTCGCGGCGATGCGCGACGAGCTGGACTTGTTGTTCTCGGCCGAGGACGAAGAGTTCCTGTTCCGGTCCTAGAGTCGCCTCGACAGCGATGGAGGCTCGACGGTGAAGGTGTCCGGCAAGCACGTGGTGGTGACCGGTGGGTCGCGCGGGATCGGCGAGGCGCTCGCCCGCGAGTTCGCCGGGAGGGGGGCGCGGGTGACCGTCGTGGCTCGCAGCGAGGAGTCGTTGCGCCGTGTCGCCACCGAGATCGGCGGCAACGCAGTGGTGGCCGACCTCTCCGATGACCGCACGGTCGACACGTTGATCGGGCGCATCGAGGCCGATCACGGTGCGATCGACGTGCTCGTGAACAACGCCGGTCTCGAGACGAACACACCCTTCGCCGTGGAGGACCCGCGCGAGGTCCGCGCGGTGGTGCGCCTGAACCTCGAGGCCTCGATGCTGCTGACGCGTCACGTGCTGCCCGGGATGCTCGCGCGCGGGGCAGGACACGTCGTTCTCGTGTCGTCGCTCGCGGGAACGGCGGGGTTCCCGGGGATGAGCGCCTACTGCGGGACCAAGGCCGGGGTCCTGAACTTCGCGTCATCCCTGAAGCGCGAGTTGCACCACACCGATGTCGACATCACGGTGCTCGCACCGGGCCCCGTGGACACCCGGATGTGGGATGCGGTCGAGGACTCGCCGCCCACGGTCCAGCAAGTTGTGAGGCGGTTCAAGAGGCTGCGGTTGATCCCCAAGACGACACCGGAGAGGATCGCACGGCGCACGGTCGCTGCGGTGGAGAAGCGCCGCGCCTTCGTGCGCCACCCGCACCGGCTCAGCACCAACTTCTGGTTCAACATGCTGCCCACGCACATCTCGAACGCCGTGATCGCCGGCATCAAGTTCGATCCGCTCGACCGCGGACGTCGCCACAACTGACGACAGCGCACCCGACGACAACGCGCCGGCCGACGCCAGGTCTGACCTTGCCCGGATGGGGGCTCTCAGGCCCTGTGTGTGAATCCAAGACCTTCTGGAGCATCTTTGAGACGAAGGTCGAAGGTGCGGTGGGATCGGGACGTTCCGGGAAGCTGCATCGGCTGTTGGACAGGGAGTATTCGTAGGGCGTTATTGAGGAGATGAAGAGTTCACGCTCCGACTGTGTTGCCGTGTTACCGTGCGATCGGGAGGGACCATGAGTAGCCGCAAAGTGACTGCATGCATGATCGTGGCGGCTTCCCTCGTCGTGCCCTTGACTGCTGCAGGGTCTGTCGAAGCTGTGTCAAGCCGGTGCACAAGGGCCGGTGCCACCCGAACAGCAAAGGGTATACGGCAGGTCTGCACTCGTGTCGGCAAACAGCTCGTCTGGAAGGAAGCTGTGTCAAGCCGGTGCACAAGGGCCGGTGCCACCCGAACAGCAAAGGGTATACGGCAGGTCTGCACTCGTGTCGGCAAACAGCTCGTCTGGAAGACCGCGCCAACCACAACCACAACCGCCACGTCGTCACCGACAACAACGATCCCTGCACCACCCACGCTGACTCACGCGCCGATTGACAACGCTGGTCTCAATTGCGACGCCGGCCAGCAAATGGTGACGGTCCGCTACTACTGCTTCTCATCGTTTGCCGACAAGGTGTTTGAGGCCGGGACCGGCAAGTACAAGTGGTTGCCTCACTACACGTACCGATTACGTGCGAATGCCAAGATCTATGCCTCAATGGACGGAACGATCCAGCGCGTCATCACTCAAGAACCTGATGATCTTGAGTTCTGGCTAACCAAAGACAAGATCGACGATGTCTGGATGTTGGTGTATGACCATGTCGCAACGATGCGCGTCGCCGAGGGTGCCCGGGTGAAGGCGGGCGACTGGATCGCGACGTCAGCAAATGAAACCACCCATCGATTCGAGTTCCAGGTCAACAAGGACACGCGACGCATTGACAACACCTCTTGGCACATCTGTCCGCGCACAATCGGGTCTTCGACATTCAATTCGTTCCATGATTCAGTTCTCGCATCAAACAACGCCCGCGCCACTGATGGGGGCTTCACATCGGTTTGTATGGCTGAGGTCGTTGATCCCCAGAACCTCTATGTTCCTTGAGCGTTAACTGGCTCACGGACGCCACTCAGCGTCCAGCAACTTTGTTTTCCTAATGCCGTTGGTCATCTCTGAAGGGCATGGTTAAAGAGATGAGGAGTTCACGCTCCGATCTCTCGCTGGCGCTCACGATGGCCGTCGTGGCGCACTCGCGGCAACAGCCTCCATACACAGGGCCTCAGTCCTCCGGGGAATCGTCGTCGTCGACGGTCAACTCGAGATCCCACCTGTCGCGGCAGTCCGAGCACCGGTACGTCACGACATCGCCGGCGAACCAGTCGCCGTCCTCGCGCGGAGCGGTGATCAGGTGCGCCGTGCCTCCGCAGTCGACGCAGACGATGGTCTCCCGGGGACTGATCACGCCCGTAGTCTGCCCCCGTGCGCGTGGTGTCGGGTGAACTGCGGGGGCGACGCATCGAGTCGCCCCCCGGTGAGGGCACGCGACCGACCACCGACAAGGTGCGCGAGGCCGTCTTCAACGCTCTCGGGTCGCTCGACGCGATCGAGGGTGCGCGCGTGCTCGATCTGTTCGCGGGCACCGGCGCGATGGGGATCGAGGCCCTCTCGCGTGGTGCCTCGGCATGCACGTTCGTCGAGAACGACAGGACCGCGGTCGCGGTGCTGCGGCGCAACATCGACTCCCTGGCGCTCCTGGACCGGGCCACCGTGGTCGCATCCGATGCGCGCACCGCATGCAGGGGCACCTGGGACATCGTGATCGCCGACCCGCCCTACGGCGAGACCGACTGGGCCGGCCTGCTCGACGGCCTCGAGTGCTCGGTTGCTGTCCTCGAGTCCGGGCGCCCGGTCGGGTCGGTGCCGGGATGGGAGACGCTGCGGGAGAGACGGTACGGCCGGACACACGTTGCATTTCTCCGACCCGCGGTGTCCGCGCAGGGTACGGTGGGGATTGAATGAGCACGGTTCTCTATCCCGGGAGCTTCGATCCGTTCCATCTCGGGCATCTCGACGTGGTCGAGCAGGCCGTGGAGATCTTCGGCGAGGTGGTCGTGGCGGTGATGCACAACCCCCAGAAACCCTCCGGTGACATGCCGACCGAGCGCCGGGTCGAGGTGATCCGGGCCGTCTGCCGCCGTCTGCCGGGAGTGCGCGTCGAGGCCCACGGGGGACTCGCCGTCGAGGCAGCCCGAGCGGCCGGGGTGCTGTGCATCGTGAAGGGGCTTCGCACCCCGGGTGACTTCGAGGTAGAGCAGCAGATGGCCCACACCAACCACGCGGTCTCGGGTGTGCGCACCGTCTACGTGCCGTGCGGCCCGGCACACGGTCACATCTCGAGCAGGTTCATCCGCGACATCGCCCGCGCCGGCGGCGACGTGTCGTCGATGGTGCCGCCGGCGGTGCTCGACGAACTCACCGGTCTGTACGGGACGAAGTGAAGGGCGGATCGCGATGACCTGGGACGACGACACCTCCGACGACTCCTTCCCGCAACCCCAGCCGGTGCAGGCGAGGCTCGGCGAGAGCGAGATGATCCTCCGGCGCACGATCGACATCATCGCGACCGCCCCGAGCGTGCCGCTGTCGTCGACGCCGCGCATCGACCGTGACGAGGTCATCGAACTGCTCGAGGAGGCCCTCACCCGTCTGCCAGAGGAGATTCGCCAGGCGCGCTGGATGCTCAAGGAGCGCCAGGAGTTCCTCGACAAGACCAGGCGCGAGGCCGACGAACTGCTCGGCGCGGCGCGCCAGCAGGCCGAGCGCATGGTGCAGCGCACCGAGGTCGTGCGCGCCGCCGAGGCACGTGCGCGCCAGGTGATAGAGGCTGCCGACGAGGAGACCCGTCGACAGCGCAACGAGACGGAGGATTTCCTCGACCAGCGACTCGGCAGCTTCGAGATCCTGCTCGACCGACTGAGCCGCACCGTGGCGAACGGCCGCGCGAAATTGTCGATCGGGGTCCGCGACGACCACGAGCCCGGGGTCGATCAGCGTCCCGGTCCTGACGCCGCCGGCTTCTTCGACCAGGACGGCGAATAGGTCCCGGACGGGACGCCGCACCGACGACCGGGAAAGACGCGATGACCTCGGCGCTGCTCATCAACGTCGTCGAGCTCCTGCGTTCGCCCGGCACCACCAAGGACGTCGACGTCTCGGTCGAGTGCGAGGCGATCGCCTTCGATGACGCGCGCCTGGTCGACGAGCCGGTCGGGGTGCAGGTGAGGCTCGAATCGATGAGCACCGGGATCACCGTGGCCGGGCGCGTCAGTGCGACATGGGCAGGGGAGTGCCGACGGTGCCTCGCGCCGGTGCACGAGCGCTTGACGGTCGACGTCGACGAGCTCTACCAGCGCGCGCTCGAGGATCCCGACGCGCACCCGATCGTGAACGATCAGATCGATCTCGTGCCGATGGTGCGCGAGAACCTGCTCGTGGCCCTGCCCGTCGGTCCGCTGTGCCGGTCCGATTGCCCGGGCATCTGCCCCCAGTGCGGCGCCGACCTCGCCGTCGGGGTCTGTGGATGCACCGCGCCGACCCGGGACCCGCGCTGGGCCGTGCTCGATGCGCTCCGGAGCACCGACGACGACTGACCGGTTCCGGTGGATCGCTGGCCCCGGGTGGGATCGTCGAGTCCACGGCTATCCTTCTACGGCCCGAGCACGGGCTTTCGTTGTCCACACAGGGAGACCACGGTGGCCGTTCCCAAGAAGAAGAAGTCGAAGTCGAAGACGCGAATGCGTCGCGCATCCAACTGGCGCCTCGGCGCACCGTCGCGCAGCACCTGCCCCCGTTGCGGTGCCACGAAGCTCCCGCACACGGTGTGTGGCACCTGTGGCTGGTACAAGGGTCGCGTCGCCGTCTCGGTCGACTGACCCGACCTCACCTGGCATCCGCACAATGCTGCCCGTCGCCGTCGACGCCATGGGAGGCGATCGCGCCCCCGGTGAGATCCTCGCGGGCTCCCTGCAGGCGTCCGAGTCCGGCATTCCCGTGGTTCTCGTCGGCCCCGAGGGTCTCGATGGCACCGGTGGCCTCCCGCTGATCCCGGCATCCGAGGTCATCGAGATGCACGATGACCCGGCCAAGTCGGTGCGCACCAAGCGCGACTCGACCCTCGTTCGTGCCGCCGAGGCGGTGCGCGATGGCAAGGCCTCGGCGATGATCTCTGCCGGCAACACCGGCGCGACGATGGCGAGCGCGCTCCTGCGGATGGGTCGCATCAGCGGTGTCGCCCGCCCCGCGATCGCAACACCCGTGCCGGTTCCCGGTGGCTCACCCACGGTCCTGCTCGACGCCGGCGCCAATGCCGAGGTGCAGGCCGAGTGGCTCGTGCAGTTCGCCCAGATGGGGGCCGTCTATTCCTCGCGCAGGTTCGGCGTGTCGAACCCGCGGATCGGCCTGCTCTCGATCGGCGAGGAGCCCGGCAAGGGCGACACCCTGCGCAAGGAGGCCTGGGAACTGCTCTCGGCGACCAACGGCATGGACTTCATCGGCAATGTCGAGGGCCGGGACCTGATGACTGGCGATGTCGATGTGGTGGTCACCGACGGATTCACCGGCAACGTGGTGCTCAAGACCCTCGAGGGGAGTCTGAAGGCCGTGGTCAAGGCGTTGTTCTCGGCATTCGGCCAACCCGAGTACTCCGACGCGGCGAACACCTTGATGCCCGCTCTCCTGCCGCTGTACGAGACGCTCGACCCCGACACCTATGGCGGGGCGATCCTGCTCGGCGTCGACGGGGTGTGCATCATCTCGCACGGATCGTCCTCGGCCCGCGCGATTCTGAACGGCATCCGGTGCGCCAAGGAGATGGTCGAGACCGACATGGTGGGCGCGATCCGGGACGCCATCGCCGGTACCGTCTGAGCGTCGAGCGGGCGCCGGTCCGGCTCAGACACTTTCCGAGACAAACCGTCATCAGACAGATCCCGTGGGGAGGGGCCCGACATGGCAGCAGATCGCCCGGCAATCCTTGACATCGTGCGCAGGCATCTCGCCGAGATTCTCGAGATCGACGCAGTGCAGATCTCCGAGATGCAGAGCTTCCGGGATGACCTCGGCGCGGACTCGATCGCCTTGATCGAGCTCGTCGACTCGCTCGAGCAGGAGTTCTCCGCGAGCCTCCCCGACTTCCAGTTCGACGACGACGACCTCGAGGGTCTCGTGACGGTGGGCGACGCGGTCGACTACGTCGTGCGCGCCCACGGGGGCTGACCCCGGCGCGATGAACGAGCGCGGCGAGCCCGACGACTCGGCGCTGTCGGCCCTCGAGGAGCGACTCGGTCACCGGTTCGCCGACCGCGACCTGCTGCGACTCGCACTCGTGCACCGATCCTGGCGCGCGGAGAACCCCGCGTCTTCCGGGACGAACGAGCGGCTCGAGTTCCTCGGCGACGCGGTCCTCGGGTTCGTGGTCGCCGATCTCGCCTACACCCTCCTCGACGACGTCGCCGAGGGACTCCTGAGCAATGTCCGCCAGAGCGTCGTGAACACCGCCGCTCTCGCCGGTGTCGCCCGTTCGCTCGGCGTGGGGGAGTGCCTCTTCCTCGGTCGCGGTGAGAACGCGGAGGGCGGGCGGGACAAGGACTCGATCCTGGAGTGCGCGATGGAGGCGCTGATCGGTGCGGTCCACCTCGACGGTGGTGTGGCGGCAGCCGAGGGGGTCGTGCGCCGCCTCTTCGAGCCGTTGGTCAGGGATGTCGGGCCTCGTGCTGCGTTCGTCGACGCCAAGACCCAACTGCAGGAACTCTGCGCGCGGGTGGGACTCGGGGCGCCCGTCTACGACACGACGGGCCAGGGCCCCGACCACTCGCGCACCTTCACCGCCACTGTGCGCATCGACGGCGGGGTTCGCGCCACCGGGACGGGCCGCACGAAGAAGGCCGCCGAGCAGGTGGCCGCGTCGCGCGCGCACGACGTGATCGCACGGGATCCGGGCGCGGAGTAGCACGGTGCCCGAGCTGCCCGAGGTGGAGACGGTCCGCCGCGGACTCGAGTCGCACGTCGTCGGTCGCGTGATCGAGTCGGTCGAGATCGGCCGGGAGCGGAGCGTGCGCAGGGTCGGCCGGGAGACCGTGGCACACCTGCTGACGGGTGCACGCGTGCTCGATGCGCGCCGGCGCGGCAAGTACCTGCTGTGCAGCCTCGACACCGACGGCGAGCGCGCGGTGATGATGGTGCACCTGCGCATGAGCGGTCGTCTGTTGTTGGCACCGGTCGGCGAACCCCGCCCCGCGCACGCACACGTGGTGCTGCGGCTCTCCGGAGCGCACGAGGAACTGCGCTTCGTGGACCCGCGCACCTTCGGCGAGGTCGTCGTGTGCGAGGCCTCGCGTATCGACGGGGTCATCCCCGAAATCGGTCGCCTCGGGCCCGACCCCATCGTGGACCCTTTCGACCCGGGCATCCTGGCCTCGCGCCTCGCGCGCCGACGCATCCCCATCAAGGGGGCCCTCCTCGACCAGGGCGTGGTGGCGGGCATCGGGAACATCTATGCCGACGAGATCCTCCATCGCGCCCGCATCAAGTGGGACCGCACCGCGTCGCAACTGTCCCGTCCGACGGTCGCGCGCCTGGCGGGCACGATCACCGAGGTGCTCCGGGCGGCCATCGACGCGGGTGGCTCCACACTCGAGGACACCCAGTACGTCGACATGGAGGGCGAAAAGGGGAGTTTTCAGGACTTCCACAGGGTCTATGGACGCGCCGGACAGCCGTGCCTCACCTGCGGGAAAGCGGTGATCCGCCGCACCGTGTCGGCGGGCCGCTCGACGGTGTGGTGTCCCGTCTGTCAGCGTCGCTGAACCGACCCGAGAGACTCACCCGACGACGGCACGTTCATTACTGTTGGAAGCGCCGTGTTCCTCAAGTCGCTCACCCTCCGGGGCTTCAAGTCCTTTGCCGACTCCACCGTCCTCGAGATGGAGCCCGGGGTGACAGTCGTGGTCGGCCCGAACGGCTCGGGCAAGTCGAACGTGGTGGATGCGATCGCATGGGTGCTCGGTGCCCAGGCCCCGAGCGCCGTGCGCAGCCAGAAGATGGAGGATGTGATCTTCTCGGGCACGAACAAGCGCACGGCACTGGGTCGGGCCGAGGTGATCCTCACGCTCGACAACTCCGCCGGTCTGCTCTCGCTCGACTTCAACGAGATCACGATCGGGCGCACCCTGTTCCGCAACGGCGACTCCGAGTACGCGATCAACGGGGTCGAGTGCCGACTCCTCGACGTGCAGGAACTGCTCTCCGACGCCGGCGTCGGGCGCCAGCAGCACGTGATCATGAGCCAGGGCCAGATCGACAAGGTGCTCACCGCGCGGGCCGAGGAAAGGCGGGAGATCATCGAGGAGGCCGCCGGTGTGCTCAAGTACCGAAAGCGCAAGGAGAAGGCCGAGCGGCGCCTCGAGGCGACCGAGGCCAATCTCCTGCGCGTGCAGGACCTGATCCGCGAGGTGCGCCGGCAGTTGCGCCCGCTCGAGCGCCAAGCCGATGCCGCGCGTCGACACGGCGAGATCGTCGCCGAGTTGCGCGCACTACGGATGTTCCTGTCGGGTCGCGAGGTCGCCTCGTTGCGCACCCAGCTCGCCGCGCTCGCCGGCGACAAGACATCGAACGATGCGGCTGAGCGCGACCTGCGCGACAAGCTCGCGACCCTGGACACCGAAGTCGTCGCCGCCGAGGCCGATCTCTCCGCGCGCGGTCAGTCGGGTCTGTCCGATGAGATGCTGCGAGTCGAGCAGCTCCGCGAGCGCGCCCGGGGACTCCTCGCCCTGATGGCCGAGCGCCGACGGTCGCTCGAGCGCGACCAGGGCCAGATGGTCGCCGATGATGTGGTCGCCGCGATCGAGGCCGATGCCGCCGCGATGCGCGTCGAGCTCGACGAGGTCGAGCGAAACCTGGGGATCGCCCACACCGAGAGCACCGCGCTCTCCGTGGAGGAGTCCGAGTTCGAGCGTGAGCGCACCGAACAGGGACTCCTCCATGTGGTCAACGGCGCCGAGGCCGCCAATGCGGCCGCCGAGGTGCGAGGTGAGCTGCGCTCGATGCGCAACACGCTCGAGGCGGGTGCGGGCGAGTTGCGCCGCCTCACCGAACGCATCGCCGCACTGGAGGTGCGCGAGACCGATCTGGGTCGTGCCGTCGACGACCTCCAGAGAGCACTCGCCGACGCCGAGACCTCGCTCGGCAGCGCGCGCGTTTCGGCCGCGAGTGCCGACGATGCCCGCGATGCGGCCGATGACGCGATGGATCAGGCACACGTGCGGGTCGCCTCGGCGGAGCGCGACCACGCGCACGCGACCGCGCACGTGGAGCGTGTCGAGGCCGCTGATGCCCCGCAGCGTGCGCGCGCGACCGGGGGGCACCTCGCCGCTGTGGTGGGAGTGGTCGGTGCCTTGATCGACTCGATCGAGATCGAGGAGGGCTGGGATGCCGCGGTGCGTGCCGCGCTCTCGGGCGCGGTGGCGGCGGTGCTCGTCGAGGACTCGGGTGCCGCCGAGCGTGCCCTCGATGCACTGCGCGACGCCTCGCGCAACGGCACCGTCATCCCGCTCGACGCGGCGCGGAGTGCGCCCCTGCACGAGAGATCCGTGCGTGGTCGAGTGCGCAGTGCGCGCACGGACGTCGGCGTCCTCCTCGATGGGTTGCTCGCCGGAGTCGTGGTCGCCGCCGACGCCGCCGAGGCCGCGCGACACCTCGCCGCCGGGGCATCGGCTGTCGTGACCCGTGCCGGTGACCGTTTCTCGGCCGACGGTTGGACAGCCGGTGCGGCCGACGATGCCGGATCTGCCGACGTGGTCGCGGCGGCACGTGACCGTGCGCGTGGGGCCGAGACGGAGCTGGCCTCGGCACGCGAGGCTCTTGGCCAGTCCCGACGCGCGCTCGTCTCGGCGAAGACGACCTCGGCCGCCTCTGTCGCCGAGGTGGAGCGCCACGTCACGCACATGGATGCCGTCTCGGAGAGACTGACAGGCGCGGTGGGTGAGCGGCGGGCGGCGATCACCGAGTTGACGATCGGCCGGGAGTCGGTGGAGGGGATCCGTGCGCGCGTCGCCTCGGCGTCCGCCCGCGTCGCCGAACTCGAGACGATCTTGCCGGGGCTGGAGGAGTCCGAAGCCGCCGAGATCGCGGCGGTGCGGGCCCAGACCGAGGCCCGTCATGCGATCGATGCGAAGGCGTCGCACCTCGTGATGCGTCGCCAGGATCTCGAGGTGCGCAGGGCCGGACTCGGTGAGAGGCGCCAATTCCTCGCTGATCGCCTCGCCGAGGCCGAGCGCCGACTCGCCGCCGATTCGGACGCGCGCAACGAGGCCGGTGCTCGGCGCGAGCTCCTCCAGCGTTCGTTCACCGCACTCGATCGCATCGCGGCACTTGTCGAGGGCCATCGCAGTGCCGCGGACGCGCGGCTCGGTGAGTTGCAGGACACGCGCCGTCGCCAGAGTGAGGAGGTGCGCGCGGTCGCTGCGCGCCTCGATGCCTCCCGACGCTCGCGCCACGACACCGAGCGCGAGCTCGAGGTGTTGCGCGAGCGGATCCGCCGCGTCGACATCGAGGAGGCCGAGGCGCGCACGCGCCTCGAGGCTGCGGTAGAGACGATCCGGCGGGACCTCGATGTCGAGCCCGAGGAGGCCGAACGCGCACCGGCGCCCGAGACACCCGACGGGTCCTCGCACTCCAACCGCGCGCGTGCCCTCGAGCGCGACATCCGCCTGATGGGGCCGATCAATCCGCTCGCCCTGCAGGAATTCACCGAACTGCAGGCGCGCCACCAGTTCCTCGACGACCAGTTGAACGACGTGCGCAGGACCCGCCGTGAGCTCTCGCAGGTGATCGCCGTGATCGACACCGAGATCAAGTCGGTCTTCGCGGCAGCCTTCGCCGATGTCAGTCGCAACTTCACCGAGTTGTTCCAGTTGCTCTTTCCCGGTGGAAGGGGCCGACTCACCCTCACGAACCCCGACGATCTGCTCTCAACGGGTATCGAGGTCGAGGCGACACCACCGGGCAAGAATCTCAAGAAGCTCTCGCTGCTGTCGGGCGGGGAGAAGTCGCTGACCGCACTGGCCTACCTGTTCGCCGTGTTCCGCAGCCGCCCCTCGCCGTTCTACGTGATGGACGAGGTCGAGGCGGCACTCGACGATCCGAACCTGCACCGGTTCCTCGGGCTGGTCAGGGAGTTCCGTCAGGAGGCACAGCTCATCATCGTGAGCCACCAGAAGCGAACGATGGAGGCCGCCGACTGTCTGATGGGTGTGTCGATGCAGCCGGGCGGATCCTCCAAGGTGGTCGTGGAGCACACGAGCCCCGCGCCCGTGAACTGACGCCGCTGGACCCGATTTCGTGACGCTCGCAGCCTCGACCAACGAGATTGTCCTGTGGGTCGCCGGTGGCGGGGTCGTGTTCGGCACCGGGGTTGTTCTCGCATCGCGCGTCATCGCACGCCGCGGCGCGTCGCGAACGGGCGACACCGTCGCACCGGGCGTCGATGTTCCGGCGGCCCCGATCGCTGAGCCCCCCGTCGTGGAGGCGCCCGCGACACCACCGACGGTGCGGGATCGGACCTCGCGGACCCGCGGGCTGTTCGCCAATGCCCTCTCCTCGATTCGTGGCCGGGGTCGGATCGACGGGGAGACCTGGGCCGACCTCGAGGAGCTGTTGCTGCGAGCCGATCTCGGCGTCGGACTCGTCGACGGCCTGATCGCGGACCTGCGCGCGCGTGCCACCGAGTCGCCCATGACCGGTGTCGAGGAGTTGATCGCGGGCCTGCGCGAGTCGATGACGGCCCGACTCTCGGGGGCGAATCGGTCGCTCTCCATGGAGTCCCCGTCGGGACCGGCGGTCTGGCTGTTCGTGGGCGTGAACGGCGTCGGGAAGACCACCACGATCGGCAAGGTCGCCACCGCGCGCGTGGCAGCAGGTGCGAGCGTGGTGTTGGCCGCCGGCGACACATTCCGCGCGGCCGCAGCCGAGCAGTTGCAGATCTGGGCCGAGCGGTCGGGAGCCGGGTTCGTCCGCGGCGCCGAGGGGGCCGATCCGGCATCGGTGATCTTCGACGGCATCGAGAGCGCCGCGGCCAAGAATGCCGATCTGGTCCTCGCCGACACCGCCGGCCGTCTCCAGAACAAGACGAACCTCATGGAGGAGTTGCGCAAGGTGCGCCGCGTGGCAGACAAGGCACGTGGCGCGGTGACCGAGGTGCTGCTGGTGGTCGATGCGACCACGGGACAGAACGGCCTCTCCCAGGCGCGCGAGTTCGCCGCCGCGACCGATGTGACCGGGGTTGTTCTCACCAAGCTCGACGGTTCGGCCAAGGGTGGCATCGTGTTCGCGATCGAGACCGAGCTCGGAATCCCGGTCAAGTTGGTGGGATTGGGCGAGGGTGCGCACGACCTGGTGACTTTCAATCCCGGCGATTTCGTGTCAGCCTTGTTCGAGTGAGAGTCCGCCCCCTCACCATCGCGCTTCTCGTCATATCGCTCCCGGCCTGCGGGGGTTCCGACCCCGCCGTGTTGCGGATGCAGATGTCTCCGACCAGTGAGGGGGCGACCAACGCCTCGACCGATTCAAAGATGATGGCGCCGTGGTCGATCGACTACGAACTCGCCGCCGGACTCGAGAAGCCCGCCGCGAAGGCTCGCGCGTGGAAGGCCCTCCTGCCCGATGATGCACGGACACGGCTCGTGGCGCTCGCGCGAGCGCTCGGGGTGAAGGGCGAGGTCTACGAGCAGGGCACCGACCAGATCGCCGTCGGGTCGCCAAGTGCCGGCAAGAGCAGCACCGAACCCGACACGGCGAGTGTGACGATGTGGGTCGGGGGAGGCCCCGGGTCCTGGTCGTACTACCCGCCGATGGCGACATCGTCGTCGGGCGAAGTCGTCGAGCCGTGTGCACCCGGTGCGCCGGACCAACCGGGCTGTGCGCGCTCGTCGATTGCGAACACCACGCCGCCGACGATCCCCGAGCCGAAGAATCTCCCGTCGGAAGCTGCGGCACTGCGCACGGCGACAGGGATCCTCGACAAGGCCGGCTACGACACGGACTCACTCGTCATCACAGCGACGGCATCGACATGGTCGACGTTCGTGTCGTTCGAGGAGAAGGTCGACGGACTGCGCACCGGGAACATCGGTGGCATCGACTTCGGCGAGAATGCCGCGGTCATCGGTGCCTGGGGCCAGTTCGCCGACTACCAGGGGGCCGACACGTATCCGTTGATCGATCTCGACGACGCGGTGAAGCGGATGTCATCGGGAATGTGGGGCTCGTGGATGGGGGCGCCGGGAGCGATGGTCAAGGACGGCGCATCGTCGACGAGAACCGACTCGGCGCCATCCCCGGAGACCCCGGAGACCCCGGTGAGCCCCGACGCGGGCGCACCTCCCGAGACGGTGGTGTCCGGTGGCGAAACAACGACGACGATCGCACGCACGACGGTGGTGCGGATCACCGGGGTCGAGCTCGCACTCCAGAACTTCTATGTGAGCCAGGACGAGCTGTACCTGGTTCCGTCGTACAGGTTCACCGACGGCACGAGCGAGATCGGCACGGTGCTTGCCATCCCCGACGAGTACCTCGCCAGCGCCGAACCCCCGATCGAACCTGCGCCGGTCGATCCGGGTTCGTCGGGATCGAGCGGAGGAAGCTCGGGCAGCGGTTCGACCGGACAAATCGATCCGGGTGGCGCACCGGCGACCGACATGCCGCAGATCCCCGACAAGGACGCAGCGTCGCTCGTGGGGCTGACCGAGGCCGAGGCGACGAAGGTCGCGACATCGAAGGGCTGGGCCGTGAGGGTCGTCGAGCGTGACGGCGAGCAGTTCATGGTCACTGATGATTGGCGGGGCGACCGGGTGAATCTCACCGTCACGGGCGGCAAGGTCACCGGCACGAGCGTCGGTTGAGTGCGCGAGGGCGTGCGCGGGTTCGTCGCGGGACGCTCGCGCGACACCACGGATAGCCTTCCGTCGCCATGTTCGATTCACTGAGCGACCGCCTCCAGGGTGTCGTCAAGCGCCTCCGCGGAAAGGGTCGCCTCACCGAGGCCGACGTCGACGAGGTTCTCGCCGAGATCCGCACCGCGCTGCTCGAGGCCGACGTGAACGTCACCGTGGTGCGCCGGGTCGTGGCGCGCATCCGCGAGGCGGCGGTGGGAGTGGCGGCGTCGGAGGTCCTCGACCCGGCGCAACAGGTCGTCAAGATCGTCAACGACGAGCTCGTCTCGATGCTCGGGGGCGAGACGCTCGCGATCACCTATGCGCCTGTTCCGCCGACGGTGGTGTTGATGGCCGGTCTCCAGGGCTCGGGCAAGACCACGACGGCCGCCAAACTCGCGCGCTGGTTCCGCTCCCAGGGTCGCCAGCCCTTGCTCGTGGGCGCCGACCTCCAGCGCCCCGCGGCCGTGGAGCAGTTGCGCACCCTGGCCGGTCAGGTGGGTGTGCCGGTCTTCAGCGAACCGGGTGACCCGGTGGCCACGGCGCGACGGGGAATCGAGGAGGCGCGGCGTCTCGGGCGTGACGTGGTGATCGTCGACACGGCGGGGCGCCTCGCGATCGACGAGGCGATGATGGCCCAGGTCGCCGAGATCTCGGTCGCGGTGCAGCCCAAGTACACGTTCCTCGTCGTGGATGCGATGACCGGTCAGGATGCGGTGGGCGTCGCCGAGGCGTTCCATGAGCGTCTCGCGATAGACGGTGTGATCCTGTCCAAACTCGATGGTGACGCCCGTGGTGGTGCGGCGCTCTCGGTCAAGACCGTGATCGGGCGACCGATCGCCTTCGCCGCGACCGGTGAGAAGATCGATGCGTTCGAGCAGTTCCACCCCGACCGAATGGCGGGCCGGATCCTGGGCATGGGTGACGTGCTCACGCTCATCGAGCAGGCCGAGCAGGCCTTCGAGAAGGACAAGGCCGAGGAAGCCGCGGCACGACTTCTCGAGGGGCAGTTCACGCTCGATGACTTCCTCGAACAACTCCAGCAGGTCAAGAAGATGGGTCCGATCTCGGGGATCGTGGGAATGCTCCCCGGTGTTGCCAAGCAGATGCGCAACACCGAGATCGGTGACGACCAGGTGAAGGTCACCGAGGCCATCATCCGCTCGATGACCCCCGAGGAACGGCGCAACCCCGGGATCATCAACGGCAGCCGGCGCTTGCGCATCGCCAAGGGGAGCGGCACCGAGGTGGCCGACGTGAACCGTCTCGTCAAGCAATTCTCTGAGATGCAAAAGATGATGAAGCGAATGGGGGCACTCGCGGCGCCCACCTCGGGCAGGGGCGGATCGGGCGGCAAAGCTGGCACCAAGAGCAAGCCGAACCGCAGGCAGATGATGCGCGAACTGGGCGACATGATCGGTGGCCAGGGGGGTCTGGCGGGCCTCCCCGGTGCGGATCGGGGACCCGGCATGCCGCCCTCTCCCCGCTGAACCCGTCGGGTCGGTGACTTGCCGGCCCGTTGGGGTCCCGCGAGCCTCGCCGATAACCTCCCGTGGTCGCCGATGAACACACCGTCGCGCCCCATCAGGAGAGTCCTCACCACATGGCAGTCAAGTTGCGCCTCACCCGCGTCGGAAAGACAAAGCAGCCCCAGTACCGCGTGGTCGCGGCCGATTCCCGTCGTGCGCGCGACGGACGCTTCATCGAGATCCTCGGTCAGTACAACCCCCGCACCGAGCCCTCCACCCTCAGCATCGACAACGACAAGGCCGTGCGCTGGCTCCTGAAGGGTGCCCAGCCGACCGAGCGCGTGCGCAAGCTGCTCGAGATCAGCGGCGCATGGGCCCAGTTCACCGCCTCCAAGGCGAAGTGACGCGGCCGTGAGCGACATGTCCGACCGCGACGCGAACACCCTCGATGCCCCGGTGGCCATCGCGGTGCTGACCCACATCGTGCGCAGCATCGTCGACGACCCCGATGCCGTGCGTGTCTCCTGCGAGGAGGGCAAGGGTGGTTCGGTGCTGCTCGAGGTGCGCGTCGGCCCGGGTGATCTGGGTCGTGTGATCGGCCGTCGTGGCCGGACCGCCCAGAGCATCCGCACCGTCGTGCGGGCCGCGGCCGCGAACGACGACGTCGATGTCGACGTCGACTTCGTCGACGAGTGACCGAGCCGCCGGCGACTGGGGAACCGCCCGCCGACCACCTCGAGATCGGCCGCATCGGCCGTGCCCACGGCGTGCGCGGGGAATCGAACGTGCATTTCACGAGCGAGATCGCAGAGCGTCGTGCCCCGGGGGCGGAGTACTTCGTGTCCGTGGGCGGTCGCGGTCGGGTCCTCGTGGTCGAGTCGTGCCGCCCGCACGGCGACCACCACCTCGTGCGGTTCGCCGGCGTCGACGATCGCACCGCGGCCGAGGCGCTGGTGAATGCGACCCTGTGGGCCCCGCCACTTCCCTCCGAGGACGACACACTCTGGGTGCACCAGTTGGTGGGCTCGCGGGTCGTCGGGGTGGATGGGGGCGAATGGGGCCGGTGCATCTCGGTGATCCTCAATCCCGCACACGACATCCTCGAGCTCGCGAGCGGGGTGCTGGTGCCCGTCACCTTCGTGGTGTCGTGTGCCGACGGGGTGACCCTGATCGACCCGCCCGAGGGTCTCGACCTTCGAGACGGCGCCGGAGATGATGCATCGGACGACCGGGGTGCTGCCCCGGGACGAGATTCGGCTCGCTAGGTTCTCGTCGTGCGGATCGATGTCTTCACGATCTTCCCCGCGATCGTCGACGGTTTCTCCGACCACAGTCTCCTGGGTCGTGCGCGAGAGACGGGTCTGGTCGATCTGCGGTGCCATGACATCCGCGACCACACGACCGATGTCCACCGCACCGTCGACGATGCGCCCTTCGGCGGGGGCGCGGGGATGCTTATGCGCCCCGAGCCGATCTTTGCCGCCGTCGAGGCAGCGGCTCCGCCGCGACCGCTGATCCTGCTCGGCCCCGGCGGTCGCCGCTTCGACCAGTCAATGGCGCGCGCGCTGGCCGAGTCCGATGGGTTCAGTCTGTTGTGTGGCCGCTATGAGGGGGTCGACCACCGAGTGCGCGAGCATCTCGTCGACCACGAGGTGTCGATCGGTGATGTGGTGCTCGCTGGCGGCGAGATCGCGGCGTGCCTCGTGATCGAGGCAGTCACACGGTTGGTCCCGGGCGTGATGGGCAACGACGACTCACCCGTCACCGAGAGCTTCGGGGCCACGGCGCTCCTCGAGGAGCCACAGTGGACTCGACCGGCCGAGTACCGCGGGTGGGAGGTGCCCGAGGTGCTGCGCAGCGGGGACCACGCGCGTATCGCTCGCTGGCGCATGGCCCAGGCACTCCTGCGCACGTTGGAGGTTCGACCCGACCTGATCGAGGCCCGCGGTGGATTGACCGAGCAGGAGAGGACCCTGTTGGAAGGGGTGGCTCCGGTCTCGTATCCTTTTCCTTTCGCCCCCTAGGGGCGCCGGCACCTTCGCCGGCACACAACGGAGCCGGCACACGGCCCCATCGCCCGAGGACCAGAGATGAAGACCACCGACATCGTCGACAATCAGAACAAGCGGGACGACGTTCCGGACCTGTTACCCGGTGACGAGGTCAAGGTGCACGTGCGCGTGGTCGAGTCCGGCAAGGAGCGCATCCAGGTCTTTCAGGGCAACGTCATCGCCATCCAGGGGTCGGGCATCGCCGAGACCTACACGGTTCGGAAGGTGAGCTACGGCGTGGGTGTCGAGCGAACCTTTCCGCTCCACAGCCCCTCGGTGGCAAAGATCGAGGTCTTGAAGCGGGGGGACGTGCGCCGCGCGAAGCTGTATTTCCTCCGCGATCGCGCGGGCAAGTCGGCCAAGATCCGCGAGAAGCGCGAGTCGTAGGAAGCTTGACCCGAGGGACGACCGCGGGTGGACGCCGACGAACTCGACAATTTCGAGGCTGATCGCGAGTACAAACTCGCCCAGGAGTACCAGGACGTGGTGGGGATGTTCCGCTACGCCGTCGAGACCGAGCGCCGCTTCTACCTGGCCAACGAGGTGGCGGTGCGCGTGACGGGCGATACCGCGAGGCCGCTCATCGAAGTGGAGATGGTTGACGCATGGGTGTGGGACATGTACCGCAAGACCCGTTTCGTCCCGAGGGTCAGGGTGCTGAGCTTCAAGGACGTGAACGTCGAGGAGCTCCCGTCCGAGGGGGTCCTTCCTCCGGGCACGATCTGAGGCGGGCGCGCGCTGCGCGCAACGCCCGGCTCGCCCGTGCCGCCGAGGAGCTCGTGGCACGCCTGTACGAGTCGCGCGGCTACGTCGTGGTGGCCCGCAACTGGCGCAGTCGTCGCGGCGAGATCGACATCGTTGCCGTGCGCGCTCGCACGATCGTGGTCTGCGAGGTGAAGGCACGCTCGGGCACCTCGCACGGCACTGCACTCGAGGCAGTGGGGGCGGTCAAGCAGGCACGTCTCCGACGCGCGACCCTCGATTGGCTCGAGGCGACCGGAGCGACCGGCACCGTGCGCTTCGATGTGGCGGCGGTGACGTCCGGCGTGGTCGAGGTGGTCGAGGCGGCGTTCTAGTCGCGGTTTGCGCGGCGGGTGCGTGGCAGACGCCGCGGGCCGGGTGTGCGCCGGTCCCAACAGGCGCGGTGCCAGTGGCGACGCAGATCGGGTGCACCGCGCGGCACTGTGACGACATGACCGGTGCCCACGGGGATGGCTACGTGGCATCCCGGGCACACGTAGCTCTTCGACGCCTCGTAGGGCTGCACGCGCCGCACCTCGACCGGGCCGTAGAGACCGTCCCACACTCCCAGTTTCTTCGATGCCGGCTTCTTGGACCCCGGCTTCTCGCGCGCAGCCACTGGTGGGATCACCCTGCGAATGCCCACAGCACGAGCAGTACCGACACTGCGATCGCCGCGACGACAAAGATGATGTCGGTGCGTCGCTTGACGCGCCGGCGTTGGGGATTGAAACCCATGATGCCAAGTATCGCCCCTGCGTTCACCGTTATGGTTGATCCGGTGCGTCGCCTCCTCGTCGTCGGGTGCGCCGTGGGAGTCACGGTGATGGCACCGACCATGCCGGTCACGTCCGCGGCTCCCGGTGCACCCGTCGACACGTCCGTGACCGACACCGTGCCCGACGAGGACCTCTTCGTGCCCGTCCCAGATTCGGTGCCGGCAGAACCTGGCGTGGTGGATGGTCCCGTCGAGACGACGACCACCACGACCCTCCCGTCCGCGGTCACGACCCTCCCCCCCGGTTGCCCGACACCGCCGGCGGCGCTCGCGGTGTTCAGCGCCGAGGCGGTCTCGGTCGATACCGTCTCGGTGAGGTTCCGGGTCGACCAGATGCGCGCGGGAACACTCGATGCATTCACGCGCGGGGGCACCGTCGAGGTGCGTTACGGCGCGGACGCGCGCCACCTCGAGGCCGGATCGGACTACATCGTCGGTGTCGTGGCCGGGGACTCCGTCGGTTCGACGCTGGTGTCGAGCCTGCGTGACGAGGCCGCGGTGCTCGGCGAGGCCGAGGGGCTCGTGGCGAGCATCGACTGCCCGGAGCACGAACCCGCCGCCCGAACCTTGAACATCGACGGCACCGCGGTCGCGACCGGGACGTTCTCGCTGCTCCTCGACAGCCCGGGGCGGTTGTTCGCCGCACTCGTGCTGCCGGCGCTCCTGGTGTTGGTGCTGCTCGTCGGCGCGGTGTGGGCCAAGCGCGGCCTCTCGCGCTGATTCGACTCTCGCACCGCCTCAGGCAGCGACGGCGGCTTCGGCGAGCGATCGCAACTCGCTCACTGCGTGACCGAGACCCTTCGGGTCGCGGTACAGGGCGCTCCCGGCGATCAGCACATTCGCTCCGGCGCGAGCCGCACCGGCAACGGTCGAGGGACCGATCCCACCGTCGACCTCCAGATGGACGCTGTCGGAGAGCCCGTGCGAGTCGATCATCGCGCGCACCTCGGTGATCTTGGGTTCCATCGCGGCGATGTAGCCCTGACCGCCGAAGCCGGGGTTGACGGTCATCACGAGGATCATGTCGACGAGCTCGAGCACGTGCTCCACGACGGATGCGGGAGTGTGGGGGTTCAGCGCCACCGCCGCCGTCCCTCCGAGGGCCCGGATGTTCTCGCACGTGCGGTGCAGGTGCGAGCACGCCTCTGCGTGCACGATCAGCCGCTGGCACCCGGCCTCGACATAGCGGGCCGCCATCACGTCGGGTGTGAGCACCATCAGGTGCGCCTCGAACGGGAGCGACGTGTGCCTGCGGGCCGAAGCGATCACGTCGGGCCCGAAGGTGAGGTTCGGCACGAACTGGCCGTCCATCACGTCCCACTGGATCAGGTCGACGCCGGCGTCCTCGAGCGCCCTCACCTCGTCACCGAGCCGCGAGAAATCGGCCGGCAACACCGAGGGAGCGATCATCACGGGCAATGCCACGCACTCAGACTAGTCGTGGCACCATTGCCCCTACGCTGGAAATGTGACGGCGGAAGAGTTGGTCGTGGTCGACAAGCTCGTCGCCGGCGGGGAGGGACTCGCGCGTTTCGCTGACGGCCGCATCGTGTTCCTGCCCGGGGTCATCGCGGGTGAGTCGGTGCGGGCCGGGATCGTTGACAGCCAGCGCGACTTCGCGCGTGCACGGGTCGTGGCGATCGAGGTGCCCTCGGACAAGCGACGCGAGCCCCCGTGCCCGAGGGTGGCCGAGGGGTGTGGCGGCTGCGACTGGCAGCACATCGACCGTCATGCCCAGGGTGCGTTCAAGCGCGCGATCGTGACCGAGGCCTATGCCCGCACCGGGAAGATGGCTGTCGAGCCCCTCCTGCGCCGGATCTCCGACGACGCACGACGCACGACCGTCCGGGTGGCGAGCGAGGGGCAGGGGTGTGGGTTTCGCATCGCGGGCTCCCGCGATGTGGTGCCGACCGGGTCGTGCATCGTGGCCCACGATGCGATCAACGC
>VGAK01000023.1 GCA_016870775.1 Actinomycetota bacterium
GCGGGCGACGAAGTACTTGGCCTTGGGGTGGTGGCAGATGATCGCCGACGTCGTCTGCTCCGGCTGGTACTGCCAACCGGTCTCCTCGTTCACCTCGATACCGATCCGACCCGCTTGGAGGAGCGTCGCGACCGTCGCATTGTCCTCCAGATCCGGGCAGGCGGGGTAGCCCCACGAGTAGCGCCCGCCCCTGTACTGCTGGCGGAACAGCCCCGCGAGCGACGGACCGTCCTGGTCGACAAAACCCCACTCGGTGCGGATGCGGTGGTGCCAGTACTCGGCGAGTGCCTCGGCCATCTCCACTCCCATGCCGTGGATGACCATGTAGTCCTGGTAGCGGTTCTCGGCGAACAGTTCGGCCGCCTTGTCGCTGACCGCGCGACCCATCGTGACGATGTGGAAAGCGGCGTAGTCGGTCTCACCGGAATCGACCGACCGGAAGACATCGGCGATGCACATCCATGGCTCGACCCTCTGGCGGGGATAGGTGAACCTGCACTTCTCCCTCGTGCGCGACTCGTCCTCCCACACGATGAGATCGTTGCCGTCGGCATTCACGCAGAAGTAGCCGTAGACCACCTGTGGGACCAGCCATCCACCGGCCTTGGCGGCGGCGAGTTGTTCGCGCAGGACCGGCCGGATCCGGTCCTTGAAGTCGGCGTCGGTCTCGCCCTCCTCGGGGCGGTACTGCCACTGATTGCGAAAGAGTGCCGTCTCGTTCACGTACTCGGCGATTTCGTCGAGGCCGATCCCCTTTACGACCTTGGTGCCGAGGAACGGTGGCACGAAGACACAGTTGTCGGTCTCCACCTCGGGTGAGCGCGCCGGCAGGGTGGCGGGGTCGATCTCGACTTTCTCCCGGCGCGGAATCGCACGCACGGAGGGTGTGCGTCCAAAGTCGGGGTCGTCGGCACCCGTGCGCTTCAATTCCATCAGACGGTCCAGTGTGGCGAGTCCCTCGAAGGCGTCGCGACCGTAGAAGACGCGACCGTCGTAGACGCGGCGCAGGTCCTGCTCGACGTACGAGCGGGTGAGCGCGGCGCCACCGAGCAGCACCGGAATGTCGGCCAGACCCTGGGCGTTCATCTCCTCCAAGTTCTCGCGCATGATGACCGTCGACTTCACGAGCAATCCGCTCATGCCGAGAGCGTCAGCGCCGGTCTCCCGGACCTTGGCGATCATCTCGGCGATCGGCACCTTGATTCCGATGTTGTGCACCTCGTAGCCGTTGTTGGTGCAGATGATGTCGACGAGGTTCTTCCCGATGTCGTGCACGTCGCCCCTCACGGTGGCGAGCACGAGCTTGCCCTTGCTCATCGAGGCGCCCGATGTGTCCATGTGCGGCTCCAGGTGGCCGACGGCGGACTTCATCGTCTCGGCGCTCTGAAGCACGAACGGCAGCTGCATCTTCCCCGATCCGAACAACTCGCCCACCTCTCGCATGCCGTCGAGGAGGATCTCGTTGATGATGTCGAGCGGGGCGACCCCCGCCGACATGGCCCGGTCCAGGTCGGCTGCGAGGCCGTCCCGGTCTCCGTCGATGATCCGCTGGCGGAGCAGCTGCTGCACGGTCCAGTCCGAGCGGTCCTCCTTGACCACGGCGACAGAGGACACGCCGGCGAACATCTCGAGCAAGCGCGTCAACGGGTCGTAGTCGGGTCGGCGACGATCGTGGATGAGATCCAGGCAGACCTCCACCTGCTCGGCGTCGATGCGCGTGAGCGGCAGGATCTTGCTCGCATGCAGGATCGCGGAATCCAGTCCGTACTCGCGCGCCTCGGCCAAAAAGACACTGTTGAGCACCTGGCGGGTCGCGGGCGAGAGCCCGAACGAGACGTTCGACAGACCGAGCACGGTGTGGGCGCCGGGGATCTCGGACTTGATGCGCCGGATCGCCTCAAGCGTTGCGATCCCATCGCGGCGGAGGTCCTCGTCGCCCGTGCCTATCGGGAAGGTCAGGGGATCGAAGATCAGGTCCTCGGCCGAGAGTCCGTAGCGGTCCACGGCGATGCCGTGGATGCGGTGCGCCACCTCCATCTTCCACTCCACGTCGCGTGCCTGGCCCCGCTCGTCGATGAGGAGGCAGATCACAGCCGCGCCGTAGTCGCGGGCGAGACCGAACACCCTGTCGAGCCGGCTCCCCTCGGCGTCGCCGTCCTCGAGGTTGGCCGAGTTCAGGATGCATCGGCCCCCTGCGTGCATGAGGCCCGCCTCCATCACCCCGGGCTCGGTCGAGTCGAGCACGAGCGGCGCGCTCGCCTGGCTGGCGAAGCGCCGGCTGATCTCGTCCATGTCGACAGTTCCATCGCGCCCCACGTAGTCGACGCAGACGTCGAGCACGTGGCTGCCCTCGCGGATCTGGTCGTTGGCCATGCGAAGGCAGGTGTCCCAGTCGCCGGTGAGCATCGCATCGCGGAAGAGTTTCGAGCCGTTCGCGTTCGTGCGCTCACCGATGATGAGGAACGAGTTGTCCTGCTCGATCGTGACCGGCGAGTAGAGAGATGTCACGCTCGGTTCAGTCACGGGCGTGCGCCGCTTCGGTTCGAGGTCGCGCACGGCCTCGACCACGAGTCTGAGGTGCTCGGGGGTGGTGCCGCAGCAGCCGCCCACGACCCCGATGCCGAGGTCCACGACGTGGTGCCGGTGGAACTCGGCGAGCTGTGCGGGGGTGAGGTCGTAGTGGGTGTGGCCGTCGACGATGCTCGGCATGCCGGCGTTGGGTATCACCGAGATCGGGATGAGCGAGTGCTCGCTCAGGTAGCGCAGATGCTCCTGCATCTCGGCGGGACCGGTGGCACAGTTGATGCCGATGACGTCGGGCTTCATCGCCTGCAACGCGCTGTAGGCGGCACCGATCTCGGTTCCCACCAGCATCCGCCCGGTGGTCTCGATGGTGACCTGCACCTGGATCGGCACCTCGCGCCCGACCGCGCGCATCGCGCGGCGGCACGCCTGCATGGCGGCCTTGACCTGGAGCAGATCCATGCATGTCTCCAAGAGGAAGAAGTCGGCACCGCCGACGAGCAGCCCGTGCGCCTGTTCCGTGTAGGCCTCGCGCAACTCGGCGAATCCGACGTGGCCCAGGCTCGGCAGCTTGGTGCCCGGCCCGATCGATCCCGCCACGTAGCGGGTGCGCCCGTCCGAGGCAAAATCATCGGCCACGCGGCGGGCGATCGACGCCGCCGACACGTTCAGGTCGTGGGCGCGCTCGGGGATCTCGTACTCCGCCAGTACGGTCGAGAATGCGCCGAACGAAGCGGTCTCGATCACATCGACCCCGACCGAGAGGAATGCCGCGTGCATCTGCTCGATCACGTCGGGTCGGGTCGCGCACAGCAACTCGTTGCAACCCTCCAGCGCGGCTCCGCCGAAGTCGTCGGGTCCCAGGTCGATGCCCTGCACGAAGGTGCCGAACGCACCGTCGAACACGACGACCCGTTCGCGCACCGCGTCGAGGAACGGTTGGCGAGTCATTGCTCCCCAACGCTAGTCGGGGTGCGCCTTTTCCGGACGGCGTGCTCGTAGCATTCCATCCGTGAGTCGCGTCAAGATCTACACCCGCGAGGGCGACGACGGTACGACCGGGCTCTTCTACGGCGGGCGTGTGCCAAAAGACTCAGATCTGCCCCGCGCCTACGGGGCCGTCGACGAAGCGCAGGCTGTGATCGGTCTTGTGAGGGTGGCCGCGGGCCACGGTGGCGAGGTCGACGCCATCGTGGTGCCGGTGATGAAGGATCTCTACGTGCTGATGGCCGAACTCGCCACGCTGCCCGACAACCGCCACAAACTCGACCCTGGTCGCAGTTGCGTGACCCCCGAGATGGTCGACCGACTCGAGTCGATCATCGACGACCTCGACACCAAATTCGACCCGCCGACCGAGTTCGTCGTGCCGGGTGAGCATCCAGTCGCGGCCTGGCTCGATTTCGCGCGCACGACCGTGCGGCGCGCCGAGCGGCAGGCCTTCTCGGCGGCACCACCGCCCAGTTATGTGGTGCCATACCTGAACCGCCTCTCCGATCTCTTGTGGACTATGGCCCGTTGGCAAGAGGGCCAGTCGCGGCCGGTCAAGAGCATCTGAGCACTGATGCAGCCCACGTGCGGTCCCGCTGACGGTCGGCACGGCGGATCGGGCAGCCCGTGCCCCTCTGTGGTCGGCGAGGGTCGCTCGTAGGCTGGAGGACATGCGCACCGCATTCTCCACCGCCAAGTCAGCACCCTCGCAGGTCTCCGCCGAGATCGTTCCCGTCGCCGCCTCGGGACCGATTCCCGCTGGTCTTGGCGTGACGAGGACAGATCTGGCCGGGGTCGGATTCGAGGCCAAGGCCGGACAGACCTATGCGATGCCGTCCGCGGGACGGGGCAAGCCGGTGCGCGTGCTCGTCGGGATCGGTGAGGTGCGCGACCTCGACGAGAACGGTCTGCGCACGATCGCAGCCGCCGCGGCGCGCGCGTGCGTCCGACACGAGTCGGTGTCCACCACCCTCGGAGGTGTCCTGCGCGGCAACGCCCGCGGGGGAGCAAGGGCAGTGGTGGAGGGCATGGGGCTCGCGCTCCACCGTTGGCACGACCTGAAGAACGACAAGGCCGGGCTCGCCAAGCTGACCAAGGTCGTGCTGGTGTCCGCCGACAAGGGCGCCGACACCAAGGCCGGCATGGACGCCGGTGTCGTCACCGCCGGCGCGGTGTGCCTGGCTCGCGATCTCGCCAACACGCCTCCTTCGCACCTGACCGCACTCAAGCTCGCCGACAAGGCCGTCGAAGTCGCCCGGCAGACGGGACTTCGCGCGACCGTCTACAACCGCGACCAGTTGATCGCGATGGGCTGTGGTGGCATCGTCGGCGTGAACGCGGGATCCAAGGAGCCGCCGCGCATGGTCAAGCTCGTCCACGCACCGGCCGGTGCGCGCACGAGGGTCGTGCTCGTCGGCAAGGGTGTGATGTACGACTCGGGCGGAATATCGCTGAAGCCGAGTGATGCGAGCCACGCGTCGATGAAAATGGACATGAGCGGGGCGGCTGCGGTGCTCGCCACGATGTCGGCCTTGCGCGCATTGAAGGTGAAGACGCACGTCACCGCGTACCTCATGTGCACCGACAACCTCCCGTCGGGCAGTGCGATGAAGCTGGGCGACGTGCTCACGATGCGCAACGGCAAGACCGTCGAGATCCACAACACCGACGCCGAGGGTCGCCTGATCCTCGCCGATGGCCTGTCGCTCGGGGCCGAGTCGAAGCCCGATGCGATGCTGAACATCGCCACGCTCACCGGCGCCTGCATGGCCGCCCTCGGCAAGCGCATGGCCGGTGTGCTCTCGAACAATGCCGGTGTCGTGGAGCAGATCAAGGCCTCGTCGGCGCGCACCGACGAGCTGGTCTGGGAACTCCCGTTGTTCGGGGACTATCGGCGCCTGCTCGACTCCAACGTGGCCGACATGCGCAACGTCGGCGGGCCACTGGCCGGTGCGATCACAGCGGGTCTGTTCCTCCGAGAGTTCGTGGGCAACACCCCGTGGGCCCACCTCGACATCGCCGGTCCGATGGAGGCCGACGGTGACGATGGCTGGTTGAACCGGGGTGCGACCGCATGGGGAACGCGTCTGATGATCGACTTCTGCGCCAACTTCCGCAAGCCCACCGCGCGAACTTCCCCCAGCCGGAAGAAGAAGTAGGTCCTCAGTTCTCGAGCGGTCGCAATCGTGTGGCCGCATCGGCGAGGTGGGACTCCCACTCGTCGAGTGATCCGGGCTCGCTGAGCGGAATGATCACGAACTTCGATGCACCGACATCGACGAACCTCGACACCAGCGCGCACAATGCGTCCCATCCACTCGGGACCAGCACCGAGACATCGTCGAGGTCGGGCCGCCTCGCCTTGAGACCGGCGAGCAGTGCTGCAGGCGGTTCTGCCACCGTGTAGGGAATGAGCACACCGAAGTGCTCCGGGTCGATCTCACGGTCGTGGTCGGACGCGACGCGCGTGATCGTGCCCCATCCAGCCTCCGCGTCCTCGGGAGTGACGAACGAGGGGAGCCACCCGTCGGCGAGCCGGCCGACGCGACGCAACTCGCTCGGAGCGATCCCCCCGAGCCACACCTCGGGCGGGGACTGCACCGGCTTGGGGAGCACTCGCAGGTCCGAGAAGTCGAAGTGCTTGCCGTGGAAGTCGACGGAATCCTGTGTCCAGCACGCGCGCAGGACGGCGAGTGCCTCGTCGAAGATCGTCGCACGCTCGCTGCGCTCGACGCCGAAGGCCTGTTGCTCATGGGGGTCGGCGACCCCGAGGCCGAACGCGGGCAAGAGTCGACCGCCCGACATGCGGTCGAGGGTGGCGAGTTCCTTGGCGAGCACCACTGGATTACGACCCGGCAGAACCATGACACTGGTGCCGATTTTCATCCTTTCGGTGCGGGCAGCCGCCATGGACATCGCCACGAGCGGGTCGGGGGCGTCGCCGCCGATCCTCTCGCTCAACCACAGGCTGTCGAAGCGGAGTCGCTCGAGCGCATCGACGACGCGCAGGAAGCCACCATCGTTCAGCGAGGAGCGGACGCCGAGTCCGTACCCAATGCGCACCTTCACGCGCCCATGCTTTCACAGGCCACCCCGACATCTAGCCTCCAGACGGTGCCCGAACTCGATCCGATGTCGCTCTTCCGGCTCGACGGGCGCGTCGCACTCGTGACCGGTGCCTCATCGGGCCTCGGTGCCCGGTTCGCACGCGTGCTCGCCGCGGCCGGTGCGACCGTCGCGGTGACCGGGCGCAGGGCGGACCGACTCGCGTCGCTCGTCGCTGAGGTCCCCGGGAGCGTCGCCGTCACCTGCGATCTCGCCGACGCGGACGCACGCGAGGAGATGGTCGCCGACGTTCTCGCACGTCTCGGGCGCATCGATGTCCTCGTCAACAATGCCGGTCTCAGCCACACCGTGCGGATCGAGGACGAGACGCTCGAGCAGTTCCGCGGGGTGCTCGAGGTGAACACGACCGCGGTGTGGCACCTGTCGAAGTTGTGCGGCGAGGGGATGGTCGCACGTGGGTCGGGGTCGATCGTGAACGTGGCGTCGATGCTCGGTTTGGTGGGGTCGACCCCGGTCAAGCAGGCGAACTACGCCGCCTCCAAGGGGGCGGTCGTGAACCTCACCCGTGAACTCGCGCTGCAATGGGCACGCAGGGGTGTGCGGGTGAACGCGCTGTGTCCGGGCTGGTTCCTCACCGAGATGACGGCCGGTATGGACACCGACGAGGGCTCGCAACGCCACGTCGCGGCGAACTCGCCGATCCCGCGCCTCGGCGCCGAGCACGAACTCGACGGGGCGATCCTCTACCTCGCCAGCGACGCGTCGTCGTTCATGACGGGCCAGTCGCTCGTCGTCGATGGTGGCTGGACCGCGCGATGAACCAGGGCCCCGGGTCGATCACGGCACGCGAGGCGCTCGCTGGCCCCGGTGTCAAGCCACTGCTCGCATCCAGCACGATCCTCACCACCGGCGTGATGTTGCAGGCCGCGGCGCTCGGCAAGCACGTCTTCGACATCACCGACTCCGAGCTTTCGCTCGGTCTCCTCGGACTGTCGGAGTTCCTGCCCGCGGCGCTGCTCGTCCTGGTGACGGGGACCGTCGCCGATCGTGTAAACCGGAAGCGGGTGTCGCTCACGGCGCAGGCCGGTGAGATGGTGTGCTCGATCCTGCTGATGCTCTACTCGCTGACCGATCCCACCTCGGCCGCGCCGATCTTTGCGGTCGGGGTGCTGTTCGGTGCGTGCCGTGCTTTCCTCGCACCCGCGCTGCGACCGATCGCGGCCATGATCGCCCCGGAGGGAGGCCTGCCGAGGGTGATTGCGATGTACGGAGCCACGTGGACGGGGGCTGCGATCCTCGGTCCGGCGATGAGCGGTTTCCTCTATGCGATCCACCCCGCCGTCGCATACGGGACGGCGGCGGTGTTCATCGGTGGTGGGATGTTCATGCTCTCGCTCGTGCCGCTGTCCGATTCCCTCCGGCCCCCCGTGCCGACCGAGAGGCCGACTCTGCGCGACGCGATCGAGGGCTTGGTCTTCATCCGACACACGCCGGTGCTGCTTGCGGCGATCTCGCTGGACTTGTTCGCAGTCCTGTTCGGCGGTGCGGTGGCGCTGTTGCCCGTGATCGCCGAGGAGCGACTCGGTGTCGGTGACGTGGCCTACGGATGGCTGCGGGCCGCCGGGGGGATCGGGGCGGCACTGATGGCGGTGGCGCTCGCCGTGCGCCCGGTGCGGCGACGCATCGGCCAGAAACTGCTCGTCGTCGTCGCGGTGTTCGGTGTCGCCACCGTGGTGCTCGGCACCACGAGGAGTTTCTGGGTCGCCTTCGTCGCGGTCCTCGTCGCGAACGCGGCGGACATGGTGAGTGTCTTCATTCGCAGCTCGCTCGTGCCGCTCGTGACACCCGACGAGAAGCGCGGTCGCGTGTCCGCGGTGGAGAACGTGTTCATCGGTGCATCGAACGAACTCGGGGCGTTCGAGTCCGGTGTCGTGTCGAGCCTCGTCGGCACCCCGGCCACGGTGATCGGCGGGGGAGTCGCCACGATCGTGATCGCCGGGACCTGGTGGGTCGCATTCCCGAGCCTGCGACGGATTGACCGATTCGAGGACCTCGAGTCGGCATAGTGTCTGCTGCGTGGCAGACCTGTTCGACAAAGTCGACAAGATCCCCGGCATTGACACCATCACGAGGCGGGGGATCATCGGGGAGTTCAAGCAATTCATCAACCGTGGCAACGTGGTCGATCTCGCCGTTGCCTTCGTCATGGGGGCGGCATTCAAGACCGTGATCGACTCCTTCGCCGGGACCGACAAGCAGCCCGGGGTCCTCGGTGGACTCATCGGTGCGCTGTTCGGCGGATCGCAGCCGGACTTCTCGAAGAAGGTGGTGACGCTGAACGGCTCGGACATCCCGCTCGGTGCGTTCGCGACAGCCTCGCTGAACTTCTTCCTGGTCGCGGTCGCCCTCTTCGTCGTGGTCAAGCTCTACAACAAGTTCCGCGACTCATCCGACGGTCCGGCGACGCCGACAGAGGCCGACACCGCAGCGATCCTTCGCGAGATCCGCGATGAGATGAGGATCGCCCGGGGCGAGGTTCCGCCCCCCGAATAGAGATCGCCGGGCACGGTCGTAGGATTCGCTTCCCCATGCAACTTCTGCGTCGTCTGATCGTGTGCTCCCTCGCGAGCGCAGTGCCTCTCCTGGCGGCGTGCTCGGCGTCGCGTGCGACGCCGTCGGAGGGGACACTCGCGGGAATCGGACGCATCCCCGGTGCGGCCGCCTCGGCCGGCGTGGTCACGGTGTCGGGAGTCCGCGCGATGGTTCCCGGGGTGGAGGGTCCCGTGCTCGGTGTGAACTCGGTGGGGAACCGACTGCTCGTCGTCGGGGATTCGATCCTCGCCGGGACTGCCGCGAGATACGGCGGTGCCCTGTGCTCGGCACTCGTTCCGCTCGGGTGGCAGGTGGCCGTCGAGGCAGAGGCCGGCCGCATGGTCGACTTCGGGCGCACTGTCGTGCGCGATCGCATCACCGAGGGATGGGACGCGGCCGTGGTGTTCCTCGGCACCAACTACGGGGGCAACGAGAAGACCTACGAGACCGATCTCGGTCGCATCGTCGACTCGCTCGCACCGAGACCGACCCTCCTGCTGACCGCGACCCTCCACAAGCCCCCCATCTCGCAGGTGAATCGCGTCATCCGCACGGTCGCCGCCCGGAGTCCGCACGTCTCTGTGCTCGACTGGGGCTCGGCCTCTGCCCAGAACGGTGTGCTGAACCGTGACAACGTGCATCCCACCGAGGCGGGTCGCGCGCTCCTCGTGGCCTCGATCGCGGCGGCAGTCGGCACGGCGCCGGCGGGCGCGGGAAAGTGTCTTCCGGCGCTCTACACCGATGACTCCCTCGTCACGGGGGCCGACCCGGGATCGATCCTGCCCGCCACGACGGTGACACTCCCTGCCGGAGTGCCGGCCCAGGGTGACCCGCGCCAGTCCACGACCACGGTGGCCGACGCCATCGGCCCGGCGACCGGTGTCCCCACGGTGAACACCGCGCCCGCCGTGACCTCGACCGTGGCAACGGCAGGCTGACGATGCTCCGGGTGCGCGACCTCGTCGTGGAGGTGGGAGGACGCGAGCTCGTGCGCGGTGCGACGTTCACGGTGATGGCCCGCGACAAGGTCGGTCTCGTCGGGCGCAACGGCGCGGGCAAGACATCGATGTTCAAGGTCCTCGGCGGCGAGGCGGAGGCAGCCGGAGGTTCGGTCCGGCGCTCGGGGATGTTCGGATATCTCTCGCAGGACCCGCGCTCACTCGCCGTCACCGACGGTCGCACCGCGATCGAGCGCATCCTCTCGGGTCGCGGGATCGACGCCGACCTCGAGCAACTGGAGAAGTTGCGCATCGCGATGGAAGAGAACCCCGACGACAAGGTCGTGGCCAGGTACTCGCGTGCCGAGGAGACCTTCCGGATGAAGGGTGGGTACGCGGCTGACAGCGAGGCGCGTTCGATCGCGGCGGGTCTCGGTCTGCGCGCCGACCGGCTCTCGCTGCCCCCCGGGGTCCTCTCGGGCGGGGAGCGTCGGCGCGTGGAGCTCGCGCGCATTCTCTTCGCGGGCAGCGACATGCTGCTCCTGGACGAGCCGACCAACCACCTCGACATCGACGCCAAGACATGGCTGCTCGAGTTCCTCCGCGGCTACCGGGGTGCGCTGCTCGTGATCAGTCACGATCTGGACCTGCTCGACGAGGCGATCACACGGGTGCTGCACCTGGATCGGCCCGGCGAGGAGGACACCGGCAGTCTCGTGGAGTACCGCGGCACCTACAGCCAGTACAAGCGTGCACGTGCCGACGACGAGTCGCGTGCGGTGAAGAAGGCGCAACTGCAGGCCCGCGAGGTCGCGCGTCTGCAGCAGGTGGTGGACCGATTCGGTGCGAAGGCATCGAAGGCGACAATGGCCCACAGCATCGAGAAGCGCATCGCGCGCATCGAGTCCGGGGGCACCGCACCCGCGCGGCGTGACCGAAGGATGCGCGTCAAGTTCCCCGACCCACCGCAGCCGGGCGAGACCATCATCCGTGCCCACGGTCTATCGAAGGCCTACGGGGGACCGCCAGTGTTCGAGGATGTCACGTTCGATCTCGGTCGGGGGGATCGACTGTTGGTCGTCGGGCTCAACGGTGCGGGCAAGACCTCGCTGTTGCGGGTCCTGGCTGGTCAGACCACCGCGAACCTCGGTCACTTCGAGTGGGGCCACAAGGTGGAGGCTGGATACTTCGCCCAGGAGCACGATCTCATCTCACCGGGGGAGTCCCTGGTCGACCACATGCGACGCGAGCTCCCCGGTGGGAGCACCCTCGGCGAGACCGAATTGCGGGGTCTCCTCGGCATGTTCGGACTGCAGGGGACCAAGGTGTTCCAGGAGGCGGGGTCGCTCTCGGGTGGCGAGAAGACCAAACTGGCGCTCGCGATGCTGATGGTTGGCCGCAACAACGTGCTCCTTCTCGATGAGCCGACCAACAACCTCGATCCCCAGAGCCGCGACGCGGTCGCCGGTGCCCTCGAGGACTGGAGGGGCACCATCATCATGGTCAGCCACGACACCGACTTCGTGAGGCGCCTCGCGCCGACAAAGGTGCTGCTCATGCCCGATGGACAGCTCGACTATTTCAACGACGAATGGCTCGAGGTGGTGAGTCTGGCCTGAGCGGGTCCGGTCGCCGAGCGCGCTGGTACGGTCGGTTCCGATGAAACACGGCATCTTCGGTGGGGCGGTCAACGATGGAACACTGGACGACGTCGTCGCCGAGGCACGATCTGCCGAGCGCGACGGGTTCGACAGTTTCTGGGCGCCGAACATCTTCGGCCACGACGCGCTGACGGCACTGGCCATCGTCGGCCGCGAGGTGCCGCGGATTGAACTCGGCACATCTGTCGTGCCGACGTACCCGCGTCATCCGCACGCGATCGCCCAGCAGAGCCACACGGTGGCGGCGGCATCGGGCAACCGGTTCACCCTCGGCATCGGGCTCAGCCACCGGATCGTGATCGAGAACATGCTGGGGATGTCCTACGACAAGCCGGTGCGCCATCTGAGGGAGTACCTGAGCGTGTTGATGCCGCTCTCCCGGGGCGAGACGGCACACTTCGATGGCGAGACGATCACGGTGCACGCTGGTGTCGCGGCGAAGGGTTCCCAGGGGTTCGGCGTGGTCGTGGCGGCGCTGGGTGAGCAGATGCTGCGCGTGACGGCTGCGATGGCCGACGGCACCCTCACGTGGTGCACCGGGCCCGCGACGTTGTCGTCGCACACGATCCCGACCATCACGAGAGCCGCCGAGGAACTCGGTCGCCGGGCACCACGCGTGATCGCAGCCCTCCCGGTCTGCGTGACGTCCGACAAGGCGGCCGCGGCGGAGCGTGCGGCCAAGGTGTTCGCCGTGTATGGCTCGTTGCCGAGTTACCGGGCGATGCTCGACATGGAGGGCGTCGCCGGGCCGGCCGACATCGCGATCACCGGGAGCACCGCCGAGGTGCAGGATCGGATCTCGGCGCTCGAAGTGATCGGGGTGACCGACTTCGCGGCGGTCGAGTTCGGCGCGACACCCGACGAGATCGGCCGCACCCGTGACGCCCTGAAGGGACTGCTCACCCGATGATCCCGGACGGTCTCACGACCCTGCGCGTCGACGTCATCGACGGTGTGGCGGTGGTGGTGATCGACAATCCCCCCATCAACCTGTTCGACCTCTCGCTCTATTCGGAGATGCGCCGCGTCGTGGCGGCCCTCGCTTCCGATGACGACGTGCGCGCCGTCGTCTTTCGCAGCGCGGTTCGGGACTTCTTCATCGCGCACTTCGACGTGTCGCTCATTCTGCTCCTCCCGACCGACTCCGAGTCACTGGCGACGTTGAACGACTTCCACGCGATGTGCGAGTCGCTCCGCACGATGCCCAAGCCCACGATTGCCGCGATCGACGGCCGATGCGGGGGTGGTGGGAGCGAATTCGCCCTCAGTTGCGACATGCGATTCGCGTCGCCCCCGTCGGTCCTGTGCCAACCAGAGGTGCCACTGGGGATCATCCCGGGTGGAAGCGGCACGGTGAGGCTCGCGCGTCTCGTGGGTCGGTCCCGGGCGATGGAGGCGATCCTCGGTGGGGACGACGTGGACGCGGCAACCGCCGAGAAATGGGGATGGGTCAACCGTGTCGTTGCGGATCCCGCGTCGCACGCACTGGCCCTCGCGCGTCGTATCGCCTCGTTTCCCGGGGGTGCGGTGAGAGCCGCCAAGCGCTCGGTGCTTCGTGCCGAGGACCATGTGGTCCAGGATCTGCTCGCCGAGGCCGGCGAATTCAACGGGACCCTCTCGGACCCCGCGGCTCGACGGGCAATGGAGAATTTTCTCGCGCGCGGCGGTCAGACCCGCGAGGGGGAGCAGAACCTCGGTCGTCTCGCAGGAGACCTGAACGACTGAGGTCAACCCGGCGGCTCGGGTCCCCGATCCCTCGGATGGAAGACTCGATGCGTGATGTCATTGTTCGACCATGTCGGCTTCGAGCACGGGCCGCAGATGAAGAACCACTTCATGCTCGCCCCACTGACCAACCAGCAGAGTCACGACGATGGGACGCTCTCCGAGGAGGAGTTCACATGGCTCACCAAGCGTGCTGTCGGTGGGTTCGGCCTCGTGATGACGTGTGCGGCGCACGTGCAGAGGGTCGGTCAGGGCTTCGCTGGTCAGCTGGGCGTGTTCGATGACGCGCACCTGCCGGGGCTCACCCGACTTGCGCGGGCCATCAAGGCTGAAGGGAGCCTGGCGGTCGTGCAACTGCACCACGCCGGCCGCCGGTCGCCCAGGGAACTGATCGGCACCGATCCGGTGTGCCCCTTCGACGATCCCGAGGTCGGTGCGCGCGCGCTCACATCGGGGGAGGTGGAGCAGTTGGTCGAGGACTTCGTCGTCGCCGCCGTCCGGTGCGACCGTGCCGGGTTCGACGGGGTCGAGTTGCACGGTGCCCACGACTACGTCATCTGCGAGTTCCTGAATCCCGAGGCAAACCTGCGTGGTGACCGGTGGGGCGGGTCGCTCGAGAACCGCTCCCGCGTGGTGTGGGAGATCCTGTCGGGCATCAGGTCGAGGTGCCGCCCCGAGTTCAACGTCTCGGTGAGGCTCTCGCCGGAGCGGTTCGGGATGCGCACCCCCGAGATCGTGTCTCTCTACGAGGAGCTTGCCGTGTCGGGTCTCGTCGACTTCATCGACATGTCGCTGTGGGATGTGTTCAAGACCTGCGCCGATCCCGATCTGGCCGAGCGGCGGCTCATCGACGTGTTCGCGAACGCCGAGCGTGGCCGCGCGAGGTTGGGGGTGGCAGGCAAGCTCTACTCGGCCGAGGAGTGCCGCCTTGCCGTCGAGGCGGGTGCGGACTTCGTGGTGATCGGCCGTGGCGCGATCCTGCACCATGACTTCCCGCGCCGGTGCGAGCGGGATGCCGACTTCGTCGTGAGGAGCTTGCCGACAACGCGAGAGACCCTCCGTGAGGAGGGTCTCTCTGAGGCGTTCATCGGCTACATGGGCAACTGGAGGGGCTTCGTGGCGGACTGAGTCCGTCGGAGCCGCTCCAGCCGAGCCGGTTCACCCGCGGGGTGGCGGGAAGATGTTCGGGAGCACAATCTTGCAGCTGGCCTTGTCACCAAACGACTGGGCGATCGCGGCGCACCACTGTTCGGCCTTTGAGCCGAGGATCTCCTGCGCCTCGACCGGCGACTTGACCTGGATCAACTTGTCGCATCTCGCCTTCGGCAACTTCACGTCGCCGCACGCCTTGTTGAACACACCGGCCTTGTCGAATCCACCCTTACCACCCTGTGAGGGCTGGTTCTGGCGTTGATCCTGGTTCAGGCTCTGGCCGTCCTTCTGGTAGATGTCCTGGTTCGGCTGTTGTTCCTTGACGTGGCGCTCATTGTCGGCCTGTGACTTGTCCATCTCCTGATTGAAGGCCTTGTCCTGCTCGATCTCCTCGGCCAGTTCCTCATCACCCTCGGCGCTCTCTGCCGAGATGAACTCGATGCGGTACTCCCTCTGCTTCGGCGGCTTGATGCCCGGGGCCCGCTTCACCTCCACTCGCACGAGGACAACTCCGTCCATCCACTCGCCATCGTCGTCGGTGGCGGGGATCGAGAACACCAGGCGGCCACCACGGGTGGTGCCTTTGTCCATCCGCTCCCACTCGATGTCGTCCTCGTCGAACGCGACCTGCAATTCGGCCTTGACGCGCTTGGACTTCGGCGTCACCGAGACGGTGATCTCGCAGTCGTCCTCGTCCTGGCCCTCGACATGCTCGCCGTCCGCGCAGTCGCCGGTCAAAAACACCTTGACGGCGCCTGCCTTGCTGGCGTTCGCCCCCGCGGGCGCGAACCCGATCATGAGCGCCGCGCTCGAAAGTGCGGCGATGAACGCCCGTGTCTTGATGGCTCGCATGGCGAACCCCCTCCCGGTCCCGACGGAACCTCCGGGCTGAACCTTATTCGGTTTTTCCGATTGGTCAAGTAGGGCCCGGCATCCGGGGAAAATCAGCGCAGCGAGACCGGAGTCCCCGTGCCGGCCTGCTCGAAAAAATCGTTTCCCTTGTCGTCGACGACGATGAAGGCGGGGAAGTCCTTGACTTCGATGCGCCAGATGGCTTCCATCCCCAGCTCGGGGTATTCGAGCACCTCGACCCTGGTGATGCAGTCCTGAGCCAGGCGGGCTGCGGGCCCGCCGATCGAGCCGAGATAGAAGCCCCCGTGGGCGCGGCACGCCTCCGTCACCTGGCGCGACCGGTTTCCCTTCGCGAGCATCACCAACGACCCACCCGCAGCCTGGAACTGGGCCACGTAGGAGTCCATGCGGCCCGCGGTGGTGGGACCGAATGCGCCCGATGCCATGCCTTCGGGAGTCTTGGCTGGGCCGGCGTAGTAGACGCAGTGGTCGCGCATGTAGCTGGGCAGACCGTGACCGGCGTCGAGCCGCTCCTTCAGTTTCGCGTGTGCGATGTCGCGGGCAACCACCATCGGTCCGGTCAGCATCACGCGGGTCTTCACCGGATGCCGCGACAGGGTCGCGCGGATCTCGTCCATCGGGCGGTTGAGATCGATCCGGACGACATCCCCGGAGAGATCCTCGTCGGTGATGTCGGGCATGAAGCGCGCAGGGTCGGTCTCGAGAACCTCGAGGAAAACGCCGTCCGCGGTGATCTTGCCGAGCGCCTGCCGGTCGGCAGAGCACGAGACGGCGAATGCGACCGGGCACGATGCGCCGTGGCGCGGGAGCCTGATCACGCGGACGTCATGGCAGAAGTACTTGCCGCCGAACTGGGCGCCGATGCCGGTCTCCCGCGAGAGCGACAGGATCTTGGTCTCCAGGTCCACGTCGCGGAAGCCGTGGCCAAGAGCCGATCCTGCCGTCGGGAGTGAGTCGAGATAACGGGTGCTCGCGAGCTTGGCTGTCTCGACGGCGTGCTCGGCGGATGTTCCGCCGATGACGACGGCGAGATGGTACGGCGGGCACGCCGCGGTGCCGAGCGTGACCATCTTGTCGAAGACCCACGGCAGGAGCGTGCGTTCGTTGAGGAGCGCCTTGGTCTCCTGGAAGAGGTAGCTCTTGTTCGCCGACCCGCCACCCTTTGCCATGAAGAGGAACTTGTAGGCGTCGCCATCCACGGCCGAGATCTTGATCTCGGCCGGGAGGTTGTTGCCTGTGTTCGCCTCCTCGTACATCGAGATCGGCGCCATTTGGCTGTACCGCAGGTTGGAGGTGAGGTAGGTCTCGAAGACACCGCGCGCGATCGCTTCCTCGTCCCCACCGCCGGTGAGCACGAACTGGCCCTTCTTGGCCTTCACGATCGCGGTGCCGGTGTCCTGGCACATCGGAAGCACGCCGGCGGCCGAGATCGCGGCGTTCTTCAACAAGTCGAGCGCGACGAACCGATCGTTCGCGCTCGCCTCGGGATCGTCGAGTATCGCGCGCAACTGGGCGAGGTGACCGGGGCGGAGCAGATGGGCAATGTCGCGCATCGCGGTCCGGGTGATGAGGGTGAGCACCTCGGGCTCCACGCGCAGGAACCTGCCGGCTGCGGTGTCGATCGTCGAGACGCCCCCGGTTGTGAGGAGCCGATACGGGGTGTCGTCGGGTCCGAGCGGGAGGATCTCGGTGAACTCGAAGTCGGCCATGGAACCCGAGGCTATGCGCCGGGATTGACCGGCCAGTCATGCTTGGGGTACCGACCGGCCATCTCCTTGCGCACCTCGGCCCACGAACCGCTCCAGAATCCGGGCAGGTCCGACGTCACCTGGATCGGTCGGTCAGCGGGCGAGAGCAACTGCACCCGCAGCCTGACCGCGCCATCCATCACCGTCGGATGAACACGGGTGCCGAAAAGGCTCTGCACGCGCAACGAGACCTGCGGGTGATCCGGGTTGGAGTAGTCGACGCGCACGGGCCGACCCCGCATCGGGGTGAACTCGACTGGTGCGAGCTCGCGCAGGCGCTTCGACGCGTCCCAACCGAGCATCGACTCAAGAACCATCGCGAGATCGATGCGCTCGAGGTCGGTCCGGGAGGTCGCGCCGACCAGGTGCGGTGCGAGCCACTCGTCCAATGTGGCCAGCAGGGTCTTCATCGACAGATCCGGCCATCCGCCGCCGAGATGGTGGCGCAGGAACGCGGTCCGTGCACGGAGTGACTCGGCGCGCTCGAGCCCACCGAGCATTTCGAGGCGGGTGTCCCTCAGGCGCACCAGGAGCCCGTTGGTCGTGTCCGGCCCCGACGGTGCACCCATGATGCGCTCGTCGAGTCGCAGTGCTCCGGCGCGCCGGATCACGCGCATCACGAGATCATCGCGGGATTTGTCCCACTCGAGCCGCGTGTCCACCTCGACACCGTCCCCGAGGACGAGCGCGATCGAGTCGGCGTCGACCGCGGCGGCGCGGCGCAGCAGCGCACCACCCTTGCGTGGATCGACATCCACCGCGACCACGAACTCCTCGCCGGCGAGTGCATCCTTTGGGTCGCAACGTGCGTCGCCGCCCGACCTCACGACGAATTGCCCCGGGCTCTGGCGACGCTTCGCGAGGCGATCGGGGAATCCGCCGAGTAGAAGCGGACCCGCGAGATGGTCGATTGCGTCGGGGCTGATCTCCACGGGGGAGATGCGGAGTCGGCGCGCGAGATCTCGCGCGGCACGTTCGACGCGCCTCGCCGCTGCGCGGTCCGCGCGGTCGTCGTGGCGGTGTCCGAGCACGAGCCCCGCGCGCAGACCGATGTCGGCGGGCAACTCCGTGGGTCTACCGCGCATGATGTCACGCTCGTCGAGGAGCGCGGCGAGGACACAGGCGAGCCAGGCCGACACCGGATCGTGGGCGCTGTGGGCGAGCATCGTGCCGAGTCGGGGGTGCACCGGGAGCGCCAGCACACTGACGCCCAGTGGTGTCGGTGCGCCGTTCGTGTCGACGAGACCGAGCATCGTCAAGGTTGCGCGCGCGGCGGCGAGCGCCTTGGCGCCCGGAGGATCGATGAGCGAGAGATCCCCGGCTGGTGTGCCCCAGACGGCGATCTCGAGTGCGACGGGGCACAGGTCGACCTGTGTGATCTCTGCGGGGAGGTGAGCGAGTCTCGTCGAGTCCTCGATGCGGCTCCACAATCGGTAGGCGACACCCGGGCCGAGCCTGCCCGCGCGGCCGGATCGTTGGTCCGCCGAGGCGCGCGACGAGGTGACCGTGGTGAGTTCGGTGAGCCCGGTGCGCGCATCGAAGCGTGGAACCCGCGCGAGCCCCGCATCGATCACGATCGAGACGCCATCGACGGTGAGTGACGTCTCGGCGATGTCGGTGGACAGGACCACACGGCGCCCGTCGGCGGCTCGCAACGCGTCGTCCTGTTCCCCGATCGGCAGGCCGCCCGCGAGGCGGCGCACCACGACCCCGCGCGGGAGTCGTGATTCGAGCACGGTGCGGGCACGTTCGATCTCGCCGATCCCGGGGAGAAAGACGAGCACGTCACCCAGGTCGTCGCGCAGTGCCGTCACCACCGCCGACGCCACAGCCTGCTCGAGTGGTTCGTTGCGCCTCCGCGGTGCGTGCCGGACCTCGACGGGGAATTGGCGACCCTCGCACGACACAACCGGGGAGGCGCCCTCGGTGTCAGAGAGCAGACGCGAGAAGGCGTCGACCTGTGCCGTCGCCGACATGGCCAAGATCGCGACGTCGAGGCCGAGCGAGCGTCGCGCATCGAGGAGGAAGGCGAGCCCGAGATCGGTCGGAACGTTGCGCTCGTGGACCTCGTCGAAGACGACGAGCCCGGTTCCCTCGAGCGTGGGGTCGGCCTGGAGTCGCCGTGTGAGGATGCCCTCGGTGAGCACCTCGATGCGGGTTCGGGCACCGATGCGCCGCTCGTCGCGCGTCTGGTAGCCGACGGCACCGCCGACATCCTCGCCGAGGAGGTCGGCCATGCGCCTGGCTGCGGCACGGGCCGCGAGCCGACGGGGCTCGAGCACAACGATCCGTCGACCCGCCAGCCACGGCTGGTGGAGAAGACGCAACGGTACGAGGGTCGTCTTGCCGGCGCCCGGGGGCGCGACGAGCACGGCACTGCGGCGAGATGCGAGCGCAGCGACGACAGCGCCAATGGCCTCCTCGACCGGGAGGTCGGTGGGGCCGGGCGCACCAGTCACGACTGTGCCGTCGTCTGGTCAGACGAGGGCGGGGCTTCCCCGGAAGGCAACCGGGTCTCCCGGCGCGGGGAGCGTCGGCTTGGACCACGAGGTCAGCGCCGCGATGTGCGCCGACACCTCGCGCCAGTCGGCCGGGTTCCACCCCTGGGCGGCGATCGGGATCGTGCCGTCGGACTGGATCAGCAGGAACGACGGGAGCTCGGTGAGGCCGAGCGCGCGCACCGCCACGCGGTCGGGATCGCAGAACACGAGGAACTGGTCGGCGAGCGGGCCGAGGAAGGAGCGCGCCTCGTGTGCGTCGCTGGTCATCAGGAAGTTCACGCGCACGGCCGCGCCGGCGAACTGGTGCATGACGCGTGCCGCGGTCTTGAGGATCCAGGAGCTCTCCCTCGTGTAGGGGTCGAGCACGATGGGCGCGAGATGGAAGGTGGTGAGCCACTCCCTGAGGGGACGCGCTTCTCGTTTCAGCGGCGTGAGGATGAGATCGAGGCTCAGATCGGGGAGTCGTTCTGCTGCCACAAATTTTCAGGTTACCCGGGCACGACTAGCGTGACGAAGGTGCATCCCATTGAGCATCTGCGCTATGTCGCCCGGTCGCACGGGGCAGATCCCGTCGAGATCGCACTGGAGGCCGCCGATGCGCTCGGGGCGGTGGCGAGGGACACGTCGGCCACCCTCGTCGCCGCGCGCCGGTTGGTCGAGCATCACCCTGTGAACGCCCAGTTGTGGACGGTCTGTGCGCACGCGGTGACCGCGATGGATCCCCGCTCGGCGATCTCCGACGCGGCACGCTCGATCGGCTCGGACCCGACTGCGAGCCACCTCGCCGAGGCGCTCGATGCGGTCTCGTCGGTGTGCTCGATCGGATGGTCGGGCCACATCGTGGACGCCCTCACGAGGGCCGGGGAAGTGAACGCGCTGGTGGTCGACTCGCTCGGCGACGGTCAGGACTCGCTGCGCGTGCTGTCGCGACGCAATCTGCCGTGCGAACTCGTCGCACCCGAGGGGATCGCCGCGGCTGCCGAGCACGCCGACGCCACGATGATCCCCGCGCTCGCGCTCGGTGACTCGGGGGCGTTGTGTCCCGGCGGCGCTCTCGCGATCGCATCGGTCGCATACTGCGCGAGCCGACCGGTGTGGTTGGTCGCGCCGGCCGCGAGTCGGCTGTCGAATGCGCTCTTCGAGGCGATGGTCGCAGATGTCAGGGGCAGGCCCGATCCGTGGGCGTGCGGCTACGACGTGGTGCCGGTGGGTCTGGTGAGCGAGGTGTTCGGACCCGCCGGTCGCACGCCGTCGGATGCTGTCGACCGCATCGCGGCGTGTCCGCACGCACCCGAGTTGCTGCGTCGCAGCGTCATCTGAGTCCGTGTCGCGGCGGACGATCTAGAATCGGTCACTTCCCGGTCCCGACGGCGGATCGGGAGTCCGCGGAGGTTCGGTTGCAATGGGCGAGATGGTCACATTCAAGAGCAATGGCGGGATGTGCGCGGGATACCTTGCCGACGGTGGTGGGCCCGGGGTGATCGTGATCCAGGAATGGTGGGGTCTCGTCGACCACATCAAGGACATCGCCGACAGGTTCGCGGCGGAGGGGTTCACCGCACTCGCCCCCGACCTGTACCACGGCGAGGCCACCACCGAGCCCGACGCGGCGGGCAAGCTGATGATGAGCATGAACCTCGCCACCGCCGGCAAGGACCTGAGTGGTGCAGTCGATCTGCTCACCGAGCGGACCGGTCGCGCCAAGGTGGGTGCCACCGGGTTCTGCATGGGTGGGGGCCTCACGTTGATGCTCGCGTGTCAACGCCCCGATGCGGTCGCGGCTGCCGCGCCGTTCTACGGCGGAATGCGCCCGGACACCCCGATCGACTGGGACGCACTCGCAGCGGTGATCGAGGGCCACTACGCCGAGACCGATCGGGGCAACGCGGCCCCCGAGGCGATCAAGGCCCTCGAGGTCGAACTGCGCGCCAAGGGCAAGGAAGCCACGTTCCATGTCTATGCGGGCACGCACCACGCGTTCTTCAACGACACCCGCCCGGACGTCTACGACGCCGCGGCCGCGACGACCTCGTGGGAGCGCACGCTGGCGCTGTTCCGGGCGAACCTGTGATCCAGTCGCGGTTCACCGCGAAGGGAGGTGCCAGGAGACGCGCTCAGCCGAGGGCGGCGATCGCGTCTGCGATGGCGATTGCGCGCCGCGCACCGTCGACGTGGAGGTTCTCGATCATCCGACCGTCGAGTTGGACCACGCCCTTGCCGGCGGCGAGGGCCTCGTCGAAGGCCGCGATGACGCGCCGCGCGTGCTCGATCTCGCTCTCGCTCGGCGACCAGACCTCGTTTGCGATCGCGACCTGGTCGGGGTGGATGAGGGTCTTGCCATCAAAGCCCATTTCTGCACCCTGCTCGCACTCGGCGCGGAAGCCCTCGGCGTTCTTGATGTCGTTGTAGACGCCGTCGAGGACCGGCTTGCCTGCCTCGCGCACGGCGAGGAGTGCCGAGGCGAGATGCGGGACCAACGGAGCACGACCGGGAATCTGGCGCACGTGCAGTTCCTTGGCGAGGTCGTTCGTGCCCATCACGAGCACCGCCACGCGCGGGTGCGCCGCGATCGCGCGCGCATCGAGGATCGCAGTCGGGTTCTCGATCATCGCCCAGACGCCCATCTCGGCGGGGGCGCCTGCCGAGTCGAGCGCGCGGGACACGGCGTCGAGTTCGGCGGTGCTCGAGACCTTCGGGATCACCACCGACGACACGCACGCCCGGGCGGCCGCGGCGATGTCGGCCGCACCCCATGGCGTGTCGAGCGAGTTGCAACGGATCGTGAGCTCGCGCTTGCCGTAGTCGCCCGAGTTCGCGGCGGCGACCGCCTGGGCGCGCGCCAGGTCCTTGGAGTCCGGGGACACCGCATCCTCGAGGTCGAAGATGATCGCATCGCTCGCGATGCCCTTGGCCTTCTCGAGTGCACGCTCGTTGGCGGCCGGCATGTAGAGAACACTGCGTCGGGGGCGGAAGTCGGTCATCGCTCGTTCTTTCTCTGCGGTCCCTCTGCGTGCCCCGGCCTCAGAAGCCGTAGGCCCGGGCGAGTTCTGGATCGCGCGCGGCGAGCTGGCGGGCGAGTTCAACCACGACCTTGCACTGCTTCACCGAGGCGTCGTCCTCCATCTTCCCGTCGAGCATGATCGCCCCCGTGCCGTCACCCATCGCATCGATCACGCGCTGGGCCTGGACCACGTCCTGCGGACGCGGCGAGAAGACACGCTTGGCGATCTCGACCTGCACCGGGTGGAGGCTCCATGCCCCCACGCATCCGAGGAGATAGGCGTTGCGGAACTGGTCCTCGCACGCGACGACGTCCTTGATGTCGCCGAAGGGTCCGTAGAAGGGGAGCACGCCGTGCATCACGCACGCATCCACCATGCGCGCCATCGTGTAGTGCCACAGGTCCTGTTGGAACGTCGCGCGACCGCCCTGGTAGTCGTCACCGACGGGATCCGCGCGCACGACGTAGTCGGGGTGCCCGCCGCCCACGCGGGTGGTCTTCATCCGGCGGTTCGCGGCCAGATCGGCCGGCCCGAGCGAGATGCCCTGCATCCGGGGAGATGCGCCGCAGATCTCCTCGACGTTGGCCACGCCTCGCGCGGTCTCGAGGATCGCGTGCAGCAGGATCGGCCTGGTCAGGCCCGCGCGCGCCTCGAGCTGGGCGAGCAGGCGGTCGACGTGGTGGATGTCCTCGGGTCCCTCGACCTTGGGGATCATGATCACATCGAACTTGTCGCCGGCCTCGCCGACGATCTGGATCATGTCGTCGAGGAACCACGGGGAGTCGAGGCTGTTGACGCGGGTCCACAACTGCGTGCCACCGAAGTCGAGTGAGCTCGCCACCGAGATGAGCCCGCGACGCGCGGCCTCCTTGTCGGCCATGGGGATCGCGTCCTCGAGGTTGCCGAGGAGGATGTCCACGGTGGGGATCGTCTCGGGGAGCTTGGCCACCACCTTGTCGTTGTGGGGCGGGAAGAAATGGATCACCCGGCTCGGGCGGAAGGGGATCTCACGGACGGGATCGGGTGCCCCGGCGGCGAGTGGTTTGAAGAAGTCCTTGGCGGAGCGCACGCGAGAGAGCGTAGGTCGTAGTTTCCATCCCGTGAAACCCGGTGCCGATCGCGCGGACCTCGGCGCCGTGCCGTTCGAGGCGGTGCTCTTCGACGCGGGAGGGGTGCTCGTGGTGCCCGATCCCTCGGTCCTCGCACCGACCCTCGCCTACTACGGAGCCTCGGGCGACCACACCCTCCACATCCGTGCGCACTACGCGGCGATGGCCGCCAAGTCACGAGCGGGTGCGCGAGAGTCGGACTGGTCGCACTACGACGCGCAGTACGTGCGCACGGTCGGGGTCCCCGACTCCGAGGTTGCAGCGGCCGCACGCGTGCTGGCTGCCACGCGCCATGCGCACCTGTGGCGTCATCCGGTCCCGGGCGCGCGCGAGGCGCTGGGGATCCTCGCCGACGCGGGCATTCCGATCGGGGTCGTCAGCAACGCATCCGGTCAGATCGCAGAGATCCTGTGGCGCAGCGGCATCTGCCAGGTGGGCGGGGGTCCGTTCACGCCGGTTCGCTGCATCGTCGACTCCCACGTCGTCGGTGTGGCAAAGCCCGACCCACGCATCTTCGACCATGCGCTGGCGCACTTCGGGGGCATCGACCGGGCGAGGATTCTCTACGTGGG
>VGAK01000024.1 GCA_016870775.1 Actinomycetota bacterium
CGGTGTAGCCGGGGAGTTCGGGGATCGTGCCGAGACCATCCAGGAACATGAACTCAAAACCGCCGACCCACTTGGACGACCCCCCGAAGGCCAGCGAGAAGCCCACCGTGGCCCAGAGCACGCTGACGAGGCCCATCGCAAAGATGTTCTGCATCAGCATCCCGAGCACGTGGCGGGACCTCACCATTCCTCCGTAGAAGAAGGCGAGGCCGGGGGTCATGAACGCGACGAGTCCGGCCGAGGCCAGGACCCAGGCTGTCGCACCGGTGTCGATGTCTGCCGCGATGAGCATTGGTGTCTCTCCGAGTCGTCGGTGTGGCCCCGGCGGTCGGGGCACACGCCCGAACCTTAGTGGCACTCCATTTCCGGATCGTTGTGCACCGGCGAGGCTGGCCACAACCGACGAGGGTCCCGCGCCGGCAGGCACGGGACCCTCGAGGGTGGAGTTGTGGACAAGTACGGGTCAGTTGGCGTTCGAGTACCCGCCGAAGCCGTGTTCGTGGACATCGAGTCCCTCGATTTCCTCCTGCTCACCGACCCGGAGGCCCACGGTGGCCTTGAGAATCGAGAACAGGATCCAGGCGGTGACGAACACGAAGACCGCCACCGAGACCACGCCGATGATCTGGCTGACCAACTGGTCGGGGCCTCCGCCGTAGAAGAGACCCTTCTTGACGACCCCATCGGCTTCTTTCGCCGAGAACAGGCCGACCATCACGGTTCCGAAGGCACCGCACACGCCGTGGACACTGACCGCTCCCACGGGATCGTCGATCTTGACTTTGTCGAAGAACGACACGGCGAACACCACGATGATCCCGGCTCCGAGCCCGATCACGATTGCACCCAATCCGTTCACCACCCAGGCGCCGGCCGTGACGCCGACGAGGCCCGCGAGGAGTCCGTTGCCGGTCATCGCGACGTCAGGCTTGCCCGACCGGACCCAGGTCAAGGTCATCGCGGCGATCGCGCCGGCCCCGGCCGCGAGCGTGGTGTTGACCGCGATCTCGCCGATCACCTTGTCGGCCGCGAGCCAGGATCCGGCGTTGAACCCGTACCAACCGACCAGCAGGACGAAGCATCCGAGGATGGCTAAGGGGATCGAGTGCCCGGGGATCACCCGCGGGCGTCCGTCGGCTCCGTAGCGACCCAGGCGTGGACCGAGCTTGCTCGCGCCCACTGCGGCCGCCACTCCACCGGTCATGTGGACCAGTGTCGAACCCGCGAAATCGTGGAACGGAGTGTCCAACTGGAAGAGCCAGCCTCCGCCCCATTGCCACCGGACGACGACGGGGTAGATCAACGCCGAGATGACGGCCGAGTACAGCACGTATGCCTTGAACTTCGTGCGCTCGGCCATCGCTCCCGACACGATCGTCGCCGCGGTCGCCGCGAACGCCACCTGGTAAGTGAAGAACACGAACTTGTCGAGTGTCCCGTACGAGAAGACCCCGTCGCCCGCGAGGAACCATCCGTCGCCGCCGAAGTACCGACCGAGGCCGGTCATCGAACCACCGAACGCGATGGCGTATCCGACGATGAAGAACGCGAGGGCCCCCACACAGAAATCGACCAGGTTCTTCATGAAGATGTTCGCCACGTTCTTGCCCCGGGTCAATCCCGCCTCGACGAGGGCGAACCCCGCCTGCATGAAGATGACCAGGACCGCAGCAATGAGGATCCACAGATTGTCGAGTGTCGCCTGCAGCGACTGAACCGTTGCTTCAGACAGCATTTGTTCCCTCCTCACCCGTGCGGATCCGCACGAGCCGGGTCACATCGGCGACCCAAATTTTTCCATCGCCGATCTTTCCCGTCGCTGCGGCCGACTTGACGGCCTCCACGACGGTGTCGACGACCGAATCATCGACCACCAGCTCCAATTTCATCTTCGGCACGAAATCGATGGCGTACTCGCTGCCGCGGTAGGTCTCGGTGTGGCCGCCTTGACGACCGAACCCCTTCACCTCTGTCACGGTCATGCCAGCGACGCCCGCCGACTTCAGTGCGTCTTTCACGTCGTCGAGCTTGAATGGCTTGACGATCGCCGTGATCAACTTCACCGGGCAATCTCCTTGCTTGTTGTGGCCGAACCGGGATCCGATCCAGCCGCGTGTGTCGCATTGTCGCGACAAGGGAAAGGTAGGAGCCGAAGGTTTCGCGATCGTCGCCCAATTGTTTCGTCTTCGTGGCGATCCTGTCCGCCCCGAGACAGGATCAGGAGAGCTGCGAGGTGATCCGGTCGATGTGGCGCTGGGTGATCTTGCGCCCGTGGCGACCCGAAACCTCGAAGCGGTCAGAGACGATGTCGTCCTCGGTCGTGATGCGGGCATGGTGCACGTTCACATTGGCCCTCGCGAAGGCCGTGGCCACCGCCTGCAGCAGACCCGGTTGGTCGACCCCCGACACCGTCACCACGCTGTGCCACGGGTGGGTGTCGTTGTCCAGTGCCACCGACACGCGCGCCGATGCCCCCCGGCGGAGGCGTCGGGCGCCATCCGCGCGGCGCCCGAGCCGGCGTTCGATCTCGTCGGCCAGTTGTGCCGCATCGGGCTCCGAGGCGGACCGCACGAGGAACGAGTCGAGCACCGCGCCGTCGGGCCAGGTCGCGAGGTTGGCGCTCACGATCACGAGGCCCTTCTCGGTGAACACCGCGCAGACGCGCGCGAGGAGTCCGCGCATGTCGCGCGTTGCGATCTCGATGGTCCACAGATCGGCCGCCTGTCCCGGCACCACCGACACACGCGCTCGCCCCGGTCGCGGGGCTGGTTCCACGAGCGTGGCCTGACGCACGATCGTGGCGGGGTCATGGGCCAGGATCCACACGCCCGAGGCATGTGTGATCCGGTCGCGAACCATCTGGTTGTCGACGAGCGCGAGGGCCTCGGCGCGTCGCACCGACTCCACGGAATCCCCCCGGCCCTCCAGCAGCTCGGGATGGGCGAGCAGCGACTGCACTGTCGTCGTGATGTCGAGAAGCGCCGGGTACTGCCACTCCTCCAGGTTTCCGGCGGCCTCGGTGAGAAGGCGGCACCGCTCGACCATCTGCGGCGTGCCGAGGTACTCGGCCAACTGCGCCGCCACGCGCTGTGTGTCGTCGTATGGCTCCGACGATGCCGCATCGTGCAGGAGCCGACTCGCCTCAACGAGGGCGGCAGATTCACGTTTCACCGCGTCGGGGAGGGCGAGCCGCTCCAGGAGACCGTCAGTCGGTGCATCGTCGGCGAAGTCGACGACGAACGCGGCCCAGGCCAGTGCGGAGTCCTCGAAGGGGACGCGATCAAGGTGGGCGCGCAGGGTCGCGAGCACCGGCATCTGGGTGAAGTGCGTTGGGTCGAGCTCGCTCGCATTCCCGCGCCGGGCGCGCACCGCGCGAGCCATCTCGGGAAGCGCGCGATCGAGCACGCCGCTCACCTCGAGCAGGCGCCACGACCGAGCGTTGCCGCGCAGCAGCACCGAGTGCAACTTGCGCGTCGACTCGTCGTCCCATGCGAGCGGTGTGTCGCGTCGGGCATGGAGCCACCCGAGGAGAGCCTCGTCGGGCTGGGCGGTCGCGGCACCGAGCGCCGTGTCGAGGGCGACGGTGAGGGTGAGGGCCTCGGGAGGGTTGCCCTGCATCACGACGGTGCCGTCCCGCACGAGTGTCCAGCCCCCGACTGGCTCCGGTGCATCCGGATCGCCCGCGGGAGCGTCGGGACCGGTGGCCCCGGCGATTCTCCAGCGCAGCAACGGTGGCGCGATCACCGTCGTGACCAGAACCATCAACAACACGACGGCGTACAGTTCGTCGTCGAACACCCCGACCGAGACCCCGATCGTCGCGAAGATCAGCCCGACCTCGCCGCGAGGCACCATGCCGACCCCGATCACGAACTTGTCGGTACGCGTGCCCACCGCTCCCACGGCCGAGAGTGCCTTTCCGAGGACGGCGACAACCGTGAGGATTCCCGCGAGGAGCAGAACGCGCCCGTCGAAGAACATGGTGACATCGGTGTCGAGACCGATCTGCATGAAGAAGATCGGGATGAAGACCGACCCGAGGATCTGGAAGTCGCGGGAGATGCGGTCATGGTGTTCGGTGCGCCCGAGGGCGAGCCCGGCCACGAATGCCCCGATGATCGGGGCCAGGTTTGCCCCGCTGGCGGCGGCCGAGAACCCGAACGTGATCGCTGCCGCGACCACACCCGTCGTCGCCGGTGACGTGGCACGCTGGCCGATGAACAGAACGAGGCGCGGGAGCACGAGCAGTCCCACCGCACCCGCGACCAACAGGAAACCTACGGCGAGTCCGATGGTCCTCGCCAGACTCCCGATGTCGACCGAACCCGCCTCGACGACTCGCGTCACCACCGTGAGGATGACGAGCCCCATCACATCGTCCGCCACCGCTGCCCCGAGGACCACGCGCGCCTCGGTGGAAGACAGGGCCTTGAGGTCGCCGAAGACTCTCGCCGTGATGCCGACGCTCGTCGCCGCGAGTGATGCACCGAGGAAGAGCGAGGCGTTGGTGCTCTCGCCGAAGAAACTGCCGACGGCGATGCCGCTCCCTATGGGCAGTATCACGCCGATGGTGGCCACGAGCAACGATGCTCTCCCGACACGTCGCAGCTCGTCGAGGTCGGTCTCGAGCCCCACTTCTGCCAGCAGAACGATCACTCCCACCTCGGCAAGCACCCTGAGCGCGTCGGTGGTGTCGACGAGGCCGAGGACCGACGGGCCGAGGATGATGCCGGCCGTGATCTCGCCGATGACGGCGGGGATCCCGATGCGTTCGGCGACTTCGGCGCCGAACTTGGCCAAGACCAGAACGAGGGCGACGTCGAGGAAGATCGAGCCCCAATCGAGCGTGCCCCCAGCGGCAAGGATTGCAGCGATCATGGAGGTCGTTATACCGACCAAGAGAGTGCTTCGCGGGCTCGCACGGTGCCGACAGCGGTGAGCATCCAGCCCCGCTGGCGGATCGTGACCACCGAGTCCTCACCCAGCCGGACCCGGAGAGTGGCGATCACCGAGTCGGTGCGTCGCGCCGACAGATGTCCCAGACCACTGTCGCGCGCGATCGTGGCCCGGCTCATCACGCGCCCCTCCGCCGACAGCAATGTGCGCAGGACGGCCTCTTCGGTCGGGGACAGGGGGCTCGACGGCACGGCCCGACTCTAGATGGGGCCCCTTTGCCGACATGTCCCGGCGCGGTGGAGGGTGTGCGAACGGACACATCGCCCAGGTGGGGTCGCGCTCCTTTGGATTCGGCAGACTCTCGACCATGGAACTTGAGTACTCAGCCGCAGACGCCGCCTTCCGGTCCGAGATCCGCTCGTGGCTCCAGGCCAATCTCCCGGTTGGCTGGTTCGAGCCCGGTTTCGAGATGGATGCCGACGCACGGAAGCGCTTCAACGACGAGTGGCCCACGAAGCTCCACGAGGGCGGCTGGATCTGCGCGACATGGCCGACCGAATACGGCGGCAAGGGACTCACCACCATGCAGGGCGTGGTGCTCGCCGAGGAGTTCGCCAACGCCAAGGCGCCGATGCGTGCCGATTTCTTCGGTGACACGCTCGTCGGCCCGACGATCCTTCAGTGGGGCACCGAGGAGCAGAAGAAGGAGTTCCTCCCCGCGATCCTGTCGGGTCAGATGCGCTGGTGCCAGGGCTTCTCGGAGCCGAACTCGGGCAGCGACCTCGCCAGCCTCAAGACCACCGCCGTCCTCGACGGCGACGAGTGGGTCATCAACGGCCAGAAGGTGTGGACCACCCAGGGCCACCATGCCGACTACTGCTTCCTCCTGACACGCACCGACCCCGACGCGCCGAAGCACAAGGGGATCTCGTACCTGCTGGTGCCGATGCGCCAGCCCGGGGTCGAGGTGCGCGGGATCGTCCAGCCCGACGGCACCGCCGAGTTCTGCGAGGTGTTCTTCAACAATGCGCGTTGCCCGAAGGACAACGTCGTGGGTGGCGTGAACAACGGCTGGCAGGTCGCGAACTCCACCCTGGCCTTCGAGCGCGGCATGAGTGCCACCACGGGCTATCGCCGCTTCGAGAGCGAGTACAAGGCGATGGTGCGCGGCGCGAGGGCGAACGGTGCGATCCACGAGCCGGTGGTGCGCCAGCGTCTCGTGCAGTACTACACCAAGATCCAGATCCTGCGGATCAACGGCCTCCGATCTCTGTCGGCGACGCTCGCCAACAAGAAGGACCTCGGCGTCGCGTCACTGGGTGCGACGAACAAGATGTTCTGGACCGAGATGCACAAGGACGCGATGGAGCTCGCCCTCGACATCGCCGGGGCCGACTCGATGTTGATCGACACCGTCATGGGCGACGGCACATGGCCGGGAACCGCGCGCGAGAGGCGCCGCGAGGGCTACCCGGTGTCGTCGATGATGTCGGCCTTCTTCTTCTCCAGGTCCGAGACGATCTGGGGCGGAACCAGCCAGATCCAGCGCAACATCGTGGGCGAGCGCGTGCTCGGACTCCCGAAGGAACCATCCGCCAAGTGATGCGTGCGGGCGGTTTCGCCCGGCGAGTCGAGAGATGGGGTCGGGGCGCGCCGCCGGACGGCCCGTTCAGTCGGCGGGATTGCCGTCCCCCGGGCTGACCGCGTTCGCCTTCACCGAGGGGTCCTCGAAGGCCGCGTGCTCCCTCAACGGGATCTCACGCACGGCCCATGCGAACACGAAGGCCAGGATCGCGAGCGGGATCGCCGCCCGGTACACGGTCACGATCGCATCGGAGACCACGCCGATCGTCTGGCTGCGCGCGGGCTCGGGCAATTGGTTGATCAACCGTGGCCGGCGCAGGTACTCGTCCTTCACCTCTCCGATGACCTGGGCGTTCAGGAGCGACCCGAATGCTGCCAGTGAGATCGTCGAGCCGAGCGAGCGCATCAGCACCGACAGTGACGTGGCCACGCCCATGTTCTGCACGTCGACCGAGTTCTGGATCGCAGTGGTCGACACCGGAAGCGCTGCGCCGGTGCACAGGCCGATGAAGGTCATCCCGACCATGGCGATCGCGATGCCTCGCCCCGAGTTCTCGAGGAACACCAGGCACACCAGCCCCGCGACGAGGAACACGGTTCCCCCGATCGGCCAGATCCGGTAGTGGCCGGTCTGCACCGTCCAACGCCCCACCAAGGTGCTCGCGAGCGTGAGCCCGGCCATCATCGGCACCAACAGCAGGCCCGAGTTGGTGGGGGAGACCCCCGTGACGGACTGCAGGAAGAGGGGCATGAACGCACCCACGAGCGACATGCACGCACTCACCAGCATCACCATCGGCACCACGCACTGGATCGTGTGATTGCGGAACAGGTGCAGGGGCAGGATCGGGTTCGTCGCGTGCGGCTCCCACCACAAGAATCCGGCGAGCAGTGCGACGGTGAGCGCGACCATGCCGAGCGCCTGGCTCGAGCCCCAGCCGTACTCCTCCGAGGCCCACGAGATCGTGAGGATCACCGATGCGACACCGGAGGTCAGCAGGAAGGCTCCGCGCGTGTCGATGCTGGTGTCGCGTCTGATCGTGGGCAGGCTGAGGTATCTCTGGATCATCAGCAGGGCCACGATCCCGATCGGCAGGTTCACCAGAAAGATCCAGCGCCACGAGAAGTTGTCGACGATCACTCCGCCCACGAGCGGGCCGAGCACGCTGGTGAATGCCCAGATGCTCGTGAAGGCTCCGACGTAGCGGCCCCTCTCGCGTGGCGACACGATGTCGGCGATGACCACGAACGCCATCGCCTGGATGCCACCGCTGCCGATTCCCTGCACGGTGCGTGCCGCCACCAGCATCGCCATGGAGGGTGCGATCGCGCACAGCACCGATCCCACGAAGAAGATCGCGATCGACAACTGCACGAGGAGTTTGCGTCCGTGGATGTCGCTGAACTTGCCGAACAACGGGGTGACCGCCGTGGAGGTGAGCATGTACGAAGTCGAGACCCATGTGTAGGCGCGGATGCCGCCGAGGTCCCCCACGATCGTGGTGAGAGCGGTGCTCACGGTCGAGGCGTTGAGGGCAGAGAGCGCAGTCGCCGCCATCATCGCCGCATAGACCATGCGCACATCGCGTTGGGTGAGAGTGAAGCCCTGTGTTTCGATGATTGCAGGGTACAACAAAGCCCCTGTTGTGCCCCGAATCGATCCGGACGCCCGGTGCCATTCACTCTCGGGTGTCTCTCGGGGTCGCGGCGGGGCGAGACATAGAGTGACGTCGTGGTCACCGCCCCGTCTGTGTTGCGGTGTTGGTCGTCGATTGTCGACTCTCCACTCGGTGTCCTCGAAATCTGTGCCTCGGGCGATGGCATCGTCGCGTTGAACTTTCCGGGTCGGGCCGCGGCGCCCGCGAGCGCAGTCGACGATGCTGCGGCGGCGGGGATCCTCGCCGACGCCACATCACAGTTGCGCGCCTACTTCGAGGGCCGCCTGACTCGCTTCGACCTGCCGATCGACCTGCGCGGGACCCAGTTCCAGTGCAAGGCGTGGCGCGCGTTGTGCGACATCGGGTTCGCCGAGACCATCTCGTACGCCGAGCAGGCCCGGCGCATCGGTCGGCCACGCGCCACGCGCGCCGTGGGCGCGGCGAACGGGCGCAACCCGATCCCGGTGATCGTGCCCTGCCACCGCGTCATCGGCTCCGACGGCTCGCTCACGGGGTTCGCGCTCGGCACCGGTGTGAAGCGTTGGCTGCTCGACCACGAGGCGCGCGTCGCCGCGGGAGCAGCATGACTCTCGCTGCGAACATCATGGGGACGTTCCTCGCGCTCGTGTGCGTGGCGAGTTCCCTCGGCGATTTTCGTCGCGATCCCCGGATCGTGGCGTCGATGAACCGGCTCGGTGTCCCCGTCGAGAAGATGCCGGTGCTCGGGGTGATCAAGGTCCTCGCGGCGCTCGGCATCGTGGTCGGCTTCTTCCTCGACCGGGTGCACGTGCTCGTCGGGCTGTGCCTCGCGCTCTACTTTGCGATCGCGGTCACCGCCCACGTGCGCGTGCGCGACGGGGTGAAGCACTCCGCGCCGGCGTTCGTGATCCTGGTGGTGGCAGTCGCCTTCGCGCTCGCAGCGATCGGGTCCTGAGACCCCCCGGGCCGGGATCAGCCGTTGACCGTGTCCCACTCCGACTCGTCGCGCCCGAGTCGCTGCAGGCGCTTGCCGACCGACAACGGGATCTCGATCGGGGTACCGGCCCTGATGTCGGCGAGCATCTGGCCGTTCTCGTCCCAGATGTGGCAGGTGTTCAGGTTCATCGCATAACCCCGGCGACGACGCTCCTCGTTCTCGGCCGGATCGGTGTCCTCGCTCACTGTCCCGACGCCCGACCCGACCCGCATCGACCAGCCGCTCTGGATCGCCACGGGTGCCATCGCCTGCAGGAGCGCACCGATGTGAGTGCAGCCGCGCGGGCCTCCGAAGAGCTCCCTCACCTTGTTGTTGAACCCGCGGGCGATCGACAGACCGACCAGTTTCTGGTAGTCGGGCACGATGTGCGTGCACGCGGTGTGCGGGTGCTCACGGAACTCGACCTTTGCCGACCGGATCTGGAACTCGGGGTACGAGACCTCGAGATCGACGATCATGTGGTGCATCCACAACGGATCCGGGTCGTCGGGGATGTAGAGCCCTGCGGGCTTCTCATCGCAGACGACACCTCGCAAGAGGAACGACGAATCATTCAACTTGTAGGTGCGCACCTGGTAGCGGCGGTCGTGGATCAGGGTCGCACCCTCGGGTGCGGGGGGAAAGAACTCGTCGGTCACGACGACCAATCTCCCACACCGCGCCCTGAGGACGGTGTGTCGTGTCGGTGAATTCGCTGTTACGGCCGTGGAGGATTCGGTGGCCCCTGGGGCGGTGCGCCGCCACCTTGCGAAGGCCCTTGGGGCGGTGCGCCGCCACCTTGCTGGGTGCCCACTTGCCAGTTGAAGAGCGTCGAGTTGCCCGCCCGGTCCATCGCCATCAGCCTCACTTGGCCGCTCATGCAGGTCGACAGCCCCGACACGCGCATCGTGATGAAGTTCGCCGGGTTTGGTGTCGCATCGTTGGCGGTGTCGGCAACGACCGACTCACCCTTCGCCCCGGTGAGCACCTGCAGGGAGGCGCCCGCGCTCGTGGTGGCCGAGTCGATCTTGCACATCGCCGCGGTGCTGCCCAAGGCGTAGGTCAGTCCACCGACGTCCTGCCACGTGGACTCAGAACCGATGGGTGCACGCTGTGGACGCCAGAAGGTGATTTCTGCGGTCCCGCCGGTGTTGGCGGCCGCCGAGGCCATTCCCGCGATCGAACTCGTGTTGTAGGAGCCGTCGGCCTGGTGCAGGGTCGTGCCGCCCCACGAACGGATCGACGGCACAGTCTGGATCACTCCCGAGATCACCTGGGTGCTCGAGTAGAGGCTCTTGCCCTTCGAGTCGGTGAGGTTGTAGCGGATCGTGTCGCCCACCTTCATTCCATCGGGTCCGGCCATGCGTGGCTTGATCTCGTTCATCCATTCCATCCCCGAGGCGATCGTGCCCTTCGACGGGATGATGTTTGGGAATCCGTCCTTGTCGGGGTCGCAGGTGCGGAACACCCACTCATCCATGGTCCTGTCGAATGCCGATCCGGTGCCTGCGTCGTTCTTCGGCCAATTCGCGGGACCGGTGTAGGAGGTGTTCGACGCCGCAACTGGATCCTTCGCGATCACATTCGCACCGCACAGCACCGAATAGTTGGTCTCTCCCGAGTTGAGCGGGAGTGCGTTGCCAGCCGGCTGCGATCCGGTCTGGTCGTAGTCGGGCGAGATTGTCACGGCCTTGCTGGAGTCGCCCGAGCACCACGAGATGCCCGTGCAATCCACGTTGAAGTAACCGAAGTTGCGATCAGGGCGGCTGGGGAAGGTGCTCGCGACGTCTCGGAACTGGAAGAACACACCCTGGAAGGTGTTGATCATCGTGGCGAGTTGCGTGCTCGCGGCACCCGAAGGCGAGGTCACGTTGTAGGCGTTCAGATTCACGCAATTCCCGCCACAGATCAGGGCAGTGAAGATGCTGGCCTTGCCCTGGTTCGAGCCGTCTTCCTTCACGGGCTGCTGGTAGAAGGTGGAGTCGACGAGGTCGAGCTTCCCGTCACCGTCGTCATCGACATCAGCGAACGAGACGAGTCCGTCCTGGTCGGGGTCGTCACCGAGGTTGTTCACTGTGGGGTCCGCGGCGCTGCGCACCCCGCCGGAGGAGGCTGAGGAGCTCTTGCCGAAGTTGTCGCGTGCCGGCGGCACGCCGTTCGTGACCTTGACCGATGTGCCGGTCGTTGCTTGGGTCTTGGTGGTGTAGGCGAAGTTCGCACCGGTCTTCACACTGCCCAAGTCGATCGTGGCCCCCGACGCCTTCTTCAACTTGATGAAGCCGCTGGTCGCCTTCTTGGGCTGCGAGGTTGCCTTCTTGTTGGCGAGGTACTTGAGCATCACCGGACCCACGTAAGCGCCGCTCTTGTTCACCACCGAGAGCGTCATGCCCGAGGTGTCGCTGCGGGTCAGACCTTTCAGGGTCACCTTGCCGCCCGAGGAACTCCCCACGACCGACTTGCCAGATTTGGTGACCGCCAGCAACCGGTACGAGGCTCCGAGGCGTGCCTTGACCGTGACCGCTGCGGACGAGGCGTCGGCCGCGGGGCTCGCGAGTGCGACCGACCCGACCGCGACGAGACCGACGAGCAACGTCGACCTGAGGCGCTTCGCATTGGAGATTGTGGTGTGGTTCGAGGACATGGGACCCCCCTCTTCCTCGGAATGCCAAGCTTTCCGACTGCATTGAAAATAGCCCAGTCGGGCAGACTTGTCATCCCATGGGAACCCTGAAGTCACGAATGCAGGCCGATCTCCACGAGGCGATGAAAGAGGGCCAGGACACGGCGAAATCCGCACTGCGTATGGCTCTCGCCGCGGTGACCAACGCCGAGGTGGCCGGCGACGAGGCCGTCGAGCTCACCGACGACCAGATCGTGGGGGTCCTGCGGGGCGAGGCGAAGAAGCGCACGGAGGCCGCCGAGATCTACGAGAGCGCCGGCCGCGCGGAGTCGGCCGCCAAGGAACGAGCAGAGGCCGAGGTGCTCGCGCGGTACCTGCCGGCCGCCGTCGGGGCCGACCAGTTGCGGGCGATCGTGGACGAGGAGGTGACCGCCGCGGCATCGCGCGGGGTGACGGGGATGAAGGCGATGGGCCAGGTGGTCAAGGCGGTGCGAGGCCGTGTCGGCCCCGCGGCCGACGGCGCCGTCATCGCCGACATGGTGAAGGCTGCACTGGCCTGAGCGGTGGCAGCAGATCGAACACATGGACGGGACGCGGGGGCACGATGTCGAACGAACTGATCCTTGATTCACTGCGGCGCAGGTTTCGTGCGCTCTTCTCGCTGTACGAGGAGTGTCTCGAGACGACCACGCTCGACCAGATCAACACCCACTTGGGTGAGAGGGTGATGCCGATCGCGTTCTCGCTGTTCCACTACGTGAACATGCACGACGCATCGTTCATGATCCTGTCGGGTGAGCCGTTCATCTGCGACGAGGCCTGGCTCGCCCGGATCGCCCCGACCATCCCCGACCACGGCAAGCACCGCACGCCCGACGAGATGCACCTCCAGCAGATCGGCGATCTCGGGGCCTTCCGCGAGTACATGACCGCGGTGTTCTCGCGCACCGAGACCTGGCTCGGCACGCTCGACCCCTCCGAGTTGGATCGCGTGCTGCTGACCCGTCCGTTCGGTCCGGCCGTGGCGAGCACGTACTCGGCGCGCGTGGCGGGAGAGGCGGGGATCACAGTGCTGGATGGCATCGAGTGCTGGCTCTACCAGCACGGTCTGCGTCACATGGGCGAGATCGAGCACAGCCGCGCTTTCGTGGGCCTCACCGGCTTCACGTCCTGAGGCACCGCGGCCCCGGATGCACCGGGCCGAGTGGACACTGGCGCTCACGGCAGGACTTGAACCTGCGACCCCTTGCTCCGGAGGCAAGTGCTCTATCCGCTGAGCTACGTGAGCGTGACGCGCTGCTCGCTCGCCCGTTTCAGTCTACGCCGGCAGCGAAACGGAACCCCCAGCGCACAGGGGCAACGGGCAGAATGGGAGAGCATGGCTGATCCCCTCCACTCGGTTGCGCGGCGTCTCGCGCCGGCCTTCGCCGCGGTGGCGGGTCGCGAGTGCGACCCCGTGGTGCGTCCGAGCGATCGCGCCGACGCCCAGGCCAACGGTGCACTCGGGCTCGCCAGGGAACTCGGCTCCCAGCCCCGCGCAGTCGCAGAAGCCGTCCTCGCGGCCGCCGGGGATCTCTCCGACATGCTCGCCTCCACCGAGGTGGCCGGTCCCGGTTTCATCAATCTGGTGTTGCGGGACGGCTTCATCGCCCGCGAACTGGGTGCGGCGATGGCCGAGCCGACCCTCGGGGTCACCCCCGCCTCGTCGGTGCGCACGGTGGTCGTCGACTATTCGGCCCCGAACGTGGCCAAGGAGATGCATGTCGGTCACCTGCGCTCGACGGTCATCGGCGACGCGCTCGTGCGCATGCACGGGTTCCTCGGTCACCGCGTGGTGCGCGAGAACCACGTCGGTGATTGGGGCACCCCGTTCGGGATGTTGATCGAGCACCTCGTCGATCTCGGTGAGCGCGAGGCCGCACACGAGCTCGGCATGGGCGACCTCGACGCCTTCTACAAGGAGGCCCGCCGCAAGTTCGAGTCCGACGATGGGTTCAAGGCGCGCGCACGTGCCCGGGTGGTCGCTCTGCAGGGCGGCGACACCGAGACTCTGCGACTGTGGCGCACGCTGGTCGCCGAGAGCACCAGGTACTTCAACATCGTCTACCGCGGGCTCGATGTCCTGCTCACCGACGACGACCTCGCCGGCGAGAGCAAGTACAACGATTTGCTCGCCGGCATCGTGGAGCGCCTCGATCGCTCCGGGCTCCTGGTCGAGAGCGACGGCGCCCAGGTGGTGTTCCCCGAGGGCTTCACCAACCGCGAGAACGAGCCGCTCCCGCTCATCATCCGCAAGGGCGACGGCGGCTACAACTACGCCACGACGGACCTGGCGTGCGTGGTCGACCGCGTCGAGAATCTCGGTGCCGACAGCCTTCTCTACGTGGTGGGTGCCCCCCAGGCCCAGCACCTCCAGATGGTCGAGGCGGTCTCGCGCCGAGCCGGCTGGCTCGATGAGCACCACGTGTTCCACCACGTCGCCTTCGGCAGCGTGCTCGGGTCGGACCGCAAGATGTTGAAGAGTCGCAGCGGCGATGCGGTCAAGCTCGCCGCCCTGCTCGCCGAGGCCGTGGAGCGTGCGGGGGCGGCGGTGGCCGAGAAGAACCCCGAGATGAGCGCCGACGACCGCGCCGACGTCGCGCGCATGGTGGGGATCGGTGCGGTCAAGTACTCCGATCTCGCCACCGACCGCGTGAAGGACTACATCTTCGACTGGGACCGGATGCTCTCCTTCGACGGCAACACCGCGCCCTACCTGCAGTACGCGCACGCGCGCATCTGCAGCATTTTCCGACGCGCCGGACTCGAGCGCGAACGGGTCCGCACCGTGGTGCCCATCCTCGGGGACCCCCGGGAGCGGACGCTCGCGATCACGCTGTTGCGCTTCGACTCGGCCGTCCACGAGGCCGTCGACACGGCATCGCCGCACAAGCTCTGCACCTACCTGTTCGATCTCGCCACCGGGTTCACCTCGTTCTACGAGAACTGTCCCGTCCTGAGGGCCGACGACGCGGTGAAGACCTCGCGCCTCGCGCTGTGCGATGCGACCGCGCGCGTGCTCTCCGCCGGGCTCGACCTGCTCGGGATCCGCGCACCGGAGCAGATGTGAGGGGGCCCCGATGACCGCCGTGCCGTTGCGTCTGTTGTCCTCGACCGCCTGCGTCGATGACGGGGTGCTCTGGGTGGGTGGTGTGCCCGTGCCCGATCTGGCCGCGCGCTGGGGCACGCCGCTCTTCGTCTACGACGAGAAAGACCTGCGCGCCCGGTGCAGGGAGGCCGTCGCGGAGTTCGGCGCGGGCTCGGTCGTCTATGCCACGAAGGCCTTCCTGTGCGGTGCGATGGCGCGCCTCGCCCACGAGGAGGGATTGTTGCTGGACGTCGCCACCGGGGGAGAGCTCCACACCGTGCTCTCGGCCGGTGTGCCGGGGTCGGCGTGCGTCCTGCACGGCAACAACAAGTCCGACGAGGAACTGCGCGCCGCGCTCGCCGCCGGCGTGCGCCACATCGTGGTCGACTCCTTCGACGAGATCGACAGACTCGAGGCGATCCACACCGCCACCGGTGCCGTCGCCCGGGTGCAGTTGCGCGTCACGCCGGGCGTGCACGTGCACACGCACGAGTACGTCCAGACCGGCCAGGACGACTCGAAGTTCGGGTTCAACCTCGGCAACGGTGACGCCTCGCGCGCCGTCGAGCGCGCGCGTCTCTCTGGCGCACTCGACCTGGTGGGCATCCACTGCCACATCGGCTCGAACGTGTTCGCGGTGCAGAACTTCACCGAGGCATCGCGCGTGATGGTCGACTTCTTCGCCGGGCTGGGTCTCTCCGAGTTGACCCTCGGTGGCGGGCTGGGTGTGGCCTACACCAGCGATGAGACCGCGCCGTCGATTCCCGAGTGGGCGGCGGCTCTGCGCACCGCGGTCGCCCCGTTGCCCGCGGGTGTGCGCGTGATGGTCGAGCCCGGTCGCGCCATCGTGGCGCGTGCGGGCCTCACCGTCTACACGGTCGGCACCGTGAAGCCGATCGGGGGCATCCGCACCTACGTCGCTGTCGACGGCGGCATGAGCGACAACCCGCGCCCCGTGCTGTACGGCAGCGGCTACGAGGCCTTCGACCCGCGGCGCACCGAAGATCCGCGCGAGGGTCGCGCGCGCATCGTGGGCAAGCACTGCGAGAGTGGCGACGTGCTCATCGACGACGCGGCCGTGCCCGCCGGACTCGCCGTCGGCGACTTGTTGGTGACCCCGGTGACCGGCGCATACGGCCACTCGATGGCGAATACCTACAACAAGGTGCCCCGACCAGCCGTGGTGTTCGTCGCGGATGGCGAGTCGCGCCTCGTGGTGCGTCGCGAGACCCTCGAGGACCTCGTCCGCCTCGACGTTCTCTGACGCCGGTTCGGCGCGGGCCCGGACCCCGGTGGGGGCACGCAAACTCCCTTCGTCGGCACACCGTGCGCCCATAGGCTTGGGTGCCTATGACTGGATCCCGTGCCGTGCGCATCGGCGTCCTCGGGTGCGGGAATGTCGGGGCAGCCTTCGTGCAACTCGTCGCCTCCCAGGCCGATGCCATCGAGGCCCGCACCGGGATCCGACTCGAGGTCACCAGGGTGGCGGTGCGCAATCTCTCGCGCGACCGCGACGTGAACCTCCCCGAGGGTGTGCTCACCCGCGACAGCCACGCCCTCGTCGACGATCCGGCCGTGGACCTGGTGGTCGAGGTGATCGGGGGCATCGAGCCGGCACGCGAGCTGATCTCGGCCGCGATCTCCAAGGGCAAGCCCGTGGTCACGGCGAACAAGGAACTCCTCGCCAACGTCGGCCACGAGTTGTGGGCACTGTCCGACGCCCGGGGTGTCGACCTGTTGTTCGAGGCCGCCGTCGCCGGTGGCATCCCGCTCATCCGTCCCCTGCGCGAGTCGCTGCGCGGCGAGCCTGTGACACGTGTGATGGGGATCGTGAATGGCACCACCAACTTCATCCTCACCAAGATGACCGAGGAGGGTGCCGAGTACTCGGTCGCCCTCGCCGAGGCCCAGCGCCTCGGCTTCGCCGAGCGCGATCCCACGGCCGATGTCGAGGGCTTCGATGCCGGCGCCAAGGCCGCGATCATCGCGAGCATCGCCTTCGGTGCGCGCGTGGTGGCCGGCGACGTCTACCACGAGGGAATCAGCAACATCACCGCCGCCGATATCGCCGTGGCGCGGCGTCTGGGGTACGTGGTCAAGCTCCTCGCGATCGCCGAGCAGGAGCGCGGCGCCGACACGGTGGCCGTGCGCGTGCACCCGGCGATGGTGCCCATCGACCATCCCCTCGCCAGCGTCCGCGAGAGCTACAACGCGGTCTTCGTCGAGGGCGAGGCGGTCGGCTCGCTGATGTTCTACGGCCGCGGCGCCGGCGGGTTCCCGACGGCCTCGGCGGTGCTCGGCGACGTGATCGATGCGGCCGTCAACCTGTGCCGCGGCACCCACGGCGAGATCGGGTCGTTCCAGCGCGTGCCCGTGCTGCCCATCGATGAGACCTCCTCGCAGTACCTGATCGGCCTCGATGTCGAGGACAAGCCCGGCGTGCTGCATGCGATCACCGGTGTCTTCGCCGAGAACGGTGTCAGCATCCGCGCCGCCGAGCAGGAGGGGATCGGGGCCGACGCGCGCCTGGTCTTCATCACCCACGGTGCGCGCGAGTCGGCCGTCCAGGAGTGCGTGCGTCGCCTCCGCGACCTGCCCGTGGTGCGCCGCACCTCGGGGCTCCTGCGCGTCATCGGCGAGTAGGGCCGTGCGCTACGTCTCGACGCGCGGGTCCGCCCCCGGGCTCGGGTTCGCCGACACCGTTCTCGCCGGTCTCGCCACCGACGGAGGTCTGTATGTGCCGGCCTCGTGGCCCTCGTTGCCCGGGAGCCTGCCTGCCTCGTATGCCGATCTCGCGGCCGCGGTGTTCGCACCGTTCGTCGACGGCGAGATCGATCCCGCCACGATGCAACGACTCTGCGGCGAGGCCTACTCGACTTTCCGGCACCCCGATGTGGTGCCCCTCGTCGAGTTGGAGCCCGGGCACCACCTGATGGAGCTCTTCCACGGACCCACGCTCGCCTTCAAGGACGTCGCACTCCAGTTGCTCGGCCGGCTCTTCGATCACATCCTCGCCGAGCGCGACGAGCGGATCACCATCGTGGGCGCCACCAGCGGCGACACCGGTGGCGCCGCGATCGATGGGGTTCTCGGGTGCGACCGGGTCGACGTCGTGATCCTGTATCCGCACGGGCGCGTCAGCGATGTGCAGCGCCGCCAGATGACCACCGTTGCGGCCGACAACGTGCGCACCGTCGCTGTCGACGGCACCTTCGACGACTGTCAGGACCTCGTCAAGGCCATGTTCAACCACGTCGAGTTCCGCACGCGGCACAACCTGTCGGCGATCAACTCGATCAACTGGGCCCGCGTGATGGTCCAGGTCGTCTACTACGTGGAGGCCACCCGGCGTCTCGGGGCGGTCGACGTGACCGTGCCGACGGGCAACTTCGGCAACGTGCTCTCGGGGTGGATCGCTCGGCGCATGGGCGCCCCGATCCGCCACCTCGTCGTGGCATCCAACGACAACGACATCCTCACCCGGTTCTTCGAGTCGCACGAGATGATCACAAGGGCAGTGGTGCCGACCCTCAGCCCGAGCATGGACATCCAGGTCTCGAGCAACTTCGAACGGTTGCTCTTCGAGATGAACGGGCGCGACGGTGGATTGACCGCCGAGCAGATGGCCACGTTCCGCGCCACGGGGCGCCTCGCCGTCGAGTCCGACCAGTGGCACGAGTGGGTGGAGCCGGTGTTCCGCGCCGGCCGTGCGACCGACCACGACACCTTGGAGACCATCCGCCGCGTCCACGAGTCGACCGGGATGCTTCTCGACCCCCACACCGCCGTCGGGGTCAAGGCTGCACGCGAGCACCTCGGCGATCTGCCGATGGTCACGATGGCCACGGCCCACCCGGCCAAGTTCCCCGATGCGGTCGAGCGTGCGACCGGGGTGCGGCCCGCATTGCCGGCACATCTGGCTGATCTCATGGACCGACCCGAGCGCACCGCTCGCGTGGCGAACGATCTCGCCTCGGTCGAGGCCTTCGTCGAGGCTTTCGTCGCGGGCCGCTAGCGCGCTGCGTCCCAGACCGCCTTCAGCGAGGTCACGGCCTGACGAGGTCGCGGACGCGGGTGGTGAGCGCGACCATCTCAGCGAGTCTCGCATCGAGAGCACCCGATTCGATCTCGTCGCTCGCGAGACGGCACACCACGAACACGGTCCCCGTGCCGTCGTCATCGGTGATCTCGATCTCCAGCTCGGTGCCCCGGAGATCTGCCAAGGCGGGCTCCACCATTGCCCAGAGAGTCTCTGCGTCGTAGGGAGTCCCGAGCGCCGGGATTGCCGCGACCTCTGCCAGGTACTTCGTGAACTCGCAGGTCGGATCCCCGTAGTAGTAGGAGACGCCGCCGAGCTCCAAGGTGTCGAGTGTCTCGAGTATGAATTGAGTCTCGTCGTGGTCGGCACCCTCGAGGATGAACCAGTCGAGCACCGCCACCATGTGCGGCTCGGGCTCGATGATGTTGTGCACCGAGAACGGGACATTTGGACTTGGTTGGTGGGTCAACTGATTCTCCTTCCGATGGGTCCTGATGCGGAGGCGACGAGCCACGGGAGCCCGTGGAACGGTGCACCGGCGAACGAACTCGGTTCGCACCTCCCGGATACCTCGCAACCGCAACCGCAACCGCAACCGCCAGCCTTCTTGCCGACCGGCGCCGCGGCGGAGTAGAGGGAGACGGGCACCGAGAAGCGTTCGTCAGTCGTCGCCGTCATCATCGACCGCGTCCCTCCTGATGGCGATGAGAAACTCCCTCACCATCTCGCGCCTCTCCGCGTCGTCGGCCTTCTCGAACTTCTCCATGTCGAGGAGGTGGACGGTCTGCTTTTTCTTCTTGCGTTTCATTGCTGTTCTCCAGTGTTCTCGAGGATGAACCAGTCGAGCACTGCCACCTTGTGCGGCTCGGGTTCGATGATGTTGTGCACCGAGAACGGTGTGTTCTCGTCGTGGTCGTGTGTCAACTGGTTCTCCTCTCGTGTGTGTTCATCCGGGCCGGGGTTCACCAACCCCGGCGGCCGTAGATCTCCCTGATGGTCTCGCCGGCGGCGAGGGGATGCCGCGCGAACCATGCGGTCACCTGCACCTCGGCGGCGCGCGCCTCGAGCTCGGTGCCGCCGTGGCGCAGCGTGTTCCAGCGAGCTACGTCGCGAGCGTATGCGAGGTTCGCGATCGGTCGCGCCTTGCGGATCGCGCGCATCGCCTGCAGGGGAGTCCATCCCTGTGCACAGAGGATCGCCATCGCAGCCGACGGGCCGCGGTTGACCCCAAGAAAACAGCTTGCAACCAACTTGTGATCCGGGTTCGCGAAGATGGCGTTCGCCGCCTCAGCGATGCGGTCGAACCAGGAGAGGTCTTGGCGGCCGAGGTGATCATCGACGCCGAGGTGCACGACCTCGATGTCCGAGTTCTCGCGGATGAACTCTTCGAAGTCGAATTCGACATGGACTGCGAGGTAGTGGGTGATGCCCGCGCCGATCCAGGTCTGGAGCTGCTCGGCTGCCCGATTGCGATCGAACTCGAGTGCGCCCGAGACATACAGCCGCCCGGCGACGCGGGAGATCTTCTCGCGCTCGGCGCGGGGGTTCTCCGGCCGGATCGGATGGTCGATCGAGAGCAGGAAGTCGTCCTTCGCGGTCTCGAGTGTGGGTGTGGTTGGTGTGGTCAAGATGTGTCCTTTCTCTTTCTGTCTGTGCCCCCTCTCGGGGGTTCTTGTCCTTGTTACAATTATCGCATAAGGGTGTGTCAGGGTTCCTTGCGACCACCCGATCGCGGGCTAGTGACGGTCGAACCAGTCGCGCACTTGCTGCTCGGCGGCGAGTGCCTCGGCCTCGGTGCCGCCGGTGCGCAGCACGTGCCAGCGGACTGCATCCTCGGCGTAGAGGATGTTGGCGATCGGTCGCACCGAGCGGATCGCGCCTAGCGCGGCGAGGGCGTCCCAGCCCTGCCACAACATGATCGCGAGTGCAGCCGAGGGGCCTCGGTTGATGCCATAGGCGCACGTGACCACGAGCTTGTGCGCCGGGTTGGCGAGAACTGCGTTCGCGACGGCGATGATCTCATCGAACCATTCGGCCGGCTTGTCCTGGCCGTCGTCGTCGACGCCGATGTGGTGGACGCGGATCCCGGTGGCGTCCTCGATGTAGGGGCCGAGATCGAACTCGGCATGCACCGGTATGTAGTGGGTGATGCCGGTGTCCATCCACTCGCGCAACATGGCGAAGTGGGTGTCGGCGCTCGGGGCCCAGTCGGGGCCGCCCGAGACGAAGAGTTGCTCGGTCAGTTGCTGGATGCCGCTTCGGACATCGAGCGGGGAAGTGGACCGCACGGGGAGCCCTAGCCATTCACGGAACTCATCGGGGGTTGTGCCGTGGCGGCGGTTGTAGGGGCGTGTGCCCCGCTGGGGGGTTGTCTCGGGGTGTCTCGGCAATGGTTCTCCTTGTCTGTGCCTGCGACCAGGGTTTTCTGGTCACACAGACATTATATGGCAAGGGTGTGTCAGCGGGCAGGAGAGC
>VGAK01000025.1 GCA_016870775.1 Actinomycetota bacterium
CCTCGAGCAGGAGCCTCGTGTCGGGGGCATGACGCATCTCGACGAGCATCTCGCCGAGGGTCTCCATGGCCTGGACGGTGCGTTGCGGACCGAGCGCACGCCCCATCGCATCGACCTCGGCGAGCCGGGCCGCGGGTGCCTGCACGAGATCGGGTGACATCAGCGCGAGGAAGCAATCGCGCAGGGTGCGCACCAGGTCGTCTGCGAACGCCCGGGGATCCCTGCCCATCTGCACGGCCCGCGCAACGGCCGCGAGCGCCGCACCGTGGTCGCGGTCGGTGATCGCGCGCACCAGATCGTCGGTGTCGGTGCCCTCGGTCGCGCCGCCACCACCGGCGGCGACCAGCTCGAGCGCCGACAGCGTGTCGCGCGCACTGCCGCCGCCTTGGCGCAGCACCTGGGCGATCGCGTCCTCGTCGACCGCGAGCCCGGCCTCGGCGATGACGTGACGCACGTACTTCTCGAGTTCAGGGATCGGGAGCAGGTGGAACTGGAGGTGCTGGACCCGCGAACGGATCGTCTCGGGGATCTTCTGCGGATCCGTCGTGGCGAGGACGAACACCACGTGCTCGGGTGGCTCCTCGAGTGTCTTCAGGAGTGCCACGGTCGCGGGACCGGTGAGTTGGTGGGCCTCGTCGAGGATGAACACCCTGTGGCGACCGGGGCTGTTCAGTGCCGCCGCGTCGATGATGTCGCGGATCTCGTTGATGCCGCGGTTGCTCGCCGCGTCGAGCTCGAGCACGTCGTAGGAGATCCCGTTGTCGACCGCGAGACACGACTCGCACACGCAGCACGGCTCACCGTCGACGGGCTCGGCGCAGTTGAGGACCTTGGCCAGGATGCGCGCCGTGGTGGTCTTGCCGGTTCCGCGCGGCCCGGAGAAGAGATAGGCCTGACCCTCGCGCCCGGCGATCACCGCGTTGCGCAGGGCCTTCACGATGTGCTTCTGGCCGTACAGCTCGGAGAACTTCCGCGGTCGGAAGCGCCGGTAGAGGGACTGGGTGGCCATCGCGTGCGACCCTAGCAACGGCGTGGTGCGCGGGGCCCGGGGCGGTCCGCGAGCGCACGCTCCCCGGCGAGCCGCTGCGCATGCACCCTTGCGATTGGGCACGATGGCTACCGTTCAGAGCGGTCCCATGCGCAAGTTCATCCGCTTCCTCCTGCTCCTTGTCGGGGCCCTGGTCGCCCTCGGTGCGACAGCCTCGGCGGAGGGACAAAACACGCTTGAGTCGTCCAACCCCGCAGCCGGTGAGACCATCACCCTCGCACCGACCCAGCTGCAGTTGCGCTTCGCCCAGCCAATCGGTGGCAACGACGCGGTCGCGCAGATGGGCCTCGTGCTCACGTGCGAGAGCAAGATCACCAATCTCGGCCCGCCCCAGTTGGCCACCGACGGCGTCACGGTCTCTGCCGCCCTGACCCAGGTTCCCCAGAACGGCAACTGCCTGGTGGAGTGGCAGCTGCCCGACGGCAGCCGGGGGTCGTTCAGTTTCGTCTCGGCGACGCAGCCGACGACGACCTCGATCAAACCGGGCGACACGGTGCCGCCTCCCACCATCCCGGGCGTCCCCGGACCGGAGACCGCGAGTGAACCGCGCCTCGGTGGACCGATCGGACTGATGCGATGGCTCGTCTACATCGGGGTCAGCGCCCTGTTCGGGGGCCTCGTCTTCCTGAAGCTCGCCTGGCCCGAGGGTGTCGAGTACGGCGTCACCGAGCGCCACTTCCGGATCGTCTCGGTCGCCACCATCGCCGCCTTGGTCGTCCACATCGCCCTCGTGGTGTCGCAGAGCAGCGGCGCGGGCATTCTCGCCTCGTTCCTCCCGACGAACTGGGGTGCCTTGTTCGACTCCACGGACGGCCGCGCGCTCCTGACGAGGTTCCTGGTCGTGTGCGCGCTCGGGTGGTTCGCCTGGGTCACCGAGCGAATCTTCGAGGAGACCTACGTCGCCGCCGTCACGATCCTTTTGGCCATCTCCATGTTCACGTACGGCTTCGATCGAGCCAGTGGACGACTCGTCGTCGTGGGGATCGTCCTGGCGATCGTGCACGTGGCCGTCACCTCGGTGTGGGTGGGCGGTGCGCTCCTCGTGTGGCGCGTCATTCTCCACGGTCCCGGTGAGGAGGATCTCGTGCTCGCGCTCCGTGGCTGGAGCCGCATCGCGACACCGCTCACGATCCTCGTCGTGGTGTCGGGTGCGGTGATGACATGGCGCCTCGACGGCTACAACGTCTTCGCCAGTGGGCACGGACGCGTGGTGATCCTGAAGATCCTGCTCACCGGGCTGCTCATCTTCGTGAGCGCCGCCATCCGTGGGTTCATCATGCGTTCGCTCGCGCGCGCCAAGGCATTGAACGAACGCGCGGTCCTGAGATTGAAGAGGCCCGTCGGCATCGAGTTGTCCATCAGCGTCGTGGTCCTCGCCGCATCGTCATGGCTCGCGTCGATGCGACCCCCCTACGTGCTCCCCGTGTACGACGGACCGGTCGTCGACTATGCGATCGTCAACGAGATGTCCGGCGCCGACGATTTCCGCGTGACGTTGTCGATCACCCCGGGAAATGTCGGTGCGAACCAGGTGCTGATCGAGCTGTTCGGTCCCGAACGCGTGCAGAACTTCATCGTCACCCTCACACCAACCAGTCCCGACTACCCCGGGTACAGGTTCTACGTTCCGTTGACACGACGCGGCGCCGCACTGACCGGGCCGGAGGTCGGCTTGAAGTTGAACGCGCCGGGACAGTGGGACGTCTCGGTCAAGGCCGTGAGCACGATCGGTGACCTGCCCGAGTTGACCTCGTCGTTCGTGATCGCCGACGGGGCGACGGTCACCACCGTGCCGCGGGCCGGATCCGATCCGAGCAGCCCCGCCACCACGGTTCCTCCCGCTGCGACGACCACTGCGCCGGGCACCACCGTTGCGCCGTCGGGCTGACGGATCGCAATGGGAGCCGTGCACAGCGACGGCACTAGCGTTTCGGGAGTGAGCGAGGCCCCCTCCATGAAGGACAAGATCGAGGACCTCCTCGAGCGGCGCAACGAGGCCCACAACGCCGGCAGCCCGCGATCGGTCGAGCGCCAGCACGCGAAGGGCAAGATGCTCGCCCGGGAGCGCATCGAGTTCCTGCTCGATCCCGGGTCGTTCCACGAACTCGACCTCCTCGCTCGGCACCGGGCCCAGGCGGCTGGTCTCGAGGAGCGGCCCTACACCGACGGCGTGATCACCGGGTGGGGCACGGTCGAGGGCCGCAAGGTGTTCGTGTTCAGCCAGGACTTCACGGTGTTCGGTGGTGCCCTCGGTGAGGTGTTCGCCGAGAAAATCCACAAGTTGATGGACCTTGCGATGAAGGTCGGTGCCCCCGTGATCGGACTGAACGACGGAGCCGGCGCCCGCATCCAGGAGGGCGTCGTCTCGCTCGCCTCCTACGGCGGCATCTTCTACCGCAACGTGCAGTCCTCCGGGGTCGTCCCGCAGATCTCGGTGATTCTCGGCCCATGCGCCGGTGGCGCGGTGTACTCGCCGGCGATGACCGACTTCATCTTCATGGTGCGCGAGTCGAGCCACATGTTCATCACCGGCCCCGACGTCGTCAAGACGGTCACCGGGGAGGACGTCACGCTCGAGGAACTGGGCGGTGCGATGAGCCACGCCTCCAAGAGCGGCGTCGCCACCTTCGTCTCCCCCGACGAGAAGGCGTGCCTGGAGGACGTGCGGTTCCTTCTCTCGTTCCTCCCGCAGAACAACCTCGAGGAGCCACCCTCCGACGCACCGAGCGACGACCCCGAGCGGTCGTGCCCGGCACTGCGCGACCTGCTGCCGACCTCCCCGAACCAGCCCTACGACATGAAGAAGATCATCCGTGAGGTGGTCGACGAGGGCGAGTTCTTCGAGTACTTCCCGCACTGGGCGACCAGCATCGTGTGCGGCTTCTCGCGGCTCGACGGGATGCCGGTGGGGATCGTGGGCAACCAGCCGATGGCCTTCGCCGGCGTGCTCGACATCGAGAGTTCCGAGAAGGCGGCGCGGTTCGTGCGGACCTGCGACGCCTTCAACATCCCGCTCGTGACGTTCGTCGACGTGCCGGGGTTCCTCCCCGGCGTGAACCAGGAGCACGAGGGCATCATCCGCCACGGTGCCAAGCTGCTGTACGCGTTCTGCGAGGCCACGGTCCCGCGCATCCAGATCATCACCCGCAAGGCCTACGGTGGGGCCTACGTGGTCATGAACTCGAAATCGATCGGTGCCGATCTCGCCTACGCGTGGCCGACGGCCGAGCTCGCGGTGATGGGACCCCAGGGTGCGGTGGAGATCGTCTACAAGCGCGAACTTCAGCAGGCAGCCGATCCGATCGCCCGCAGGGCCGAACTCGTGGCCGAGTACACCGAGAAATATGCGAACCCGTATGCCGCGGCCGAGCGCGGGTACGTCGACGACGTGATCGACCCGGCCGACACGCGCGCCAAGGTGATCGCGGGTCTGCGGATGCTGCGCACGAAGCGCGAGGAGTTGCCGCGCCGCAAGCACGGCAACATGCCCCTCTGAGGCCCCCGATGCCCGATGCGATGCACCGGCCCCCGCCGAGGGTCGCAGAGATCACGCCGTCTCCCTCGGACGAGGAGGCCACCGCCATCGTGGCCGCCGTCGAGGCGTTGTGGCCGCGACCCGTCGCCAGATCCGACAGGACGGACACACGCGATCAGACGGCGTGGCGCTTCAGCGGACGTTGGTGGGCCACCAACCACGTCGTGCGACGGGGTCGGCCGAGTCTGTGACCATGGTGGGGACCCGGACCGACGGGGCAGCGGGCGGGACCGAGCTCACGACCATCGCCGACGATCTCGCGGTGTTCCACCGCGGCGAGGAGGTGTTCCGCCACGAGGAACTCCCGCCCGACACCGTCCACGAGGAGCACGGCATCGTCTTCCGCACGCTCCCGCGCCCCGCGGGCCGTCTCCTCTCCCGGTTCGCGACCGTCAACGACGTGCACTTCGGCGAGACAGAGTGCGGACGCATCGACACGAGCCCGCTCGGCCCCATCCAGCGCGCCGAGCCCGGGGAGGCCCCCTACCCCGTGACGATGAACGCCGGGGCGATCGCCGAGATCGATCGCATCGACCCCGCCGCGGTGGTCGTCAAGGGTGACCTCACCGAGGACGGACGAGACGCGGAGTTCGCGGCGTTCCGCGAGCACTGGGGAGTCTTTGGCGACCGGCTACACACCGTGCGCGGCAACCACGACTCGTACCGCGGACAAAACGAGTACGAGGGAGACCAATGGATCGAGATGCCCGGGCTCGCGGTCGCACTGCTGGACACGGCGATTCCCGGTGTGACCACGGGGGCGATCCACGACGGACAACTCCAGTGGCTGGACGCGGTGCTCCGTGCCTCCACCGTGCCGGTGATCGTGATGGGACACCACCAGCAGTGGATCGAGGGAAAACGCAGCGACACCTACTTCGGTCTGCACCCGGACTGCTCGGACCTCATGGACCAGATCATCGACAACCATGCGTGCGCGCTCGCCTACGCGGCGGGTCACACCCACCGTCACCGGGTGCGGCGCATGAGACGCTCGGGAGTCCCTTCGATCGAAATCGGCTGTGTCAAGGACTTCCCCGGCACCTGGGCCGAGTACCGCGTCCACGAGGGCGGTGTGATGCAGGTGGTGCACCGGATCTCGTCGCCGGCCGCGCTCGCGTGGAGCAACCGGTGCCGCAACCTCTACGCCGACTTCGGCACCGACTACCAGACCTACGCGATGGGCACCCTCGAGGAGCGCTGCTTCGTGATCCCGTTGCGATGACCGCGGGGGCGCTCGCCGGTCTCCGTGTGGTGGATCTCTCCACTGTGCTCGCGGGTCCCAATTGCGCGCGCTACCTCGCCGACTTCGGTGCCGATGTCGTCAAGGTGGAGCGGCCCGATGGTGGCGACTCGCTGCGCAACATGGCGTGGCGCGACCCGGTCGACGGTGAGGGCCTGTGGTGGAGATTCGTGAACCGCAACAAGCGCACGGTCACGCTCGATCTCAAGGACCCCGACGATGCCGCAGTGCTGATGCGACTCCTGGACGATGCCGATGTGCTGGTCGAGAATTTCCGACCCGGCGTGCTCGAGCGCCTCGGTTTTGCGCCCGAGGTTCTCCATGCACGCAATCCGCGTCTGGTCATCACCCGCGTGACGGGCTTTGGACAGAGCGGCCCCTATGCGCACAGACCGGGTTTCGCCACGATCGCCGAGGCGATGTCTGGACTGGCGTCCGTCACCGGTGCCCCGGGTGGCGGGCCGATGATGCCCGCGATCGCCCTCACCGACGAGGTGACGGGACTGGTGGCTGCGTTCGCCACGATGGTCGCACTGTGGAGCGAGAAGGGACAGGTCGTGGATGTCTCGCTCCTCGAGAGCATCTTCCAGTTGATGGGCCCGCTCATCACGGTCTGGCTGACGCGCGGTGAGATGCAGGAACGGATGGGATCGGAGATCCCCTACACCGTCCCGCGCGGAGTGTTCCGCTGCTCCGATGGTCGGTACGTGGCGATGTCCACCTCGAGTGATTCGGTTGCGACCCGGGTGGTGCGCCTCCTCGGACACGAGGCCGACCCACGGTTCGCCACATTCTCCTCGCGGGTCGCGAATCGCCGCGAGGTGCAGGACGCAGTAGCAGAGTGGTTTTCGCGTCACACACAGGCCGAGGCACTCGCGATCTTCGAGGAGATCGAGGCGGCAGCTGGTCCGGTGCTCGATATGAGCGAAATTGCCGCCGATCCGCACTTTGCGCACCGCGACTCGATCATCACCGTCGAGGGGACGCCGATGCAGGGTCTCGTGGCAAAACTCTCGGCGAGTCCCGGTGCAGTGCGGTGGCGGGGCCGTGCCACCGATGCCGATGGTGAGTCGATCCGGCGGGATGGCTGGGGGGATCACACCACTGAGTGACCGCACTCATCCCCGGTGGGCGATCCACTGAGCGGCGTTGACGGCTGAGACGCGGGGCGACAGGAACTAGCGAGTGAGCCCGATCGGGCACGACACGCCCGTGCTACCGAGACCGCAGTAGCCGTTCGGGTTCTTCCCGAGGTACTGCTGGTGGTAGGGCTCGGCATAGAAGTAGTCGCCGAGTCGTGCGATCTCTGTGGTGATCGCGCCGTGACCCGCGCGCCCGAGTTCGGCCTGGAAGATGTCGCGGGAGGACTCCACGACGGTGCGCTGGGCCTCGGAGTGCCAGTAGATGGCGCTGCGGTACTGGGTGCCGATGTCGTTGCCCTGGCGCATGCCCTGGGTGGGGTCGTGGCTCTCCCAGAACACGCGCAGCATCGCCTCGAGTGAAGTGAGAGCGGTGTCCCACACCACCATCACGACCTCGGTGTGGCCGGTGAGCCCACTGCACACCTCTTCATAGGACGGGTTGGGGGTGAATCCACCCGCATAGCCGACCGAGGTCGAGTGCACCCCGGGTGCCTCCCAGAACTTGCGCTCTGCACCCCAGAAACAACCCATGCCCACCACGAGCGTGTCGCACCCCCCGGGCCAAGGATCGGTGAGCGGGGCCCCGTTCACGAAGTGCGCCGCGGGGACGGGCATCGTCTGGTCGGTGCGACCGGGCAGGGCCTCTGCTGCGGTCACCATCTGGATCTTGGTTCGGCCGAACATGCCGACACCATAGCGACCACCGCGGTGGTCTCGACCCGGTGCCGTGGGAGCCCGGGTGGAGGAGTGTCACACTCCGATTCCGCGACGCCGCGCGAGGTTCCCCCTCACTGCGAGAAGGTCCGGGTGGTCGGGCATCGTGCGCAAACCGGCAGTCAATGCAACCGTCACCGCGGCGATATCACCCTCGGCGAGTGCCCACTCGGCGAGCTCGACGGCAGCGTCGATCACCGCGATCACGATGCGGGTCGTGGTGCCGTCGCCATCGGCCCACGGATAGTTCACGCCCGCGAATGGCACATCGCGCACCGCACGCAGAGCCTCCGCGAGGGCGGCGTGTGGACCACCCGCACGGAACTCCCTGTGTGCGGCGAGAAGAAGATCGACGTCCGTGACGATCCTCGGTGTGAGATCGATGATGTCGGTGTAGGTGGCGCGGGCGATCTCGCCCGGTGCGAGATCGGGGAGGACCTCGCGGAGGGCACGCCGCATCTCAGAGACGACCGTTGCGAAGGTGGCATCGGAGACGTCGAACTCCCACAACGCCGTGCGCGCGGCGGATCTCCTCATCCTGTCGCGGTTCAGACACAGCCACACGAGCAACTCGAGGGACTTCTTCTTGCGGAACACCGCGCGTCGATCGAGGGTGTCGGTGAATTCTGGATGCCCGAGAATGCGCACGATCCCGGCGTGCGTCGGTGGCGATCCCGTGGCGATCGGCCCCGTCGGCTCTGGTCGCTGCACGTCGATTCCCTGGTCTGCAGAACCGAGGATGATGTCAGCAGTCGCTCGTTCCCGCACCGAGGGGCGCGACCTCGCCACGAATCGGGTCGCCACGACTCCCGCGACGACCGACAACACCACCACCCCGAATGTTTCGGCTCGCCGAAGCATGCTTCACCCCTCGACCAGATGCGCAGAGCGCGCCACCGAGACCCTGGCTGCGGGCACCCCGAACGCGCCGAGAAACTTGAACGGTTGCCGGCCCGTCAGCGTGACTGTGACCGAGCCGTCGGACACCACCACAGAAGCCCGGTGACCCTCGTGCTCCAGATGCCGGAGAGCCGCGGATCGCGCGCGATTGCCATCCAGCCTCGGGTGACCCTCGCGGACTCCCTCCACCTCCTGTGCACCCACACGGGCAGCTGCTTGTGCGAGGTCTGCGGTCTTGGAGTACCAGTGAAGCAGCGACCCAGCATCGTTCACCAGTCCCACCATCGCCACGAGAGCGGTCAACAAGCAGACGACAAAGGCCGACAGTGTTCCCCGCTGTCGCCTCATCGATCGCTCCGGTGGTAGTCCACGATCTCGCGTGATTCGGTCCGCAACGTGACGCTGTGGGGGACGATCCCGCCGAGATCTCGATTGTCGATGGTGCACTGAACCCGTGCCCTGGCCTCGGAGAGTCGGCCGAGGTCGAGGATCTCCACCGAGATACGGGTGCCACTGCACCTCGTGCCCGACTCCCGGAGAAAGACAGCTCCCGCTCTCGTCCCGTTGGCGACCATTCGCTGTCTCGAGGACACCGACGCCGCGCGTGCCGCGGTGTCGGCCGCACCCTGCACCGCGATGTGAGCGTCGTGGAGGCGCCCACGTCCCACTGCGAGAAACACGAGCAGGAACAACGTCGGCACCAACACGGCAACTTCTGCTGCCATTGATCCACGGACCCTCGGCACCCCGACTGGTGGCGGTGCTCCCCTCCTCATCTCATCTCTCCCCCGAGAATCTGAACACTTCGAGGGGAACCGACGCACCGCGCTCGACGCGGCTGGCGAGCCACGGGACGACACCTCCCGTGCGCAGGACGACCCTCGATTGGACTGAGAGACCGTCGAACTGGAGCGCGAGGGAGTCCGCGGGCCGGCCCTGTAGGCCCCGGATCATGGAATCCATCTCGTCCACCGCTGTCGGGACCGCAGCCGGGTGGCCAGCCATCTGCGCTGCCACCTGGGCACCCCGCATCGCGACGACTCCGGCGACGTGGGCCGTGTGCATCGTCACTGCGAGTTGAACGAGGACGAGCACCACCCCGAGCAACACCGGAAAGACGAGCACGGTCTCCACCGATGCCTCTCCGCGGCCGAATCTCTCCCGATCACGGCTCATCCGAGGTTGATGGAGTTGGCCTTGTTCTGCACGCGCTGGGTGATGATCGCCGAAACAGAGATGGCGAGAGCGACGAGTGCCGCGGCCATCACAACGGTGGTCGCACTCACCTCACCGCGGTTTCGATCCCTCTCGCGTGATGCGGCAAACCTGATTGCGTAGTACTCCCATGTCTGCTTGATGATGTCCATTCATGTGTCCCTTCGGGTTGTGGTGAATCTCGTGATCATCGGTGTCGACTCGTCGTGACGGGGTCATTGCGAGTCTCTACAACTGCCCGACCGTGCCCATGAGAGCGGGGTACGAGACGAAGATCACGAAGCCGATGAACATCACCACGATCGGCACCCCCATCTGCTCGGTGCGTCGTCCGGCCTCGTGCTCGATACGGGCAATGTTGCGCGACCTGAGCGACCTCGACTTCGCGACGAGTGATGCCCTGATCCGTGCACCGTGCTCCCCCGCGATTTCGACACTGTTCGCCATCTCGACGAGTGATTCGATACCGCATGCTCGCCCCCACTCTCGGAGCTCGATCCAGAGGTCCCGCCTCGTGCTCTGGGCGCGCGCGAGGCAATCACGAATCCTCGAGAAGACCCACCCGTCACCGCATGACGCGGCAGACACGAGTGCCGTCTCGAGACCCGCCCCACCCGCCAGGATGATCGTCACCAAGTCGAGGAAGGCAGACACCGCAAGATCGGCCTCGCTTCGGGCCGATGCGGCACGACGTCGAATGATCAGCATCCACCATGCAGTGACCACGGCGGTGACCGTGACAACGACGGTTGCTGCACCCAATCCTTCCGGGACAGTTGTCCGAGTGGACACAACCACCCCGATGACACACCCTGCGAGACACCCACTCACAACGAGACGTCGGATCGAGGATCCGAGCCGTTGCGGCTCCATGCCAAGGATCGCAACATCCCGCGGCCCAACGAGCACCGGTCTTCCTCTCATCGAGCCACCCGGAGAGCCACGAAGCGCGGCGATCTCTCCGCACGGGCCATGCGCACCAGAGCGCAGTACGCCGAGGTGAACAGTCCCGCCACGGCCAAGAGCACCAGCACGCCGTCACGTGACGCATACGGGGCCAGATACGCGGGGGCAAGGACCACGAGACCCACGACGAAAGTGGCGACCGATCCCGAGATGATCCGCACCGATGTGCGGGATCGTGCCCGCGACACCCATACTCGGAGGTGCACGGCAGACTCGTCCCGGGTGCTCTCGCTCAATCGCCCGAGAAGTGCACCGACATCCCGAGGCGAACTGTTCGAGGCAGTCACAAGAGCAGCAACGACGAAGTCGCACACGGCGTGGTCCACTTCGTCCGCGAATTCTCGGAGTGCATCCTCGAGGGATCCGTACCGCATCGTCGCGACCATCTTCATCAGGGGTTCCTCGAGCAGGGTGGGTGCCCGCTCGGCGGTGGCTATCAGGGCCTGCTCGAGCCCGCTTGCTGCACCGAGCGTGTCGCGGAGCATCTCGGTCCATGTGGCAATCGCTTCGATCAACTGACGCGCATCCCGCGTTCGACGAGGAGATGGTCTGCGGTGTCTCACCTCCGCAGCGAGACGGCCCATGATGTCCCGCGGTATCAACAGGAGAAGCCCCCCGATCACACAGGCTGAGAGAAGAACGATCACGTCCATGCGAACTCACCTCGCGGGACGTACCCGTGGGGCTCGAGATCGGCGAGAGTCTGCCGTCTTGCGGTGATGAGACCCGCACCGGCAGTGCTGGGGCCGAACACCTCATTCGACACGACAGTCAGACCATCGGCGTCGACCACCTCCCTGACCGACACCACGACTCGTCGATTGCCGCGTATCTCCACGTGCACCACCAGATGAATCGCCGAAGCAACGAGCAGATTCACTGTCTCAGCTGGGATTCCCGTGGCACCCATCGACACGTAGGCCACGAGCTTGGGAAACACAGTCCGGCTCGAATCAGCATGGATGGTGCACATCGACCCGTTGTTTCCCTGGCTCATCGCGAGGAGCATCGGGAGTGCCTCCGGGCCACGAACCTCGCCCACCACCACCCGGTCAGGATCCATCCGCAGCGCCATCCGGGTGAGATCAGCGAGTGTGATCTCTCCACGACCCTCAGTGTTCGGTGGTCGCGACTGGAGCGCGTCGTGGTCGGGGTGCAAGTCTTCGAAGTTCTCGAGTCCGATCTCGTAGGCGTCCTCGATCGTGACGATGCGCTCCTCTCGGGGCACCTCGTTGATCAACGCGCGCAGGAGAGTCGTCTTGCCCGACCCAGTCCCACCCGCAATGATCAGATTCTTCCGTGCCCGGACGGCTGCGACGAGGAAGCAAGCGGTGTCGTCATCCATCATCCCGGTGCGCCGGAGGTCCTCGACCGTCGAATACTCGAAACGATGGCGCCGAATCACCATGGTCGGCCGTGACGAGACATCCATGGTCGCGAACAACCGCGAACCATCGGGGAGCCGGAGGTTCACTTCGGGGCTCGATGGGTCGAAACTGTGCTCGCGACCGCACATGCGCGAGGCGATCCGGCGTACGAGATCGATCAATTCCCTGTCGGAGTCGACCACGGGTGGGCGCTCCTCGCGCCGACCATCGAGGGTCTTGACCCACACGGGGCGATTCCCGCGGATATGGATGTCGGTGATCCCATCGTCGGCGAGGAGGGGCTCCAGTCGACCCAGACCGCACACCCGTGCGATGGCTTCCTCGATGAGGTGCCTGGAGTCGTCACTGGTCGGAGCCGTGGGCCCGAACGGACCCGGCCTCCCGACCTCCACGATGCGCATCGCCGCTTCCCATGCGACTCGTCGCTCCTCGTCCGGCGACGGATCCGGCCGATCATCACGGTGTCGGGCGACCCGATCGTCGGCCAAGGCCTCGGCGATTCGCCGCGAGAGATCGACGACAGACACTGTGCTCATCGTCCGCCTCCGGCCACGATCGCAAGGGACACATCCCGGGCACCGATCAGGACCTCGGGCAATGTCTTGGGTGCGCGGAGCACCACGATCCATGTTGATCCACCGTCGACTGGGGCTGCGACCGACACGACGGTGGGCAGTCCTCCGAGAGTTCTCGGGTCGCCGTCTGTGTCCAGATCGGGTCGGATCGTCACGATCACCGAATCTCCCCGGGCGAGGTTTGGTGGGAAGTCCCCTGCATCGAGCGCGATGGAGACGAGGGCTTCCTCGTCCAGCAATGCGGCGTTTGGAGACTCGACCTCGATAGTGCCGACCGGTGCGTTAGGGGTCGAGCCTGTGACCTCCGGGGTTGCATCACCCCGGAGGAACACGAAACCGAGCAACGCGGCGACCACGAGCACCCCACCGATGACGACTTCGGTGCGCACGGTGCGCCGGGGCTCGGCCGCGGACGTTCGCAGGGCGCCGAGCCGGTCCGCACCGCCACCTCGCAACGATTCCTCGGTGAGACCGACCATTGCTCCCCTCCTCCTCGCAGCTGACGCGTTGTGTGGGCGGGGAACGTACGGAAGGCAGTCCGAGATTGCCAGTCAGCCCCCTCGCCTCGCACGCCCAAGAAATGCCGCCCACACCCCGGGGCTATGGTCGGTCGGGGTTGGAAAACGAGGGTGAAATCCGTAGTATGGTACTTCGTACCTGATTCAACCGGGTACCGCGACAGAGATCTGGAGACCTGAATGGCCGACAAGAGGGAGAGGGCCCGTCGCGAGACGCGGCGTCGCTTCGAGCAGTGGGCCCGGAACCCCGAGTGCCATGCCAACGTCATCTCTGCCGTCCACAACGTCAAGATGGGCGCGGCGGCCCGTCGGGAGAACCCCGATGCCCCGCGGGATGGACAATCTGTGTTCGCACTCCAGCGCGGACTCGTGTTCGAGGAGTCCCTCGTCCGCGACAACGGAGCGATCCTGCTCGACACTCTCTCTCGTGCCGGCGTCCTCGGGGAGGACGGTTCGGCATTCTTCGATCACCGGATCGCGGTCAACGGTGGGCCCCTCGCGGACCTCGAAGCAGCCATCGAGGCGAGCAACGAACTTCTGCACTCGATCGCGACCGGTCAGGATTTCACCGGTGCGATCTCGAGCTTCACAGTGAGGATTCCGCGCGGTGTGATGCTCCCCGAGGCGATCCTGATCATCGACATCCTCGCCATCACGAGCGCAGATGGTCGTCCCTGCCTCCAAGTCGGAGAAGTGAAGACCTACGCCGACCAGGGTGGGCACACCAGCAAGGGTGACTTGGCGACCGCTCGCGCCCAGATGGGGCTGTATGTCCACGCCCTCGAGGTGACACTCGAGGGTCTCGGGCTCGCGGACTCGTTCGGTGTCTCCCGTGAGGGCTTCTTGGTGCTCACGTACCCGGGGTCGAACCAGCCGAGCGTGCGCAGCGGAGAGGATCTCCGCTACCAACTCGAGCGCGCAAGGCGTGGATTCGATCTCATGGAAGAGGCCGCCCAACTGATGGATGGCGAGTACGGCGCGGGAGATGACGGCGATCCCGATGCGCTGCTCGATCTCGTCCTGCACGCCGAGACGCACTTCCAGGACTCGTGCGTGGTGTTCTGCGAGCGTGCGAACGCCTGCTTCAAGAGCGCACTCGCCGCCGGGCGCGGAGCCGCGCTCGGCGACGATGTCGAGAGGTTCCTGAACGGAATCCCGCTCGATCGTGCCGTCGAGCTGATCGGCGGCGTGCGACCCAAGTCCACCGCGGAGACCGATCTCATCACCCGCATCGAGTCACCCCTGCCGGAGTTGCCATGAACGCGAGCCTCGAGACCATCCGCCGACTCCAGGCATGGAGCGACGGCAAGCCCTCCCCGCGCGGCGAGGTGGTGAACGTCCACGTCGCCGACGACGAGAACCTGCTCGTCGTCGCCTTCGTGAGGATGGGCGGCGAGTCCCGACCGTGGGGCGTGGCCCTCGGAACCCTCGACAGCGATCCGATCTTCTTCACCGTGCCCGACGGCCGCAACCGCCAGTTGGTGGGCGACATGATGATCGAGGTCGCCGATCATCTGCTCTCGCACTTCGACCACCCGGGATGGAGCGAGGCGGGCCCCTCAGAGGACGGGATCGACACCTTGCGTCAAATCTGGCTCCCCGGTCCGACGCACGTTCAAATGCTCCACCACCTGGCGGCCGCCTACGCGCGCACGCGCTGGGAGCGCGACGATGTGGACACCCTCCGCGCGCTCGGCAACCTCTGCAATGCGCTCTTCATTGAGTCGCAGCGACCGGGTCAACAGACCGTCATCTCGGCCACCGCGGCTCTGCGAACGTGCTGGGTGTTCCCCACGGCCAACGTCCGACAGGGGCACCTCGGACACCTCCTGGCATGGCTGCGGGGGGGCCGGGGGCGCAACGCACGACTCGAGGCGGCCCTGGAGGCCGAGCAACGCTCGATGGCCACCGTCCTCAACCCCGACGACGAGCGTCGGACACTCGAGCCCCTCGTGGCCAAATGGACCGAGGCACGCCGAGCCGGAGACACCAAGTCCATGGCCCGCGAGCAGAAGAAGATCGATGCCGCACTGCGCGAAAGTCTGCGCGAGCGGTGGGAGGCAACGGCCGAGGCCGCGCGCATGATCGCCACCGATCGCCGCGCCTACAACTCGGGACTCGATGTGCTCGTCGCCGACAGCGTGAAGCAGATGTTCCGCACCTGGGGCCAGAAGACCATCGCCGAAGAGGCGGGCGGTGAGCCGTACTGGCCCAACGTCTTCACCGACAACAACCCGCGTTCCGCCGGTGCCGCGTTCCAGCGACGGATCGCCCACGACGAGAAGGCGCGGCACATGCTCGTGCACGGCGATCGGGAGCTCCAACGCGAGGAACTGGCTGCCGGCCATGGCGTGATCTGCAGGATCACCAACATCGGGACAAAGGGGAGCACATGGAAGGCAACCTGGTCGTACCCCGCTCTTCCGACGCTGAAGGAGGGCAACAAGCTATCGATTGCGGGTGCACCCGAGATGAAACTCGAGGTCGTGGACATCGACATCGATGGTGCCGTTCTCATCCTCGCCCCGGGGTGGAAGCGGACCAAGACCGGTCTCGGTGATCTTGGCCTGGCACCCGACGACCCGAGGTGGCGCAACAAGGATCTCGTGCTCCTCGACTCTCCTGCATACGAGCTCACTGAACGGAAGGCGACGACGGCGAGCAAGCAGTTCGGTCCCGAGGACATCACAAACCTGCTCAGGAATCCGCGGTGGCGCCATGCCGCACGCGACGAGGACGGCCGCGTCGTCGAGGCCGCACCCGACGAGGGAGATCCGCGATGAACCGACCGATCTATGAGATCCTGCGCGAGTTCCTCCGCGATGACGAGCGCCTGTGCGTTGTGAAGGCACCCCCGGGCTCGGGCAAGTCCCACAACCTGATCGAGGCACTCGACGCCGCCGTTGAAGACGACTACCGGGTCGCGATCGCCGCCCAAACCAACAACCAGGTCGACGACCTCTGCAGGAAGTTCTGCAAGCGCTACCCGGGCCAGGTCATCGTCCGATTCTCCAGTGCGACGTACCAACGGCCGGAAGACCTGCCAGCCGATGTCCAGATCATCACCGACAAGAAGCTCCTCCCCGGCGGTCCGTGCATCGTCGTCGGCACCGTGGCCAAGCTGGGTCTGGTCGACATCGTGAACCTCCACGGCCTCCTCTTCATCGATGAGGCGTGGCAGATGACGTGGGCCGATTTCCTCACCTTGCGTGACGTCGCCCAGCGCTACGTGATGATCGGCGATCCGGGCCAGATCCCCCCGACAGTCACGATCGAGGTGGACCGCTGGGAGGTCTCACCGGTTGCGCCGCATGCGCCGGCGCCCGATGTGGTGCTCAACAACCCTGAGTTGCGCGACATTGCGACAGTCCTGGAACTCGACGTCTGCAGGCGCCTGCCCGCGGACTCCGTCGCACTGGTCCGGAACTTCTACGACTTCCACTTCGATGCGCACGCTGGGCCCGGTGAGAGATTCCTGAGACCGGGGAAGAAGCTCGACATGTCCCGTGCGATCGACAGGAGCGTGGCACTCCTCGGCGAGCACTCGACAGTGATCCTCACCCACCCGACCGACGAGGGTGGAATCCCCGTCGACCCCGACGGAGAATTGGCCGAGGTGGTGGCATCCGTGGCGGTGCGCCTGCTCGAACTCGGCTGCGTCTTCTCCGCCGGACCCGATGACGTCGCACAGCCACGCACGCTGGAGCCCGGGCACATCGGGATCGTGTCCACGCACAATCTGATGAATTCGGCCATCGAGCGGGCTCTCCCCGCGAAGTTGCGCACCCCAACGGGCATCAAGATCACGACTCCCGAGCGGTGGCAGGGACTGGAGCGCCCCGTGATGATCGCGGTGCATCCGCTGTCGGGGGTGACGGTGCCGAGTTCATTCGACCTCGAGACGGGGCGCCTGTGCGTCATGGCGTCGCGTCACCAGTCGGCATGCATCTTCGTCTCGCGCGACCACGTCGGTGAGACCCTCGACACGCACCTGCCCGTCGCGGATCAGGCCCTCGGCCGCGCCGACATCGTCGGCCGGGGTCACAAACAACACACCGACTTCTGGCGGCACCACGCAGGGAGGAACCTCATTGTCTGATCCGAACCCACGACCGGGCGACTCCGCCGGCACCCGCTTCGTCACGGGCTGTGCACACCGTGAGGTGAACGACCGCGACCCCGCACTTGCCGCCATCCCTCGAGTGCCAGTCGACGAGCGGATCCAACAACTGTTCGATGAGGGTCTCGCCTTCGAGGCGGGGGTCTTCGAGGAACTGTGCCGGATCCACCGTGTCCCGAATCTGCGCGACGCCGACGACACCAAGTCAGCCACGCTCCAGGCAATGTCGCGCGGCGATCGGATCATCATCGGTCCCTCGCTCCCGGTGGTCGACCACCGCAGTGGGCGCCCCGACGTGCTCGTGCGCCACGGTGACGAGCCGATGCCGAACGGCAAGTGGGGATACTTACCCGTCGACGTGAAGAACTCGAAGCCGCTCGAAGGGTCGGCCAAGGCACGCACCCTCCAGGTGTCGACCCTGGAACGACCGTGGCTCGGCGATTCTTCTGGTGCCGAGATCGGAAAGGGCGGCCCAAAGGAGGACCACTCGCTCCAACTCGCGCACTACTGGATGATGCTCGTTGGCCTCGGCCACGCGCCGGCCATCGCGGCGGTGGGGGGAACGATCAACCCCGGTCTCGGGGTGGTGTGGCGCGATCTCGACGACCCCAAGAAGTCCTTCCTCGCGATCGCGCGCGGCAAGTGGTCGGCGCGATGGCTCGCGATCAACACGAAGCGCGATGGAGGTGAACCGTTGACACGACCGTTCATCCATGGGAACTGCGACTCATGCGAGTGGCAATACCACTGCGAGGACATCGTCATTGAGGAGCAGCACGTGTCGTTGCTGTCGGGTGTCGGCGAGGCCACGGTGCGCGATCTCGCCTCGGTGGGAATCCACCTCGCACCACAGTTGGCGGCATGCGACCCAGACGCCGACGATCTGCACGGCATGAAGATGTCGTCACGGATCAAGGGCGCGATCGATGCTGCACGGGTCCTCCTCAGCGGCAGTTCGATCCCGTTCATGGTCCGCGGGGGGTCGCCTGTTTCTGTGCCTCGGGCCGACGTCGAGATCGACTTCGACATCGAGTACGACGACATCGTCTATCTCTACGGGTGCCACCTCTCGCATCGCACCGGACCCGATTCGTGGTCAGATGGG
>VGAK01000026.1 GCA_016870775.1 Actinomycetota bacterium
TCTCGCTCGTGACCGGGAGCCTCTGGGGCCGCCTCACGTGGGGCACCTATTGGGTGTGGGATGCCCGGCTCACCACCACGTTGTTCCTCCTCATCACCTACGTCGGCTACCTCGCGGTGCGGCGCCTCGGTGGCACCCAGCGCCAGCGCGCCCGCCGGTCAGCCGTGTTGGCGCTTCTCGCGGTGCTCGAGATCCCCCTCGTGCACTTCTCGGTCGAACTGTGGCGTTCACTCCACCAGGAGGCCTCGGTGGCGAACCCGAACGCGCGGGTCGAACTCGACGGTCTGATGCTGTTCAGCCTGTTCCTCGGGGTCGTCACCTTCACCTTGTTCTACGTGTGGCTCGTGCTGCACCGTCAACGAGTGCTCGCACTCGAGGACACCGTCGCCGATCGCGGGCTCGACGAGGCCATTCGCGACCGCCGCAACGAGGCGGTGGGTTGACCATGGGGATCCTCGAGATGGACCACGCGGGCTTCATCCTGCTGTCGTGGGTGCTCACCTTCGTCGCCACCGGTGCGTACGCGCGCGTCGTGGTGCGGCGGGGTCGTGACCTCGCGGCGCGGGCCACCCGCGAGGAGATGCCGTGGACCTGACCCCTCGCGAGTCCGCGCCCTCACCGGCGCGCCGGACCCGCAGGTGGCTGCCGATGGTCGTCGTCGCCCTCGCTGTGGTCGCCGGTGGCTTCGTGGTGACCCAGTTCCTCACGAGTGCGATCGACTACTACTGCAACGTCGATGAGATCGGCACCAAGCAGGGGTGCGAGGGCGACCGCCGGATGCGCGTGCAGGGTGTCGTGGAGAAGGGTTCGTTCACACGCGACGCCTCGGGCAGCACGTTCACCCTCGAGTTCAACGGTGACACGGTTCGCGTCGCATACGCGGGTGATCCCGGCGGCGTGTTCCAGGAGTGCATCCCCGTGGTCGCCCACGGCCGCGTGGTGGGCGCGGTGTTCGAGAGCGACCGCATCGAGGTCAAGCACTCCAACCAGTACGTCGAGAAGAACGAGACCAGACTGGCCGAATCCGACGAGGAGGCGGCGGCGTGCTCGCTGCGGGAGGGATAGGCGGCCCACTCGGCCGGGCCGCACTCGTGGTCGGCCTCGTGGGGTCGGTCTTTGGCCTCCTGGCCGCCGTCACCGCCGCGCGCACGGGCGATCGCCGTGTGGCACGTCTCGTGATCCGTTTCGCGTGGTTGACAGCCACCGGTGCGGTCGGCGCGTTCGTCGCCATGGAGTGGGCGATGGTCACGCGGGACTTCTCGCTCGACTACATCCAGCGCGTCGGGTCGCGCTCGACCCCGGCCCTCTACAACTTCGCCGCGGTCTGGAGTGCACTCGAGGGATCGATCCTGATGTGGGTGCTCGTCCTCGCCGGCCTGACGGCGGCGGTCGCGCACAAGTACCGCCGACGCATCGATGATCCGATGGTCGGTTGGGCAATGGCGACGATGTTCGCGACGGCGATCTTCTTCTTCATGCTCACGCTCGGCCCGGCGAATCCCTTCGCCCCCGGTGCACCCGGGGTGGTCGACGGGCCCGGTCCGAACCCGCTCCTGCAGAACCACTTGCTCGTCATGTTCCACCCGCCGATCCTCTACATCGGGTACGTGGGGATGACGGTGCCGTTCGCTTTCGCGATCGGTGCACTCGTGACCGGGCGCCTCGGTGAGGGCTGGTTGGTCGAGACGAGGCGCTGGGCGATCGTGTCGTGGGGCATGCTCACCTTCGGCATCATCCTGGGCGGCTGGTGGAGCTACGAGGTGCTCGGCTGGAGCGGTGTCTGGGCATGGGATCCGGTCGAGAACGCCTCGTTCGTGCCGTGGCTCACCGGTACCGCCTACATCCACTCGGTGCTCGTGCAGGAGCGGCGCGGGATGCTGCGCGTGTGGAACCTGTCGCTGCTCGTGGCGACGTTCGCACTCACGATCCTGGGGACCTTCCTGACGCGCTCGGGGATCCTCAACAGCGTGCACGCCTTCAGCGAGTCGAACATCGGCCCCTGGTTGCTCTCGTTCTTCGCGGTGATCGTGGTGGTGTCGGTGGGTCTGATCGGTTGGCGCGGTGACCGATTGCGCTCACCGGGCGTCATCGACTCGCCGATCTCGCGCGAGGGTGCGTTCCTCGCCAACAATGTCCTGTTCGCCGCGTTCGCCTTCGTGGTCCTGCTCGGGACGGTGTTCCCCCTGGTCGTCGAGGCGTTGCAGAACCGTCAACTGGTGGTGGGTGAGCCGTTCTTTGACCGTCTCTCGGGCCCGATCGGGTTGGTGATGCTGTTCCTGATGAGCGTGGCGCCGGTGCTGCCCTGGCGCAAGGCCTCGGGCGAAGTGCTCGCCGATCGTCTGCACTGGCCGGCGTGGTGCGGCACGGCGGCACTCGTGGTCGCCGTCGTGCTCGGCGCCAGCGGATGGGCACCGCTGCTCACGTTCGGGCTCGGTGGGTTCGCGGCCGGTGCGGCGTTGCGCCAACTCGTGCTCGCCACGCGGCGCCAGGGATGGCGCGGGCTCGTCGGTCGGGCGAACGGGGGAATGGTCGTGCACCTCGGCGTCATCCTGCTCGCCGTCGCACTCGCCGCGTCGAACTCGTACACCCGCAGCCAGGAGTTGAACCTCGAGATCGGCGCCCCGGCGCGCTGGGGCGGCCACACCTTCGAGTTGGTCGGCTTCGAGCAGGTCGATGACGATCGCCGCACGGCGATCAAGGCGCTCGTGTCGATCGACGGGGGGCAGGCCTACGCACCCGCGATCACCAAGTTCAAGTCGATGGGCACCAACATCGGCACGCCCTCGGTGCGCACGGGGTTCACCAAGGATCTCTACCTCACACTCGAGCCGCCGGTGAAGCCCACGAGCGATTCCGCCCGCATCAAGGTGTTCGTCAAACCGATGATCCTGTGGCTGTGGATCGGCGGTGGGTTGATGGGCCTGGGCACCCTCCTTTCGCTGTTCCCCGGTCGCCGTCGGCGACCCACCGACCCGACGTCTGCTCCCGTCGCAGTCGCGGGCGGGGTCGCGCCGTGAACGATGCCGCTCCCGGCTCCACAGCCGACGGGGAGGCCCCCGGCACGAGCCGCCGCCGGTCGCCATTCATCGCCGGTGCCGTCGGGGTGGTGCTGGCCGCGTTCCTCGTCGTGCTCGCCGTCGCCGAACCGGGGGACTCCGACGAGGCGTCGTCTCCATTGCTCGGCAACCCGGCCCCGACAGTGGTGTCGAGCGTCATCGACGGCGGCACCTTCGACTTGGCGCGGCGCAAGGGGAGTTGGGTTGTGCTGAATTTCTTCAACTCCACCTGCCTGCCCTGCATCCGCGAGCACCCGGAACTGGTTCGCTTCGCGCAGGATCAGGCGAGCACCGAGGACCCCGCCGAGTTGCACACGATCGTCAACGACGACTCCGACGCTGCGGTGAGGTCGTTCTTCTCGGCCAACGGTGGTGAGTGGCCGAAGGTGCGCGACGACGACGGGGCGATCGCCGTCGCGTTCGGCGTGGCGAAGGTCCCCGAGACGTGGGTGATCGACCCGAACGGGTGGGTCCGTCTGCGGGTGCTCGGTGAGTTGACCCCCGGCTTCCTCGACAAGCGGCTCGCCGAGCTGCGCACGCCCGCCACGGGGTCCGCACCGTGAACCGGATCAAGACGCGGCTCGCCTGGGCGTCGATGCTCCTCGTGGCGGCGTGTGCGCTGGGGATCGGCGCGACACGCGACTCGGGTCCCTCGACACAAGCCGAGCGGATCGATGCGATCACCGAGCGCCTCGCCTGCCCCACCTGCGATGGCGAGAGCGTCTATGTGTCGCGCGCCTCGGCGGCCGAGTCGATCCGCAACCAGGTCGCGCGCGATGTGGCCGCGGGTCGTCTCACCGATGACCAGATCATCGCCGCGATCGCGGATCGCTTCAAGGCCCAGGTGCTCCTGGTGCCGCGCGCCACCGGGTTCGATTCGCTCGTGTGGATCGTGCCCGTGGTGGTGCTCGTGGTCTCGGTGGCTGCCCTCGCCGGAGCGTTCCGCCGCTGGCGCGATGAACGGCCCGCCGATGCCACCGCCGCCGACGAGGAACTCGTCGGCCGGCTCCTGGGTGCCGAACCCGGGACTGGCCGGGACGATCCATCGTGAATCGCGACGCACTGCGCGAGGAGCGGGACTTCCTCCTCGACTCGTTGCGCGATCTCGAGCGCGAGCGCGCCGCCGGCGATGTCTCTGACGAGGACTACGAAACCTTGCGTCGTGGCTACGTCGCGCGGGCCGCGGCCGTCGAGCGTCGACTCGGGGGGCTCACCCCTCCCGAGACAGTTGTCGGGGCGGCACCAGCGGGGTCGCGAATGGTGCGCCGGGTCGCGTGGTTGGCCGCGATTGCGGCCTTGGCCGTCGCGGCCGGGGTCCTCGTGGCGCGGCAGTCCGGGCAGCGCCTGCCCGGTGAGTCGTTCACGGGCGGGATCGTCCAGAGCACGGCCAATCAACTCGCGACGGCACGGGCGCTCAATTTCTCCGATCCCGGCCGGTCGATCGAGATCTACACCGAGGTCCTCAAGATCGACCCCGACAACGTCGAGGCGCTCACCTACAGGTCGTGGTTGCTCTCCCTCACCGCGCGCGAGGCCGAGGGTGAGGTGAAAAAGCTCGCACTCGCGACCGCGGTCGCGGATCTGCTGCGCGCACAGGCGATCGACGACACCTACCCGGATGCGCACTGTTTCCTGGGAATCGTCTACTTCCGGTTCCTCGAGCAGGCCGCGCTCGCCAAACCCCAGATCGACGCGTGCCGGGCGAAGAACCCGCCGGCCGAGGTGGAGTCCTTCGTGGCGGCGATCGCGGCCGACGTCGACACAGCCCTCGCCGGGGACTGAGCCGCGCTCAGGTTCCCGGACGGGACCAGTGGCGTGCGGTCACGAATCGTCCCGAGTTGCGCTCGATCGCAAAGACCGACCCCTTCCTCACCTTGCGGACCTCGTCGAGGAGCACGATTCCCCGCCGCACCATCGCATCGATCACCGCAGGGATCACATCGCCGTGGCTGCAGACCACGGCGCCGTCCGCACGGTCCTCGAGGAGGGCGAGTACCGGTTCGAAGGGTGCGTCCTCGACGAGGCGGTCGTCGATCTCGATGGGGCGACCCGTCTCGGCGGCGAGTGGCTCGAGGGTCTGTGTGCACCTCACCGCCGGGCTCGAGACCAACGAGGTGCATCCCATGGGCGCGATCAGCCGACAGATGGCGAGTGACTGGGTGATCCCGCGCTCGTCGAGTGGCCGGAGAAGATCATCCCGGGTCCATGTGGAGCGGTCGCCGGCCGAGGCGTGACGCACGATGAACAAGGTCACTCGCGCACCGTAGCCGGGGCGGTGGGTCGGGTCCGCCGGGCCGGTCCCGGTGACGGCAGAATGTCCCCGTGGGTTTCTTCGATCGCAACCGGGACGAGGTGGCAGCGAAAGGTTTCGATCCCGCGCGTCTCCCGCCGGGTCAGTACCTGACGGACAGGTTTCCGGTGCTGCACGTGGGTGATGTTCCCGAGTACGCACCGGGGGAGTGGTCGCTCACCGTCTTTGGCATGGTGCAAGAGCCCTTCACCTTGTCGTTCGAGGAACTGACCGCGCTCCCGAGCACGGCGCTCACCACCGACATCCATTGTGTGACCAAATGGTCCAAGTTCGACACGCAGTGGCGCGGGGTGCGCGTGGCCGATCTGATCGCGCGCGCCAAGCCGTCGGAGGCGGCGAGCCACGTGATGGCGCACGCCGAGCAGGGCTACACCGCGAACCTGCCGCTCGCCGACATCGTGCGCGACGAGTCGCTCGTGGCGTGGGAGTACGGGGGAGAGCCGATCGAGCCGATCCACGGTGGCCCGGTGCGCCTGGTGGTGCCCCACCTCTATTTCTGGAAGTCGCCCAAGTGGTTGCGCGGGATCGAGGTGCGCGACTCCGACAAGCCCGGCTTCTGGGAGCGCAACGGATACCACATGTACGGGGACCCGTTCCTCGAGCAGCGGTTCTGGGGCGACTGAGACCGGCCGGTCAGACCGCGGTCACGCAGAGCGTGTCGCCGCTCGCGATCGTGCCCATGGTGACCGGGTCGGTCTCTCCATAGAGCGCGCCGAGCATTCCCTTCACCATGCCGCGCTCTACGGCACAGATGACCGGGTGCTCCATCGCCACGTCACCGAAGGGGCAGTGGCTCGTCACGATGCGCAATGAATCGCTCTTCTTCTCAGCGTGCGCGGCGAACCCGTGTGCGGTGAGCGCATCGGCAACCGCCTGGATCGCCGAGCGCAGCGACCGGTGCCCGGCCTGTGGATCGGCGCCCGAGAGCGAGACCGCCATCGTGCGCCCGTACTCGGTGCCCACCTGCTCGGCGATGTCGTGGGCCTTGTCGGCGGGCAGGGCGGCGAGCGCCTTGCCGAGCAGTGTGAGGACCAGGTCGTCGGTGCGCACCGGCAACTCGAGCTCGGGCTCCTTGCTTGCGACCTTGTAGTGCTTCGAGGGACGACCCGCCTTGGCACCGCGGGTGCGCCCGACCGTGACCTCCAGATAGCCACCGGCGGCGAGCTTGTCGAGGTGGTGCCGGGCGACGTTCGGGTGGAGATCGAACTTCTCGGCGACCTGGGCAGCGGTCACACCGTCCGTGTGCTCGCGTGCGTGCAGGTAGATGGCACGACGGGTCGGGTCACCGAAAGCCGATGTGATCGCCGACACGGTGGCGGTGAACGCCTTCGGTGTCATGACCTGCGTGGTGGTCGTTTCTGACACGGCGTTATCCTACCTAGCGCCACAGTGCAAATGACCGACTCGTTCGGGCACAAAACCACGACAGCGGAGCCCCCATGCCGACAGCAACCACCGATCAGGTCATCGACGCGCTGCGGCCGGTGGAGGACCCCGAGCTTCGCCGCTCGATCGTCGACCTGGGCATGGTGCGCGACATCGTCGTGGCCGCCGACTCGATCTCGCTCACCATCGTGTTGACCGTGCCGGGATGCCCGTTGCGCAACGAGATCCAGAACCGCGTCTCCGGCGCGCTCGGCGCGCTCGCGGGTGGGGCGCCGGTGAACATCTCATTCGGCGTGATGACCGACGCCGAGCGCGAGAATGTGCGCCGCACACTCCACGGCGACCCGCGCGCCACCGCTGGACAATCCCAGGCCCACGGTCATGCCGAGGGTCGCTCCGTGCCCTTCGCCGCGAAGGACTCCAAGACCCGTCCGCTCCTGATCTCGTCGGGCAAGGGTGGGGTGGGCAAGTCGAGCGTCACCACCAACCTCGCCGTGGCACTGGCCGCGCGCGGACACTCCGTGGGCATCGTGGACGCCGACATCTACGGCTTCTCGATCCCGCGCATGCTGGGCGCCGACCGCGAGCCGGTGGTCATCGACTCGATGCTGGTCCCGCCGGAGAACCACGGTGTGCGCTGCATCTCGATCGGGTACTTCGTCCCCGACGGCGAGGCCGTCATCTGGCGCGGGCCGATGCTGCACAAGGCGCTCGAGCAGTTCCTCACCGACGTGTTCTGGGACGAGCCGGATTACCTCTTGGTCGACATGCCACCGGGCACCGGTGACATCGCGATCTCACTCAGTCAGTACCTGCCCAAGGGCGAGGTGTTCGTGGTGACCACCCCCCAGGAGGCCGCCCAGAAGGTGGCGCGCCTCTCGGCCGCGATGGCCAAGAAAGTGAATCTGCCCGTGCGCGGCGTCATCGAGAACATGTCGTGGTTCACCGGCGACGATGGCAAGCGCTACGAGCTCTTCGGGTCCGGCGGCGGTGCCGCGCTCGCAGCAGAGCTCGAGGTTCCCCTGCTGGCCCAGATCCCGCTCGTGGCGCTCCTGCGCGAGGGTGGCGACGCCGGTGCCCCGATCGCGGCCGTCGCCCCCGACTCCGAGGCGGGCAAGGCATTCCACATGCTCGCGGCCCAGGTCGAGGAGATGCGCCCGAAGAAGGTCTTCTCCAACTCGCTCAAGTTGATCTGACCGCTACCGTGAGGTCCGCATCGCGGCGGATCCGCAACGCACGGAGGAAACACACGTGGACATTCGAATCGGCGTCACACAGGCACCCCGCGAGATAAATCTCGAGGTCGACGACGACAGCGCCAAGCGCGATGCGCTGAAGCGCGACGTCGAGGCGGCGCTCAAGGGGGAGTCGGGTGTGCTCTGGATCACCGACAAGAAGGGCCGCGAGGTGGCGATCCCCACCGCAAAAATCGCCTATGTCGAGATCGGGTCGGCCGATGCCGACCGGCGCATCGGCTTCGGCGGCTGACACGGGGGGCCTCTTCGGCCGCCGCCTGCTCTTCGTCACCGGCAAGGGCGGCACCGGGAAGACCTCCGTCGCCGCGGCGATCGCCCTGGCGGCCTCCCGCACCGGGCGGCGCGTTCTCCTCGTCGAGATGGACGCCAAGGGAAGCCTGGCCGCGATGCTCGGCACCGCGCACACCGGCTACGACCCTGTCGTGGTTGCACCGAACCTCTCGGTGATGTCGATGGACACCGAGTCGTCCCTGCGCGAGTACCTGCGGATCCACCTGCGCATCCCGTTCATGGCCCGGCTCGCCCCGCTCGCGGGTGTCTTCGATTTCGTCGCCGACGCGGCACCCGGTGTGAAGGAGATCCTCGGTGTCGGCAAGGTCGCCTGGGAGGTGCGCGAGCAGGCGTGGGACCTGGTGGTCGTCGACAGCGAGGCGAGCGGCCATGTGGTGTCCCAGATCGCCTCGCCGCGCGTCATCAACCGGCTGGTAGCCGGTGGACCGCTCGCCTCGCAGACCAAGTGGATGCTCGACATCCTCGAGGACCCCGCGCGCACCGGTGTGGTGGTGGTCTCGACCACCGAGGAACTCGCCGTCACCGAGACCGTCTCTCTGGTGGATCGACTGCGCTCCGAGACGGGCACTGGGCTCGCGGCGGTGGTGGTGAACCGCGCCGACACCCCGATTGACCCCGAGATCACCGGATTGGTCGCGACCCTCGACGAGGGCGGTCTCGACGCCGACCATCGGGGCGCCTTGGTGGTGGTGCGCGAGGCGATCGCGCGCGCCGAGGAGGCGCGCGGCGCGCTGGCGGATCTGACTGTCGTCGCCGGGTCTGCATCGGTCATCGTCATCCCGGACCTGGCCACATCCGATCCCGACGAGGCCTCGGTCGTGCGGTCGATCGCCGATGTGCTCGCGCCATCATCGGACACGGAGCCGATGTGATCCCTCGCGCGGTCTTCGACGAGGCACGACTCGTCCTCGTGTGCGGGAGCGGCGGCACGGGAAAGACCACCACCGCCGCGGGCGCGGGGCTCGCCGCTGCGCGGGAGGGGCGCCGGGTGCTGGTGATCACGGTCGACCCGGCGCGCCGGCTCGCCCAGGCGCTCGGTCTCGGGGACTCGGTGCGCAACGATGAGCACGACGTGGATGACCAGGCGGTGCGCGCATCGGGAGGATGCCTCACCGTCACGATGCTCGACACCAAGGCGGGCTGGGACGACCTGGTGCGGCGCCACGCACCCGATGCCGCGAGCGCCGAGAGGGTGCTCTCGAACGGCCTCTATGCCAACATCACCTCGCGCTTCGTGAACAGTCACGACTACATCGCGATGGAGCGCCTGCACGACCTCGGACGGGACGACCGGTTCGACCTGGTGGTGGTCGACACGCCACCGTCGCGCAACGCCCTCGATCTGTTGGACGCCCCGCGTCGGATGCGCGAGTTCTTCTCCGGTCGACTGTTGCGGTGGCTCACCCTGCCCTACAGGTCGCGCGCACTCACACTGGCCTCCAAGCCGTTCCTCCAGATCGCGGATCGACTCCTCGGTGCGAGGTTCCTCAGCCAGGTCGCCGAGTTCTTCAGCCTGCTCCATGCGATGGAGCCCGGCTTCGTGCGGCGCGCCGCCGATGTGGAGGCGACGCTCACGAAGCCCGCGACCCGGTGCATCGTGGTGACGGCTCCCGAGCCGGCATCGGCGACCGAGGCCGAGTTCCTCGTCGCTGAGCTCGCACGGCGCGACATGCACGCCGCGCTCGTGGTGGCGAACAAGGTCGTGCCCGCACCGCGGGTCGCGCACGGTGCCCTCGCTGCCGGCGGTTCCCCGTGGGATGCCATCGCCACGATCGTGGAGTCGCAGCAGCAGATCGCGTCGCGACACGCCGCCACCATCGCTCGCCTCGCGACGATGCCGGTGCCGCTCGTGGTGGTTCCCCGTGTGTCGGCGGGCGTTGGGGACGGCGGAGCCGCATCGGGTCTCGAGGCGGTTGTCGCTGCCCTCACTGCGAGCGACTCGCCGGACACCAACGGAGCAGGATCGGTGTCCGGTTTCGACCCGGGCGACTAGGGCAGACTGTCGGGGGAGGCGCAATGACCACGATCGGCGAACTCGTCCGTCAGCACACCGAAACCAGCAAGGAAGAGACTGCGCACCTGGTCAGTCTCGTCGGTGAGTGGGGGATGCTCGCCGATCTGTGCTTCTCGGACCTGGTCATGGTGGTGCCGTCGGGTCCCGAGTGGGTCGTTGTCGCCCAGGTGCGCGCCGCCACCGGCCAGACCCTCTACGTGGACGACCGCGTGGGCACGCCCCTCACCGACGACGAGGCCTCGTTCGCAGCCGAGGCCTTCCACACGAGCGCCATCGTCGAGGGTGACATCGAGGTGCCCGGGGCCGCCGAGGATTGTGGCCTGATGGCGATTCCCGTGGTGCTCTCGGGGGTCACGGTGGGGGTGCTCGTGCGCGAATGGTCGCGTCGAAAGGGGCGCCAGCCGGGAGAACTCGAGCGCACCTACCTGCAGTTGTTCGACCGATTCGCCGAGATGATCGTGGCCGGGATGTTCCCGTTCAAGGGTCGCGTCTCCGACGCCAGCGTGGCGCCGCGCGTGGGCGACGGTGCGATCGTGCTCGATGCGTCGTGTCGCATCCGGTACGCGTCGCCCAACGCGACATCGGCGCTGCACCGCGTCGGCATCCGCGCCCCGGCGGTGGGGCAATCGCTCGCCGAGCTCGGGGTGATCGACTCATCGGTGCGCCAGGCCTTCGAGCGCCGCGAGCCGGTCGTGGAGGAATTCGAGCAGACATCCGAGGTGACACTGCTGACGCGGTGCATCCCGATCCTCGGCGATCTCGACGGTGATCTCGGCGTCACCGGGGCCGTGATGCTGCTGCGCGACGTGAGCGAACTCCGTCGCCGCGACCGGATGATCCTGTCGAGGGACGCGACGATCCGCGAGATCCACCACCGAGTCAAGAACAACCTCCAGACGATCTCGTCGCTGCTGCGTCTGCAGGGTCGTCGCCTCCAGAGCGAGGAGGCCAGGGCGGCGGTGGCAGAGTCCGTGCGGCGCATCCGCACGATCGCGCTCGTGCACGAGACGTTGTCGCGCGAGGCCGGCGACGAGGTCGCATTCATCGAGGTGGTGCGCCCGCTCCTGCGCCTCGTCGAGGAGGGACTCCAGTCACCGGACCGACCGATCCGCTTCACGGTGGTGGGCGATGGCGGGCGTCTCGACGCCACGGTGGTGACGCCGCTGTCGGTGGTGCTCACCGAGCTGCTCCAGAACGCGATCGATCACGGCTTTCCCGAGGGCAGCGGTGGCGGCGACGTGGTCGTCACACTCGGCTCCACCGAGGCCGGGCTCGCGATCCGTGTCGTCGACAACGGTCGTGGCATTCCCGCCGACTTCGACCTCGGGTCGGCCAAGGGACTCGGTCTGTCGATCGTGCGGACCCTCGTCACCACCGAACTGGACGGCACGATCGACATGCGCCCGGCGAGGACCAAAGACTTGACCGAGGTCGGTTTGACGGCCGTGAATGGTCACCCGGGAACGGTGATCGAGCTGTCGGTGCCACTCGCCGGCGAATGATCGGTGCCATTGCTGGTCCGCGGCCACCGCGAGCCGCACGCGATCAGGATGCGCGTCCCGACGACTCGGCTCAGGCCTGCTGTTGGGTGAGACGCTGGGCGCGCAGCACCGCGGCCGCGTCGCGACGAATCTGGCGGCGCTCCTCCTCGGAGAGCCCGCCCCAGATGCCGGTGTCCTGATTCGTGTCCATGGCGAACACGAGGCACTCCTGCTGCACCGGACACTCGCAGCACACGCTCTTGGCCTTGGCGATCTGGAGCAGTGCCTGTCCCGTCGTTCCGACCGGGAAGAAGAGTTCGGGATCGGTGTCCCTGCAGATCGCGTCTCGTCGCCAGCTGTAGTCGGCATTTCCGAGGGCCAAGGCTGACGCGAGGATCGACACGCGGGGATTCCGTTCTCTCAGGGCGCGTGGGCGCCGTGCCTGTTCTGCCGCGCGCTCGCCCGAACCCCGGGCTCGCGCTGACCCTCGGAACGCTACGAGCCGATGTCCGAGGTGACAATGGGACGGTCAAAGTTCCGCCGGTGTATTTTCCGGGGTGCGTCGGCAGTGGACCACCCTGTGGACGGACCGGTGGATAACCAGCCGGGGAAAGGGAACGGGCCATGCCCACCACGCAAGTCCTTGCCCACAGGGGTGCCTCGCGCGCCGAGCGGGAGAACACCCTCGAGGCCTTCCGCACGGCCGCCCGAATGGGCGCAGAGGCCGTCGAATTGGACGTGCGCCGGATGCACGACGGGTCGATGGCTGTGCATCACGACGCGCACCTCGCCGATGGTCGCCTGCTCTGTGAGATGGTCGCTGCCGACCTCCCCGCGCACGTGCCGCTGCTCGCCGATGCGCTCGATGCCTGCGAGGGGATGTGGGTCAACATTGAGATCAAGAACCACCCCGACGACCCCGACCACGACCCGACCGAGAGGGTCACGGCCGCCGTGGCCGATCATCTCGCCCATCGTGGTGACGATGCGCGGTGGCTCATCTCGTCGTTCTCCCGCGCCACGGTGGATGCCATGCGCACCCTGCGGCCCGAGGTGCGCACCGCCTGGTTGTGCCTGGGCGTGCGACCGAACAATCTGGAGCGCACCGCGCGCGATCTGGCCACCTCGGGGCACTCCGCGCTGCACCCGTGGGTCAATCTCCTCACCCGCCGGTGCGTCGAGGTCTTCCACGCGCACGGGCTGTCGGTGAACACCTGGACCTGCGACGACCCCGGGCGCATGCGCGAGTTGATCTCGTGGGGCGTGGACGGCATCTGCACGAACGTGCCCGATGTCTGTCTCTCGGTGCGGTCCGACACGGCCTGAGCCGAATGCGGGTGCGCCGAGGCGGGTCGCACCCGGCGCTGCCGGTCCTCAATCAGTGGGCAGGACGAGTCGGATCGCCCCGGGGACCCAGTCGATCGCGATCTCACGGATCTCGCCCAGGTAATCACCGTCGATCTGGTGCGGAAAGGCCCGCTCGGCCGTCGCGGTCAACCGGCTGATGCCGGTGCGGATGTCGAGCCAGGGCTTGACGGGAATGCCACCGCCCCGCAGTGCCGACACGATTGTCGAGACCACGTGGGGCACCGAGAGATCCCGGAACGTCACCACGCTGAGGCCCTCGTTCATCATCGTTCCGGGCACGAGGTCGAAGGGCTGGTTGCCGAGGAACGTGTAGGGGTTCGTGTTCATCACGATCGAGAAGAACGCTCCGGTCAGCCGGTCGCTCCCGGGAAAGTCGAGATCGAAGTGGGGTCGCTTTCGGTCGTAGTCGAGCATCGCGGTGCGCAAGGTCGCCATCACGAAGAGTGGATGGCCCGCGTAACGCTTCAGCGCGGCGCGCTCCTCGACCCGGCGCACCACCGCAGCGTCGAAACCGATTCCCGTGTGGAGGGCGAAGAACCGCCCGTTCGTCCGCCCGAGACCCACCTGGGAGATCGAATCGCGCTGGAGTGCAACGACAAGCTGGTCGGCGGCGCGCTCGGCTTCGTTCGGGATCCCGATCGTGCGCGCGAAGACGTTCGTCGACCCACCGGGCAGGACTGCGAGCGCGGTGCCGGTGGTGGCGATCCCGGCGGTCACCTCGTTGAGGGTGCCGTCACCCCCGAACGAGACCACCACGTCGATCCCGCGACGGGCGGCGTCCTCGGCAAACCTGGTGGCGTGGCCGCGCCGGTTGGTCTCGACCACCTGAACGTCGTGGTGCCGGGAGAGCCGCTCGTGGACCGCCACGGTGTTCCGGGGGGTCACCGACGAGGCGAAGGAGTTCACGACGAGCAACAGGCGCAAGGCGAAAACGGTACCAGTGCGCCCGGGCACGGGTCCGGGGGCCTGAGCCAAGCGTCACCTCCGTCGGTTGGGAGGATCGCCTACCAATGGGTAAACATTTCCACATGAAAGTGATCGTCTGTGTGAAGCAGATTCCCGATCCCGCGGTGCCCGGTGCACTCGACGGATCGACCAACACATTGAAGCGCGACGGCAAATTGATCCTCGACGACTCCGATGCCTACGGCGTCGAGATGGCGTTGCAGCTGGTCGACAAGGCCGGTGGCGGAGAGGTGAACCTGGTGTCGATGGCACCGAACGGCGAGACCGCCGGTCTGCGCACGGCGCTCGCGATGGGGGCTGCCAAGGGCGTGCTCGTGTCGGACCCCGCGTTGCAGGGTAGTGACGCACTCACCACCGCCAAGATTCTCGCGGCCGCGGTCCAGCGCCTCGGTGGTGCCGATCTCGTGATCGCGGCCACCGAGTCGAGCGATGGTTACACCGGCACCGTGCCCGAGCAGATGGCCGAGGTGCTCGGATTGCCGAGCGTCACTTTCGCCAAGAAGGTCGCCGTGGAGGGCGGGAGCCTCAAGGTCGACCGCCAGACCGAGGCCGGCTACGACGAGGTCACCTGCCCGCTGCCCGCGCTCATCAGCGTGACTGCCGGCGTGGTCGAGCCGCGTTATCCCTCCTTCAAGGGGATCATGGCCGCGAAGTCCAAGCCGGTCGAAGAGGTGAAGGCATCGGATCTCGGCGTCACGCCGGTGGGCTGGGACGGTGCAGGTCAAAGGATCACCAACGTCGCACAGGCCGAGGCGCGCCAGGCGGGCGAGATCATCGAGGACGACGGTGAGGCGTTCGGCAAGATCGTCGGGTTCCTCGAGAGCCTGAAAATCATCTGAGAATCGGGATCGAAGGAGAAACAACCATGGCGATCAACAGCATCTGGGTCTTCGCACAGTCCGCGAACGGTGCACCCACTTCCGCCACCCTCGAGCTGCTCACCAAGGCGCGCTCGCTCACCCCGAACGTGTCTGCCTTCACGGGCAACGGCGGCGCCGACATCGCGGC
>VGAK01000027.1 GCA_016870775.1 Actinomycetota bacterium
CCGACGACGCACGACGCACGACCGTCCGGGTGGCGAGCGAGGGGCAGGGGTGTGGGTTTCGCATCGCGGGCTCCCGCGATGTGGTGCCGACCGGGTCGTGCATCGTGGCCCACGATGCGATCAACGCACTGCTGGCCGCGCCGCTCCTCGACGGGGCCGGCGAAGTGACGATCCGCACCGGTGCCCGCACCGGCGAGACCGCCGCATGGTGCCACGAGGGCCGCCTGGTCGACGGACTCGCGGTGCGCACCGGACGCAACGCGCGGATCACCGAGGTTGTCGTTGGACGCAGGTATGAAGTCTCGATGGAGTCGTTCTTCCAGTCGTCGCCCGAGGCGGCCGAATTGATCATCGATTCGGTGCGGCGCCGGCTCGACCGGATCTCCGCGACTGGTGGCGTGCTCGTGGACGCCTACGGGGGAGTGGGGCTGTTCGCGCTCGCCTTCGCCGAGCGGTTCGACGAGATGGTGCTGGTGGAGGAATCACGCTCTGCCTGCCGTGACGCGGTGCGCAACCTCGACGACACCGCCACCGTGATCGAGAATGTGCGTCTGGAGCAGTGGGAGGCGGTGCCGGCCACGACGGTGATCGCCGATCCGTCCCGTCAGGGACTCGGCAAACAGGGTGCGCGCTCCCTGATCGAGACCGGAGCGGCCAACATCGTGCTCGTCAGTTGTGATCCTGTCGCTGCCGCGCGCGATGCGCGGTACCTGGTCGATGCTGGATGGGACCTCGTGGAGTCAGAAGTGCTCGACATCTTCCCCGAGACCCACCATGTCGAGGTCGTGGCGGCCTTCGCACGGCGGGACTGACCCGCCTCGGTGCGCAGTCGCCCGGACAGTCGCGCGAGCATGGGCACGGGGCCACATCCCGATCGCGCACTCGCTGCTCCCTCGAAGCGAGAACCCACGTCGACAACCTCGAACCGTGCGCAGATGGTCGGCGCGCGAATCTACGTGGTGGATCGGTTGGCTGTCCCCGTTCTTTCGTGCGCCAGAGTCGGGCGGGAGCACTGGGACCCCGACGAGCAGGTCCCGACTGATGCCTCATCCAGCGACCACGGCTCCGTTTCACATTTCGACCTCGCTAGCATCCAGGCGCGGTAGGGGGGTCGTGTGTACGAGCCGACGTTTGAGTCACTGCAGAGTCGTCCGTTGCCCGGGTGGTACGACGACGCGAAATTCGGGATCTTCGTGCACTGGACGGTCGCATCGGTCCCGTCCTTCGCGCCGGCGGGACCTGATCCGTTCACGTTGGCGCGCGAGGAGGGCGAGGAAGTCGCGTTCGCCCGTTCGCCCTACGCCGAGTGGTACCAGAACTCGGTGGCGATCCCGGGCTCTCCAGCAGCCGAGTACCACGAGAAGGTGCTGGGATCGCCGGACTACTCGACCTTTGTCGATGCGTTCCTCGCACAGGCCTCGGACTGGAAGGCCGACCAGTGGCGCGACCTGCTCCGGGCCTCGGGCGCCAAGTACTGCGTGTTCGTCACCAAGCACCACGACGGGGTGCTGTTGTGGCCCTCGGACACGCCGAATCCGACGCATGGTCGACGTTGGCAGTCCAAGCGGGATCTGGTTGGGGAGTGCGCCACGGCGGCCCGCGACGCGGGCCTGCGCTTCGGCGTCTACTACTCGGGGGGCATCGATTGGACGTTCCAAGGCCTCGGGATCAAGAGTTGGGCGAGCCTCCTCCGCGCGATTCCCCAGGATGAGGCGTACGCGGAATACGCCGATTCGCACTGGCGCGAATTGATGCTCCGCTACCAGCCCGATGTTCTCTGGAACGACATCGGGTACCCGGGGTTCGGTCAAGGTGCCGCGCCGCTGATCGCCGATTTCTACAATTCAAATCCTGACGGAGTGGTGAACGACCGATTCGACATGCTCGGGGTGCTGATGGGCAACACCCACGCTGACTTCCTGACCCCCGAGTACACGACCGAGCCGACGGCCCCCGGTCGCAAGTTCGAGGTGTGTCGCGGAATCGGAACCAGTTTCGGCTACATGCAGTACGAGGACGACACCACGTACGTGCCGATTCCCGATCTCGTGCACATGTTCGTGAACATCGTCGCCGACGGGGGGAACCTCCTGCTCAACATCGGTCCCATGCCGGGTGGCTACGTGCCGTGGGCTCAACAGATCCGCGTGCTCGCGTTGGGGGAATGGTTGTCCGTGAATGGGCCGGCAATCTATGGCAGCCGTCCGCACGAGCGGTCGACTCTCGCCACCGCCGAGGGTGCGCCGGTCCGGCTCACCCGCGGCGCTGATGGAGCCACGTATGCCATCGTGTGCGGGCGGCCGAGTTCGGCCAATGTGCGCATCGACGGCTTGCCCGCTGGTGAGGTCGCGTTGCTGACCAACGGCGCCACGGTTTCCCGGTCGGGGGACGACCTGACTCTCCCCGTGCGCCCGGACGACACGCCCGCGTGGACTCTCCGAATCTCGTGAGTGTGCGCTTGGTCCCGGATCTGCCGAACGGGACCCCGAGCAGGACGATGGCGGGTGAACCACGCGCGACGATGAAGTGGTGCGCCCTCTGGGGATCGAACCCAGGACCTGCGGATTAAGAGTCCGTTGCTCTACCAGCTGAGCTAAAGGCGCGCATTGCGAGTGTAGGACGCGGGCAGTCTCGCGACCAACGCGACGGTGTCGCCGCGCGGCGTCGCGACGGCGCAGGCGTGTCACGTCGACCCGCACCGACGCCCGAGGGCGCGATGTCGGCGACTTGGGGTGAGTGAGGGGACTTGAACCCCCGGCCTCCAGGGCCACAACCTGGCGCTCTAACCGGACTGAGCTACACCCACCAAGGGAACGCCAAGTCTGCCACTGTCGTGCGATTCCCCCAACACCGGTGGGGCTTTGGCTGGCTCGAACACGCCGTCTCGGAAAGCCATTAGCATGGGGTTGTCCGAAATTCGGGGTGATACCAATGTCCGCGGCGAACTCCACGTTGCGTCAGAGTCTGGCAGACAGAGCCAGAGCAATAACCGAGCGCGAGATGCAGGTCTACTCCGGTCGAACTCGCGCTTCCCAGCGGGCCAATGAGCGGGCTCGCAAGGTCCTCCCGATGGGCGTGCCATCGAGTTTCCAAGCCTATGACCCGCATCCGATCGTGGTGCGCCGCGCCGTCGATGCCTGGATGGAGGACGTCGACGGCAACCGCTACATCGACTACGACATGGGCTTCGGCGCACTCTTCGCCGGACATGTGAACCCGGTCGTGCGGCGCGCCATCGAGGAGCAACTCGACAATGGCACTCTCTTCGTGACCCCGTGCGAGTCGAACGCCGACGTCGCAGAGCTCCTCGCGGCCCGCTACGGCCTGCCGATGTGGCGGTTCACGAACTCGGGAACCGAGGCAACCATGGATGCGATCCGTGTGGCGCGCGGCGTCACCGGTCGCGACAAGATCGTCAAGGTCGAGGGGGGCTACCACGGCCATCACGACGAGGTCATGATCTCGATGAAGCCGCCGACCGACAAGGCAGGTCCCGCGCACGCCCCCGTCGCCGTGCCCTCGACGGCCGGCATCACCGGGGCGGTGCTCGGCGACACGATCGTGGTGCCCTACAACGACGCCGATGCCCTGGAGCGCGCGCTCGTCGGAAACGACGTCGCGGCTTTCATCGTCGAGCCGGTCATGGAGAACATCGGCATCTGTCTGCCCCGCCCCGGGTATCTGGAGGCTGTGCGGCGCATCACGCGTGAGCACGGAACGCTCCTCATCTTCGACGAGGTCAAGACCGGGATCACCGCCGGGTGGTCGGGTGCCACCGGCGCGCTCGGCATCCAGCCCGATCTCGTGTGCCTGGCCAAGAGCATCGGTGGGGGTCTGCCCGTCGGCGCGTTCGGTGGCACTGCCGAGTGCATGGACCAGATCACAACGGGTCGTGTGCTCCACCTCGGCACCTACAACGGGAATCCACTCGTCATGGCAGCCGCAAAGGTGGTGCTCGCCGAGGTCTGCACGCCATCGGTGACGCAAGAGACGATCGCCCGGAACGGTCGCTTGGTCGAGGCGTGTGATGTGGTCATCCAGGACGCGGGACTGCCCGCCCACACGGTCCAATTCGGCGCGAAGGGGTGCGTGACATGGGCAGCCGAGCCCATCCGCAACTACCGCGACTACAAGGCCACCGACTTCGATCTCGCCTTCGCGCAGTGGATCCACGGCATCAACAGGGGCATCCTCCTGCCGCCGGGTCTCGACGAGCAGTGGCTCATCTCGGTGGCGCACTCCGACGACGACGCCATGAAGTACGCATCGGTGTTCGCCGAGTTCGTGGATGAACTCCTCGGCTGAGCGTCGTCGCGCGGCTCTCCCGGTGCTGCTCGTGCGCGGCGCCATGCGCAGGTGCGCGTGGTGCGGCGGCAAGGGTGCGTTCTGCACCTCGTGGTACGGACGCCAGGAACGGTGCCACACCTGCGGACTCAGTTGGGAGCGCGGCTACGAGGGATTCGAGTTGGGGGCGGCCACCATGGGCGTGTTCCTGACGTTCGGCTCGATCATCTCCTGGATGATCATCTCGGTCGTGGCCGGTGTGCCGCTCGTGCCGTTGTTGATCGTGGCGGGTGTCATCGCAGTGGCGGTGCCGGTCCTCGGGTACCCCCTCACGTACACGGTGTGGTTCGGGGTGGATCTGTTCATCCGCCAGCCGAGCGCCGAGGATCTCGAGTCGGCACGGGCCTGGCTCATCTCGCGCGGCTCCTGACGTCTGCCGACCTCTCCCCAGACCCGGCCGGTGTGCCGCTCGGCCCGACGGTGTTGCCGAAAGTGCCCAGTTGGGCTCCACATGGGGTCCGCCGGGGGCCCGGGCGAGGGTGCTTGACCCGAACAGGTGTTCGTAGTTACAGTGCTGTCGTTCGGACGTACACCCCGTCCCTACAGTCCGCTCTCCGGTCGAAACACCCGGAAAGCACCAGAAGAAAGGCCCGAATCATGGCATCACCCACTCCCGAGCGCGACAAGGCCCTCGAAGCCGCTCTCGCCCAGATCGACAAGCAGTACGGCAAGGGCTCCATCATGCGGATGGGCGAGAAGGGCTCCATGGCCATCGAGGCAATCCCCACCGGAGCCCTCCCGCTCGATCTGGCCCTCGGAGTCGGGGGTCTCCCGCGGGGTCGCGTCGTCGAGATCTATGGTCCCGAGTCCTCGGGCAAGTCGACCCTGGCGATGCACGTGGTCGCCGAGGCCCAGCGCAACGGAGGCATCTGCGCCTACATCGATGCCGAGCACGCGATGGACCCGGTCTATGCCAAGGCGATCGGGGTCGACATCGACCATCTCCTCATCTCCCAGCCCGACACCGGCGAGCAAGCGCTCGAGATCGCGGACATGCTGATCCGCTCCGGTGCACTCGACGTCGTGGTGATCGACTCGGTCGCCGCCCTCACCCCGAAGGCCGAGATCGAGGGCGACATGGGTGACAGCCACGTGGGTCTGCAGGCCCGCCTCATGAGCCAGGCCCTGCGCAAGCTCACCGCCAACCTCAACAAGTCGAACACCATCTGCGTCTTCATCAACCAGCTGCGCGAGAAGATCGGTGTGATGTTCGGTTCCCCCGAGACCACCCCCGGTGGTCGTGCGCTGAAGTTCTATTCGTCGGTGCGTCTCGACATCCGCCGCATCGAGGCGATCAAGGATGGGGCCGAGGTGGTCGGGTCGCGCACCCGTGTCAAGGTCGTGAAGAACAAGGTCGCGCCACCCTTCCGTCAGGCGGAGTTCGACATCATGTATGGCAAGGGCATCAGTCGCGAGGGCGCACTGCTCGATCTCGCCGTCGAGATGGGTATCGCCAAGAAGTCCGGCGCCTGGTTCACCTACGAGGGTGAGCAGCTGGGACAAGGTCGGGAGAATGCGAAGAACTTCCTCCACGACAATCCCGAGATCATGATGGAGATGGAAGCCAAAGTGCGTGGTGCGGCCGGAGTCGGCGCCGACGAGGCTGAGTTCTCGGACGCCGACGAGGAGCCCATCGATCTCGACTGAGCCGTCACGCGGCTCCGTCGCACCACAATCGAGCCGGGTCCCGCATGGGGCCCGGCTTTTGTGTTTCTCGGGGCCGCGCTGGGGCTGACTAAAGATCAGTCATCGCGCCCCATGTGGGGCAAAGACGGGGGCACCCATGAGGAAGGCACTTCTCGCAGTCGTCGCGCTGCTCGCAGGTCCGTTGTCGGCACTCGCGCCGCAGGTGGCCCATGCCGGCTCTCCCTCGAACGCGGGCATGCCGGACCAGACGTCGCTCGACACGGCAGACCCGAACAACGCGAACTGGCCGTCGCTCGAGGGCGGCGTGAGTGCACGCCCCTACGTGACCGCGCTGTCCGTGATCAACAACGGTGTCTCCACTCCGGTGATCACCAACGGTGCGGCAGCAGCAGAGACGAACGTGCCGGCCGGCCGCATCGCGGTTGCGATCGCGCCGTTCAACCTGTGCCGAGCAGGTCAGACGCCTGCCCAGGGCGTCTGCTACGCGACACCGAACCGCATCGGGGTCACTGTGGGCTACCAAATGGGGCCGGGGCAGCTGGGGTATGACTTCACCAGCCCGAAGGGTCAGAACAACCAGCCCCTGACGCTCGCCACGCCTGTCACCGCCGACACCGAGTTCGACATCACGCTCAACCTGAACACCCTCGGCAAGACGCTGCGCTGGACGTGGGCGAATGGTGTGGTGTCGTACTGGAACACCGCAAACCTCGGCACCGATGCTGCGACGCTCCGCATCCGCGTGAAACCCGCCCTTTCACCTATCGTGCTGCAGGGCAGCCAGCAAGTCGGGTGCACCCAGGTTCCTGTGCAGACCTGCCAGTACACCCAGAACACCCACGAGACGCTCACGGCAAACGTCGTGCTGAGCCTCGACACCACGCTGGACGAGGTCTTCACGGGTGCCCTCTTCGCGAGCAGTCGCTCCTTCATGGGTTCGTTGATGAGCGTTCCCGGGGACTCTCCGAAACTGTCCTACGGGATCTCGGCCCCGCTCACCTGGAGCGACGGCACCCCCAACAAGACCACGATGAGCGCAGTCCTGAGCGATGCGGCCATCCTCAATTTCTTCGGTGCCACTCCTGCGGTCGCCGCGACCCCCGAATTCACGGATGCGGCGTTCTCGCTTGCCCGCACGGACGGCGGCTCCCAGGGAACCCCGACCTGGACGAGATGGACGGCTGATGCCCAGGGGACCGACGGCTGGTTGGTGACGATCCCGGACATCACATTCGCGGCGGCGGTGACCTCGTCCGGGGTGCGCAGCGCCGCCGCCGGTGTCGCGCCCGCCACCTTCAAGGTGAATTCGAAGACGGCCGCGACGGTGTCGCGCAAGAAGTCGGGCAAGGCGACTCTTCTGACACTGCGGGTCAAGGCCGCGGCGTGCGCCAAGGCGTCCTGCCGCGTGGTCGTCAGCTCCATCTCGTCCAAGACCGGCAACAGCGCGAAGACGGTGAAGACCGCAACTGTCCTGCGGAAGTCGAAGTCCGTCACGGCAACGGTGTCCGCCTCGTCTGGCACCAACCAGAGGCTCACTGCCATGCTCCAGACGAAGAAGGCGGGCAAGTGGGTCTACGTGGCGTCCGCGGTGTCCTCGCCCTGACGCATCCCCCGGCACCGTTAGCCTTGGCGGGGTGACGCAGGAGTCCCAGAAGTTCGTCGTGCGCACTTTCGGGTGCCAGATGAACGAGCACGACTCCGAGCGCATCTCGGGCCTTCTCTCGACCGAGGGAATGACGGCCGTGGATGATGACACCGAGGCTGACGTCGTGGTGCTGAACACCTGCTGCATCCGCGAGAACGCCGACAACAAGCTCTACGGCACGCTCGGGCACCTCAAGACATGGAAGGCCCAGCGCGAGGGGCGCCAGATCGTGGTTGCGGGGTGCCTCAGCCAGAAGGACCGTGACGGCGTGCGCGGCAGGGCTCCCTGGGTCGATGTGGTGCTCGGCACCCACAACGTCCACCGCACGGCCGATCTGGTCCGCGAGGCCCGGGTGATCGGCCCGATCACCGAGATCTTCGACGAGGCTGTCGTCGACGATCACGTCCTCTTCCCGAGTGCGCTGCCCGTGCGGCGCGAGACCACATGGAACGCCTGGGTGACGATCCAGATCGGATGTGACAACACGTGCGCCTATTGCATCGTGCCGGCCGTGCGCGGGCGTGAGATCTCGCGGCCAATCGACCAGATCCTCGACGAGGTCGCGCACCTCGCAGCCACCGGCGTCACCGAGGTGACACTCCTCGGGCAGAACGTGAACTCCTACGGCCGCGACCTGGCGCTCGCCGAGCGTCGCGAGACCGGGTCGGGATCTGCCCGACCTCTCTTTGCGCGTCTGCTGCGTGAGGTGGGCGCCGTGCCGGGGATCCGGCGGGTTCGCTACACGAGCCCCCACCCGAAGGACATGCGCACCGATGTCCTCGAGGCGATGGCCGGGACGACCGCGGTGTGCGAGCACCTGCACTATCCGCTCCAGTCGGGCTCTGACCGGGTGCTCGCCCTCATGCATCGCGGCTACACGGCCGACCGGTACCTGGAGCGTCTCACCGAGGCGCGAAGGCTCATGCCCGATCTCGCGGTGACCACCGACATCATCGTCGGGTTCCCCGGGGAGACCGAGGACGACTTCGTGCGCACCCTCGAGGTGGCGGCCGAAGCCGATTTTGACTCCACATACACGTTCATCTTCTCGCCACGGGAGGGCACCGAGGCCGCGACGATGGTCGAGCACTTCGTTGACCCGGCCATCGTCGCCGATCGCTTCGAGCGCCTGAGAATCGTCGTCGAGCGCACGGCCCTGAGGCGCCACGAGGCACGCGTGGGTCGTCTCGAGGAGGTCGTCGTCGAGGGCCCGAGCAAACGCGACCCGGGACTCGTGTCGGGACGCACGCGCCACAACAAATTGATCCACTTCGCATCGACCGAACCGATGCGCCCGGGCACCTATGCCACCGTCGAGGTCATCCGCGCCGCGCCGCACTTCCTGGGGGGCCGACTCGTCGAGGTGCTCGCCGAGGCCCTCCACAAGGTGCGGATCCCGGTCGCGTCGCTGTGACCCACCGGGACGGGTGATGACCCGCACTGAGTCCGCCGTCACGATCGGCCAACGCCAAGAGCCCTCGATCGTGGTGTTGGGTGCGACCGCGAGCGGAAAGAGCGATGTCGCGATGGCCGTTGCCGCCGCGACACCGGGGATCAGGATCGTGGCTGCCGACGCCATGCAGGTCTACCGGGGAATGGACATCGGCACCGCCAAACCCAGCGCCGATGACCGAGCGCGCGTGGTCCACCATTGTCTCGATCTGGTGGACGCGCACGAGCGCCACACCGTCGCCGACTGGAGCAACGCACTGGCCACGGCCCGTCGCGAGATCGCAGTGGCTGGCGACCGCGCGATACTCGTCGGCGGCACGGGCTTGTATGTCACCGCCGCGGTCGACGGACTCGATCTGGCGGGGGAGTGGCCCGTGATCCGCGCCGACCTCGAGGCCGAGCCCGACACGGCGTCGCTGCACCGACGGTTGTCGGGGATCGACCCCGACGCTGCGGCCCGCATCGAGCCGTCGAATCGCCGTCGGATCGTGCGGGCACTGGAGGTGTGCCTCGGCAGCGGAGCGAAGTTCAGTTCCTTCGGTGACGGGGTCGATTCGTATCCGGCCACCTCGATGCGCCTCATGGGGATCCGCTGGGACAGGACCAGGCTGCGCGGGCGCATCGCCGTCCGCGTCCACCGGATGGTCGCATCCGGACTCGTCGACGAGGTGGCGTCGTTGCTCGCCGCGCCCGGTGGTCTCTCGCGCACCGCGCGACAGGCGCTCGGGTACAAAGAGATCATCGACCACCTCGAGGGACGGTGCGACCTCGCGGCCGCGATCGATGCGGTGATCCTGCGCACCGGGCAGTTCGCAGTGCGCCAGGAACGTTGGTACCGGCGCGATCCGCGGATCGAGTGGGTGGATGTCGTCGATGATCCGGTGGATGAAATCGCACCGATCGTCATGCGGGCACTGGCGTAGTCTGTCGGCGATGCGGGCGAGCCTCTCCAAGCACCACGGACTTGGGAACGACTTCCTCGTCTACGACGCGGCCCAAGGCGACCCCGGTGTGGCGTGGTCGGAGTTGGCGCGACGGTTGTGCGCGCGCACCACCGGGATCGGGGCCGACGGGTTGTTGGTGCTCGGGATCGACGGCGCGCGACTGTCGATGCGTCTCTTCAACGCCGACGGCAGCCCCGCCGAGATGAGCGGCAACGGCATCCGGTGCCTGGTCCAAGCGGCCCACCACGCCCTCGGGAGAGGCCCGGGCGCGGTGTACTCGGTTGACACCGATGCGGGCCTTCGCACCGCCGAGGTCGTGGGTGAGCCCGATGGGCACACGATCCTGGTGCGTGTCGACATGGGACCAGTGACCGACTTGCCCGAACCCGAGGGCTGGGCGGCACTCGAGTGCGATCCGAACCGACCGGTCCGGCATGTCTCGCTCGGCAATCCCCACTCGGTGGTCGGAGTCGAGGACGTGCGACTCGTGGATCTGGCGCGCCTCGGTGGGCTCGTGCCGCAGGTGAACCTCGAGATCATCGAGCCGGGCCCGGGCACCAATGCCGTGACCATGCGTGTCCACGAGAGAGGTGCGGGCCTCACCCTCGCGTGCGGCACGGGCGCCTGTGCCGCCGCCGATGCGGCGCTCGCGTGGGGGATCGTGCCGCGCAGCACCGACGAGGTGGTCGTGCACATGGACGGCGGCATCGCCAGGGTCCACATCGCCGGGGATCGCACGGCCGTGTTGACCGGTCCCGCGACGTGGATCGGCACCGTCACGGTGCTCACGTGAGCAATCCCTACCAGGAGGCGCTCGGGCGCACGCTGATCGAGCGCACGTTCCGCGAGCGCATCGTTCTCGTGGGGGTGACACTTGCCGGACACGACGACGAGGACACCGAGGAAGCCCTCGATGAGTTGTCGCAGTTGATCGACACCGCGGGCGCCGACGAGGTCGCACGGCTCACACAGCGCCGCGATGTGCCCGATCCCGCCTGGTACATCGGGAAGGGCAAGGTCGACGAGCTCCACGAGGTGTGTCTCGCACTCGACGCCGACACAGTGGTCTTCGATGCAGAACTGAGCCCCGCCCAGCAGTACAACCTCGAGAAGGTGCTCGGGCGCACTGCACTCGACCGCACCGCAGTGATCCTCGACATCTTCGCCCAGAACGCCCACACCCAGGAGGGCAAGGCCCAGGTCGAGCTCGCGATGCTGCGCTACCGGCTGCCGCGACTGCGCCGGGGAGCAAAGGCCCAGATGTCCCAGCAGGCGGGCGGCATCGGCACGAGGGGCCCGGGCGAGACACGCCTCGAGGTGGACCGTCGACGGATCATGCGGCGCATCACCAAACTCGAGCACGACCTTGCCGCGCTCGCCAAGACCCGCGCCACCCAGCGCAAGAGCCGCGGACGCAGCGGATTGGCCTCGGTCGTGATTGTCGGGTACACCAACGCCGGCAAGTCGACGCTGTTGAACGCACTCACCCAGGCCGGTGTCCTCGCCCAGGATCGCCTGTTCGCCACACTCGATCCCACGACGCGTCGGCTCGCACTCCCCGGCGGTGAACCGGTGCTGCTCACCGACACCGTGGGGTTCATCAGTCGTCTGCCGCACGGCCTTATCGAGTCGTTCAAGAGCACCCTCGAGGTCGCAGCGACAGCCGATCTCCTCGTGCATGTGGTCGATGCGAGTGCGTCCCATCCCGATCACCAGGTGTCGGCGGTGCGCGAGGTGCTCGCCGAGATCGGGGCCGATCAGGTGCCCGAGTTCATCGTCTTCAACAAGTCCGACCGGCTCGAGCACGGGGCGGGGTCGCTGCTGCGCGAGCACCCCGGTGCTGTCGCCGTGTCGGCCCTCAGGCGCGAGGGGCTCGAGGTGTTCCTGCGCACACTGGCTGATCGGATGCGGGCGATCTCCCGCGTGACCGAATTGGTGGTTCCCTTCGATCGCGGTGACATCGTGGCCGCCGTGCACCGCGAGGGCGAAGTGGTCTCGATCGAGGAGGCCGACGCGGGACTGCGGATTCGCGCCCGTCTCTCCGAGGCGTCCGAGGGGCGCCTGAAGGAGTTCGTCATCGCCAGCCGCGATGGACGACAATCTGAACCGGACCCGGTCGACACGACGGACACCGGGGGGAGATGACGATGGCAGGGAACCCGATCGACCGCGACGCACCGGGGTTCGAACCGCCTCCGTATCCCTACGACCGCCTCGATGCCTTCCAGAAGATCGCCGCCGAACACGACGGCGGGATCGTGGACCTCTCGATCGGTACCCCGTGCGACCCGCCACCCGATGCGGTGATCGCGGCTCTCGGGGGCTCGGGAAGTGAGCGCGGGTATCCGGCGAGCATCGGCTCGGAGGCTCTGCGGCGCTCCATCGCCCGGTGGATGGGTCGCCGGTTCGCCATCGACGTGCCGGTGTCGCGCATCGCTGCCTGCATCGGCACCAAGGAGTTCGTCGCGACCACGCCCCAGTACATGAAGCTGCGGCGGCCGAACAGGGACACCGTGCTCTATCCCGCGGTCGCATACCCCACCTATGAGATGGGTGCGATCCTGGCGGGTCTTCGTCCCGTTCCTGTGCCCGTGCTCGCCGACGGGCGGCTCGACCTCGCCTCGATCAGCGACGACGATGCATCGCGTGCGTTGATGTTGTGGTCGAACAGCCCGTCGAATCCGACCGGCCTGCTGGATGATCTCTCGGTCGTTGCCGAGTGGGGTCGTGGTCACGGGGTGCCTGTGTTCAGCGACGAGTGCTACACCGAGTTCACCTGGGAAGGGGGCTCCCGGTCGATCCTCCAGCACGGACTCGATGGTGTGGTCGCGGTGCACTCACTGTCGAAGAGGTCGAACTTGGCGGGTGTGCGCGTCGGTTTCTACGCCGGGGATGCAGAGATCGTCGAGTACCTGCGGGAGGTGCGAAAGCACGCGGGCTTCATGGTTCCCGGTCCGGCCCAGGCGGCCGGTGTCGCCGCACTCGACGATGACGACCACGTGAGTGTCCAGCGCGACCGCTACCGCTCGCGTCTCGAGATGATGGCGCGCGTGCTGTCGCGATGGTCGGGACTCGAGATCGGTCTCCCCGAGGGGGGCTTCTACCTGTGGTTCGATGCCGAGGACGCGTGGGACTTCACCGAGCGTCTCGCGCGCGAGGGCGGAGCGCTGGTGAGTCCGGGCGATTTCTACGGCTCGGGCGGCTCACGCCATGTGCGCGTTGCGGTGGTGCAACCCGACTCCAAACTCGCGCTGGTCGCCTCGCGTCTCGGCGTCTGATCCTCCCACCGGGAGGGCTGACGAGATCGGTAATCTCACGGCGTGAAGAAGCAATGGGGGATCTCGGTCGTCCTCGTCGCGTGCGTCCTCTTCTTCGGAACTGTCAGCCGAGTGTCGGCCGTGAACGGTGGCAGTGTCTCGTTCAACGGCTCGAACCAGTACCTGTCCGTGCCCGGAAGTGCCGACTGGGCCGTCGGGACGGGTGACTTCACCGTGGAGTGGTTCCAGTACTTCCAGAACACCGCCGGAGCCAACGCTCGGGTGTTCCAAGTCGGATCGTGGCCGAACGCATCGATCGGGGTCAGCATCGAGGGCGAAACCATCTACGTCTGGCTGGCGAGCGCATGGCGCCTGAGCGTGCCCAGTGGCACCATTCTGAATCAATGGGTGCACTTCGCAGTGACCCGTTCCGGAACGACGCTCAGGGTCTTCAAGAATGGAACCGAGATCGGGTCGGGAACTAATGCGAGCAATGTGACGGACTCGACGACCGAGTTCCGGATCGGCGCCGAGACCTACTTCAATGCCTACTTCGGCGGGCACATCAGCAACTTCCATTTCGTGAAGGGCACGGCGCTCTACACGGCACCCTTCTGGCCGGCCGGACCGATCACGCCTGTGGCCAACAGCAAACTCCTGTTGAACATGACCGATG
>VGAK01000028.1 GCA_016870775.1 Actinomycetota bacterium
AGGCGCCGCACCGCGAGGTAGCCGACGTAGGTGATGAGGAGGAACAACGTGGTGGTGAGCCGGGCATCCCACACCCAATAGGTGCCCCACGTGAGGCGGCCCCAGAGGCTCCCGGTCACGAGCGAGATCGCCACGAACAGCACCCCGATCTCGGCGCTCGCCCCGGCCACGCGGTCCCATGCGAGCGAGCGGTTGCGCCTCGAGAGGTACGCACCGGAGCAGATCGCGGTCACCACGAAGGCCATGTACGCCACCCAGATCGTGGGCACGTGCACGTACATGATCCGCACGGTGCTGCCCTGGACGACATCCTCGGCGGAGAAGACGAGACCGAAGGCGGCGAGCGCGGTCAGCATCACCGCCACCAGGATCCCGAGTCGCCGGGTGGCGGCGGTTCCCGTGCCGGGTCGAGTCGCGGCAGATGCGGGGGTCACGGTGTCCAAGTCTGTCGGGAGTGCAAGGTCAATGGAAATCAGTGGTCGATCCGAGACGGAGTCGGATGTCACTCGTCGATGAGGGGCCCGAACGCGAGCGAGCCGACCGCACCGAACACCGCGGCGAACACCGCGAGGAGCCCGACCCATGGCCAGCCCTCCGACACAGTGGCTCCCCCGGCGCCGAATGCGGCTTCTGTGGCGCGCGTCGCACCGATCAACACCGGCGCCACCACCGGGAGCAGCAGGAGGGGAAGCAGCGTCTCGCGACCGCGCGCACCGGCCGCGAGTCCCCCGTAGAGAATTCCCACGAATCCCAGTCCCGCGGTCGCCACGACGATGGTGACCACCGCGAGCACCACTGCGGCCGCGCCATCGAGCGAGGAGTTGTAGAGGATGATCGCGGTCGCCATGAGCAGCGCCTCGAGGGCCGCGAGCTGTGCCATGAGTGCAACCGCCTTGCCCCAGAAGATCGCGGCCGGGTCGACACCGGCGACGCGCAGCGAATCGAGGGCGCCGTCGGCTGTCTCGACGGAGAACCCGCGTTGCACCACCACCAGCATCGAGAACAACACGGCCAGCCACACGAGGCCCGGCGCGACCCGCTGGAGGATGCCGTCGTTGTCGAGGGCGAAGGCGAACATCACCATCACCACCGCCGAGAACGGCGCCACCTGGTTGGTGAGCACGCGACTGTTCGCCTCGATGCGCAGATCCTTGCGCGCAACTGCCACTGCGATCCGGGTCCTCATCGTGGCGCTCTCATCGGTCCGGCCTGACGATGCCGCCGTCCACGATCATCGAGCGGGAGGCGAGTCCGCCCGCGCGCTCGGTCTCGTGGCTGGCCACCACAACGGTCGCACCCGAACCGGCCGCATCGCGCAACAGGGTGTCGAGTTCGTCGCGTCCCTCGGCGTCGAGACCGGCGTGGGGTTCGTCGAGCAACCACAACTCGGCGCGTCGCACGATGAGCGAGGCGATCGCAGTGCGACGACGCTGGCCCGCCGACAACTGCGACGCGCGGACACCCGCGAGGCGGCCGTCGATCCGTGTGCGTGCCATCGCGGCCGCGACCTCGGCGGCGGAAGCGTCCACCATGCGCGCCCAGAACGCGACGTTCTGTGCGACGGTGAGATCGAGATAGAGACCGTTCTGGTGGCCGAGGAGACCGGTGCGGGCGCGAACCCCGTCGCGCTCGGTGCCGAGGTCGAGGCCGAGCACACGTCCGGCACCGCGTTCCAACGGCAACAATCCCGCGCACACCCGGAGGAGGGATGTTTTTCCCGCGCCGTTCGGTCCCTTGAGAAGGACGATCTCACCGCGCGAGACCGAGAAGTCGGCGCCGGCGAGCGCGGGAAAGCCCCCGAGCACAGCGACTGCACCCTCGAGTCGGATCACCTCGCTCATGCACTCGACACGCTAACGGTCACGGACAACAGAGCACAGATAGCGTCGTGGGCGTGGGCAGGCAGTCACGTGAGTCCGCACCGCGCCCGGTGCGCACACCGCTTCCGCGTTCGGCGCGCGTGCTCGATGCACTCGGTCGCGGCCTCATCGGCGCGGGAGTGCTGTTGCTGCTCTTCGTCGTCTACCAGTTGTGGGGAACGGGGCTGCGCGAGAGTCGCGAGCAGGACCGGCTCGCCGCCGAGTTCGACGCCATCGTCGTGGTGTCCGGCTCGGCTGACGCGCGCGAGCCGGTCGCGGTGCGCGGCGAACCACTGAGTCGCATCAAGATCCCCTCGATCGGCGTCGACAAGGTCCTGGTGGGCGGGGTCGACGTGGAGTCGTTGAAGAAGGGGCCGGGTCTGTTCCCGAACTCTCCCCTGCCCGGACAATTGGGCAACGTCGCCATCGCCGGCCACCGCACCACCTACGGCGCACCCTTCGAGGATCTCGACAAGATCGACGTCGGCGACGAGATCGTCTTCGAGACCCCGAATGGCACGCGCACATATCGCGTGCACAAGGAGCCCCACAACGTCTTCCCGAGCAATGTCGAGGTCGTCGAGACGAAGGACCCGACGAAGGCAACTCTCACCCTCGTCACCTGCACGCCGAAATTCACCTCGTGGAAGCGGCTGATCGTCGAGGCCGAGTTGGTGGGCCCCGACATCGGTGACACCGCTCCCGCCGCATCGACGCCCGCCTCCACCGTGCCTGCCGACGCGGCGACTCCGTTCCTCGACCAGTCCGTCGCCTTCGACGAGGGGTGGTTCCACGACACCTCGGTCATCCCCGCAGTGGCCGGCCTCGGTGCCGCGTTGATCGCGATCGGCGTCCTCGGCGCATGGCTCTCGCGTCGCTCCGGTCGGCGCATCCTGGTGTGGACCCCGACGGGCGTCGTGTTCCTCGTGGTGCTGTACTTCTTCTTCGAGAACCTCACGGGCCTGTTGCCCACCAACATCTAGCCCGTACCCTTGCCGTCATGTCACAGGAGAACATCCAGCCAGTCGGTGACGATCCGGTGCGCACGAAGCGCGCCGTGGTCGCCAAATGGACCCTGATCGCGAACCGGCTCGGATACCTGTCGTTCAGTCTCGCGTTCGCGCTCTTCGTGATGTCGTTCGCGTTCGGGATGCCCGAGACGCTGGTCTCGATCGTGGCCACACTCCTGATCGCTGGATCGTGCCTGCTCGCACCCTCGATGGTGTTGGGATACGCGGTGAAGGCAGCCGAGCGCTTCGACCGCGAGAAGGGCTACTGATGACCCCGGTGGACCGCAAGCGCGAGATCCTCGACGAAGCCCTGCACGTGTTCTCCTCGAAGGGGTACCACAACGCCTCGATGAACGAGATCGCCGATGCGGTCCGGGTCACCAAGCCGGTCCTCTACCAACACTTCGATTCCAAGCGCGCCCTCTACATCGAGCTCCTGCACGACGTCGCGAACGACCTCGTCGCCACGGTCACCAAAGCCGTCGCCGGCACGAGCGACCCGCGGGAGCAGACCGAGCGCGGGATGGTCGCCTATTTCCGCTGGGTGTCGGAGCGTCACGACGCGTTCGCGCTGCTGTTCGAGTCGAGCGAGCGGGTCGACGAGGAGTTCGCCGGGATCGTCGCCGAGTTCGAGAGGAGTGCGGCCTCGAACATCGCGCCCCTCATCGCGGCCGACGTCTCGCCCGCCGACCAAGTCACCTTCGCCGTCGGACTCGTCGGCATGGCAGAGACGGTGAGCCGCCACGTCATCTCGACGGGCCGCGACTTCGATCCCGACGCGCTCGGGCGCACACTCGCCGCGCTCGCCTGGGGTGGTCTGCGCTCGATCGGGTCCGCCCGCCGACCCTGACTCGCCCCTGACCGGTCGCGCGCCGGTCACGGGTTGCTCGCTCAGTCGCGCAGTGACCAGCCGCGGTATCCGCGCGCGAAGCCCGCACGCTCGAGTGCCGACACCACGGTCGACCCGGCGGCGGGTTCGGCACCGTTCACGCGGCGCACCTCGATCCCGCGCCGACGACCATCCTTGACCAGCGAGACCAACGACTCGCACGCCATGTCGATGCGCGACTCATCGAAGACGATGAGGTGGTGCCCGCGGGGGTCGAACCACACGAGCGCATCACCCTGTGACACGACCACCACGCATCCGGCACTGCGCGTGGGGCGACCCTCGGCATCGGGCCACGGAAGCGTCGCACCGAAGGGTTGTGCCGGCTCGGTGGCCGCGAGCACCGTGGCTGCGGGCACGTCCCCGGGATGGAGCGCCCCGTCGATGCCCTCGCGCACCTCACGGAGACGATCGACGGCACCGGGAATCGCGAACTGGGCGGCACCGAGGCCGTCGACGAAGTAGCCCCGGCGCACCTGACCCCGCTCCTCCATCGTCTTGAGCACGCCATAGATGCTGGTGAATCCGCCGGTGAGCGACTCGGCCATCACCGCTTCGCGCGTGACCACACCGTGGCGCTCGAGCATCTGGAGTGCCCACGCGTGCGACGCCTCGGTGGCCGATGCAGCCGGAGTCGCCATCGACGACACCAGACTCCAGCGGCCCGCCCCGGTGGGAGGTCCCACGCGGGAGAGCCGACCCGGTCGGGGCCGTCCCGCGCGCGGGGTGCGCGCGCCGGTGCGCGAGCTGCCCTTGCCGCCGGCCAGCAACGCGCGCATCGCCGACAAGGTGTCGTTGGTGACCTCGCCGGCCCACGCCAGATCCCACAGAGCCGCCAGCACCTCGGTGTCGCTCGCGGCGGGGGCTGCGGCGCGCAATTGACCGAAAAAGAGCGCACCGCGCGTCTCGAGCGCGACCCGGAGCGAATCGTGCACCGCGCCAATCGGTGGATCGGGTCGTTCCGTCAGCGGTGCGAGTTGTGCGAGTTGGTCGGCGAAGTACAGGCGGACACGACCGTCGGCCGAGCCGATCGCACCGGCACCCACCCACACGATCTCACCGGCGGCGCAGAGTTCGTCGAGATCGGACTGCCGGTAGCCGCGCACGCGCAGCGGCAGCACGTCGCTCTCGAGGCTCGAGGCCACGATGGCTGCTCCCTGCAGCACCGAGATCGCGCTCACGAGGGCGTCGGCACCGCGCCGCGGGTCGGTGATCCGGTGCCAAGCGGGCAGGAACCGCGCCAGTGCGGCCTGCTCGACCGGCTCCACCTCGCGCCGCAGCGCAGCGAGGGTGCGCCGGCGCAGCTGCCTGAGCACCTCGACGTCGCACCATTCGCGCTCGGTGCCACCGGGCCGGAACTCACCGCGCACGAGCCGGTTCTCGCTCTCGAGCGACTCCAGTGCGCTCACCGCGCGCTCCGGGGTCACACCGAAGTTGGCCGCCATCTCGGCGGTGGTGAAGGGCGCCCTCGTGCGCGCGGCGCGCCCCACCAGGTGCACGAGGGGCCCAGGAACGGGGTCGGTGTAGGCGCGCGGCAGACCGAGTGGCAACGCACACCCGAGCGCATCTCGGTAGAGAGCCGCGTCCTCGGCCGCAGCAACGACCCGCTCGCCCGCCACGGTGATCTCGATCGCCCGCCGATCGGTCACGAGCGAGGCGAGCGCGGCAGCCGCGTCGATCCCGGGCTCGCAGCGCGCAGCGACCTGGTCGACACCGAGATGACCGAGGCGACGCAGGAGGTCGTGGACCTCGTCGGTGGTGCGCGCGCGACGGTCGTCGGTGAGGCGCTGCAACTCGGCCTCGAGATCGGCCACCACGCCGGGGTCGAGGAGTTCGCGCAGTTCCTCGGCGCCGAGGAGCGAGTCGAGCAGATCACGATCGAGGGAGAGCGCGGCGGCACGTCGTTCGGCGAGCGGAGCGTCCCCCTCGTACATGTAGGCCGCGATCCAGTTGAACAGCAGCGACTGGGCGAAGGGCGATGCCTTCGGTGTCCCGACACTGACGATGCGGATCGCGCGCGACCGGATGCGCCCGAGCACGTCGCACAGCGCGGGCACGTCGAAGACATCCTGGAGGCACTCGCGGGTGGTCTCGAGCAGTATCGGGAAGGTCGGATACTTCGCCGCCACGGTCAACAGGTCGGCGGCGCGCTGGCGTTGCTGCCACAGGGGCGTGCGCTGGTCGGGTCTCCTCCGCGGGAGCAGCAGGGCGCGCGCGGCGCACTCGCGGAACCGTGCCGCAAACAGCGACGTCTGGGGGACGGTGTCGGTGACGATTCCGCGCACCTCATCGGGGTCGAGGACCAGGTCGTTCGCGTCGAGTGACTCCACGGCCTCGGGCAGGCGGATCACGATCCCGTCGTCGCTCCACATCGTCTCGACGCGCATGCCCCACCGCTCGCCGAGCGTGCGCTCGAGCACCATCGCCCACGGGGCGTGCACCGGGGTGCCGAAGGGGCTGTGGATGCACACACGCCAATCACCGATCTCGTCGCGGAACCGCTCGACCACGATCGTCGCATCGTCGGGCACCACCCCGGTCGCTTCGGCCTGCTCGGCGAGATAGCGCACCAGGTTCTCGGCCGCCCACGCGTCGAGCAGATGGGTCTCGCGCAGGTGGGCCGCGGCCGACTCGGCATCCATGGTGCGCACTGACCGCACGAACGCACCCAACTCGCGCCCCAATTCCACGGGTCGCCCGAGCCTGTCCCCGTGCCAGAAGGGCATCTTGCCCGGCTCGCCCGGTGCGGGTGTCACCACCACACGATCGAAGGTGATGTCCTCGATGCGCCACGTCGAGGCACCGAGCAGGAACGTCTCGCCGGGCCGTGACTCGTAGACCATCTCCTCGTCGAGCTCGCCCACTCGCATGCCATCGGGCAGGAACACACCGAACAGTCCGCGGTCGGGGATCGTGCCACCGTTGGTGACCGCGAGGCGTTGTGCACCGTCGCGGGCCCGTACCGTGCCCGCGATGCGGTCCCACACGAGGCGCGGCCGCAACTCGGAGAACTCCTCGCTCGGATACCGACCCGACAGCAGGTCGAGCACCGACTCGAAGACGTCGTCGGCGAGGTCGGCGAATGCGGCCGTTCGCCGCACCATCGCGGCGAGCGACTCGACACTCGTGTCGCCGTGCACCGAGACATGCGCCACGATCTGCTGGGCCAGCACGTCGAGCGGGTTGCGCAGGTAGCGGGTGGCCTCGATCCGTCCCTCGAGCATCTGGCGCGTGACCACCGCGGTCTCGAGGAGGTCGTGACGATGCTTCGGATAGATCGTTCCCCGGCTCGGCTCGCCCACGTTGTGTCCGGCACGCCCGATCCTCTGCAGGCCGCGACTCACCGCACCGGGCGACTCGACCTGGATGACGAGATCGACGGCGCCCATGTCGATCCCCAACTCGAGGCTGGAGGTTGCCACGATGCCGCGCAGAGCCCCCCGCTTGAGTTGGTCCTCGATGACCACCCGTTGTTCGCGCGCGAGCGATCCGTGGTGGGCCTTCACCAGTTCCTCGCGCACCGCACCGGTGGCGGGGTCGACCCCGATGCCGCGTTCCTCGGCCAACTCGTTCAGGTTCGCCGCGAGGCGCTCGGCCTGGCGACGCGCGTTGCAGAAGATGATGGTGGAGCGGTGCTCGAGGATCTGGTCGAGGATGCGCGGGTACACGCTCGGCCAGATGCTGGTGCGCCGCGGCGAGAGCCCCGCCGTCGCCGGGCCACTCGTCAACTCGGTCGTCTCGCGCCCGAGGTCGCCCATGTCTTCGACGGGCACCACGACATCGATCTCGAGGGTCTTTCGCACCCCGGTGTCGACGATGGTGACGGCGCGGGGTTGTCCGTCGCGTTGGCCACCCAGGAACCGCGCGACCTCCTCGAGGGGACGCTGGGTCGCCGAGAGCCCGATCCGTTGCGGCGGGGCCTTCGTGATCTCCTCGAGCCTCTCCAGCGTGAGCATCAGGTGCGCACCGCGCTTGGTCGGTGCGAGTGCGTGGATCTCGTCGATGATGACGGTGTCGACGTTGACGAGCGTCTCGCGCACCGACGATGTCAGCATGAGATAGAGGCTCTCCGGGGTGGTGATGAGGAGATCCGGTGGGTTGCGCGCGAGTCGCTGGCGCTCTCGCGCGGGGGTGTCACCCGTGCGCATCGCCACCACCGGTTCGCCGAACTGCACGCCCAGGCGCTCCCCTGCGAGCGCGATGCCAGCGAGGGGTGCGCGCAGGTTCTTCTCGACGTCGAAGGCGAGTGCGCGCAGCGGTGAGACATACAGCACACGGGTGCGTTGCTTGGGGGGCGGGGGTTCGGTGGTGATGAGCCGATCGAGACCGGAGAGGAACGCGGCGAGCGTCTTACCGCTCCCGGTGGGCGCGCAGATGAGCGTGTTCGACCCGCCCACGATCGCCGGCCAGCCCTGGACCTGGGGCGGGGTGGGCTCGGGGAAGGAGGTGGCGAACCACTGGCGCACCGCCGGTGAGAACGCCTCGAGCACGCGGTGATCGGCCACGGTGCGAGGGTATCCAGCCCGTGCATCACCCGTACAATGGGGACATGCCACATCCGGGCGAGCACCACCCCGCCTTCGAGGAGTACTGCGAGTGCATCTTCGAGTTGCGCGAGGACGACGTCGAGGTGATCCAGGCGCGCATCGCCGACCGGCTCCGTGTCTCGCGTCCGTCGGTGTCCGAGATGATCAAGCGGATGACCGACGGGGGTCTCGTGAGGGTGACCGGAACCTCGATCTCGCTCACCGCCAAGGGCCAGGGACTCGCCGAGCGCGTCGTGCGCCGCCACCGCCTCGCTGAGCGGTTCCTCACTGACATCCTCGGGCTCTCGTGGGCGCTCGCACACCGCGAGGCGGGCAAGTGGGAGCACATCATGTCGGCAGAGGTCGAAGAGGCCATGGACCGTGCTCTGGGTGGGCCGACCACGTGCCCGCACGGAAACCCCATCCCCGGCTCCAACTACGAGGCACCCGATGCGGTGCGGCTCGCCGACCTGGTGCCGGGCCAGACCTTCACCGTCTCGCGCATTCCCGAGGAGCTCGAGTTCGCCGACGGGGTGCTCGACTTCCTCGAGGAGGCGCGCTTGTTGCCCGGCTGCACCGGCACCGTGGGCGAGAAGGCACCCGACGACGGTCTCGTCGTCGATGTCGACGGTCGATGCGTGGTGGTGGATGGATACGCCACCTCGCGCATCCTCGTGACTGTCTGAGAAGGCACCGTGCGCCGACTCCCCCTCGTCTCGATCGCTGTTGTCGTCGTGTCGTTGTCAGCCTGTGCGCCGACGACGATCCTGGGCCCGCTCGAGACCACGACCACGACCCCGAGCACGGTCCCCGCGACTCCCACCGGTGATGTGAAGCAACTGCTCGGTGATCTCGCCGACCTCACCGACGGCCTCGGTCAGATGATCGTCGACGGAGACACTGCCGGTGCCAAGGCGCGGCTCGCCCGGGCACGCGCGATCTGGGAGGTGATGGAGCCCCAAATCCGAGCCGCCGGTGTCGACCTCGTCGAGGAAGTGCAGAGCATCATCGATCTGATCGGCACCGCGGTCGAGCGCAAGCGGCCCGCGGACGCCGACAAGGCCCAGCGCTTCATTGCCCTGGTCGCCGAGTCCGCCGCGACGCTTCTTCCCTGACCCGGTCGATCAGCCCATCGCGGCCGGCAACGCCGCCGCGTGCACGACGGTGAGGGTGCGCGTCGAGCGCGTCAGGCAGACGTAGAGCAGTCTGAGTCCCTGCGGGTCGTCGGCGACCACGGCGGCCGGCTCCACCAGCACCACGTGGTCGATCTCGAGACCCTTGGCAACCGACGCGGGCACCAGCGTGACGTCGTTCTCGAGACCGGTCGTGCGGGCATTGCCGTGCTCGATTCCCGCGGCGCCGAGCGCGGCCGACACCTCGGCGAGTTGCGCCTCGGCCGCGATGACCGCGACGCGACCCGCACCCTCGCCACCGGTCAGGCCGCGCACCTGTTCCACCACGGTGTCGGCGAGTCCGCAGTCGGCGCGCACGATCCGTGGTGCCTCCCCACCGGTGCGCACGCTGCGAGGAGAGCGCAGCTCGGGGGTGGCGGCGTTCATCACCTTGTCGGCGAGCACCATGATCTCGGCGGGGATGCGGTACCCGACGGACAGCCCGGCCACCCGCGGTTCCCGGCGCGAGGGCAGGTGCGCCAAGACGTCGTTCCAATCGTTCGGCGCGAGCGGACCCGTGGCCTGGGCGATGTCGCCGACCACCGTCATCGAGCCGCTGAGTGAACGACGGGTGACCATGCGCAACTGCATCGGGGTGAGGTCCTGCACTTCGTCGACGACGATGTGGCCGTAGGTGCGGATCTCGTCGGATTCGTCGACCCTGCCGTTGCGACTCGGGCGCGGACCGAGCTGGAAGCGCGCCTCGTCGAGGAGGGCGACGTCGGCTGGGGTCCACCGCACCTCTGCGAGGCTGGCCGAGCGCGGTCGGTGCAGCACGTCCCACTCGCCGTTGCGGAACACGGACGAACCGGCGAGATTGAGCAACGCCCTCGATCCGAACAGGTCGTGGAGCAACTGGGCCGGGGTCAGCACGGGCCACATCTGCTCGAACACGGCCCGCATCGCCTCGGTTCCGCGCAACGACTCGCGCAGCACATCGGGATCCGTGCCGCCGCGGTAGGTCGCGGCCATCGCCGACCAGACCTCGTTCTCGACGAAACGACGCGCTTGGTTGTGGCGGTGATAGCGGCGGCGGGCCGACTTCACGATGCGAACCGACTCCTCGACGGTGAGAGTCACGAACCCGATTCCGTGGGGAACGGTCGCGTCCTTGCGCAGCGGCCGCTCGCGATCGCTGATTGCCTTGTCGATCAACTTCGCCATTCTCTTGTCGCCCTTCACCCGGGCGACTGCGGGCACCTCGGCACCGCCGATGCGCACATCATCGACGAGATCGGCGAGCACCACTTGGTCGACGCCGGCCTCGCCGAGCGATGGCAGCACTCGCTCGATGTAGCGGAGGAACACCCGGTTCGGTCCGATCACGAGGACGCCCTGGTCCTCGAGGGGGAAACGGTGCGTGTAGAGCAGGTAGGCGGCGCGGTGCAACGCGACGACGGTCTTGCCGGTGCCGGGGCCTCCCTGCACCACCAACACACCGCCCTGGTGCGAACGGATGATCTCATCCTGCTCGGACTGGATGGTCGCCACGATGTCGCCCAGTTGGCCGGTTCGACCGCGCTCGAGCACACTGATCAGCGTCGAGTAGCCGCGGATCCCCGTGCGAGGATCGTCTGAGGCAAGTCCCTCGTCATCGCCGATCCCGAGGCGGCCCTCGCCGAACATCTCGTCCTCGATCCCGAGGACTCTTCGTCCCTCGACGGCGAAGTGACGGCGCCGCGCGAGACCCATCGGGTCGCGACCCGTCGCGCGATAGAAGGGTTCGGCGATCGGTGCGCGCCAGTCGACCACGACGGGGTCGCGATTCTCGTCGGCGACCGCGAGGCGTCCGATGTGGAAGGCCTCGGTTCCCTCGGGACCCTCGACCAAGCGGTCGATACGGCCGAACACGAGCGCCTCATCACCCAATTCCAACCGCTCGAGGCGCTTGGCGAGGCTCTCGTCGAAGGCGTTGCGCTCCACGCGCGCCTGGTGCGTGCCACCCGGTCCGGTGGCGGTCAATCCACGGATCTTGAGGGCATCCCGTTTCGACGCTTCGAGGCACTCGTAGGCACGATCGATGAAGGCCTGCTCCGCCTCGAGTTCTGGATGACGTGCGGTCATGGACACCTTCGGGATAGTGCCTCCCCCGAATTTGGGGTTTTTCCATGTTACCGGCGCCCCTCCACGGCACACACCGCGCGCGGCATCCGGACTCTGGATCACAGGCCGGGAATCGACAAAGGACCAACCCATGCGTGGAGCACATCGTCGGCGACCACTCGCCACCGGGCTGTTGGGAGCGGTGTGCGTGGGGATGTCCATCCTGCCGGCGATGCCGGGGCTCGGTGGCTGGTCGCAGTCCCCCGCCCTCGCACGGGCCCTGCACGCCGCTGGGCGCGTGCCCGAGGGCCCCGACGGCTCGGTCGGACTCGACGACCGACTCCTCACCGCCGAGGTGCGATTCGACGGGTCCGCGATCGAACAGCCGTCGTGCCGATGGTGGCAGTACACCGGCGTCGATCCCGCGAGTGGTCACCGCATCGAGCACCCCACGTCGCGCAAACGCGAGGGGCGCACCGAGGATCTCTACGAACGACTGTGTGGCACCCGCATGACGCACCATTGGATTCCACGGCGCGCACCCGAACGCATCGTGGAGAAGGCGGGCGACCGTGCATCCGACCTGATCCCGCAACTGGTGTTCCGCACCGCACCGCCGCTCGAGCGCCAGGTCGTGCGCGTCGGGACCTGGTTCTGGGTGCCGCCCACGCTGTGGCGTCCGGTGAGCGTGACCGCCTCCATCGCGACATCGGCGGGACCGTTGGTCGTGACGGTCACGGCGACCCCGACGCACCTCATCTGGTCCCCGGGCGACGGGCGCGACCCGGTGGTGTGCGAGGGTCCCGGGCGAGCGTGGCGAGCGGGTCTCGGCGACACGAGCACGAGCGAGTGCATGCACACCTACCTCCGACCCTCGCACGAGGAGCGCGACGGGTTCTTCGATGCGAGATTCTCGGTGCAGTGGCGGCTCACCTACACCTCGAATTTCGGGTTGAAGGGCACTCTGCCGAGCGTGCGATTCGGCCTCCCACGGCGGGTGCGGGTGCTCGAGTTGCAGGCGCTGTCGCGCTGACGGAGAGCGTCGACACGCGGTGTCGTGCACCGGGGGGGCTGCTGTCTAACCTTGGCGTCTCCCCATGACGAACGATCGCTTCCTCCTCGACCGCCGCTACTCCACCGCCTTCGATGCGATGGACGACGCATCCCTCGCCTCCCTGGCAACCGCACTCGAGGGCGATCTCCGCGACGGTTTTGCGCGCCTCGTCGGGCTGCCGGCGTCGGCATTCGATGTCCCTGCGACGCTCGGTGGCGCCGTGCGCTCCGGGATCGCCGAGCGGCGCGTCGCGCACGATGCGGGGGTCGTGCTCGCCGAACCGTGCACCCAGTGGGCGATCGAGATCCTCGGCGACGCCTCGGAGAACCCCACGCTCGAGCAGATCCACGGGATCCTCGCCGAGGGGATCGACAAATTCGGCCTCGAGGCCGTGCGCCTGATGGTGATCCAGTACTCCCGGTCGCTCAAGGGGTTCCGTCAACTGGTGGCGAGCGATGATCGGTTCGCGGCTCCGGTCGCACAGCAGATGTCGACGGTGCTCGAGAAGAACGAGACCGAACAGGCGGCAAAGCGCGAGGCCCGCAAGGCGCGCAAGGCCGCCGAGCGCGAGAAGAAGACCAAGCAGCAGACACGCCGCTGAGCGGGGCGAATCAGCCGAAGAAGACGCTCGCGACGTCGTCGTAGATCGACAGATCCACGGTGCGGGTGCGCCCGGTCACCTCACTCAGCGGAACCCGGATGATGCCGGGGTTGCGCAGGCCCACCATGGAGTCGAAC
>VGAK01000029.1 GCA_016870775.1 Actinomycetota bacterium
TCGACGACATCGCCTGCGTGGTGCACTACGAGCCGCCGCTCGACCACAAGACCTACCTGCACCGCTCGGGACGCACCGCACGCGCCGGACGCGACGGGTGGGCGGTGACGCTCGCGGAGTACAACCAGCACACGACGTGCCGCATCATCCAACGCGCATTGCGCCTCCCGCTGCATCCGCCGATCGAGGTGTTCTCGAACGACGCGCGACTCGCGGACCTCGCCGAATTCGGCTGATCGTCAGCGCGAGAGCCAGGCGGGCCGGCGCGTCTCGAACGACGAGATCGCCTCGGCGTGGGCGAGCGTGAGCCCGATGTCGTCGAGGCCGTTCAGGAAACGGTGCTGGGTGGGCGCATCCATCGGGAACGATTCGGTGAATCCCGTGCTCGCCACCTCGACCACGAGGCGCTCCACGTCGACCACGATCTCGGTGTCGGGGTGCTCCTCGATCACCGACCACAGGGTCTCCACCGAGGCGATCGGCAGCACCACCGGCACGAGGCCGTTCTTGGTGCAGTTGTTGCGGAAGATGTCCGAGAAGCTCGGCGCGATCACGGCGTCGAAGCCGTACTGCTGGATCGCCCACACCGCGTGCTCGCGCGACGAGCCGACACCGAAACTCGGACCCGCCACCAGGATCGAGGCACCGGCGAAGCGGGCGTCGTTCAACACGAACGAGCGGTCGTCGCGCCAGGTCGAGAAGAGCCCGGCCTCGAAGCCGGTGCGCTCGACGCGCTTCAACCACTCGGCGGGGATGATCTGGTCGGTGTCGACGTCGCTGCGCTTCAGCGGAACGCCCCGGCCGGTGAGCACTCGCACCGCCTTCACGACAGATCCTCCGGTGCAGCGAGACGACCCGCGACCGCGGTGGCGGCCGCGACGGCGGGCGAGACGAGGTGCGTGCGCCCCCCGCGCCCCTGACGACCCTCGAAATTGCGGTTGCTGGTGCTGGCGGCGCGCTCACCCGGGGCGAGCTTGTCGGGGTTCATCGCCAGGCACATCGAGCAGCCGGGCTCGCGGAAGTCGACGCCGGCCTCGATCAGGACCTTGTCGAGTCCCTCGGCGATGGCCTGGGCGCGCACGGCGTGACTGCCGGGCACGACCATCGCGCGCTTCACCGAGATCTTGCGGCCCCGCAGGACCTCGGCGGCGGCGCGGATGTCCTCGATGCGGCCGTTCGTGCACGAGCCGATGAACACGGTGTCCACGGCGATGTCGCGCACGCGCGTCCCCGCGGTGAGCCCCATGTACTCGAGTGCGCGGCTGATCGTGTCGGCAGAGGTCGAATCCGCGGCGTCGCCGGGCGAGGGGACCACCCCGTCGATCGGCAGGACCTGGGCCGGGTTCGTGCCCCACGAGACGTGCGGCCGCAGTGTCGCGGCGTCGATCACGACCTCGGTGTCCCATGCGGCACCGTCGTCGGTGCGCAGTTGCCTCCATGCGGCCACGGCCGCGTCCCACTCGGCGCCCTTCGGGGCGAACGGGCGACCCTTGAGATACTCGAACGTGGTGTCGTCGGGGGCGATCAGGCCGGCGCGCGCACCGGCCTCGATGCTCATGTTGCACACGGTCATGCGACCCTCCATCGAGAGCGCCCTGATCGCAGAGCCGCGGTACTCGATGACGTGGCCGATTCCGCCGCCGGTTCCGATCCGTCCGATGATCGCCAGGATGATGTCCTTGGCCGTGACACCGACCGGGGCGACACCGTCCACGGTGATCGACATCCACTTCGGGCGCATCTGGGGCAGTGTCTGGGTGGCCAGGACATGCTCGACCTCGCTCGTGCCGATGCCGAAGGCGAGCGCGCCGAAGGCTCCGTGGGTGGCGGTGTGGCTGTCGCCGCACACGATCGTGGTGCCCGGCAGGGTGCGGCCCTGCTCGGGGCCGATGACATGGACGATCCCCTGGCTGGGATCACCCATCGGATACAGGGTGAATCCGAACTCCCTGGCGTTGTCGCGCAGCACCTGCACCTGGCGCGCCGAGACGGGGTCGGCGATCGGCTGGTCGATGTTCTCGGTCGGGACGTTGTGGTCCTCGGTGGCGATGGTGAGCTCGGGCCTGCGCACCGTGCGACCAGACATGCGCAGTCCGTCGAATGCCTGGGGGCTCGTCACCTCGTGCACGAGGTGCAGGTCGATGTAGAGGAGGTCGGCCTCGCCCTCGGCGCGGTGGACCACGTGCTGGTCCCACACCTTCTGCGGGAGCGTCATGGGTCTGGCCATCGTCGCCCTTCTCTCTGCCGGATCGTCGCCCGGTCACTGGTTCGTCCGTGTCCCGCACCGTCCCTCACGGAGCGAGCGCGACGCTTTCATCCTACGGGGAGGTGCCGACGACTGCCCCGGGTCCACACACCGCCGCCATGGATCCCGACAAGCCCGAAACCCTCGCCGAGCTCGCTGACATCATGGAAGTGGCCGTCACCGTGGAGGAGCGGATCCATGCCGCGGTGGACTCCTTCGAGTTGTCGGGTGCGCGTCTGTACGGCGTGAACTGCGCCGATCGCACGGCGGCAACCACCTCGTTGTGCTTCCTCGCCAGCCATCCCGACGTCTATGCGTTGCTCGAGAGTCCCTCGAGCGGACTCGCACGAATGTTCGATGCCGCCGCTGTCGTCACGACCGGATGGGCGGCACCCCTCGCTGCCGACGGCACGCTCGATGGCGCCCCCAGCGAGCACGCCGAGCGACGACGCGTCCGACTCGTCGTCACGGTGGCCGACGGGGGAGTGGCGAGCGTCCTGCGATTCGCCGACGCTCCACTCAGCGTGGTGACGGATCCCGGCTCGGCGACCGGGTCGCTCGCCGAGGCGATCACGCGCTTCTGGTTCGACCCCCCGGTGGCAACCGGTGTCTGACCTGTGACGGACGGATCCACGTGCGCCGCTTCACAAGCGCACGACCACGACGGTGCCCCCGTAACCTCGGAGCGTGGCGAGCGATGCGACCGGAGGTGGCGCCTTCGATGTGGTGGCGTGGTCCGGGCGCGTGCGTGCACTGGCCGCCGAGCGCGATGCGGTGATCCTGGCGCACAACTACCAGGTGCCCGAGATCCAAGATGTCGCCCACCACGTCGGTGACTCGCTCGCGCTGTCGCGCATCGCGGCCAGCGCACCGCAGTCGACCATCGTGTTCTGCGGCGTGCACTTCATGGCCGAGACCGCCAAGATCCTCTCGCCCGACAAGACCGTGATCATCCCCGACGAGCGCGCTGGTTGCTCCCTCGCGGACACGATCACCGCCGACCAGTTGCGCGCGTGGAAAGCCGAGCACCCCGGGGCTGTCGTCGTGAGTTATGTGAACACCACGGCCGCGGTCAAGGCCGAGACCGACATCTGCTGCACCTCGTCGAACGCCGTCGAGGTGGTCCGTTCGATCCCCGCCGACACCGAGATCCTCTTCTGCCCGGACCAGTTCCTCGGCGCGCACGTCCAGCGCGTGACGGGCCGTCGCAACATGCACATCTGGATGGGTGAGTGCCACGTGCACGCCGGGATCAACGGCCAGGACCTGAAGGCCATGGTTGCGGCCGAACCCGACGCCGAGTTGTTCGTGCACCCCGAGTGCGGCTGCGCCACGAGCGCGATGTACCTGGCGAGCGAGGGAATCGTGCCGCGCGAGCGCACGCGGATCCTGTCCACGGGCGGGATGCTGGACGCCGCGCGCACCACCACCGCCGTCAAGGTGCTCGTGGCGACCGAGACCGGGATGCTGCACCAGTTGCGCCGCGCGAACACCCGCACCATCTTCGAACCCGTGAACAGGGCGGCGGTCTGCAAGTACATGAAGATGATCACGCCCGAGAGGCTGGAGAACGCGTTGCGCACCGGCAACGACGTGGTCGATGTCCCGCGCGACATCGCCGACCGTGCGCGCACCTCGGTGGAGCGGATGATCGCCATCGGCACGCCCTCGCCGGTCGGGGAGTGACCGAGCCGGCGCGCACCGGCTCGGATTCGGAGATGCGATGAGCCCGACCACGGTCCCGATGCGCCTCGCCGCCCCGGAGGCGAGCTGGACGATCGAGACCGACGTCGTGATCCTCGGCTCGGGTGCGGCGGGGTTGTCCGCGGCGCTCGCGGCACGCCCGATGCGCGAGGTGGTGCTCGTCACCAAGGACACCCTCGCGGCCGGGAGCACCCACTGGGCACAGGGTGGACTCGCGGCCGTGCTCGACCCGGCCGACTCGCTCGAGAACCACGTGCGTGACACGCTGGCCGCGGGTGCGGGACTGTGCGACGAGGACGCGGTGCGCGCCCTGGTCACAGAGGCGCCGACCGCGATCAGGTACCTCATGCGACTCGGCGCATCGTTCGACGAGGGCGCCCACGACGAACTCGCACTCACCCGCGAGGGCGGGCACTCGCACCGCCGCATCGTGCACGCGGGCGGCGACCAGAGCGGTGCCGAGGTGCAGCGCACCCTCGACGAATCGGTGCGCCTCGCCGGCGTCACGGTGGTGGAGCGTGCCTTCGGGCTGGATCTGATCGTGGGCACCACTGCCGACGGCCGACGCACGGCGGCCGGGGTGCGCGTGGCGATGTTGGACGCCTCCGGTGGGGTCGAGAGCGTGGGCGAGATCCTCGCGCGCGCAGTCGTGGTGGCGACCGGTGGCTACGGGCAGGTCTATGCCTCGACGTCGAACCCGCCGGCGGTGACCGGTGACGGGATCGCACTCGCACTGCGGGCCGGTGTCGAGGCGACCGACCTGGAATTCATCCAGTTCCATCCCACGGTGCTGTGGTGCGGCCCGGAGGCGCGCGGACAACAGGCACTCATCAGCGAGGCGGTGCGCGGCGAGGGCGCTTTCCTCATCGACGCGGCCGGGCGCCGCGTGATGGAGGGTGTGCACCCCCAGGCCGACCTCGCACCGCGCGACGTGGTGGCAACGGCGATCTCCAAGCGCATGTCCGAGGCGCCGGCCGGGGTCGACGACCACGTCTATCTGGACGCGCGAGCAATCGAGCGCATCGAGGAGCGATTCCCGACCATCACCGCAAAGTGCCGCGAGGCCGGCATCGACCCCGCGCGCGAGTTGATCCCGGTGGCACCGGCTGCTCACTACGTGTGCGGCGGCGTCGCTGCGACCCTCGACGGGACGACGTCGTTGCCCGGGTTCTTCGTGGTCGGCGAGGCGGCCGCCACCGGTGTGCACGGGGCGAACCGGCTCGCCTCGAACTCGCTCACCGAGGGCATCGTGGCGGGAACCCGACTCGGTCGGGCGCTCTCGTGGAACCTGCCCGAGGCACCGACACGACGAGAGACAGACCCTGCGCCCGCAGCGCTGATCGATTCGTACCATCGCGCGGCACTGCGGTCCGCCATGTCGCGGTGGGTGGGGGTCCTTCGCACTCCCGTCGGACTCGGGAATGCCGGACGCATCCTCGACACGCTCGCCCGCAACGCGTCAGCGCGCGTGGTTCCCACGCGACAGGCCTTCGAGGCCACGAACATGCTCACGATCGCGGCCGCCGTGGTGGAGTCGGCGCGCGTGCGCAGCGAGAGCCGCGGTTGCCACCGTCGCACCGACGCCGACGGTCCCCTCGAGGAGTGGACGTGCCATCTCACCGTGCGACTGGAGTCCGGCGACATCGTGGTCGCGCGGGGTGAACGTGCCGTCGAGTCGCGGGTCGAGTCCCCCGACGGCGCGGTGCTGCCGTGATCGGGCACCCGATCGCGGAGTCCCTCCGCGGTGCACTCGCCTCGGTCGGTCTCGATCCCGATGCCGTCGTCGATCTCATCGCGCGTGCCCTCGCTGAGGATCTCGGCGGCGGCGAGGATGTCACGACGGTCTCGACCGTGCCCGACGACCAGCGAAGTCGCGCCACATTCGGTGCGCGTGGTGCGGGGTGCGTCGCGGGCCTCGATGTCGCGGCCGCGGTGATCGGCACGGTGTGCGGACCCGGGGCGACGTTCCACGCGTCGGTTCACGACGGGGATCGTGTCGCGGCAGGAACCGTGCTCGCCACAGTCGAGGCACCGACACGGTCGCTGCTGACTGCCGAGCGCACGGCCCTCAACCTGTTCTGCCATCTCTCGGGCGTGGCGACCGCGACGGCCGCGTGGGTCGATGCGATCGCCGGCACCGGCGCCGTGGTGCGCGACACCCGCAAGACCACGCCCGGCTTGCGGGCACTCGAGAAGTACGCGGTGCGCTGCGGTGGGGGACAGAACCACCGGATGTCGCTGTCGGACGCCGCGCTCGTGAAGGACAACCACATCGCCGCGGCCGGCGGCGTCCGCGGGGCCTTCGCCGCCGTGCGCGCCCGCGCCGCCCACCTGCCGATCGAGATCGAGGTAGACGACCTCGATCAGTTGCGCGAGGCCATCGACGCGGGCGCCGATCTCGTCCTGCTCGACAACATGTCGCCGACGAAGCTGCGCGAGGCGGTCGCCATCGCGGCTTCGCACCGTGATGCGACCGGGCGCAAGGTGCTCCTCGAGGCGAGCGGCGGGTTGTCGCTCGCCACCGCGCGCGCGGTGGCACGGACCGGGGTCGACTTCATCAGCGTGGGAGCGCTGACGCACTCGTCGCCGATCCTCGACATCGGTCTCGATCTGGTCACCGTGCGCTGAGCACTGGTCGTCGGCGGTGCCGTGCGCCGACCGGCTACACCGCACCGTTCGAGATGAACGTGTCGATGTCGGCGCGCACCACCACCGAGTAGGTGTGCTCGAGGGCCCTGTTCCGGTGGTTTCCCTGTGCCTCGGCGCGCTCGGGGTCGTTGACCATCGCCAAGAACGCGCGCAGTGACGGGTACGACACGAACCGGACCTGATCCCACTCGCGGCCGTCGCCCATGATCGTGCCCTCCACCTCGAACATCGCGACGGGTCCACCGCCGTACTTCCGCACCAGTTGCCCGGCCTTCTCCTGGTACTTCGCCATTCCGTCGGCGAGCCCGCCCGGTGCGAACTTCATCATGTGGACCACCGTGACCGGACCGTCGTCGGGGGTCGGTGGGTGCTCGGTGGAGGACCATGTCGTGGGATCGGGGCGCATGGCCTCTGTCGCCTCGAACGGTCGGCATCCCGTGATGATGGTGGACTCCATGCCGGCGTGCTTGTGCACCACCAACTGCTGGAAATCGGGGCGTGCCTGCATCTCGATGAACGATCGCCGCGTGGGGTACCGCACCACCCCGACGCGGTCCCATCTCGGGGGGTTGGGGTCGAGTTGGGCCACGACATCGCCGTAGAACGAGACCTCCGCACCGATAGCCCCCAGCACCGCGGTGGGCATGTAGAGGTCATCGGCCTCACGACCGGTCAGACCATGCGAGCCGTCCTCGTACGCCGCGTCTGCCCGGTAGTGCATGAAGTTCACCATCCACACCGGACCGTCGTCCCCGGGAGCCAAGTCGAGGATGCGCCGGAAGTAGTCGCGTCCCGGTGTTCCGAACGCGGGAATGTCCCGAGCCATCTCGATGCCCCCTCCGGGGCGATTCGACTCGTCCCCGGGTGATGTCTACACGACCTCGCCAGCCGCGCGTGCAGCCAGCCAGCGCGCCTCCGCCTCGCCCATCGGGGTCGACGGTGGTGCGCCGACCATCGGCCAGAGTTCCTCGCTGATGCGCCTGTAGTTGCCGGTGCAGCCGAGACGACCGAGGATCGCATAGAGACCCAGGTTGATGCGTTGGATGAACACGAACGAGCGCGGCACCGTGGCGTACTGGGCGATGGCGGAGGTGCGGTCGAAGGTGTGGCGCACGATCGAGGTCGCGTACCCCGTCGTCCAGGTGAGCGGACGCGACTCGCGCACAGGCTCGTAGAAACGGGCGAAGTAGTCCCCGGCCTCCTCGGTTGTGACCGGGGCGTCCGGTGCGAGCATCCCGGCACCTTCGATGATGCGCCGGTACTTCTCCATGTCGTGCTCGAGCAGGGCAGCCGAGACCATGTCCTTGAACATCGACATCTCGTCCTCGGTGAAGTGCTTGACGAGGCCGAAGTCGAGGAATGTGACGCGCCCGCCCCCGTGGAACAGGTAGTTCCCCGGGTGCGGGTCGCCGTTGAAGGCGCGGAAGCGGTACAGACTGCGGAACACGAACCGGAAGATCGTCTCGCCCGCCATGTCGCGTTCGTCCTGGGACCACCCGGTGACCTCGTCGAACGTCGACCCCGTCACCAACTCGGTGGTCAGCACCCGGGCCGTCGAGAGTCGGTCGAGCACGTCGGGCACGTGCACGAAGGGATGCCCGCGGAAGAACTCACCGAAGAGCCGCTGGTTCTCCGCCTCGCGCCTGTAGTCGAGCTCTTCGATGAGGCGCTCCTTGATCTCGGCGACCATCTCGTCGGGATTGAGCGACTTGAAGCCGAGGGCGAGCAGTGCACCCAGCAGGTCGGCGGTGCGCAGGTCGGCATCGATCGCCTCGGCAACACCGGGGTACTGCACCTTGACGGCGACGGCGCGTTCGGTGCCGTCGGGCATGCGCGCGATCGCGCGGTGGACCTGGCCGATGGAGGCCGCCGCTATGGGCTCGTCGTCGAAGGCGGCGAACAACTCGTGGATCGGGGCCCCGAGTTCGCGCTCGATCTCTGCGCGCGCGAGATCGACCGACATCGGCGGGGCCTGGGACTGCAACTGCACGAGCGCGTGCCGCAGGGGCTCGGGGAGGCCGTCGTCGAGGTAGCTGGCCATCTGGCCGAGCTTCATGAGGGCACCTTTCATCTGGCCCAGCTCGGTCGCCACCTGCCGGGCGGTGCGCAACTCGCGGTCCCGCGAGAGCGACTCGCGGCGCTGCGCCGAGGCGAACACCTTGCGTGCCGAGGTGGACGCGTGCCCGAGCCCGAGTCTCAGGCCGAGTCGGGCGATCCGGCCGTTGCGACGCAGCGCCGATCGCGCCCCGATCGCGCGCGCCTGCCGGGATCGGCCGGTCACGGGGTGCCCGAGCGGTCGAGTGCGTCGCGATGCACACGCAGGCACGCCTCGACGAGGACCGGCACGAACTCGTCGGCCCGCGCGAAGACCGCGTCGTGGTTCGCCGGCACCTCCAGCACGTGGGAGGCGCGGATCGACTCGGCGAGCACGCGCTGTCGCCGCGGCGAGACGACCTGGTCCTGGGTGGTCATCACGACCGCCGTCGGCACATCCACGTCGCCGAGCCACTCGCGCGAGTCGTAGCGGCCGAGTGCCGCACCTGCCTCGAGGACTGCGCGCCAGTCGTGGTCGGCCAGTTGCTGGGCCGCCCAGGGTTCCCACGTCATGGTCTTGCGCGAGAGATACAGCCGGTCACTGACCCACTCGCGCACCGCTCGCGGCGTCACCCGTGCGAGCGCGCCGATCCCCTGGAGGGCGAGGAATCCGGCGCGCTCCTCGCGGCGCGACACGAAGTGCCCCGAGGTCGCCGCGAGCACGAGCCCGCGCACGCGCTGTTCGTGGCGCTTCCACATCAACTGTGCGATCGTGCCCCCCATCGAGTAGCCGACGGGGATGAACGTGGCGATGCCGAGATGGTCGGCCAGGATCGCCGCGTCGTCGGCACAATCCGAGAGCCGGAACGGCTTGTTGCTGCGGATGCCCCGACCGTGGCCGCGCATGTCCATGGCGACCACGCGGAAGTGCCGCCCGAGCAACTCGTACGACGTGAACCAGTTGAGGTCGGCGGTCGCGGTCCAACCGTGGAAGAGCATGAGTGCTGGCGCACCCGGTGGCCCCTCGATTTCCCTCACGAAGGTGGTTCCCCGACCGGGCAGATGGACTCGCCGGCCCGGGGGGAGCGGGGGCACGACCGGGATCTCGTCGTGGCTCGGGTTCAGTGCGCCACCTTGGTGATCGTGACCGAGACGGTCGAGCCGTTCTCGAGCGTCACCGAGACGCTGTCGCCCTCTGACCTGCCGAGGAGCGCGTTGCCGATCGGGGAGACCGGGCTCATCACCTCGACGCCGTCGGCCTGCTCCTCGATGTGGCCGATGAGGTAGGTCTCGGCCATGTCGGGGTCGTCGCCGTCGAACAGGACCGTGACGAGCGAGAGCACCCCGACGCTGCCGTCTCGGGCGGGCTCGCCGATCTCGGCGTCCTCGAGGATCGTCCGGACGAGGTTCTTGCGGTCGTTCAACATGCCGTACTCGTCCTTGGCGGCGTGGTAGTCGCCGTTCTCGGAGAGATCACCGAGCTCCCGGGCGCGACCGATCTTGTCCGCGACCTCGGGCAGCACGACCTTCTCGAGATGGGTGATCTCGGCCTCGAGACGCTGGTACGTCGCCTTGGAGAGCACGCGCTTCGCCATGCGGGGCAGGCTATCGGCGGCTCGTAGATTGGTTTCCCATGGGACGAGGGACACATCGCATCGCACTGATCGGCGGGGACGGCATCGGGCCGGAGGTCACTGCCGAGGCGGTGAAGGTGGTGCGCGCTGCCGGGGTCGCGATCGACACCGTCGACTTCGATCTGGGGGGTGCCCGCTACCTGCGCGACGGAGAGATCCTCTCCGACGCGACACTCGGCGAACTGCGGACCTTCGATGCGATCCTGCTCGGTGCCGTCGGCACGCCCGAGGTGCCCCCGGGGGTGATCGAGCGCGGGTTGCTCCTCAAGATGCGCTTCGAGCTGGACCTCTACGTGAACCAGCGACCGTTCTCCGGCACCGCACCGGGGCACGCCGCCGCGCATGACTTCGTGGTGATCCGCGAGAACACCGAGGGCCCCTACGTGGGCGAGGGTGGTGTGCTGCGCAGGGGGACGCCCCACGAAGTGGCCACGCAGGGCAGCGTCAACACGCGCATGGGGGTCGAGCGCTGCATCCGCCACGCCTTCGATCTGGCCATGCGACGCGAGCGCAGGCACGTCACCCTCGTGCACAAGACCAACGTGCTCACCTTCGCCGGCGATCTCTGGCAGCGCACCTTCGACGCGGTGGCGGCCGAGTTCCCGTCGGTGGGCACCGCCTACAACCACGTCGATGCCGCCTGCATCTACTTCGTGCAGGACCCGCACCGCTACGACGTGGTCGTGACCGACAATCTCTTCGGGGACATCCTCACCGACCTCGGCGGTGCCGTGAGCGGTGGCATCGGACTCGCATCGTCGGCGAACCTGAACCCGGCGCGCACCGGGCCGTCGATGTTCGAGCCCGTGCACGGTTCAGCCCCCGACATCGTGGGCACGGGCAAGGCCAACCCGACCGCCGCGATCCTGTCGGCGGCCCTGATGCTCGATTTCCTCGGTGAGACCCCCGCCGCCGACCGGATACGCGCCGCGTGCGCCGATCCGGTGGCGGGGACCACCGTCGAGATCGGAAATGCCGTGGCTGCCCGAGTGGGCGCCAAGTAATCTCGCCATCTCGCACGCAAGGAGCGAACCATGCCCACGCTGGTCCCCACACCCAAGATCTGGATGAACGGAACGTTGGTCGATTGGGACGACGCGAAGGTGCACGTGCTGACCCACACGCTCCACTACGGAACGGGAGTGTTCGAGGGCATCCGCGCCTACGAGACCCAAGAAGGCACCGCCGTGTTCCGGCTGACCGAGCACATCGGGCGGCTCTTCAACAGCGCCAAGATCCTCGGCATGGAGATCCCCTACAGCGTCGATGAGCTGATCCGGGCCACCAAGGACACCGTGCGCTCGACGGGTCTTCCGTCGGTCTATGTGCGCCCGATCGTCTACTACGGCTACGGCGAGATGGGTCTGAACACGCTGCCGTGCACCGTCGACGTGGCCATCGCCTGCTGGCCCTGGGGCGCCTATCTCGGTGATGACGCGCTCACCAAGGGCGTGCGGATGAAGATCTCGTCGTGGACGCGCCTGGATCACAACATGCTCCCGCCGGCGGCCAAGACCGTGGCCAACTACGCCAACTCCTCGCTCGCCAAGGTCGAGGCGCTCAAGGCCGGCTACGACGAGGCGATCCTTCTGAACACCCAGGGTCTCGTGTCGGAGTGCACGGGGGAGAACCTGTTCGTCGTGCGCAACGGCACGATCCTGACCCCTCCGCTCGCGGCCGGGGCGCTCGAGGGCATCACCCAGTCGAGCGTGGTCGCGATCGCCCGCGAACTCGGCCACGAGGTGCGCGTGGAGAACATCGCCCGGTCAGACCTCTATGTCGCCGAGGAGATCTTCTGCTCCGGCACCGCCGCCGAGGTGTCGGCGATCAACTCGGTCGACGACCGGGCGGTGAACTGCCCCGGGCCGATCACCAAGGCCGTCGCCGACATCTACGCACAGGCCGTGCGGGGCAAGGTGCCCCAGTACCGCCACTGGTGCGAACCCATCTGAGTTCGTGATCGCGTTCCTCGGGGGCCGCCCGGTCGTGCTCGTTGCATGTTGGCGCGCATCTGTGGCGACCATCCAGGGTCTTCCCGAAGGGGGGTCGGTGGTCTCGTCCCACAGACGCGCGACCCGACGGGGCGACTCTCCCCTCGCCGGAGCGGCCCGGCAGAAGTCGCGAGCAACCCGGCCCGGCCCATTCATGCACAGCAGCAGGAATGGTTGTCCACACGGTGTCCACCGTCCTGGCCCTGTCGCCACAGGGTTTTCCACAGGAAGTCCACACCGGGGGTTGACGATCCGCGGGGGAGCGGCGAGACTGGACTCGTGATGACATCGCTTGCCCCCCGCCGCATCATCGGCTTCGGCATCGCCGGCATCATCATTCGTTAGCGCACGTCGACAACGACGTGCGCAGACAGGCCGCCCTCCGGGCGGCTTTTTCATTCCCCGCACACGACACGGAGAACACGATGAACACAACCAGCACGACAGAGAAGGTGGAGACCTTCGACACGACACTGCGCGACGGC
>VGAK01000030.1 GCA_016870775.1 Actinomycetota bacterium
CTGGGCCGGAGTCGGGTCCGAGGAACGTGCACTCCACTTCATCACCCGAAGCAATCCCCTCACCGTCGGGAACCGCGATGATCGCATTTGCGATCGCGGTCGATGCGAGTTGGTGGCTCCCCTGCGGGCCGGTGCGCACCACGTGCACGCGGCCATCGCTGCCCCATCGTGCGTGCACACGATCGAAGTGCACCTTGCCATCGGGGCGACGCGCGAGTGTCTCGTCGAGAACCGCACGAACGACCGGCCGGAACGGCTCTGGGTGACCCATCATCGCGCGCAGTGCCGGCCGTGCGATCAACTCGAAGCTCATCAGCGACGAGACGGGATTGCCCGGCAGGCCAAAGACCGGCACGATCCGCCCCGACACCGAGACCAAGGTCCCGAATGCGAAGGGCTTTGCGGGCTTCATCGCCACCTGGAACCACGACATGTCGGCGATGCGACCGAGCACGGTCTTGACCACGTCGTAGTCACCCATGCTCACACCCCCGCTCGTGACCAGCACGTCGCACCCTCGCTCATCGACCGCCCCGCGCAGCGCGGACTCGAGCAGCGACTCGTCGTCGCGCACGATTCCCAGATCCAGCGACTCGGCACCGGCCTCGGCGATGATGCGCACGAGCATCGCACGGTTCGACTCCCGGATCTGCCCGGGTGCGAGCGGGCCGCCGTTGTCGACCAGCTCATCCCCGGTGGAGATCACACCGACCCTGACCCTGGGGAATGCCTCGAGTGCACCGGCGTTGACACTGGCCAGGACGCCCTCGACCATCGGGGTGACGACGGTGCCCGCACCGAACAACGACGCCCCCGCGACCACATCGGAGCCGGCCCCGCGGATGCCATCGCCCACCTTGACACTGCGCCCGATCATCACCCGGTTGCCGGGGAGTCTCTCGGTGTCCTCGACCATCACGATCGCATCGCACCCCTCCGGCAGCGGCGCCCCGGTCATGATCCGGATCGCCGTGCCCGGTTCGACACCGCGGTCGCTGACGGCACCGGCCGCCACCTCGCCGACCACCGGCAACTCGAGCGGTGCGGCCTCGGTGTCGGCGGCACGCAGCGCATACCCATCGACAGCGGCGTTGGCGAACGGGGGGACACGCTCCTGGGCGATCACCGGACCCGCGAGCACCAGACCGCGAGACTCGGCCCGCGTCATCGCCGTCGGGCGCGGCGCGGGACACCGCGCCATCACCAGTGATCTCACCTCTTCCAATGGCACCACGGCTCGTCACGGTATCGGGATGCGGTAGACCGTCTCCATGGCGAACTACCGGGCCCTGCCCGCCTCGGGGCGCCGAGTCCGCTGGACGACATGGGACGGCACGCCCGCCGGTGGGGTGTCGCTCCGGTGGGAGAACGAGGGGTGGACCGCCGAGGTCGCACTCCTGGCCGATGTTGCCACCGTCGTGCTCCGTCTGTCGGCCAGGTGGCACGTCCAGCAGATGCTGCTCTTTCGCGACATGGCCGAGCCAGATCTGTGGCTCGCCACGGACGGCCACGGCCGCTGGGGCGAGATGAACGGTGCGCACCGAACCGAAATGGACGGTTGCATCGACATCGACTTCGCGGGCACCCCGTTCACGAATTCGATCATCACGCACCGACTCCCCCTGCACGTGGGCGACAGCGCCGATCTGCAGGTGGTGTGCATCGATGTCGAGACACTCGCGGTGGAGACCCGCCCCGTTCGCTACACGCGCGACACGGAATCGGTGTGGACCTACACCTCGCTCGCCGGCGGTGGCCAGCGCACCGCGACGGTGGACGAATTCGGGTTCGTGGTCGACGAGGACGGGACCTTCCGGCGCGACACGTCGACCTGAGGCCTCAGGGATCCACCCTCTGGCGCAACCATGCCCCGAAAGCATTGGCCACGTCGGGGCGCTCGAGGGCGATGTCGACCACCGCAATGAGCCACCCCATGGGCGTGCCGGTGTCCCATCGCTTCGAGCGGTTCAACAACCCCGTCAATGGCGACGTAGCCGACTGGGAACGGAGTGCGTCGGTGAGTTGCATCTCGCCGTTCGCCTGCGGCGAGAGACGGTCGATCTCCTCGAACACGTCGGGTGTGAGCACGTAGCGACCGATGATGATGAGGTTGCTGGGGGCATCCTCGCGTCGGGGCTTCTCCACCACGTCGACGATCTGGAAGGGGCCCTCGTGGGGTGATGCCGCCGACGGCGTGACCACGCCGTAGGCGCTGACCTCGTCGGCCGGGACGCGCATCAACCCCACCGCGCCGACCCCGGTCGCGTCGACCGAGTCGACGAGCGCGACGAGGAGGTTCGCATCCCCCATCAGTTCATCCGGCAGGAGGACCGCGAAGGGGTTTCCACCCACCGCCGCGCGCGCACACCCGACGGCGTGTCCAAGTCCGCGGGGTGCGTCCTGGTGGACCACCGTCACACGCACCTCGGTGCCGATGCACGCCAGCCGATCGGCCATCTCGGTCCGCCCGGAGTCCCGCACCTTGGCCACCACGGTCGCGTCGGGCGTGAGGTAGCGCTCGATCGGTCCCTTCGACGGGTGCGACACCACGACGATGTGGTCGCACCCGGCGGCGATGGCCTCGTCGATGACCAACTGAATGGCGGGCACGTCCACGATGGGGAGCAGTTCCTTCGGCACGGCCTTTGTCACCGGATAGAAGCGCGTCCCGAGGCCCGCGGCGGGGATCACTGCGGTCGTCGCCCTCACGAAAGACCACGCTACCCCGGTACCATTTGGCGCTCGCAGGACTGCCCGTTCCGACCCCCGGAGACAACGATGCCCACCTACGTCTACAAGTTCGCAGAGACCGGCGAGACCATCGAGGTGCAGCAGGACTTCACCGACGACACCCTCACCGAGGCCCTCCATCCCGTCGACGGGACGATGCGACCCGTGAAGAAGGTCTTCCTGCCAGTGGGCATCACCTTCAAGGGCGGGGGCTTCTACAAGACCGACTCCAAGTCCGGTGCATCCTCGGGCTCGTCGTCGAGTTCATCCTCGGGCTCGTCGGGCTCGTCGTCGAGCGAGACCTCCTCATCGGACACCGCCTCGAGTACGGCCCCGCCGTCGAGCACGACCCCGTCGTCCAACACGACCTCAGCACGACCCCGCCGTCGAGCACGACCCCGTCGTCCAACACGACCTCATCGGCGAACACCGCGTCGTCGGCGGACTGATTCCCCGGCACCCCGAGCGATTCGAGGGCTGCGTCGGGCGGCTCCCGCCATCGGCAGGGACGCACGCACACACCGGCCACACCAGGAGGTGCAGCCCAGATGCGTGGACGAGTCCCCAAGGGTGCGAGGTGGCGGCCGGGGCCGCTCATCGAGCGCCTCATCACCCGACTCGAGCGGCGCCGAGGCACCCAGATGGTGGCGGTGCTGACGGTCTCGGTCGGGATCGGTGCGTTCACCGCCCATCTCGTCGGGTCCGCCCACGCGGCACGCGAGCAATGGGCGAGCGAGGTCCCCGTGCTCCTCGCCGCGCGCACGATTGATGCCGGCGAGGAGATCGACACCGACGCCGTCACCTCGGTGTCCCTGCCCCGGGCCCTCGCGGCCGAGGATGCGCTGTCGGCCCTGCCGAGCGGCGCCCGGCTCGCCGTCAATGTCGCACCTCGGACCATGATCACCGACGGCCTGCTCGCAAAGGATGTTGCGGTCGTCCCGGAGGGGTGGCGCACCGTGGCGATCCCCGACGACGTGGTCGCACCCCCGCTCTCGGTGGGCCAAGGCGTGGACGTGGTGGCCAACGGACTCTCCCTCGCGGAGGGAGCGGTGGTCGCCTCGCTCGATCCACTCACAGTCGCTGTCGACCCCGCAGCCGCCGCGGTCGTGGCGGCGGCATCGCGAGCCGGCGACGTGTCGTTGGTCGCGGGGGGTTGAGGGCCGGGGCTGAGAACCCCGTCAGCGGGGCCCCTCAGCCCTGCTCGGACACGCTCGGGACGATGCGGGGCGACCAGGGTCGTGCCTTGTCCCAGTGGTGGCCCACCACGCGCCCCTCGCGCAACTTCAGGAGAAAATCCGCGGGGCTGTCGAAGTCGGGCATCTCGACGAACGCACTGCCGAGCGCATCTGGGACGTGCGCGTCGCTTCCCGACCCGAGCGCGAGACCGTGCGCCTCGCCGAACTCGAGCGCGCGGCGATTCAGCGAGGCGAGCGAGGTCTTCGAGTTGTGCGCCTCGATGGCGTCCACGAGACCCGCGGCCGTCAGTGAGACGAGCGAATCCTCGGTGATGTTGCGGCGCATCGGGTCGAAGGGGTGGGGCACGTAGACGATCCCGCCCTGGTCGCGGATCTGGCGCGCCGTGTCGTGGGCGTTGGCGCCGAAGGGGATCTTCTCGGTGAGGAACAACCCGATCACCTCACCGGTGTGGGTGCGGACCTCCTCCCCCACGATCACGCGGCACAGCCCGGCGAGAACCTTCTCGAGTCGCACGGCACCCTCGATCGCGTTGTGGTCCGTCACGCACAGCACGTCGATCGCCGACTCCTCCACCGCGGCACGGATCTCCTCCAGGGTCGTGGTGGAATCGCCCGAGAACATCGTGTGGGAGTGCATGTCCACGCGCACCCATCCCGGTCGCCTCGGTTCAGCGAGGTGCGGATGGCGCGCGATCGCCGCCGGGGAGGGAGCAGGCATCGTCAGGCGCCGCTCATCGTCACGTCGGACACCACGAGACTCAGCCCGGTCGCGCGCATCGGGAGCCAGTCGATGTCCCCACCGACAGCGACGACATCCTGGAGCATCCTCTGGAGCGTCGAGGCGATGGTGAACTCGCGCACCGGCTCGGCGAGACGACCGTTGCGGATCATCACACCCGATGCACCGGTGGAGAAGTCGCCCGAGATCGTGTTCACGCCCGAATGGAGGCCCTGCACCGAGATGATGAGGACTCCCTCGTCGATCCCGGCGATCAGGTCCTCTTGCGACGCAGTGCCGGGGGCGAGCTGCAGGGCGAGGCAACCGACCCCCGCACCGACCGCGTTGCCGGTGCTCGTCGTGCCGGCGCGACGGGCCGAGTAGCTGTTGTGGACGAACATGCCGAGCACACCCCGGTCGATGAGCACGTTTCGGCGCGCAGCCAGGCCCTCTGAGTCGAACTCGGATGCGGTGTAGGCGCGCGAATCGGTGGGGTCGTCGACGAGGGTGACCAGGGGGTTGGCCACTTCCTCTCCGAGGCGGTTGGCGAACAGACTGCGGCCCTTGACGACACTCTCGCCGTTCAGGGTCGAGCCGATGATGCCGAGGAGCTGGGCGGTCACCATCGGGTCGAGCACCACCGTGGTGCGTCTCGAGGCCGGCTTCACCGCACCCAGCAGGCGCGTCGCACGCTCTGCGGCCTTGGCGCCGGCGGCATCGAGGTCGAACAGCGCGGGGTTCTTCCCGATCGCATAGGCCCACCCGGTCTGGGTCTCCCCCGCGTCGTCTGCCAACACGCTCACCGAGGCGTGGCACGAATTGGAGCGACCCGACGACCGGATCCCCTTCGTTGTCGCGAAGGCCTCCTCGCTCGACCAGTCGGTGTAGTTCGAGTCGTCGATGCGCACGCGGCGATCGACCCCCACCGCGACCTGCTCGAGTCGCTTGGCGATCTCGATCTTGTCGGCGGTCGCGAAGGCGGCGAGCGCGTCGTCCCAGAGCACCTGCTCGACGATCGGCACTCCATCGGGCTCGGCGAGGCCGGCCCACTCGTCGACCGACCCGAGCGTGGCATTCTCACGGGCCTCGGCGAGCACCTCGCGCCACGATCCCTCCTCGAGGGTGCCGGATCGCGACGACCCGGTGCGTCCCTCGACGATCACGCGAACGCTGATTCCCTGGCTCTGGGCGGAGACGAAATGCTCGACATCACCCTGGTACACACGGATGTCGGTCTCGCGCGACCGCGACACCGACACCTCGATCTGCTCGCCCTGGCGCGCCTCACCCACGATCGCATCGGCGATGCACTGGAGATCCTCGACCACGTGGCGGCTCATGCCGCGGTGCCGCCGATCGTCATCGAGGTGACGCGCAACGTGGGTTGGCCGTCACCGACGGGGACGCCCTGCCCATCCTTGCCGCACGTGCCGGGATTGCCCATGGCGAAGTCGTTGCCGAGCATGTCGATGTCGGCGAGCACCTGGGGACCGTTGCCGATCAGGTTGCCCTCGCGCAGCGGCTCGGTGATCTCCCCGTTCTCGATCAGGTAGGCCTCGGTCATGCCGAACACGAAGTCACCGGTTGCGGTGTTCACCGACCCTCCGCCCAGCTTGGCGACATAGACACCGCGGTCGGTCGCACGCACGATCTCGTCGGGGTCGCTCCCCCCGTTCATCACGTAGGTGTTGGTCATGCGCACCATCGGCAGGTGCTCATAGCTCTGTCGGCGGCCGTTGCCGCTCGGGCGGCGACCCTCCCGGCGCGAGCGGATGTGGTCCCACATGTAGTCGGTGAGGATCCCGTCCTGGATCAGCACGTTGCGCTGAGCGGTGTGGCCCTCGTCGTCGATCCCGATCGCGCCCCACTCGCGACTCATCGTGCCATCGTCGACGAGGGTGACGAGTGGTGAGGCGACGAGGTCGCCGACGCGATTCGCATAGACGCTCGCGCCGCGCGCCACGAGATCGGCCTCCAGTCCGTGGCCACACGCCTCGTGGAAGAGCACCCCCCCCGTCCCGTGCTTGATCACGACCGGCATAGCGCCGCTCGGTGCGGGTCGTGCGCGCAACTTGGTGACCGCCTGGCGCGCGGCGCGCTCGGCCAACTCGGCGACACTCTCCTCGTCGAAGAGTTCGAACCCGATCGTGTGGCCGAGCGAGTCGTAGCCCGTCTGCATTCCGGTGTCACCGTCGGCGACCACCGAGACGCGAAGGATCGTGCGGACCTGTTCATCCGTGGCGAAGACTCCGTCGGAGTTCGCGACGAGGATCCGGCGCGTCGCGTCGGAGTATCCGGCCGAGACCTGCACGATGCTGCCATCGACGGCACGTGCGGCCTGATCGGCGATCATGAGGAGTGCGACCTTCTGGGACTTCGGCACGCCCTGGGGCGCGATCCGGACCTCGTTCACCTTCTGGCGACGCAACGGGCCGAGCGACACCGTGTGCACGGCGCCATCCCCGCGCGACGCAGCCGCCGCGGCGGCCTCGGCGGCGGCCACCAAACCGGCTTCGGAGAGATCGGCCGTGTGGGCGTATCCGGTCGTCTCGCCGCTGATCACACGGATGCCCGCGCCGCGGTCACGGGCGCTGGTCACCTCCTCGACCCTGCCGTCGTCGAGACCGGCTCCGGTGGAACGTTTGTCCTCGATGAAGATCTCCGAGAACTCCGCTCCAGTGGACCTGCCCGTGGCGAGCACCCTCGCCAGCATGGTCGAATCGATTTCGTGCGACAGATCGGTGATGCTCATGTCGGCCAGAATACCGAGTCCCGGCGGTGCGGCACGGGGCGGCGACGGACAGCCCCACGGCCACCCGGGGGCACCCTACGATTGCGGAGGTGATGCCCGAGACGGTCTCCACGTCGACGACGCCCCGCGTCCGCGAGCACCACACCAAGTGGTGGAAAGAGGTGCTGGTCATCGGCTCCTTCTACTTCCTCTACACGCTGACGAGGAACCGGTTCGGTTCCGTCAAGGTGAGCGACACCGACGTCCCACTCCACGCGTTCAACAACGCCGTCAAGATGATCCGGGTGGAACGCGCGGTCGGGCTGTACCACGAGGAAACCATCCAGGAGTGGTTCCTCGCGCACGAGTGGTTCCTGAAGGTGCTGAACACCTACTACGGGACGGCCCACTTCGTCGTCACGATCGGGGTGTTCATCGTGCTCTTCCGGCGCCGCAAGGACGTCTTCCCCCTGTTCCGCAACGCCCTGGCGGCGATGACGGGGTTGGCCATCGTGGGATTCGCACTCTTTCCGCTCATGCCGCCGCGACTCCTCGACGCACCCTGCCCCCCGGCAGACTTCGGTGGAGCCTGCATCGAGCACGAACTGCGCAATTACAACGGCGCGACGAACTTCGGCTTCGTCGACACGATGAAGGACGTAGGCGGTCCCTGGGACTTCAGCGATTCCAAGGTCGCCTCGATGTCGAACCAGTACGCCGCGATGCCGAGCCTGCACATCGGCTGGGCGCTCTGGTGTGCGGTGGGGATGTTCCCGCTCACGCGGAAGCGATGGACCAAGATCGCCGTGATGGTCTATCCGGCCACGACGCTGTTCACGATCATCGCGACCGGGAACCACTACTGGATCGATGGCGTGGGCGGCTTGATCGTGCTCGTGCTCGGATTCACCGTGGGCAGCTGGATCCACCGCTGGAACCAGGCGCGACTCGATCGCAAGTTCGCCGAGCACATCGCCGGCCACCCGGCCTCGGGCGCCTGAGCGGCGACCCTCTCGACCACCACGAGGGTCGATCGGGGGCGAGGACTCAGAACGAGTGGTATCCCCCGTCGATCGTGATGACGTCGCCCGTGTGGTAGCGGCTCGCATCACTCGCGAGGTAGACCGCGATCCCCGAGAAGTCGTCCGGGTCGCCCCATCTGCGCAGCGGCACCCGCGGCAACACCTTCGACACGAAGGTGTCCCACCCGAAAGCAGGTGCGGTCATCTCCGACTCGATCCACCCTGGCAGCACCGCGTTCGAACGGATGCCGTGGCGCGCGTGTTCGACGGCGATCGCGCGCATCATCGAGATCATCCCGGCCTTGGAGGCTCCGTAGTGCTGGCCGCGCTGTTGTCCGAAGTAGGCCGACCCCGACGTCGTGAACACGATCGAGCCACCCTCACCGCGGGGCACCATGTGGCGCACCGCCTCCTGGGCCGTGTAGAAGGCGCCGTCGAGATTGACGCGCATCACGCGGTGCCACTCCTCGTCGGTCATGGTCGCGAAGCTCTCGGCCCTGCCGCCCACGCCGGCGTTCGCGAACACCGCGTCGACATGACCGAGTGCATCGATGACGGTGGCGAACGACGTGCGCACCTGCTCCTGGTCGCCGACATCACAGACCATCTCGACCACGCGCACACCGAGGGCCCCGAGTTCGGCCTTCGCGGCGGAATTCTTCGCGGCGTTCGTGCCCCAGATGGCGATGTCGCAGCCCTTTCCGGCGAGGCCCCTCGCCATCCCCAGGCCGATGCCCCCATTGCCGCCGGTGACGAGAGCCACCTTCCCGCTGAGATCAAAGACGTCGCGCGCCACGGGGCGACCGTAGCCTTTCGACCGTGGCTCTTCTCGAGGGAATCCAGGACCCCGCCGACCTGCGGGCCCTGCCAGCCGAGAGGCTCGACGACCTCGCCGCCGAAATCCGCGACCTGATCGTGCACGCCGTCAGCAACACCGGCGGTCACCTGGGCTCCAATCTCGGTGCGGTCGAGTTGTCGATCGCGCTTCATCGGGTGTTCGAGTCACCCCTCGATGCCGTGCTGTGGGACACCGGCCACCAGGCCTATGTCCACAAGATCCTCACCGGCCGTCGCGCGGGGTTCATGAGGCTGCGCCAGCGGGACGGGCTGTCCGGATACCCGAGCCGCGAGGAGAGCCGGCACGACTTCATCGAGAACAGCCACGCATCCACGGTGCTGTCCTATGCGCACGGCCTCGCCGTGGCGCGCGATGCCGGGGCGGCCAAGCACCGCCACATCGTGGCGGTCATCGGTGACGGGTCGATGACCGGTGGCATGGCGTACGAGGCCCTCAACAATCTGGGGCACTCCAAGAGTCGCGTCATCATCATCCTGAACGACAACGGGCGCTCGTACGCCCCGACCGTCTCGAATCTCACGGCGATGGCCTCGGCCCCGCGGGACGAGACCGGCGAGTTGGAGCGTGTCGCCGACAAGGCGGTGGGCAGGCTCTCCAGCGCCCTCACGAACATCCGATTGAACCCCGTGTATGTGCGTCGCCAGCGCAGGATCGAGTCGTTCCTGCGCGATCTCCCCGTCGTTGGTCGTCAGGCCGAGCAGGGACTCGAGGCCGTGAAGGCAGCGGTGCGCGAGTTCCTCCAGCCGCCGGGGTTCTTCGAGGCGCTCGGAGTCCAATACGTGGGTCCGGTGAACGGACACGACATCGGCGAGTTGGAGCATGCGCTCCGGGCCGCGATCGCGCGCGAGAGCGAGGGACCGATCATCGTGCACGTGCTCACCCAGAAGGGTCGCGGGTATCTCCCCGCCGAGGACGATGACGAGAAGCACCTCCATGACACCCCGACCTTCGACCCGATCGCGGGTCCGTCCAAGGCCGGTCCCGCGGGCTACACCCAGGCCTTCGGTGACGCGCTGCTCAAGCTCGCCGACGAGGATCCGCGTGTCGTCGCCATCACGGCTGCGATGCCCGGGCCGACCGGACTGCTCCAATTCCAAGCACGGTTCCCCGACCGCTTCTTCGATGTCGGCATCGCCGAGCAGCATGCGGTGACCGCGGCCGCGGGGATGGCCATGGGCGGGTTGCGTCCGGTGGTTGCGCTGTACTCGACGTTCCTCAATCGTGCGTGGGACCAAGTGGTCTACGACGTGGCATTGCACCGTCTGCCGGTGATCTTTTGTCTCGATCGGGCCGGCATCACCGGCGACGACGGACCGAGCCATCACGGCATCTACGACATGACGCTGCTCGCCAAGGTCCCCGGGATGCGCGTGCTCGCCCCGTCATCGACCGAGGACCTCCAACAGATGCTCCGCGACGCGATGACGCTCGCTGATTCTGGTCCCGTCGTGATCCGTTACCCGAAGGGCCAGGCACGCCATGTCCCCGAGGGTGATGTGGGATCCGGGTTGTCGGCGAGATCCATGACGACGGGCGACGGCTCGGTCGCCATTTTGGCCATCGGCAAGATGGTGGGCGCCGCCGAGAGGGCCGTCGCCGACCTCGCATCCCGGGGCATCTCGGCCACTTTGTGGGACGTGCGGTGCTGTGCCCCCCTTGATCCGGAGATGATCGCCGATGCCGCGCGCCACCGGGCTGTGGTCACCTGCGAGGACGGCTTCCGCGAGGGTGGCATCGGATTCTCGATCTCAGAGGCGGTGCGCGAGATCGCCCAGGTGCCGGTGACGGTCCTCGGGGTGCCGACCAAGTTCATCCCCCACGACAAGCCCGACGTGATCCTGGCCCAGTTCGGCCTCGATGCCGCCGGAATCGCCGACGCGGCCGCCTCGCTCCTCACCTAGCGTTGCGCTGGTGAGCGACCTGCGCGACGAGTTGACCTTTGCTCTCGGGCTCGCCGATCTGGCCGATGCATTCACACTGCCCCGGTTCCAGGCCCGGGAGTTCTCCGTCGAACTGAAGGCGAACGCGACCGAGGTGACCGAGGTGGATCGCCGAACCGAGACCATCATCATGGATGCAGTGCGTCGCGAGCGCCCCCACCACGCGTGGCTCGGCGAGGAACACGGCACCGGTGGCGATTCTGAGTGGACATGGGTCGTCGACCCGATCGACGGGACCAGCAACTTCGTGAGGGGTGTGCCGGTGTGGGCCACGATGATCGCGCTCGTGCATGCCGACGCGGGACCCGTGGTGGGTGTCGTGTCGGCGCCCGCGATGCACACCCGCTGGTGGGGTGGACGCGAACTCGGCGCCCACTGCAACGGCTCACCGATCCGGGTGAGCGAGGTGAGCGATCTCTCGGAGGCCTCGCTCTCGATCACCGAGAACGCTGCGTGGCGCGAGGCGGGGTACGGCGAGTGGATCAAGAACCTGAAGAGGTCGGTCAAGCGCGTGCGCGGATTCGGCGACTTCTGGCAGCACATGCTGGTGGCCCAGGGCGCCGTCGACATCGCCGTCGATGCGATCGGGCTGGAGCCCTACGACATCGCGCCGCTGATCCCGATCGTGGAGGCCGCGGGCGGCCGGCTCGTGGACCGAGAGGGCAGGGTCAACTGGCGCGGCGACACGGC
>VGAK01000031.1 GCA_016870775.1 Actinomycetota bacterium
CGATTCGGGATAGGTACAACGATTTGCTGTCCGACCGTGGCGAACTCGCACGACTCGTCAGGGTCGGCAACGACCGCGCCCAGCGGGTGGCGGCCGCCACCCTCGCGCGCGTGCACACCGCAATCGGTCTGATGCCGTCCACCTGAGGGCCGATCCCGACCGCATCGAGCCGGGCTCCGCACACGGTGCGCACGCGTCCCCTCCATGCCGGACCTCGCGCGTGCCTCAGATCGTGTCGGCTTGCCGCAGGGCGTCTGCGAGCGGGTCTGTCGGGTCATCCGAGACGACGAGAGCGATCGTGCGCGGATCGGAGAGACTCCGCAGCAGGGCTGCCCCTCTGGCCTCGTGCTCGTGGTAATTCCGGAAGCGTGCACCCCGCGGCCCCACGATCGTTGCGGCGATTCGTCCCATCCAGCCGAGGTTGCTCTCGGTCTTGCCGACATCATGCAAGAGAGCAGCGGCACGCGCCCATCGTTGTGCCCCAGGGACGAGTACGTCGAAGCGTGAGAGGACCTGCAACGAATGCCGCCGGTCGCGGCCGGGCATCGTGGACCAGAGCATGAACTCGGCATCACTGAGGATTGCTCGTGCACGCTCGGCTTCTGCCCGGTCGGGTTCGTGGTTCGCAAAGGAGCTCACAGCCCGGCGCGCCAGATGCAGAGGCCGAAAATCTGTCATCAACCCGCCCTCGGGTGCGCACCGCGGTACACGGCCCACAGACGTTCGGTCGAGACCCTCGTGTAGATCTGTGTCGTGGAGATGGACGCATGGCCGAGCATCTCCTGGACGATTCTGAGATCGGCCCCATGCTCGAGCATGTGGGTGGCGCACGAATGTCGAAGCACGTGGGGACTCAATTCGCGACGGATCCCGGCCCTGAGTCCGGCCTCACGAACGACATTCCATGCCTTCTGCCTGTTGAGCCGGCGGCCGGTGACGGTGAGGAACACCGCTCGTCGATCCTCCGGGTTTCGCCAGGCATCGGGGACGAGCATCGATCGCCCGCCCGTGCCGAGCCAGTCGGCGAGACGTGCGTGAGCCTGCGATCCGAAGGGCACCAGACGTTCCTTCGCACCCTTGCCGAACAGGCGCACGACCCGGGAGGTCATGTCGAGGTCATCCAGGTCGAGCCCGCACACCTCCGAGATCCGCGCCCCCGTGGCATAGAGGAACTCGAGCAGCGCACGGTCACGGATGTTCTCTGCCGACTCCCCCGTCACCGAGCCGAGCATCACATCCACCTCAGCCGTGTCGAGCGGCTTGGGGACCCCCTTTGGCACCCTCACACCCTCGACCGAGGACGTCGGGTCGTCGTCGCGCAGATCCTCCGCGACGAGGTATCGGTGCAGCATCCGCACCGCGGCGAGTCGTCGAGCAACCGTCGACGCGGCACTTCCGTCCACCATCAAGGCATCGACGAACGACGCCACGTCGGCGACCTTGGCGGTCAGGAGCGTTCTCTTCGTCTTCGCGAGGTGAGCCAGCCAAGCGGCGATGTCGCGCCGGTATGCGGACACAGTGTTGTCGCTGCGGCCCCTCTCCACGGACAGCCAACGACAGAAACGATCGACCAGGACCCCGTCGCGCTCCGACGCACCAAAACCACCTGTTGCAGGTGTCCGGGTGCCCGCCATCAGCGGGCCCGGGTCGCCAAATCCGGGCGCGAGCGCGCGGCCAACAGCAGGCCCACCACCGTCTTGGAATCTGTGATCCTGCCGTCGTCGACCATGGAGAGAGCCTCCCCGAGGGGAATCTCCAAGAGTTCCATCTCCTGTTCCTCGGGGCCATGCGGCTCGGGGACACCGCGGGTGAGGCCCTCCGCGAGGTGGATCTCCACGACCGAGTCGGACACGCCGGGGGACGAAAGGATCGAGCCGAGCCGAGTGAACGAGCGTGCCGTGAAGCCCGTTTCCTCCCGCAGTTCCCTCTCGGCGGTGGTTTCGACAGGTTCGCCCGGCTTGTCGCGCATCCCCGCGGGGATCTCCAATATCGAGTCGTGCACGGTCGCGCGGTACTGACGAACGAGCAGCACCGAGCCCTCGTCGGTGAGTGCGACAATCCCCACCGCCCCCGGAGTCGACACGTACGTCCGCTCGAAACGCTGTCCCGACGGGGCCACGACAGTGCGTCGCACCAAGCCGAACACGTACCACGAGTGCAGCGACTCGTCGGAGTCGACCGAGAAAGTGCCGTTCATGGCATCAACCACCGCGGCGATCCCGGCTCGTCGGGACCGGTGCGATCAATTCACCCGCGATGTCTCGGAGCGGGCCGATGCGAGGCGTTGTTCCCGGTGGACGAGTGCGGCACCGATCAGTTCGCGGAACAACGGATGGGCGCGGTCGGGTCGGCTCTTGAACTCGGGGTGGGCCTGTGTGCCGACCCAGAACGGGTGGTCGACGAGCTCGATGAACTCCACGAGGCGCTTGTCGGGCGACGTGCCGCTGCACAGTATTCCTGCTTCCTCGAAGCGCGAGCGCATCGTGTAGTTGAACTCGTAGCGGTGACGATGGCGCTCACTGACCACGGTCTCACCGTACGCCTCGGCGACCTTGCTTCCGGGCTGGAGAACCGCGTAGTACGCACCGAGTCGCATCGTTCCACCCTTCATCGTCACGTCCCGCTGGTCGACCATCAGGTCGATCACGGGATGAGTCGTCGATGGTTCGAACTCGGTGCTGTTCGCGTCGGACATCCCGAGAACGTGGCGCGCGAACTCGATCGTCATCACCTGCATCCCGAGACACAAACCCAGGCACGGAACCAGGTTCTCGCGGGCGTGCGCGGCTGCGGCGATCTTGCCCTCGATGCCCCGCGGGCCGAACCCCCCGGGGATCACCATCCCGTCGAGGCCGTTCAAGCGACCCGACCCGAGCAATCCCTCGACTTCCTCAGCCTGGATCCAATCGATGTCCACCTTGGCTCCGTGGTGGAAGCCGGCGTGCTTGAGGCTCTCCACGACGGAGAGATACGCATCCTGCAGGTCCACATACTTGCCGATGAGTCCGATCCTCACGGGCTTGACCGACTCGTCGACACGGTTGACGAGGGTCTCCCACGCCGTGAGGTCTGGCTCGCCGTCTAGGCGCAGCACCTCACAGACCACACCGTCGAGTCCCTCCTCGTGGAGGATCAGGGGGAGCTCGTAGATGTTGCGCACATCGGCAGCATTGATGACAGCGTTGGTGTCGACGTCGCACATCAGCGAGATCTTGCGCTTGAGACTGCTGCTGAGGGGCTCCTCGCTGCGGCACACGATCACATCGGGTTGGATTCCACGGGAACGCAGCTCCGTGACGCTGTGCTGGGTGGGCTTGGTCTTCTGCTCGCCACTCGGGCCGATGAACGGCACCAGGGTGACGTGCAGGTAGCACACATTGTCACGCCCGGCCTCGTTGCGGAACTGTCGGATCGCCTCGAGGAACGGGAGGATCTCGATGTCGCCGACGGTGCCACCGACCTCGGTTATCACGACATCGGTGTCGTCGGTGGCGATCCGCCGTATCCGGCGCTTGATCTCATCGGTGATGTGCGGGATCACCTGCACCGTCTTGCCGAGATAATCGCCGCGTCTCTCGGCCGCGAGGACCGCCTGATAGATCGAGCCGGTGGTCGCGTTCGAGGAGCGCGTCAGGTTTTCGTCGATGAATCGCTCGTAGTGGCCCAGGTCGAGATCGGTCTCACCGCCATCGTCGGTCACGAAGACTTCACCGTGCTCGAATGGATTCATCGTCCCCGGATCCACATTGATGTACGGGTCCAACTTCTGCATCGTCACACGGAGTCCACGCATCTTGAGCAGACGCCCGAGAGACGATGCAGTGAGACCCTTGCCGAGGGAACTGGCGACACCCCCTGTCACAAAGATGTGCTTGGGCATCGCTTCTCCCGTCGAACTCGCACCGCCAACGGGATTACATCATAACCATTCGGGCCGGTCCTGCGACCACCCTCGAGGAATCAATTGCCCTCGCGGTCCGAACCGAGGCTCGCCAGGAGGTCCCTCGCATGGGCCGTCGCAGTCCCGTCCGCCACTCCACCCGAGATCATCCGGGCGATCTCGGCTGCCCGCGCCTCGACCGCGAGCATGACGGTCTCTGCAGTGGTGGAGCCCTTGCGAACGGTCTTGACGACTGAGACCTGTTGGTGTGCCGCCGCTGCGACCTGGGGAAGATGGGTCACGGCGAACACTTGGTGCGCCCCGCCGAGCTCCCTGAGGGCTCGTGCGACCGCCACCGCTGCCTCGCCCCCGATTCCGGCATCGACCTCGTCGAAGACCATCGTGCCCGCCTCTCCCGCGAGCACGAGACGCAATGCCAGCATTGTGCGCGCCAATTCACCCCCACTGGCCACCTTCGACAAGGGCAGCGCAGGCGCCCCTGGGTTCGCCGCCAGCATGAAGGTCACCGCGTCGCCCGCGGGATCGGTCGACTCGTCACCAACGGCGATGGTCAGCCGGGCATGCGCCATTGCAAGTGCCTTGAGACGCCCCTGAACGGCCTCTGCGAGCTCTGGCGCGGCCTTTCGCCGCGCACCCCCCACGACTCTCTGGCACCTCGCCAGGGCCTCGTGGGCGCGTTTTCGCTCGGCCTCAAGGACGCTGACTCTCTCAGACCAGCCCTCGAGCAGGTCGAGGCGGGCCCGGGCCTCGACCCCGAAATGACGCACATCGGCGAGAGTGTCACCGTATTTCCGACGCAGGTCCCTGAGGGACTGGCGACGCTCGCGAATCTGCGCCAATCGCTCCGGATTCTCCTCGGCCGCGTCGCCCCTCGTGCGCATATCACGACCCAGTTCGACCAAATCAGCGATGAGGCCGGACAGATTCTCGGCCCATTGTGAGAGACCGTCCACGGACCGGAGCCCCGTGAGCGCCGCCCCGAGGGGCCCCGAGGCGCCGTCCTCCCCGACGATCGCCTCCGATGCGGCAAGAAGTGCCTCGCGCGTCCGCACGACATCGGTGAGCAGGCTCTCCTCCCGGTCGAGTGAGACATCTTCCTCGTCGTCTTCGAGACCGGCACTGTCGATCTCGGTGCACTGGAACGACAGGAGATCGATCTCACGTGCCCTCGATTTGTCATCGCCGCCCATTGCCGCGAGGGCGGCCTCACATTCGGCGACCCGGTCGCGCGCATCGAAAAGATCGGAGAGGTCGATTCCTGCGAACGCGTCCAGGGCTCCACGTTGCGCGGGCACGCCGAGGAGCCGCTGGTGGGCGTGTTGGCCGTGGATGTCGAGCAAGTCGGTTCCCACCTCGGCGAGGGAAGCCACCGTTGCCATCCGTCCGTTGACGTAGGCGCGCGACTTGCCCCCGCGTTGGACGATGCGTGTCAGGATCACCTCGCTGCCGTCTGATCTCGTGAAGCGGGCATCGACCCGCGCCTCGTCGCAGCCAGCCCGAATCACGTCGGCATCGGCGCGCCGCCCCACGACGAGGCCGATCGCCTCGACCAGCATCGTCTTGCCCGCGCCCGTCTCACCGGTGAGGGCGGTGAAACCCCCACCGAAATCAACGCGTGCCGACTCGATCACCCCGAGATTCTCGACCGAGAGTTCGACCAGCACGGGCGGTCAACGATCCGCGAGTCCGAACTTCGACTTCAGGACCTCGTGGAACCGGGCCGCGCCGAATCGCACGAATCTGGCGGTCTTGTCGCTTGCTGCCACCGTGACGACTCCCCCGGTGTCGAGCGTGCACAGCGACACACCATCGAGGGAGACGGTCGCGGCGCGGTTGTCCAGCACCTCGATCCTCACCGCCTCGCCCGGATCGAGCACGAGCGAGCGGTCGAACAACATGTGGGGAGACACCGGGGTGACGAGGATCGCACGGAGCCTCGGCGACACAACCGGCCCTCGCGCCGAGAGCGAGTAGGCCGTCGAGCCGGTGGGGGTCGCGATGATCAATCCGTCGGCTGCATACGTGGTGAATGGTGCGCCGTCGATCTCGACCGCGAGATGAACAGTGTGACCGGCATCGCGCTTCTCGAGGACGACCTCGTTCAGTGCGAGTGCCGAGAAGGGGCCACCCGAGGCGTCATCCACGGAGACATCCAGCAGCATCCGGTCCTCGACTCTGCACGCGTTGTCGGGCGAGCCGGACAACCACGTATCGATCGCCCCGATGGCCGAGTCGGCCTCGACATCGGCGAGGTATCCGAGGGACCCCATGTTCACTCCGATGATCGGGACCGGCTCGCCTCGGAGGGCTCTCACGGCACGCAGCATCGTGCCGTCCCCACCGATCGAGACGACCAGATCGGGCACTGGATCGGCACCCTCGAGATCCACGACCTCGAGACCCCGGGTGCGTGCCCAACTCGACACAGCCTCGCCCAGTGCCACCGCATCATCGCGGTACCGATGGACCACGAGACCGATCACAGTGCTTGACGCCACCCCGTCAAAGTTACGGTCACCGGACGAGTCTGGTGTGCATCAGGAATTCGACGTTGCCCTCCGTGCCCGTGATCGGGGACTGGCAAGTGCCGACGACGGTGCCACCGTGCCCCTCTGCGCACCGGGCCACCCGGTCCAGGGCCTCGCTCCGCAACTTCTCGTCCCGGATCACACCCCTGGCGCGGGCCGCTTCGGCCCGACCGACCTCGAATTGGGGCTTGACCAGCAGGATCATCTCGCAGGTCCGATGACCAGCCTCCGGGGCCACGAGCGACATCAACGTCGGCATCACCGTCACGAGGGAGATGAACGACAAGTCGGCCACCAACAACGAACACGGACCCGGGAGGGATGACGCCTCCACCCCGCGGATGTCGGTCTTTTCGCGGACCACCACGCGGGGATCGGCGCGGAGGGACTCGTGCAACTGGTTCGTCCCCACATCGATCGCCACCACGAGACGCCCGCCCCGCTCGAGCAGGCACTGCGTGAACCCGCCCGTGGACGAGCCGGCATCGATCACCGCCCGGCCGGCAACATCGATCCCGAAGTGCAGGAGCGCGTGCTCGAGTTTCTGCGCTCCGCGACCCACCCAACGCCTCTCCGCCAACACCACGATTGGTTCCCCGGGCTCGACCAATCGCGAGGCCTTGGTGGCGGGCGCACCCGAGACCGTCACCTTTCCCGCGGTGATCAAATCGGTCGCTTCGCCCCGCGATGCCGCCAGTCCCCTCGCAACCATTGCCGCATCGAGTCGCGTCCTCAACGGTTCCCCCCGACGAGGTGATCGGCGACCGCCGCGAGATCCCTCGCCACGAGATCGGCGGTCGGATTCCCCTCGATGTCCGTCCCCGACAGGACGTGGGCGAATCGGCACCCGAGGGCCGCCGCGAATCCGCCATCAGTGTCCGCGCGATCACCCACGAACCAGACATCACCGGTGTCGAGGCGACCGAGCGAGCCCACCACGAGATCGACCATCGTGCGATGCGGTTTGCCCGTCACGAGGGGTGCGATTCCAGATGCCGTCTGGATCGCGGCAACAACGGCGCCACCACCGGGAACGGGGCCATCCGGCGTCGGATACACGGGATCGGCGTTGGAGGCGATGAACCGTGCCCCGTTGCGTACGAGCCGCGCGGCGTCGGACACGGTCCCATAGTCCATCTCCAGGTGCAGCCCCACAACGACTGAGTCGACGTGCTCGACTCCCCTGTTCTCGTGAGCCAGGATCACCTCGGCTCCGACTCTCTCCAACTCCTGGGCCAAACCCCTGCCACCGCACAGGAAGACCCTCGCCCCCGCGGGCACCACCATCGATGCCGCCATCGCGGAGGTGTAGAGATGGGCTCCTGCTTCGATGCCCATCGCAGCCAGGTGACCGACATGGTCGTCTCGCGTGGAGAACGAATTGTTCGTCACGAAGCCCACGATCGCGCCCGAGGCGCGCAGAATCTCCACTGCCTCCGAGGAACCGGGTATCTCGCGGTGTGCGAGCCACACCACGCCGTCCATGTCGAGCAGCACCACACGGACCCTCATTCGGCCCGACTCGCGGTTTTGTTGGATGACTCCACAGGTGACACCCTAGGCACATGCCCCGCTTCGAGCCCTTCGACGCTGTTCACTTTGCCGGGGTCACCGACGTCACCGACCACACCTCACCCCCGTACGACGTCTTCGGCGAAATCGAGAGGGATCAATTCGCCACCGCATCACCGCACAACATCGTGCTTGTCGACTATCCAATGGAGCGGGACGGGCCGTCGCGCTACCAGAGCGCCGCGAGCACCCTCGCGGCATGGGCGCGATCTGGTGTCACCGTCCGCGACGCAGTTCCCAGCCTGACGATCTACCGCATGACCTTCCGCGACGAGGCCGGACA
>VGAK01000032.1 GCA_016870775.1 Actinomycetota bacterium
CGACGTGCGCAGACAGGCCGCCCTCCGGGCGGCTTTTTCATTCCCCGCACACGACACGGAGAACACGATGAACACAACCAGCACGACAGAGAAGGTGGAGACCTTCGACACGACACTGCGCGACGGCATGCAGGTCGAGGGTGTCTCGGCCACGGTCGAGGACAAGATGCGAATCGCCGAGCAACTCGACTTCCTCGGCGTCGACTTCATCGAGGGCGGCTGGCCGGGCGCCAATCCCAAGGATGTGGAGTTCTTCGCCCGCGCAGCGAGGGAACTGACGCTGCGGAACTCGATCCTGGTCGCGTTCGGGTCGACGCGCCGTCCCCGCGGCAAGGTCGACGACGACGTGACGCTGCGCAACCTCGTCGAGGCCGACACCTCGGCTGTGTGCATCGTCGCCAAGTCCTGGGACTACCACGTCGAGACCGCCCTGCAGACGACCCTCGACGAGGGTGTCGCGATGGTCGGTGACTCGGTCGAGTTCCTCACGCGCGAGGGTCGCCGGGTCCTGGTCGACCTCGAGCACTTCTTCGACGGGTTCCGGCACAACCCCGAGTTCTCCATGCGCGTGGTCGAGGCCGCGTTGATGCGCGGTGCGACGCACCTCGTGCTCTGCGACACCAACGGTGGCTCGCTCCCGCACGAGATCGCAGAGGCCGTGGCGCGGGTGCGCGAGCACGTGGGGTCCGATGCGATCCTGGGCATCCACTGCCACGACGACACCGGGTGCGCGGTCGCGAACTCGATGGCGGCCGTGCAGGCGGGCGTTCGCCACGTGCAGGGCACGCTGAACGGTCTCGGCGAGCGCACGGGCAACGCCAATCTCACCACGATCATCCCGAACCTGCAGTTGAAGATGGGCTTCGAGTGCCTGCCCGAGGGACACCTCGCGCACCTCACCGCCGTCAGCCACCACGTGGCCGAGGTGCTCAACCGGCCCCTGAATCCGCAAGCGCCCTATGTGGGTGCGTCCGCGTTCGCGCACAAGGCCGGGCTCCACGTCTCGGCCATCGCACGGGCCAAGGACGCCTACGAGCACGTCGATCCAGAGACGGTCGGCAACGGCACCCGCTTCGTCGTGTCGGAGATGGCCGGTCGCGCCACCATCCAGATGAAGGCCCAGGAGCTCGGACTCGAGATGGACGGGGCGGCGGTGAACCAGGTGATCGACGACCTGAAGCGGCTCGAGCACGAGGGGTACCACTTCGAGGCGGCCGATGCCTCTCTCGAGTTGCTGATGCGCCGCGCCGCCGGCTGGACCCAGGAGGCCTTCCGGGTCGAGTCCATGCGCGTCATCACCGACGAGTCGCCCGACGGTCGTTTCACGACCGAGGCCACGGTCAAGGTGTGGGTGGCAGAGGAGCGCCATGTCCACGTCGCAGAGGGCAACGGACCGGTCAACGCGATCGATGCCGCCCTGCGCGCCGCGCTCCTGGCGCACTATCCCGAGCTCGCCAGGATCCACCTCACCGACTACAAGGTGCGCATCCTGGACGGTGCGACCGCGACCGGCGCGGTGACACGCGTTCTCATCGATGCGACCAACGGTGAGCGTTCCTGGACCACGATCGGGGTCTCGACCAACATCATCGAGGCCTCGTGGCAGGCTCTCGAGGAGTCGCTGGTCTATGGCCTGCTCCACTCGGGGGGCTGAACCCGTCACACCGTCGGAGCGCCGGCGCGCGACCGACACCCAATAGATTTGGACCATGGCAGCACCCCGTCACGCGCGAGTCCCGGTCGTGGAGACGCCCCGCTACTACGAGTCGCCCGACCACGTCCCCGGGGCGTGGGAGCCCGGTCGCCCCGGGGAGATCGAGGGTCGCCAGCCCGCGGGGGAGCGCCTCGGCTACCAGGGGCCCGACCAGGGCTATGTGATCACGCTCGCCGAGCGTGCGCGCGGGCGGGTGCGAGCACACACCGGCGAGGACCTCGACGACATCCTCCGCGGGTGCTCGTTGATCGCACTCCGGCGCGCCTCGCTGTTCGGCCGCGCGCCGGTGGTGCACGACCTGAATCTCGCACTCCATCTGTGGGGTTTCACCGACGATGCGCCCCAGTCCGACAAGGTGGCGGTGCGCCGTGAACTCTTCGCCGGCGTGGGCAACCCCCACCACTACGCACAAGGTCGAGCAATCGCGGACATGGTCCCCGAGTCGACCCTGCAGATGACACCCGAGCAGGTGGCCGCGCGCTCGGCCGACTGGCAGGTGCTCACCGGATGGCAGGCGCGGGCATGACCGTCTACAAGGCGCCGCTCGGCGACATCATGTGGGTGCTCGAGCGCCAGAGTGGCCTCGTCGACATTCTTTCTCTGCCCGATTTCTCCGGTGTCGACGGATCCGTCGTGGCCGACCTGCTTGCCGAGGCCGCGCGATTCTTCGAGGAGAAGTTCGCCCCGCTGAACCGGGTGGGTGACACCGTGGGCGCCACGCGCAATGCCGATGGGTCCGTGACCACGCCGCCCGGGTTCCGCGAGGCCTACGCCGACTACGTCGCCGCCGGATGGGGAACGATCGGATTCGACCCCGGCCTTGGCGGTGGAGGGTTCCCGTGGCTCGTGAACATCGCGATCCAAGAGATGATGAACTCGGCGAACATGGCGCTCACGATGGCGCCCCTGCTCACCCAGGGTGCGATCGATGCGATCATGCACCACGGCGACGAGGTGCAGAAGATGACCTACCTGCCCCGGATGATCTCGGGCGAGTGGACCGGGACGATGAATCTCACCGAGTCGGATGCGGGCAGCGACGTCGGAGCAGTGCGCACGAGGGCCGTCCGCCAGGACGACGGCACCTACCTCATCACCGGCAACAAGATCTACATCACCTTCGGCGAGCACGACATGGCCGACAACATCATCCACCTCGTGCTCGCGCGCACCCCGGACGCACCCCCGGGCACCAAGGGCATCTCGTGCTTCATCGTGCCGAAGTTCATCCTCGATGCCGACGGGCGACCGGGGAAGCGCAACGACGTGAAGTGCGTGTCGATCGAGCACAAGATGGGGATCAACGCGAGCCCCACGTGCGTGCTCTCCTACGGCGACGAGGGCGGTGCGGTGGGCTACCTCATCGGCGAGGAGAACCGCGGCATGGCCTACATGTTCACGATGATGAACCAGGCCCGCCTCGGCGTCGGTCTCGAGGGACTCGCCCTGATCGAGCGCGCCTACCAGCAGGCACTCGACTACGCGGTCCAGCGTCGGCAGGGTCGCGCACCCGGTGCGCCGGCGGGGGAGAGCTCGCGCATCGTCGATCACCCCGACGTCAAGCGGATGCTCTTGACGATGAAGTCCACGATCGAGGCACTCCGTCGCCTCATCTATTGGAACGCCGCGTGCCTCGACATCTCGGCGCACCATCCCGACGCCCACGAGCGCGAGCGTGCCGCCGACATGGCCGCCCTGTTGACGCCCCTGTCGAAGGGATGGGGCACCGACATGGCGGTCGAGTTGACGGGGACCGCCGTGCAGATCCACGGCGGCATGGGCTTCGTCGAGGAGACCGGCGTCGCCCAGCACTACCGCGACGCGCGCATCACGACCATCTACGAGGGCACGAACGGGATCCAGGCGATGGACCTGGTCGGTCGCAAGCTCGGCATGAGGGGAGGCGCCGTGATGGGACGCCTCTTCGACGACATCGCATCCCTCGACGCCCATCTCGGCAAGCACGAGATCTTGTCCGCGAGCCGGGCCGCCCTGGCGGGCGCACTCGCCGAGGTGAGGGCGACGACCGACTGGATCATCCAGAACGCCGCCAATCCGGTGGCAGCGCTGTCGGGGGCGACCCCGTACCTGCGCCAGGTGTCGTTGCTGGTGGGCGGCAAGGTGATGGCCGAGTCCGCCCTCGTCGCGCTCTCCGATGCGGCCATCGATCCGCCGACGGCCGAGGCTCGCATCGGAACCGCACGGTTCTTCTGCGAGCAGTTGCTCCCCCAGGTGCTCGGTCTGGGCGCATCGGTGACCGGAGATGCCGCGTTGTTGATGTCGTTCGACGACGCCGCACTCGCCCGCTGACCCGCGCGCGACCGGCCCGTGCCCGGCCGGTGGCGACGACTCCCTACAGGTCGATGGCGTGCGCGCGCAGCGCGTCCACGTCGCAGAACTCCGCGGCGAGGATGTTGGTCGCACGCAATCGCACCTGCGGTGCGCGCCCGGCTTCGTGGGCCTCCTGCCAGCGCGGGGCGCACAGGCACCACTGGTCGCCGGCCTTGAGTCCCGGGAATCCGTGGGCGGGCATCGGGGTCGAGAGGTCGTTGCCCACCGATCGCGAGAACTCGAGGAATTCATCGGTCATGATCGCGCACACTGCGTGCACACCGACGTCGTCGCCGCCCACCTCGCAACATCCCGTGCGGTACCAACCGGTCATCGGCGAGGTGCAGCACGCTTCGAGCCGCTCACCCAACATGTTCACCTGATCGGTCGCTGTGTGTCCTTCCATGCGGCCAAGTTAGCCGCACCGGTGTGCCGCGTCGGTGGGTCGTGCGAGCCGGCTCCGTCGCCCGTGCGTGCCCCGGGTCACCACTAGCCTTGACCCGTCATGTCGGATGCACCCCGGTATCGCTTCGCGCCCTCACCCACGGGGTATTTCCACGTGGGTGGCGCGCGCACTGCGCTCTACAACTGGGCACTCGCACTGCGCACCGGCGGGACGTTCGTGCTGCGCATCGAGGACACCGACGAGTCGCGCAATTCCCCCGAGTGGACCGACGGGATCATCGATGCCCTCGCATGGCTCGGGATCGACTCCGGCCATCCCCGATTCGAGGGGCCGTACTTCCAGTCGCACTACGCCGGCGCGCACGTGGCAGCCGCGATGCGGTTGTTCGAGGCGGGCCTCGCCTATTGGTGCGATCTGACCCCCGAGCAGGTGCAGGAGCGGGCCAAGGCCTCCGGCAGGCCCGGCTACGACGGCCACTCGCGCGACCGGGGGCTCGAGCAGGCGCCGGGCCGGGTGCTGAGGTTCCGCGTCCCCGAGGGAACGACGGAGGTCGCCGACCTCGTGCGCGGCCGCGTCGAGTTCGCGAACGACACGATCGAGGACTTCGTGCTCCTTCGCGGCAACGGGACACCGATCTTCCTGCTCGCCAACGTCGTGGACGACATCGAGATGCGCATCACCCACGTGGTGCGCGCCGAGGAGCACCTGCCCAACACCCCCAAGCAGCAGATGCTCTGGCGCGCGCTCGGTCACGCACCGCCCGCGTGGGCGCACGTGCCGGTGCTCGTGAACGAGCAGCGAAAGAAGCTCTCCAAGCGGCGCGACAAGGTGGCCCTGGAGCAGTACCGCGCCGACGGGATCCTGGCCCCGACGATGGTGAACTACCTGATGACGCTGGGGTGGGCGCCGGGCGGGGACGAGGAGATCGTGCCGTGGACGCGCATCGTCGAGGAGTTCCGGCTCGAGGACGTGAATCATTCGCCCGCGTTCTTCGATGAGAAGAAACTCCTCGCGTTCAACGGCGACCACATCCGGATGATGACCGGGGCCGAGTTCGCCGCCGCGTGCGCGCCGTGGTTGGAGTCGGCCCCGTGGTCGGGAGGGCGCATCGATGCGGGGCTCCTCGCGCGACTGGTCCCGCTGATCCAGACCCGCGTGGCGCGGCTCTCGGAGGTGGCGTCGATGGTGGACTTCTTCTTCCTCCCCTCTGCGCCCGTCGACGATGACGCGTGGACCAAGACGATGTCGTCGGAGTTCGCGCGCGACGTGCTGGTCGAGATGGAGTCGGCGCTCGGGTCGTGCCGATGGACCCTCGAGGAGATCAAGGCCTGCCTCGAGCGGTTCACCGAGGCACGCGGCCTGAAGTTGGGCAAGACACAGGCCCCCGTGCGGGTCGCGATCACCGGGCGCACCGTCGGGCCGCCGCTCTTCGACAGCATCGAGATCCTCGGCCGCGACGAGTCGATCCGGCGCCTCGCCACCGCGGTCGCACGACTGGGATGAGCCCGGCCGCGAGGCTGCGATCGGCGCTCGCCGTCGCGATGGCGGTGGTGCTCGGGTGCGCCGTCTACATGGCTGCGTGCACCGCGCAACTGGTGCGAACCGGATCCCACGACAACGGGCGCATCGCCGATGTGATCGTGGTGATGGGGGCGGCCCAATACGACGGCGATCCCTCGCCCCTGCTCGAGGCACGCCTGCGCCACGCGGCCGAGCTCCACCGGGCCGGACGCGCGCCGCTGGTCGCCGTCACCGGAGGCAAGAGGGAGGGTGACCGGTTCACCGAGGCCGAGGCGTCGCGTGCGTGGCTCATCCGGAACGGTGTGTCCGATTCTGCGATCCTCGGCGAGGACGGGGGACGTTCGACGTGGGAGTCGCTCGCGGCCCTCGCGCCGGCGATGAGGGACGCGGGGATCGAGAGCGCGATCGCGGTCTCGAGCAGGTGGCACGTGGAGCGGGTCGTCCTGTCGCTGCGGGACCTCGGGTTCGTCGCCTCGGCCTCACCGGTGCGCATCGCGGGATACGCGTGGTTCGATGAAGATGACGCCGCCCCCGCGACATACCGGGAGATCGTCGGAGTGGCACTCGGCCGGGTGATCGGCTTCAGACGACTTCACCAGATCACGGGGTGACCGAGCGTGCGCTGGTGGAGGGGATCTCCCCGGGTTCGGCCCGGTGCGACGGTTCGATCCCGCGGCTAACATCGCCGACGCACTGGGGAATGGTGTAATTGGCAACACAACTGGTTCTGGTCCAGTTATTCAGGGTTCGAGTCCTTGTTCCCCAACCATTCGGAGGTGTCCCATGGCGCACGAATTGAACAATCTCGAGACGGTGTCGTACCGGATCGAGGACGAGGGTGCGAACGCGGTCGCGGTGATCTCGCTCGACCGGGCGGACAAGCGCAACGCACAGAACAACCTGATGACCTACGAGTTGAACGCGTGCTACGACGACGCGGCGCGCAGGCCCGATGTCAAGGTGATCGTGCTCCGTGCCGAGGGGCCGCACTTCTCGTCGGGTCACGACCTGCGCGACCGCAGCGATCCGGACGCCTTCGACAAGGTGTTCCCCCAGTCCGGCTTCACGGGCGAGGGCCAGGAACAGATGATGGGCCACGAGGAAGAGGTCTATTTCCACATGTGCTGGAGATGGCGCAACATCCCCAAGCCCGTGATCGCCGCCGCCCAGGGCAAGACCATCGCCGGCGGGTTGATGCTGCTGTGGGTGGCCGATCTGATCGTGGCCGCCGAGGACGCGACGTTCTCGGACCCCGTGGTGGCATTCGGTGTGAACGGTGTCGAGTACTTCGGGCACCCGTGGGAGTTCGGCGCGCGCAAGGCCAAGGAGATCCTCTTCACGGGGCAGTCGGTCACGGCGACGGAGGCCATGGCACTCGGCATGGTCAACAAGGTGGTGCCGGCAGACGAACTCGACTCGGCGACCATGGAGATGGCTCGCCGCATCGCGACGCGACCCGGGTTCGCGTTGAAGCTCGCCAAGGAGTCGGTGAACCAGGCGCTCGAGGCCCAGGGGATGTACACCGCGATGCGTGCGGCGTTCTCGCTCCAGCACTTGGGGCACGCGAACAATCGCCTGCGTTTCGGCATGCCGATCGACCCCTCGGGACTCTGAGCCCGGGGCGGTCCGGCCGGGGACTCGGTAGAGTCGTGGACCGTCACTTGCTCCCATCGTCTAGTGGCCTAGGACACCACCCTCTCAAGGTGGCGGCACGGGTTCGAATCCCGTTGGGAGTGCCAATTGGGTC
>VGAK01000033.1 GCA_016870775.1 Actinomycetota bacterium
GTCAGCGTGCTCTGGGCCACGGTGGGCTTCTCGCTGGCCTTCGGGGGGTCGTCCAAGTGGGTCGGCGGTTTTGAGTTCATGTTCCTGGATGGTCTCGGCACGATCCCCGAACTCCCCGGCTACACCGGTGACTTCGGCCTGATCATCCCGCCACTGGCTTTCTTCGCGTTCCAGATGATGTTCGCCGTGATCACCCCGGCACTCATCACCGGGGCGACGGCCGACCGACTGAAGTTCGGCGCCTATGCGCTCTTCATCGGGGCCTGGTCGCTGCTGGTGTACCCGGTGGTCGCCCATTGGGTGTTCAGCCCGAACGGTTGGCTCTTCCAGCTCGGCGCTCTCGACTTCGCCGGTGGCGCGGTCATCCACGTGAACGCCGGCGTGGCCGCCCTTGCGATTCTGCTCGTGCTCGGCAACCGCACCGGGTTCCGCAAGGAGGCGATGCCCCCGCACAACCTGCCCCTGACCATCTTGGGCACCGGGCTCCTCTGGTTCGGTTGGTTCGGGTTCAACGCCGGCTCGGCGCTGGCCGCAAATGGTCTCGCCGCGCAGGCCCTCGTCAACACCCACCTGGCCGCATCCGTGGCGATGCTCGGTTGGCTTGTCGCCGAGAAGCTGAGGGCTGGACATGCCACCACCCTCGGTGCGGCCTCGGGCGCGGTTGCCGGGCTCGTGGCCATCACACCATGCGCCGGATTCGTGGGCGGCTTCTCCGCGGTCCTCATCGGTCTCATTGCCGGAGTCGTGTGCTATCTGGGTCTGTCGATCAAGGCCAAGTTCGGTCTCGACGACAGCCTGGATGTGATCGCGGTGCACCTCGTGGGTGGTGTGGTCGGCGCACTGCTTCTCGGCCTGTTCGCCGACAAGGGCGTCAACTCCCTCGGTGCCGACGGCCTCTTCTACGGCGGTGGATCCGAGCTGCTCCAGGACCAGTTCGTGGCACTCGGTGCCACGATCGTCTTCTCCTTCGTGGTCACCTGGGTGATCGCCAAGGTCATCGACTCCACGGTGGGCCTGCGCGTCTCGCGCGAGGACGAGCTGGCCGGCCTCGACCAGAGCCAGCACGCCGAAACGGCCTACCAGTGAAAGCCATCGCGACACAGACTCAGAGAGAGGTCAGAATCACACCATGAAGCTCGTCACCGCGATCATCAAGCCATTCAAGTTGGATGAAGTCAAGGAGGCGCTCAAGGGCGCCGGCATCCAGGGGATCACCGTCACCGAGGTCAAGGGATTCGGTCGCCAAGGCGGCCACACCGAGACATACCGCGGCAGCGAGTACCAGATTGATTTCGTCCCCAAGGTCAAGGTGGAGTGCGTGGTCGATGACCCTCAGGTCGACACCATCGTGGACACTCTGCTGAAGGTCGCCGCCACGGGCAAGATCGGCGACGGCAAGATCTGGGTGAGTTCGGTGGAGCGCGTCGTGCGCATCCGGACCGGCGAACAGGGACCGTCGGCCGTCTAGCACCTAACATTCGGGGTGTGACCATGACCCCGGAGGCCCCCGCCAAGGCGGAACGCTGGACCGCCCAGTGGAAGGAGCTCTACGAGCAGGTCATCGAGACCGGACTGTGCACCGGGTGTGCCGGCTGCGTGGTGACCTGTCCACACGACGTCATCGGCTACGAGCACGAGGAGGGCAAGTACAAGCCCTTCCACCTCGAGGAGGAGCTCGGGCTGTCGAACTGCATCCACGGCGAGAAGGGCTGCACCACCTGCACACGGGCCTGTCCCCGGTTCGGCAGTTGGGAGTCGGCGGCGAACCTGCACCTGTTCGGACGCGAGCGCAAGGACGACGAGATGGCCGGCATCTGGGAGCAGTTGCTCCTGACCCGCGCCACCGACAAGACCACCCACGAAAAGGGCCAGGACGGAGGCTTCGTCTCGGCGATGCTCGTGTGGCTGCTCGACAACGGCTACATCGACGGTGCCCTCGTGAGCGGCGTCGAGCACGACGACGCGTGGAAGGCCAAGCCCGTCGTGGTGCGCAACCGCGACGAGGTGCTCGCGACCGCGGGCAGCCGCTACACGTACTGTGCGAACCCGCTCGCGCTCCGCGACGCCAAGGAGTTGGGCCTGTCCCGCCTCGCGCTCGTGGGCATGGGATGCCAGACCTCCTCCCCACCGGTGATGTGGGACCGCAAGGCCGGCAAGGTGTCCAAGCCCTTCCAGTTCACGATCGGGCTCCTGTGCTCGAAGACCTTCGATGACGCGATCTTCCCCGAGCTCTTCGAGGCCAAGTACGGCCTGAACAAGCAGGACATGCTGAAGATGAACATCAAGGGCGTCTTCCAGATCTGGATGAAGGACGGCTCGTACCACGAGATCGACCTGAAGGAGTGCCACCAGTGGACGCGCACCGGGTGCAAGACCTGCCCCGACTTCGCGGCTGAGCACTCCGACATCGCCACGGGTGGAATCGGCAAGGACAACGACTGGACGCTCACCATCGTGCGCACCAAACTCGGCGTGGAGGTGGTGGAGCGAATGATCCGCGACGGCGTGATCGAGTCCAAGCCAGCCCAGGACGACGAGGTCGCGATGAAGCTCCTGCGGACCCTGTCGATCGTGAGCCGGCGCCGCTGGCCCGAGTGGGCCGAGAAGTCGGTGTCGGTGGGCGTGCCGCCGCCGAAGAAAAAGACGACCTGACGCGCCGTCGCGCCGGGTGGGCCGACAACGGGGGGAACATGGAACCGACACTGCACCCGCAAGCCAGATTGGTGCTCGACGTGATGGCGGCCGCCGGGGGACCGGTGCTCCACGAGTCGACCCCCGAGGAGTACCGCACCTTCTACGACAGTCGGGTCGCACCCCCGATGTGGGAGATGCACGAGGTGCGCGACCTCGCGGCCGGCGGTGTGCCGAGCCGCCTCTACCGACCGAGTGCCGCCACGAACACCGGTCTGCTCGTCTATTACCACGGCGGCGGATGGGTGATCGGCAACGTCGAGACCCACGACAACGTCTGTCGGTCGCTCGCGGCACGCAGCGGCCATGCGGTGCTGTCCGTCGACTACCGCCTCGCCCCCGAGCATCCCTTCCCCGCGGCTGCCGAGGACGCCCTGTGCGCGTTGCGATGGGCGCACGAGAACGCGGCCGAGCTGGGCATCGACCCCGGCCGCATCGCCGTCGGCGGCGACTCAGCCGGCGGGAACCTGGCGGCGATCGTGTCGCAGCAGCGGCCCGTGCCGATCGTGTTCCAGTTGCTGATCTATCCCGCAACCGAGATGACGATGGAGCAGCGCTCGCACGAGGAGAACAAGGCGGGGCCGATCCTGACGCGCGAGGCGATGGACTGGTTCATCGGCCACTACATGCAGCCCGGCTCGGACAAGCGCGACCCGCTCGCCTCCCCCGGGTTCGCCCCCGATTCCCTGCTGCGCGGTGCACCGCCGGCCTTCATCGTGACCGCCGAGTACGACCCGCTGCGCGACGAGGGCGAGGCCTACGGGCGCCGGCTGATCGCCAACGGCACGCCGGCCTCGATCATGCGGTTCAACGGCCTGTACCACGGTTTCTTCGGCCTGCTCGGCCTGCTCGACGACACCGAGTCGGCCCACGTGGTCGCCGCGGCCGCGCTCGCCAAGGCCCTCGCCTGAGCCATCGCGCGCTTGTCAGCGACAGAGTTCGCGGGCGCGGGCGAACACCGCATCGAGCATCGGCTCGGTGAGCCTGCCCGTGAACGTGTTCTGCTGGCTCGGGTGGTACGAGCACAGGACCGTCACGTCCCCCGCGGCGTGCTCGAGCCCGTGGGCGAATTTCGGACGGGGACGGACCCGCCACTCGGAGCATGCCGCGGCGTGGGCGAAGCCACCGAGGCACAGCACCACGCGCACCTCGCCGAGCAGTTCCCGCTCGCGCAGCAGGAACCCCCGACAGGCGTCGCGCTCCTCGGGGAGCGGCTTGTTGTCGGGCGGGGCACACCGCACCGCCGATGACACCCACGCACCGCGCAACGCGAGCGTGTCGTCGCGCGAGACCGACTCGGCCTGCGTGGCGAAACCGGCTCGGTGCATCGCCCGGAAGAGCCAGTCGCCGCTGCGGTCGCCGGTGAACATCCGACCGGTGCGGTTCGCGCCGTGCGCGCCCGGTGCCAGCCCGAGCACCCACAGACGCGCCGTGGGGTCGCCGAACCCGGGGACCCCGCGACCCCAGTAGTCCTCGTCGAGGAAGGCGGCGCGCTTGTCGCGGGCCACCTGCTCGCGCCACTCGACGAGCCGCGGACACTGCCGGCACCCGGCGACGTCGCGCGCGAGTGCATCGAGGTCGTCCATCGGCGCCAACAGTAGGTTGGGTCCCATGGCCGCGCGAAAGACGAGGAAGAAGGGCACCGCGTCGAAGCCGGCACCCCCCGCCTCGACGCTGATCCTGCTCGTGCGCCACGGCCAGACACCGACCACCGGCAAGGTTCTTCCGGGCCGCGCACCGGGTCTGCACCTCGCAGAGACCGGACGCGCCCAGGCCGACGCCGTGGCCGAGCGCATCAAGGTGCTGCCGAGGATCGATGCCGTGTATGCCTCGCCACTCGAGCGCGCACGCGAGACCGCGGCCCCGATCGGGCGTGCGACGGGCCAGCGCGTGCGCACCCACAAGGGCCTGCTCGAGTGCGACTTCGGCGACTGGACCGGGGCCGAGCTCTCCACCCTCATGAAGAAGCCCGAGTGGGCGACGGTGCAGCGCGCACCGAGCACCTTCCGGTTCCCGAACGGTGAGTCGTTCACCGAGATGCAGGTGAGGATCGTCTCGGCACTCGATGCGATCCGTGCCGCGCACCCGGGCGGCACCGTGGTGTGCGTCTCGCACGCAGATCCGATCAAGGCCGCGGTGGCCCACGCGATGGGCACGCACCTCGACCTGTTCCAGCGGGTCGTGATCGGCACGTGCTCGGTGAGCGCGGTGGCGTGGTCGGGTTTCGGGCCGATCGTTCTGACGGTGAACTCGAGCGGCTCGCTCATCGATCTCCGCCCGTCCTAGGCGCCACGGTGCGCACTTCATGGCACGGTTTGTCGGGTGCGCGGGTGACGCTGGCACACTGGGGGACGAGATGAGCTCCTACTGGGACTTCGACGAGGCCGACTCCTTCGCCACCGGCGCGATCGGCCGACCCGGTGAGCGCGTCTTCTATCTCCAGATCCGCGCGGGGCGTGACACCGTGTGCGTGAAGTGCGAGAAGACCCAGGTGGCCGAACTCGCGCGCTACCTGCGCAACTTCCTCTCTGACCTACCCGAGGTTCCGGACCCGGGCGGGCCGGCCTCGCTGGTGGCGCCCGTCGAGCAGGACTTCGTTCTCGGCTCGATCGGATTGGGCATCGACCGCGCGTCGAGCCGTGTCGTCGTCCAACTGGAGGAACTCGTCATGGTCGACGACGATGACGATGCCTTCGATCTCGTCGATGACGAGGACGACCAGAGCTCGGTGGTGCGGGTGTTGCTCACCGCCGCCCAGGCGCGCGCCTTCTGCGACACCGCGGACCGCGTGGTGGGAGCCGGGCGCGAGATGTGCCGCTGGTGCGGCGGCCCGATCGACCCCACCGGGCACGCCTGCCCCCGGTTCAACTGACGCGTCGGAGATTCCGATGAGTGCCGACCTCGTCACCGTGCTCGAGCAAGCCACGATCCGGGTGATCGGCCGGATGCCCAACTCGTCGAATGCGACTCTGTTGGTCGAGATCTGCGGCACGGACCTGCGCGGCATCTACAAGCCGCTGGCAGGTGAGCGCCCGCTGTGGGACTTCGACCCGGGGCTCTATCTCCACGAGGTCGCCGCGTGGAGATTGTCCGAGGCGCTCGGGTGGGGGCTCGTGCCGCCCACGGTGGTCTGCCAGGGACCCCACGGCGAGGGTTCGCTCCAGTTGTTCGTCGAGTTCAACGGCAGCGAGCACTACTTCACGCTGCTCGAGAACCACCCCGATCTGCACGACGACCTCCGGCGCATGGCGATCCTCGACATCATCGCGAACAACACAGACCGCAAGGGCGGCCACGTGCTGCTCGGTCTCGACGGACGCCTCTGGGGGATCGACCATGGGGTCTGCTTCTCACCGGAGTTCAAGCTGCGCACGGTGATCTGGGATTTCGCGGGCGAGACGATCCCCGACGAGTGGATCGCTGCATTCGAGCCATGGACCGAGTCGGTTCCCGACACGATCGCCGAGGTCCTCACCCACGACGAGGTGGAGGCGATGCGCGAACGGATCGGCTGGCTCGTGGACAACCGCGTCCTTCCCGCCCCAGAGTCGCGGTACCAGTACCCCTGGCCGGTGCTGTGAGCGACTCGCTCGAGGACCTCATCCATCGCGCCGATCTCGACGACCTCGTGCGCCACGTGGACTCCACGTGCGCGGCCCGCGACTGGTCCCACCTCCTGCGCGTGCGCGACAGCGCGCGTGCCGCCGTCGAGACGGGGCGTCAACTGTGGCCGATCGCGACACTGGCGAATTTTCGTCTCGCACTCCGGGCACCGGCCGAGTTCGCCGCCCGAGCACTGGATGACACGGCACGCACCTTCATGCCCGGCCCCGTGAGCGAGATCCTCGCGGTTCATCACTCTTGGGATGAACTGGCCCCGCATCTCCCGCCGGGACACGACCGGGCCCTGGTGGCCCACGAGCGCAGCCTGCGCGGCGATGCAATCGAGCCACGAGAGCCATCTCTCCTCGACATCCCCATCGCACCGCAGCCTTGGGAGCCCACCTATGCGCTCGCCACCTGCGACGACGACGGGTTCGACACTCCCCCTCCGCCGTGCACCCCGGCATGGTCACCGGTCACGGCGCCTTCGACGGACCTCGTCGACGCGCTGAGCGACGACGAGACCGTGCACGCCTTCCGTCAGATGATGTCACCGTGGACAGCCGGCTCGAACGGCACGGCCCATGCCACCGTGGTGCGCGGCGATGCCCGCGTCGCGCTCGCCGTGCACACGCGTGCCGGTGCGACGCACCTCGCCCCGATCACACCGGCAGAGGCCGTGGCGCAGATCGCGTGGGCAGCCGCGAGCGGCGGTGCACACGGTCGTCGCCGAGGTGCGGCAACCGGGCGCAGCGAAGCGTGGTGGCTGCTCGCGGTGTTCACCGGGATGGACGAACCGTGGCCCGCCGATGCCGACGAATTCGGCGCAGTGATCGGAGCACTCGAGTGCTTCATGGCCCGCACTGAGAGAGCCTCCGCCGCGGGGTGGGAGATCGATCTGGTGTTGGAGGATCGCGACGAGGGGATCTCGGTGGCCATGTCTGCGCGCGACTCTGTCGAGTCCCGCTGACTGTCTGCGCGCGACTCTGTCGAGTCCCGCTGACTGTCTGCGCGCGACTCTGTCGAGTCCCGC
>VGAK01000034.1 GCA_016870775.1 Actinomycetota bacterium
AGCCCGCAGCCTCCAGCCCCACAACCCCCACCCCGGACACGCCCGCTGCTCCCCCGGCGCTCACCGTGGTCCACGATGCCTTCGACCGTCCGCCCGCGATCATCACCCTGCCGGCCGGCCAGCGCGTCGAGATTCGCGAGGGTCACTATGTGCTGGGGCGAAATCTCGAATGCGACATCGTGTTGAACGACTCGAACGTCTCGCGCCGCCACGCCGAGTTCACCTGCGCAGCCGGTGAGGTGGCGGTCCGCGACCTCGGCTCCACCAACGGCACCCATGTGAACGGTGTGATGGTGACCGGCGAGCAGATCCTCCAGCACGGCGACGTGATCGGGTTCGGCTCGGTGCAGATCACCTTCGAGGTGTCCTGACCGCATCGCGTGCGGGGACCACCATGACCGACCAGATCCCCGATTCGCTTAACTACCTCCTGCTCGTCTTTCTCTATCTGTTCTTCGGTCGCGTGCTGTGGGCGGTGTGGAGCGAGGTCCGCACACCCTCGATTGCGCGATGGACGCGTCACGAGGGCGCCGATGCACCCCGCCGCACAGCCGAGAAGGGCGCCGTTGCGTTCGTGGTGATGGAGCCGCGCCAGCACCGTGGCCGCACCTTCACACTCTCGAGCACCCTCACGATCGGCCGCGAGGACTGCGACATCGTGCTGGATGGCGACTCGTTCATCTCCTCGCGCCATGCCCGCATCGAGATGCGCCCCGACGGTGCATGGTTGGTCGATCTCGCGAGTACGAACGGCACCTACCTGAACGGCACCCGCATCACAGAGGATCGCCATGTGCGCCGCGGTGACCGCATCCAGGTGGGCTCGGCCGTGCTGGAGGTGCGCCGATGAAACTGTCGTGGGGTGCGACCACCGACATGGGTATGGTGCGCCAGCAGAACGAGGACTCCTTCGTCGCCGAAGAGGGCCTCTATGTGGTCGCCGACGGCATGGGAGGCCACAACGCGGGCGAGGTGGCCTCGGCACTGGCGGTGACCGCGATGCGTGCGGCCGTCAAGAGTGGCATCACCGATGCGATGCGCCTGCGCGAGGTGGTCCAGGCCGCGAACACCACCATCTACACCGCATCCCTCGACGACTCGGCCCAGTCGGGCATGGGCACCACCCTCACCGCTGCCGTGGTGGTGCCGGGGGAAGAGCCCCGGTTCGTGGTGGCCAATGTCGGTGATTCTCGCACCTATCTGTTCCGTGACGGCGTGCTCTCGCGGGTCTCGGTCGACCACTCCTATGTGCAGGAGCTGGTCAACGAGGGATTGATCTCGGAAGAAGAGGCCCGGGTGCACCCACGGCGCAACATCGTCACCCGTGCGCTCGGGATCGACCGGGCGGTCAGCGTCGATGTCTTCACCCAGGTTGTGCGCACCGGTGATCGCCTGGTGCTGTGCAGCGACGGGCTCGTCGATGAGGTCTCCGATGCCGACATCACCGCCGTTCTTCTCCAGCATCGCGACCCACAACTGGCGGCCGAGTCGTTGGTGATGGTGGCAAATGCCGCCGGCGGCCGCGACAACACCACCGTGGTGGTGGTCGATGTCCTCGACGACGTCTCTGACCCGGTCGAGTCGCCACCAGCACCGGATCGCACCGAGCCAATGATCGTGCCCGCCCCTGCCGGGGAGCGTCCAAAACGGCGCATCACCGTGGGTGCAGCACTGTTCTGGAGCCTTGCTGTGGCTCTGGTGTTGTCAGCGATCTCGGTGGTCGGCGTGTACGCGCGAAGCGGCTATTACCTCGGCTTCGACGACGACGGCTTGGTCACCGTGTACCGCGGGCGCGTGGGTGGGGTGTTGTGGTTCGACCCCACCGTCGACACGCAAACCGAGTTGACTCGCAGCGACCTTCCCGAGGGTGTTCTGGTGGATGTCGAGACGAACCGGTCGTTCGCGTCGTCGTCGCAGGCCCGCAAGTTCCTCGAGTTCCTGAAGATCGCGATCATTGACTCGACCACCACGACCACCTCCCCCATCGCCGACTCCGCCACGACCACGAGTGGCTGATCTCACGCTGACCGGGGCCGCCCGAGCCCGGCGGCGCACAGAGGCGGGGCTCGTCGCGATGGCGTGCGTGTTCGCCGCCGGAGCGTATGCCCTCGCCTACGACAGCCCCCGCACCGACATGTCGCTCGCGCGACTGCCGTTGATGCTCACGGTGCTCGCACTGTGGGGGCTCGCACACCTCGTGGTGCGGCGCGTGGCGAACGGGGCCGATGCACTGCTGTTGCCGGTGGTTGCGGTGCTGCACGGAACGGGATTCGTGATGATCGCACGCCTCGCCAACAAGTGGGCCGACTTGCAGACGGTGTGGAGCGTGGTGGGCGTGGGGGCATTCCTCGCGGTGTTGGTGCTGGTCGATCGACCCCTCGACCTGCGACGCTGGCAATGGACTTGCCTGGGGGCGGGCCTGGTGCTGTTGGTGCTGCCGATGGTGCCGGGGCTCGGGTTCACGAGCGGCGGGGCGCGCATCTGGGTGAGCATCGGCCCGATCAACTTCCAGCCCGGTGAGTTCGCAAAGATCCTGCTCGCGGTGTTCTTCGCCGCGTACTTGGACGAGCGCCGCACCCTGATCGTGCAGAGCGAGCACCGCCTGTGGGGGTTGAACCTGCCCGAGATGCGTCACCTCGCCCCCATCGCAGTGGCATGGGGGCTCTCGGTGCTGGTCATGGTGGGGCAGCGCGACCTTGGTTCCTCGCTCATGTTCTTCTCGCTCTTCGTGGTGATGCTGTGGGTGGCAACAGAAAAGACCGGGTACTTGGTGGTGGGCTCGGCCCTGTTCCTCGCCGGGGCGACGGCGGCGTACTTCTTGTTCGACCATGTGCGCAGCCGTGTGGAGGTGTGGCTCGACCCGTGGAGCCGGTTCACCGACCGCGGCTATCAACCGGTGAAGGCGCTCTTCGGAATGGCAAATGGCGGGCTGTGGGGTGAGGGGCTCGGCAATGGCCAGCCCTCTGCGATCCCGGCGGCCCACAACGACTTCATCTTCGCTGCGATCGGAGAGGAACTCGGAATGATGGGGGCCGCCGCCGTGCTCGCCGCCTATGTGTTGCTGGTGGGTGCGGGCATGCGCGTGGCACTGCGGGCCCAGCGCGACTTCGAGAAACTCCTCGCTGTCGGCCTCACGACGATTCTGGCGGTGCAGACGTTCGTCATCATCGGTGGTGTGTTGCGGGTGGTCCCGCTCACCGGCGTGACGCTGCCGTTCATGTCGTACGGCGGCAGTTCACTCGTGTCGAACTATGTCGTTCTAGCTCTGTTGGTGCGCATGAGTGATGCGACTGCACGCGAGTTGCGCGAGGTACCCAGCATCCCGGGAGTGCGCGAGAGGGTCGCAATGAGACTCGCCCAGCGCCGCGAGACCCGCCGATGAACCAGCGGATCCGGCACCTGACGGTGGCCTTCGTGGTGTTGTTCGGCATCTTGTTCATGCAGTTGTCGAACTGGCAGGTGGTGCGGCGCGATGCCCTCGTGCGCGACAGCCGCAACAACACGCTGGACCGTGAGCGCTTCGACTCGCCGCGCGGTCGCATTGTCACCGCCGATGGCGTGGTGATCGCAGAATCGGTGGAGAAGGACACGGGCGAGTTCCGGTGGCAGCGGCGCTACCCGGCCGGCGATCTCTACCCCCACATCACCGGTCACTACACACTCTCGTTCGGTTCCACACAGCTCGAGCATCTCGAGCGTCGCCTCCTGTCGGCGAGCACTCCCGGGGCAGTCGAGGTGACGGTGCGGGACGACCTCCAGCGGGTCGCCCAGGCGGCTCTGGCGGGCCGGGACGGCTCTGCCGTGGTGGTCGAGGTGGCCACGGGTGCCGTGCTCGCGATGTATTCGAACCCCACCTATGACCCGAACCAGGTGGCCCAGCACAGCGGTGCAGCTGCCGAGGCGTACTTGGAGGTGCTGAACGCAGACCCCGAGAAACCCCTCCTTGCGAACGCCTTTCAAGAGCGCTACATGCCCGGGTCGACCTTCAAGATCCTCACCACCACCATCGGGCTCGAGACCGGAGCACTCACCACCGCGAGCACCTTTCCGAACGAGCGGCGATGGGTGCCGCCGAACACCGACAACCCGATCCAGAATTATGCGGGAAAGACCTGCGGGGGTGACCTCGCCGAAGTGTTCCGCCGATCGTGCAACATCCCGTTCGCCAGGACCGCCGTCGCGATCGGGCCGAGTGAATTCGTGGCCGGCGTCAACCGATTCGGTCTCGATCAGACACTCCCCTTCGACCTGCAGGGCGCTGCAACGTCCACCTTCGGCGGCACGGCGGGTGACTTCGACAATTCACTCGCGCTGCTCGCCATTCACGGCTTCGGCCAGGGCAGCGTGCAGGTGGTGCCACTGCACATGGCGATGATCACAGCCTCGGTCGCGAATGGTGGCGTCATGCTCGAGCCACGTGTGGTGAAGCGGACCTTCGCAGACGATGCCTTGGTGATTCCGGGCAACGGCACGGTGTCATCTCCCATCGACAACATCGTGCGCACCACCCCGGTGCGCCAGTGGCGACGCACCATGGCCGCCACGACTGCAGCAACGCTGACAACGTCGATGGAAGGGGTCACCCAGAGTGGCACCGCAGCGTGTTGTCTGCAGATCCCCGGTGTGAGGATCGCCGCCAAGACCGGCACCGCGCAGTTGAACCCCGAGGGAGAGAAGCAACGATCACACGCGTGGATCACCGCATTCGCGCCCGCCGAGGCACCCAAGTACGCGGTCACAGTGATGTTGAAGGGGACATCAGAAGAGATCAGCGCGGGCACAGGTGGACGCCTCGCCGGACCCGTGGCCCGACAGTTGCTCGTCGCTGCACTCAATGGTGCGCAGTGACGCGAACACCCCGAACCGGTCGCCCCTGGCGCGCCTTGTAGCCTGAAGGGGTTCATATGTCGAGTGATGCTCCCCGAGCCGAGGTGATCAACGACCGCTACCGGATCGAAAAGTCGATCGGTCGCGGCGGAATGGCACATGTGTTCCTCGCCCGGGATGTGTTGCTCGACCGCCAGGTGGCGATCAAGGTGCTCTTCCCCGAGCACGCCAAGGACCCGAATTTCGTCGAGCGGTTCCGCCGCGAGGCCCAGTCGGTCGCCGGCCTGAACCACCCGAACATCGTCTCGGTCTACGACTGGGGCCAGACCCGCGACACCTACTTCATGGCCATGGAGTACGTCCCGGGGATCACGCTTGCGGAGCACATCACCCGCAACCAGGGCCGCATCACCCCAAAGGGTGCGGCGCGGATCGCAGCCGAGGTTGCCTCGGCGCTCGCCTTCGCGCACTCCAACGGCGTCGTCCACCGCGACATCAAGCCCGGCAACATCCTCATTGCGCGCAACACCGCCATCAAGGTGGTCGACTTCGGCATCGCGCGCGCCATGGACGCACCCCACGATGCAGGGCTCACCCAGGAGGGGTCGGTGATGGGCACCGCCACCTACTTCAGCCCCGAGCAGGCCAAGGGTGAGGCACTCGATCCGCGCAGCGATCTGTATTCGCTCGGTGTGGTGCTGTATGAGATGGTGGCCGGCCGGCCACCGTTCGTGGCAGAGAGTGCGCTCGCGACCGCCTATATGCAGGTGAACGAGGTGCCGAAGCGCCTGAAGGAACTGGTGCCCGACGTGCCGATCTCGTTCGAGGCGATCGTGTCGAAGTGTCTCACCAAGAACGCTGAGATGCGCTACGAGAACGCCGAACAACTGCGCGACGATCTGCGCCGGTTCCTCGCCGATCTGCCCGTGCTCGCCTATGAACAGGCCCGCGCGATGGCCACCCGCACACCGGCCGATGATGCCGCGACCACGATGCTTCCCCGCGTGGAGGACGACACCTTGCTGCTGCCGGCCCAGGACGGCGCGGGCACCCGCGTGATGCCGGCCTCGATGACGCCGACCCCCACCCAGCCTGATGGCGAACCCCGCAACAGGCGCGCCTACATCGCGGGCGCAATCGCAGCAGCGGCAATTTTGATCGCCGGTATCGTCTTCGTGATCACGAACATCGCGGGCGGCCCCGGCCTCACCGTGCCCGATGTGGTGAACATGAACTACGCCGATGCTGCCACCCTGCTGGGCGAAAAGGGCTTCAAGGTGGTGCCGAACGCACTCGCCAAGGAGGGTGTGGCCGACGATGCCGTCTACGAGCAGAACCCCGCCGCGGACTCCCCCGCCGTGGAGGGCGACACGATCACCCTCACCTACAACCCGGCACGCCCGCCGGTGACGGTGCCCCCGATCCAGGGGTTGACGATCTCCCAGGCCCAGACCGAGCTGCAGAAGGTGGGCCTCACGCTCGAGATCATCGAGCAGCGCATCGACCCCACCCTTGGTGCGGGCCAGATCATCTCGCAGGATCCGGGCGGCACCCAGCAGGTTCCCCCGGGATCCACCGTGAAAGTGGTCGTCTCGGCCGGCGCTGGTCAGGTGATCGTGCCGAACGTGACCGGCCAGCAGGAAGCAGCCGCCACACAATTGCTGCAGAACGCGCCGTTCAAGTTCATTGTCAGGCGCATCGAGGAGCCGAGCGCCAGCGTGGCCAAGGGTCAGGTTGTGCGCACCGATCCGGGAGTCGACGTGCCGATCGATTCGGGCAGTGGTATCACCCTGGTGATCTCGAGCGGTCCGGTGCCAGTCGACATGCCGAACGTGAAGGGACTCCCCGAGGCCGACGCCAAGAAGGCGCTCGATGCGGTCGCACTGAAGTACACGATCGAATTCCTCGATCTCGCCGCAGGGAACAGCAACATCGGAAAGGTGATCGCCCAGGACATCCCCGCCGGCACCAAGGTCGACCCCGCCAAGTCGGTCGTGTTAACCGTCGGGCGCTTCGTCGACCCCGGCACCACGGTGCCACCACCGCCTGGCTGA
>VGAK01000035.1 GCA_016870775.1 Actinomycetota bacterium
TGGCGCGCTCGGAGGGACTTGAACCCCCAACCTTCTGATCCGTAGTCAGATGCTCTATCCATTAAGCTACGAGCGCCTGTTGTAGAAGTGTGATCCTATCCCGCGCTCCGCGATGCACCACCAGAGCGCACCACCCGGCGGGCGCTCACTCCCAGGGGCCCCAGCCACCCGCCCGCTTGTAGACCATCCAGGCGACCTCGGCATTGGTGCGAGCGTTCAGCAACTGCTCGGGCTCGGTGATGCCCTCGGCCTTCAGCCACGACTTGTGGCTCCACCAATTGATCTGGAACAGCCCGATGCAGCACCAATTCCAATTCGCCGCGTTCAGTTTGCTCTCGCGTCTGGCGATGGCCACCGCCCGGTTCTCGAGTTGGTCGGGGAAGATCTCGCGGATCACCTTCTCCGATGCCGCCTTGGTGTGGCGCCTCTCCGGGGGTTTGAGCGACAAACCACGTGTCTGCTCTCTGGTCACCGCGCTCTTCGGAAGACACAGGACGTCCCCGATCAGGATCATCCGTGACGACTGGGCACCGTTCGCAACCAGCAGTTCCTTCAGCGTCACCTTCACCTTCGATGCGATGCGCCACCACGAGTCGTTCGTGACCGCGGTGTAGGTCTTGGTGCACGTCTTGGCAGCGCGCTCCGCGCGGACATCGACCGGGGTCGACGAACTCGTGCCCGGGGTCCACAGCGGAGAGGGTGCCGCACCGACCCCTCCGGGGACTGCTGTTGCCAGCACCCCTGCGACCACCAAGGTCGCCGTCGACAGCCGTCGCCGGCCGCACACGAATCTGTTCATGTGGCGGAGAGGGTGGGATTTGAACCCACGGTCCGCTTGAAGACGGACAACGCCTTAGCAGGGCGCCCCATTCGGCCACTCTGGCACCTCTCCCGGGAGCAGTGGAGTGTACTGCCGGGAATTTTCCGCGGCTCCGCAGCACCGCGACGGGCCCAGCGACGCGCCGCGCGAGGCGTCTCACACAGCGGAACGGGAGGGATTCGAACCCCCGGACCCTTTCGGGCCTCCCGCTTTCAAGGCGGGTGCATTTGTCCGCTCTGCCACCGTTCCGGGAACAACGCTAGCGGTGGTGCACCTGGCCGCGATCAGCGCGGGATCTGCCGGCGCAGGTCCTCGACCCAGTCGTCGGCCTGACGCCACCGCTCATCGGCATGCTCACGCGCGGTGTGCGCGGCACCACCGGCCGCGGGATACGACCCGAGGAACTTGACGCCCCCCTGCTTGGCGTGCAAGTCGCGCAGCACGTCGGCCATCAACTCGTCGGCGATGTGGCCATCGGCGTACATGATGAAGCAGTAGTCGCCGAGACCACCGGCCTTCGTCGGCCGCGACGACAACAACGACAGGTTGATCCGTCGTGCGGCGAACTCCTGCAGGATCGAGATCAGGCTGCCGGGCTCATCGGCGCGCTGGAACACGACGAGCCCGGTCTTGTCGTGGCCGGTGGGTGCGGGGATCCCCTCCCGTGCGATCAGCACGAACCGCGTCTGGTTGCCGGCATGGTCGGCGATGTCGCGCGCCACCACCTCGAGCCCGTACAGCGCAGCCGCATTCGCCGGTGCGAGGGCCGCGATCCCGCGCTCACCCGCCGCGGACTTCTCCCCGGCGAGGCGCGCCGCATCCGCCGTCGAGTTCGCCGCCTGCACATCGGCATCGGGCAACGAGGTGCGCAACCATGCGGCGCACTGGGCGGTTGCCACCGGGATCGACAGCACGGTCGTGATGTCGGCGAGCGGGGTACCACGGGCGACCAGCAGACAGTGCTCGATGTCGAGGACCACCTCGCGCTGAATGAGGAGGTCGTAATCGAAGATCAGTGCGTCCTGGGTGAAGTTGACCGTGCCCTCGATCGAGTTCTCGATCGGCACGAAGCCCGCATCGATGTCACCGGCTGCGATCGCATCCAGCACATCGGGCACGGTGCGGTAGGGCACCAAGTCGGTCGATGCGAGGTCGCGCTGGGTCAGCAGGGCCTGCTCGGTGAAGGTCCCGAAGGGCCCGAAGAAGCCGACACGGCGCACGGTGGTCACGGCTAGAGAGGCTAGGGCGCACGCGCCACCCGCTCGGGGGGATTATCGACTGCCTCGTCGCGCCTAGAGGCGACCGAGTGCCTCGTCCACCTGCTGGGTGATGCCAGCGACGCCCCGCTCGCCCGACCAGCGCGTCTTCACATTCCCCAGCGCATCGATCAAAGCGACGAACGGGAACCCGTCCACGCCGTACGCCTCGGCGGCCTCCCGAGTGTCGCTGTCGGCGAGCACCTCCCATGGCCACCCGAACCCCTCCAACCACTCGCTCGGGGGCCAGTTCGACCGATCGTTGCGCGACGCCGTGGGGATGCCCACCACGCGCAGGTTCTCGGGTACCAGACCCTCCTCGCGCCACTCCAACAACTGTGGCACCTCGCGATTGCAATGCGGGCACCAGTGCGCAAGGAACACCAACATCGTGGGTCTGGCGTCGCTGCCCGGGTCGATCACCACTTCGCGCCCGCGAAAGTCCTTGCCGGTGAGCGTCGGTGCCTCGACACCGGCCGCCGGGTCTGCATCCCCATCGCCACGTGGTTGGAGGGGGGCACCCACCACTGTCACCGGTTGGAACTCACCCGTGGTGCCACTCTGGTCCGCTGGCGGGGCACCGGCGCCAGAGTCAGAGACGACACTGGAGCCGATCGCGACCGCGGCCGCTGCGATCACCACTGCCGCCACGGCTCCGATGACCACCCGGGTGGCCGAGCGCGGTTCACCCTCACGACGTCGCGATTGATCGCCCATCGGGACCTCCCTGCTCGCGGTTCCCGCCGCGCACCACGGCCGAGAACACGATCGTTGCGATGAACGCACACCCCGCCATGAAGGCGAGCGTCACGAACCCGAACTCGCGGAACCACACCGTGTTGCACGGCACATCCACCGAGCACGCACCCCGGTCCAATCGCGGGAACCACTCGATCAGGTAGTGGTACGTCGACACAACGAGGCCGACCGACGCGCCCACGATCGCGTACACCGCGAAGTTCCGATCGTGCCGCACCGCGGCCACGCACGACAGCACCGCGAGGGAGAACATCGCGATTCTCTGGTACCAGCACAGCGTGCACGGCACGTACCCCGCCGACTCGCTGAACCAGAGGCTGCCCACCATCGCACCGGCCGTCACCACGGCCACCAACCACAGGCCGGTCTCGCGCACCATGCGCACCACCTCGAGGGCCCAGCCGGCGCCGGTGCGCGACACGACGAGTGCAACCAGAGTCACCGCTGCTCCGGCGAGCGCGGCCAGTGCGAGCAGGGCACTGAACACCTGCGCGGCGTCGGCTCCCATGTCTTCATTCTTGTCCGCCGGTGGCACACTTGACCATGTGACAAGTCCCACCATTGGTGTCGATGCACTGCGCGAGATGCGCACGCACCGCCGGCGCCACCGCGTGCAGGACATGGACTGGTTCGAGGCGCTCTACCGCGTCTATCTGACGGCGTTCCTCGGTGGCGGTGCGATCCTGTGGGCCTCGGGCTTGGTCGGCGACGATCCGCTCTCGGCCGCCTCGGTCGAGAATCTGTACCGCCACACACCCCACGTGGTGGGTCTCGTGGCCGCCGGGGTGGTGTTCCTGGGTCTGCGCAGCGGGGCACAGGGCGGACCGCTCTCCATCGAGTCGGCCGAGGTCGTGCATGCACTGCTCGCCCCGGTGCCGCGGGCGGCCGTGCTGCGACGGCCCGCGTGGCAGCGCCTGCGTGCGATGGCCTTCGCCGGTGCGCTCGCTGGCGGCACCGCGAACCAACTCCTCGGCCGTCGCGTGCCCGACCACCCCTCACTCGTCGGGTGGGCACTGTGGGGTGCCTTGGCGGGTGCACTGATCGGTGCTGCATGGGTGGTCGCGGCACTCGTCGTGCACGTGACGCACCTGCCGCGTCTCGCTGCCACTGCGCTCGGATACGCCCTCATCGGCTGGCAGGTGGCCGTGCTCATGTCAGGCTCCGACGCGAGCGGACCCTTCGATGCGATCGGTTCGGTGTCGCTGTGGTGGCACCGCGTGCACCCCATCGATCTTGTCTGGGTGGCAGGGTTCCTCGCTGTCGCCGCGGCCGCACTGTGGGGAGTCGGCCGGCTGTCGCTCGAGGCTCTCGTGCGCCGCAGTGCGCTCGTGGCACAACTTCGCTTTGCCGTCACACTGCAGGATCTGCGCACCGTGATCCTGTTGCGCCGCAGCCTCGGTCACGAACACATGCGCACCGCGCCCTGGTTCCCGGTTCCCTCGCTGGCGCAGCGCAACATCCTGGTCGCTCGCGGACTGCGCAGCCTCGCCCGGTTCCCACTGCGCCGCATCGTGCGCATGGCGCTCGCAGCCGTCGTCTCGTCCGCCGCTCTTGTCGGCGCCCATCGTGGCACCACACCGCTGGTGGTGGTGGCGGGACTTGCGATGTTCCTGCTCGGTCTCGAGCTCGTCGAGCCACTCTCCCAAGAGATCGACCAACCCGACCGCACCGATGCCCTACCGATCGAGCGTTCGCGCCTCTACACGCGCCACCTCGTCGCGCCGGCTCTCGGGGCCGTGCCCTTCGTGGTGCTCGGCGCCGTTGTCGCCGTCGCGCTCGAGCCGGGTTGGGTCACCGTGCCGGTGGCACTCGTGCTCGGCCTCGCCGCGGCCGGAGCCGGCCTTGGTGGCGCCACGATCAATGCGATGGCTGGCGCACCCGACCCCGTCGACAACGCGAACCAGGGCCTCTATCTGCCGCCCGAGATGAACGGCATGGGCACGGTGCTGCGCAACGCCCTCCCGCCCGCGGTCGCAGTGGTCGGGTGTCTGCCGGTGATCGCGGTGCGCGAGAGCCTGCCCACGCCATGGACGAATCTCCTGCGTTCGGTGATCGCGGTCGCGCTCCTACTCAGCCTCGTGGGTGGGTGGGTGCGCCAGCGCGACGCAATCAAGAAGTGGTTCGCCGCCGCGCAACGCGAGAGCCGCACCGGTTCCGCGCCGTCATCCACCACCGGAGGCCCCTGATGGCCCGCAACCCGCGCGCGCCGCGCATCACCACCGCATCCTCGGGTGACACGACCGCGTCGTCGCACCCGGGTGCAGCGCCGCACGAGCCCGGCGCGCTCGATGTCGTCGATCTCGCCAAGTCGTACGGCGATGCCCCCGCGCTGGACCCCGTGACGTTGTCGGTCGGTCGTGGCGAGCGCGTCGCGCTCATCGGTCACAACGGCAGCGGCAAGACGACACTGCTGCGCATGGCAGTGGGACTGCTCGAACCGACAGCGGGATCGGCCACCATCTGTGGTCACCCGGCCGGTTCGCTCGCCGCGCGCGCCGCTGTCAGTTACGTCGCCGACCAGCCGACCTTCTACGACGACCTCTCCTTGTGGGAGCACCTCGACTACGTGGCGCGGCTGCACGGAGTGACCGAGTGGGAGCAGCACGCCGCCGATCTTCTCGGCATGCTCGGTCTCTACGAGCGCGCTGACGAGATGCCGAACCGCTTCAGCCGCGGGCTCAAGCAGAAGTCGGCTCTCGCGCTCGGGTTCATTCGCCCGTTCGAGGTGATGGTGGTCGATGAACCGTTCGTCGGGCTCGACTCCTCGGGCAAGGAGGCACTGCTCGCCCTGCTGGGCGGCGCCCACGACCACGGCGCAACCCTCGTGGTTGCCACGCATGAACTGGGCTTCGTCGGCACGACACAACGCGTCGTGGCGTTGCGGGACGGGCGCATCGTCTTCGATGGCCCCACCGCGGGTCTCGATGTCGACCGACTCGTGCGCACCG
>VGAK01000036.1 GCA_016870775.1 Actinomycetota bacterium
CTCTCGGGCCGGATCGCCGTCTGAGCCGGTGATGTTGCCGCGCTAGCGGCTGGTGGGTCGGAGCGTGCCGTTGGCGACACCGTCGCGCAGCGCGGTCTTCAGGAACTTGCCGGCCGCGTTGCGCGGCAGGGGCTCGTTGATGATCACGACGTGGTTCGGCACCTTGAACGACGAGATCTTCCCGTCGAGGAACTTCCACAGGTCCTCGGCGGTGAAGGGAACCCCGTCGTTGGGCTTGATGGCGACCGCGACCTCCTCACCGAGACGCTCGTGCGGCACACCGAACACGGCGGCCTCGTGCACCGCCGGGTGCTCGTAGATCGAGCCCTCCACCTCGGTGCAGAACACGTTCTCGCCGCCGCGCAGGATCATGTCCTTGATGCGGTCCTTGATGAAGAGGAAGCCGTCGTCGTCGATGTAGCCGCCGTCTCCGGTGTGGAGCCAGCCGTCCTCGATCGTCTCGGCCGTCGCATCGGGGCGGTTCCAGTAGCCGCGGATCAGCATCGGACCCGACATCATGATCTCGCCGTATTCGTTCGCTCCGAGCGGCTTCTTGGTCACAGGGTCCCACACCGCGAGCTGCATCGGTCGCGTGGAGCGCCCCGTGGAGGTGGGTCGCGAGGTGTAGAACTTGCCGGCGTTGCCGGGCCCGAAGGCGTTTGTCTCGGTCATGCCGTATCCCAGTTGGGGGCCGCCTCCCCGGATCGACTTTGCCACCTTGTCGACGAGCGTCGCCGGTGCGGGTGCGCCACCACCACCCACGGCCTTCAGGGACGACGTGTCGAACTTGTCGAAATCGGGATGGTTCACCAGGTCCCAGCTCTGCGTCGGCACGCCGACGAAGTTGGTGATCCGCTCCCCCTCGATGATGGGCAGGGCCTTGCCGGCGTCCCACTTGTACATGATCACCAGCTTCAGACCGGCCACGAAGCACGAGAGCATCACCGGCACGCAACCGGTGACGTGGAACAGCGGCACGATGAGGATGAACGAGGTCGGGTGCGGACCGGCGGCGAGCATCTTTTCGTCCGGATCGCTCGCGAGTGCGAGCACCTGGCTGCGCGCCGAGAACGCCAGCAGCGAGCTCACCACGGCGCGGTGGGTCGAGACGGCACCCTTCGGACGCCCCGTGGTGCCCGATGTGTAGAGGATCGTGCAATCGTCGTCGGGTCCGATGTCGGCCACGATCGCCCCCATTCCGGGCTTGACCACGCTGGACCACTCGTCGATGTCGGGTCCGACCTCGCGCTCGGGGCGGGCGACCAGCATCCGCACCCCGAGTTCGCGGCACGCATGGTGGGCGGTGTCGATGCGCTGTTGGTCACCGATCAGGACCGTGGCCCCCGAGTCCTTGAGGGCGAAATCCATCTCGTCCTCGGTCCACCACGCGTTGAACGACACATTGATCGCCCCGATCGACACGATCGCAGCGAACGAGATGATCCACTCGGGGTAGTTGCGCATCGCGACGGCGACGCGATCACCCTTCTTGACGCCGTAGTCGTGGACGAGCGCATGGCACAGACCATCGACCTCGTCCATGACGCGCGAGAAGCTGTAGCGCTCCCCCTCATAGATCAGGAACGTCGCATCACCGTGGCCGCGCGCCGACTGCAGGGCGAGTGCGAGATTCGGGGGTGCACCCTTGAAGACCTCCATGGGCACTCCGCGCACCTGGGTCTTGGTCAATTCGAACGGCGTCCCCGACCCCGGGTCAAAGACGGCTTTTTGTGCGTCGATCCACGACAACGGCATGCTGGGCCTCCGGGACCGGGTCGGGTGCGGGTCGGTCCTCGTGGAGCTGAGGGGAATTGAACCCCTGACCTCTTCATTGCGAACGAAGCGCTCTGCCAACTGAGCTACAGCCCCGAATACGGGTGTGAGGCCCCGAGCCTAGGGGCGCACGGGCCGAGTCCGAATCTCGGCTCAGGCGGCGCGGCGGCCCTGCAAGTAGCGGCGCAGGTACTCCTGGTTGCGGAGCTGCACGAGCACGTAGCAGTAGGCAGCCAGCCCGAGGAAGGCCGCCGAGAACGCATAGACGATGACCGCCGAGCCGGTGGTGAACGCCAAGAACAAGGTCACGGCGTTGGTGGCCACGAGTCCGTAGAGCACGTTCACCCGGCGGCGACGCACCGCCTCGCGGGGCGTCAGGTATGCCATCTCGGCGGCGACGTGGTGGCGGGGCAACTCGGCCGTGTGGTGGGCCCGACGGTGCCGGGCCTCTGCCTCGACGACCCCATCGGAGGCGACCAACCGCGGACGCATGTAGGCGCCACTCCCGCCAGTGGCACGCCCGGACCCGCGTGTGGGCCGATCTGACGGCGCGGGCATGCGCGGGGGTCTGGTTGGCACCGAGGGAGCCAGTGGCCGGGACATGGCCCGCATCGGAGCGTGGGTACTTGGTCCCTGGGCACGTTGGAGCGAGGTCAACTGGCGACGGAAATCGGACACCGAGGAGGTCGAGCCCTCACCGAGTCGAGCCCGCACGAGGGGTGGCAGGAGCACCGCCATCCACGCTGCCGCAACGATCAAGAGAACCAATTTGCTCATGTACCGAAAGTCATCCTCAGAGTTGGCTGGAGCCGGCGTAACACGTCCGGAAAAGACTAACGAGGCATGTCCCGGGGCCCGCCGATTTCGGGCCCGGCGTGGGGGGACTGACCCACAATGTCCATGCGTGGCAAGGGTTTCAGAGATACTTGCTATGGGTCACATTTCTTGACGAACCGAGCCCGTTCCCCCCGAGAGCCGCCTTCGGTCATCTGGAGGCTCGGGGGCCTCATCGGGGCCGCTCCCGGGGTCAGACGGGGCGTGTGTAGGTCCCGGACCGTCCACCTGACTTCTCGACCAGCATCACCTCGCCGATGACCATGTCCCTGTCGGCGCTCTTGCACATGTCATAGACGGTCAGGGCGGCCACCGACACCGCGGTGAGGGCCTCCATCTCCACGCCGGTTTGGCCGGTCGTTTCGACGGTGGCGGTGATCTCCACCCCGTCGGCGACCACCACGAGGTCCACCGACACCGCCGAGACCGCCAACGGGTGACACAGGGGAATCAGTTCTGCGGTCCGCTTGGCGGCCTGGATGCCGGCCACCCGTGCCACCGCGAGCACATCCCCCTTCGGGAGAGTTCCGGTCCCGACCGCCGTGGCCGTCGAGGCAGACATCGAGACCCGGGCCGTGGCCACCGCCCGGCGCCTGGTGATGTCCTTGGCGCCGACATCGACCATCCGCGCACGACCCTGCTCATCGAGATGGCTGAACTGGGGCTCGCTCACGGCGACTCAGCGTAGGCCCGCACGGCCCCCGTCGGACCGGTGGGAACGGGCACCGTCAGCCCCGGACCCGCCGCCAACCTGGTCAGCCGCGGCGCCAGGGCCAGCGGGCGGCACGCGCGGCGAGGAAGGCCGCGACGCCCTCGCGCACCTCGCCCGAGCGATCCATCTCGTCCTCCCACTGGCGGGTCGTGGTCGGCTTCACACGGCCGTCGCGGACGATCTCGTCCACCATGGCCTTGGTCGCGGCCTGCGTGAGCGAGGAGCGCGCGAGCAGGACGGCGACGAGCTCGGCCGCGCGGTCCCCGAGTGCGGCCTCGTCGTGGCTCTCGTCGACGAGCCCGATCCGGAGCGCCCGATCCGCGTCGATCATCTCGCCGGTGTACATCAGGTGCTTGGTCGCCGACGGACCCACGAGGCGCACGAGGCGCTCGATCGCATTCGTCGGATAGACGATCCCCAATTTGGCCGGGGTGACCCCGAAGGTCGCGCCGTGCGTCGCGATCCGCAGGTCGCACGCCGTCGCGATGCTGACACCCCCACCGATGCAGTTGCCACGTATCACCGCGACGGTGGGACCGGGGAACGACGCGAGCGCCTCCTCGGCGGCCCAGTTGATGCGCCTGTACTCCGCGCCCGGGCCGTTGGTCAGCTCTGAGATGTCTGCGCCGGCGCAGAAATGGTCGCCGGACCCGCGCACGAGCAGCACCCGCACCTCGGGCCGCGCCGCCAGTGCGGAGACCTCGGCCTCGATCGCGGCCCACATCGCCATCGTGACGGCGTTGCGCTTGTCGGGCCGGTCGAGCACGAGGGTCGCAACTGCTCCGTCGACCACGACGCGCACCGGTGCGTGCGCGACGATCTCACCGGTGGTGTCGTGCGACACCTCAGCCGCCGATCTGGCTCATCGAGCGGCTCGGGCGCACGAACTCGATCTTGCCGATCTGGTGGCCGGCCCACTTGGTCCCCACGGCCGACTCGATGATCCCGGCGAGCTCATCGTCGGACGCACCCCGTCGCATCGGCCCCTTCAGGTCGAACTCGTCGGTGGCGAAGAGGCACGTGCGGAACTGACCGTCGCTCGTGAGTCGGACCCGGTCGCAATCGCCGCAGAACGGATGCGTCACGCTGGGGATCACGCCGATCGTGCCGGCCCCGTCGCGGTAGCGCCACCGGTCCGCCGGCGCCGCCCCGCGCGCGGGCACCTGCTCGAGAGGGAACACCTCATCGATCGTCGAGACGATCTCGGCCTGACTGACGACCTTGGCCCTCTCCCACTCGTTGGTCGCATCGAGGGGCATGAACTCGATGAACCGAACCTCGACACCGATCCCGCGACCCCATCGGGCGAGATCGAGGATCTCGTCGTCGTTGGTGCCACGCTCGATGACGGCGTTCACCTTCACCGGATCGAATCCGGCGCGCTTGGCCTCGACGATCCCCTCGAGCACGTTGGCGAGTTCGTCGCGACGCGTGATCGCGAGGAATCGATCCGGTCGCAGTGAGTCGAGGCTCACGTTGATCCGGTCGAGCCCGGCCGCGCGAAGCTCGCCCGCGACGTTGCGCAACGTCGCTCCGTTCGTGGTGAGGGCGAGGTCCACCTTCGTGCCGTCGGCGAGCCGGAGTGCGGCGAGACCCTCGATGAGCCGCGGCAGATGGGCCCGCACGGTCGGCTCCCCGCCCGTCAGGCGGATCGAGTCGATCCCGAAGTGCCCGACCGCGATGCGCGCGATCCGCTCGATCTCGTCGTAGGTCAGCAGCTCGGTGCGGTCGAGCCAGACCATGCCCTCCTCGGGCATGCAGTAGGTGCACCGGAAATTGCAGCGGTCGGTGACCGAGATGCGCAGGTCCCGGACGGTGCGCCCGTGCGGGTCGACCAGATCGACCGGAGTCCGCCGCACCGTCATGTGGACGAGCCTACACAGTGGTCAGGAACGGACTACTTCGAGCCCCACCCGCTGCCGGCGCGGCTCAGGCCGCTGGGCCGGAGTCGGGTCCGAGGAACGTGCACTCCACTTCATCACCCGAAGCAATCCCCTCACCGTCGGGAACCGCGATGATCGCATTTGCGATCGCGGTCGATGCGAGTTGGTGGCTCCCCTGCGG
>VGAK01000037.1 GCA_016870775.1 Actinomycetota bacterium
TGACCGCAAGAAGCGGTCACCTGCAAAGGAGACACAATGAAGAACCACTTCCCCGCGGACTATTGTCCGCAACGCGAGAAGGTCGTCGACCTGTCTCGGTCCATCTTGTCGGGCCGCCGGAAGTTCGCGCGGGGTCGCCGGGAGGAGGGTCGCTATGTCGCAAAGGTCGACCGCAAGAAGTCGCGTGAGCAACTGGCGCGTGTGAAGGGGTGGTCGTGCACGTGTTTCGGTGACCCAGATGTCGACTGCCGACGCTGCTATTCGGACGATATGCCGACGATCTGCGAGACCCATGCTGGCATTCGCGCCCCTCTTCGTCTTTACTATGGCCGCTATCAAGGCTTCGCGGACCACGGTGGTGGGCTGTATCGCTGGTGCGACGACCGAACGGCCCACCTCGACCACTTCGGTAGGGAAGAATTCCTGCGCGAGAAGTTCCTCGTTTCGCCCTTCGGTCATTCCCTGCAGACTCGTCATGCATTTGACCATCTGTTCCACAAGATCCATCGTTATCGTGAGAAGAATTATTCCTGTTGGAATAACCACTGGCGCTATCCAGAGGACAATTGCTGTGGTCTGTATTGCGGTGCTCTGTGGCCCGTTTCTCGTCAGGTGGACTCGCCCGGCGGAATCCGTGCAGACAATGGTGATGCACCCCCGTGCCACACTTGAGCCCGTGGAGAATCTCAACACCATCCTTCTCGCGGTCCTCATCGGCGCTGTCATCATCATCGGTCTGCGGATGTCGCGGTCTGCAGCCGCCCCGCCGGCCCAGCAGCCGGTCCCGGTCGTCGCACCACCAGTCGACCTCGTCCCGATCGTCGAGGCGGTCAAGGCGGCAATCGACGTGAATGCGATCAGTGCCGGCGTCCAGGGAGCCGTGGAGACCAAGATCCACGAGACCACCACGAAAGTCCTCGCTGATGCGACCGAGGCCGCCCGCAAGCAAGCCGACGACCGTTTCGCACGCGACAAGGAGGCGTTGGATGAACAGACCAAGGGCCTCCTGAAACCCTTCGAGATCCAGATGACCGCCCTGAAGACCGAGGTCGAGAAGCTCCACAGTCAGAACACCGAGAAGTTCGGCAATGTCGATGAGGCCGTGAAGGGTCTCGCCACCCAGACACAGGCGTTGCGCAACGTCCTGTCGAGCGCCCAAGGCCGCGGCAATTGGGGCGAACGGATGCTCGAGGACATCCTCTCCCACGCCGGATTCCAGCGGGGGATCAACTACGAGAAGCAGGAGATTCTCATCGAGGGAGGCCGCCCCGACTACAGCTTCTTCCTCCCGCCGGACCGGGTCCTGTACCTCGACTCGAAGTTCCCGATCGACAACTACCTCGCACACTTCGAGGCCTCCGACGAGAACTCTCGCGGAATGTACCGGGACCAGTTCCTCAAGAACGTCGAGGACCGGGTCAAGGAACTCGAGAAGCGCGACTATGTCTCGCAATCCGACCGGAACGCGCTCGACTACGTCCTCCTCTTCATCCCCAACGAGGGGGTGCTCGGATTCATCCAGCAGCACCGGCCGAGTCTCGTCGACGATGCGATCGCCAGGAACGTGGTGCTGTGTTCACCCCTCACCCTGTACGCGTTCCTCGGGGTCGTCCGTCAGGCAACGGACAGCTTCTACATGGAGCAGAACGCGAGGGAGATTCTCGGTCTGCTGACCAAGTTCAGCAAGGCGTGGGCTCAATACGTCAAGTACCTCTCCGAGATTCACGGTCACTTCGACAAGATGCAGAAGAAACTGAAGGCCGTCACCACCGGTCGTGTCATGACGAATCTCCGCAAACCCATCCGGCAGATCGAGGAACTTGCAACTGCGCGCGACGTGGTGGGTTCCGATGAGACCCTCAAGGAGATCGCCGCGGCATTCAACGAAGCGGACAAGGAACTCGAGGCAGTCGATCCCGACGAGGACTGACGTCTCGGACGTCCCGCGTCAGAGGCGCCGCAACTGCACCCCGCTGACGCGGTGGTCGGCTCCCTTGGCCACGATCAGCGACGCTCGCGACTTTGTGGGCGCGATGTTCTCGACGAGGTTCTTCCCGTTGATCTCGCGCCAGATCGTGCGGGCCACCTCCACGGCCTCGTCATCGCTGAGGTGGGCGAACATCTTGAAGAAACTGTCGGGATCGCGGAACACCGTCTCACGGAGAGTCTGGAAGCGTGCCACGTACCAATTCTCGATGTCGGCCTCGTCGGCGTCGATGTAGATCGAGAAGTCGAAGTAGTCGGAGACGAATTCGTTCGACTCGTTCCCCACCTGGAGGACGTTGAGACCCTCGAGGATCAAGATGTCGGGCTGGCGAACCTCGATCGACTCACCCTCGACGATGTCGTAGACGACGTGGCTGTAGACGGGTGAGTGAACCTCGGGAGAGCCGCTCTTGACGTCCCGGAGGAACCTGAGCAGCGACTTGGTGTCGTAGCTCTCGGGGAACCCCTTGCGGTTCATGATGCTCCGGTCCTCCAGCACCTTGTTGGGGAACAGGAACCCGTCGGTGGTGATGAGGTCCACTTTGGGGTGCTCGGGCCACCGCGCGAGCAGGGCCTGCAGGATGCGCGCGAAGGTGCTCTTGCCCACAGCAACCGAGCCAGCGATGCCAACCACATAGGGGACCTTCGGTGCCATCGCACCGAGGAAGGTGGCCGACACCCTGTGGAGATTCTGCGTCGCGCTCACGTACAGGTTCAGGAGACGCGACAACGGGAGGTAGACGGCGCGGACCTCGTCGAGATCGATCTGCTCGTTGATGCCGCGCAGCGACTCGAGGTCACCCTCGCGGATCGTGAGGGGTGTCGCGGCGCGCAGGACCGCCCACTCGTCCCTGTCGAAGGAGAGCCAACGCGCCGAACTGTCGGGTGCCATCACCGGCTCAACGCTACGAGCGCAGGGGGGCTCCCGCCAAGGGGCTCAGCGCAGCCACGGAGCCGACGGGGACACCGCACCGGGTCCACCCGTCAGCACCTCGACCCCGTCTGAGGTCACAACCAGGGTGTGCTCGTACTGGGCCGTGCGGCTCCCGTCGGTGGTCACGGCGGTCCACTCATCGTCCCACATCCGGTGCTGCCACGTGCCGAGCGAGATCATGGGCTCCACAGTGAAGGTCATGCCCTCGCGGATGACCATGGTGTTGCGTGGGTCGTAGTAGTGCATCACCTGGATGTCGGTGTGGAAGTTCTCACCGACACCGTGGCCGATGAATGCACGGACCACACCCATCCGGTGCTTCTTGGCGTGGGTCTCGATCGCACGCCCCACCTCGTTGATGGCCACGCCCGGTCTCACCGCCTCGATCCCGTGCCACATGCACTCCTCGGTGACGCGCATCAACTCGGCGTCCTCGTCGGAGATCGTCCCCGCCGCGAAGGTCGCGTTGGTGTCCCCGTGCACGCCGTCCAGCCAGATGGTGACGTCGATGTTCACGATGTCTCCGTCCTGCAGGGCGCGGCTGTCGGGGATGCCGTGGCAGATGACTTCGTTCACCGACGTGCACACGCTCTTGGGGAAGCCGTGGTAGTTGAGCGGGCTGGGGTATCCACCGGCGGCGATGCAGGCCTCGTGGACGAAGATGTCGATCTCCTCGGTGGTGATGCCCGGCCTCACCAACTCACCCGCCCGACGGAGGATGTCGGCTGCGACCCTGCCGGACTCGCGCATCCGACCGATGACCTCGGGGGTCTTCACGCGGTCCTCGCGATAGGGGGGCACGATGCCGGTGTCGGCGTAGGGCGGCTTGGCGATGTGGGTCGGCACGGTGCGCATGGGCGAGACGACACCGGGGGCGATGCGACCCTCGGTGCCCTTGTGGCACCTCTTGTACTTGCGGCCCGAGCCGCACCAGCACGGCTCGTTCGCCGCGGGGAGGGTCTCGGGGACGGTCGTCACGCCCGACAGGCTAGGTCCGCCCGGCAGCGGTCGGTCACCCGACCCTGACCGTCACTCGCCGCACGGACTTCCCAACGACCACCTTGATCGTGCAGGTGCCCGACTTCTTCGGCGCGACGAGCTTGCCGTTCTTCACCGAGCACGGTGACGTGGTGGTCCACACGGCCTTGCCCTTGGCACCCTGGGGAGCGATCGAGGAGACCTTGGTTGCCGATCCCTTCCTCACCTTCACGAACGGCTTGATGCGCGGCGACATATCCGACGAGGCGCGCTTCGTACCCCTCACGGCCTCGACCGTGAACACGTGGGTCCGCCAGGGGTCGAGGTTCTTCACCGTGCACGACGACTTGGTGGTCGTGCAGGTGCGCTTGGACTTCCCGCGTCCGGTGGTGACCTTGTACACGGGCTTTCCCGGTGACGTCGACCATGAGACCCTGACCGTTCGCGAGCCTGGAACCAGCCTGGTGATGAGCGGTCGCCCGGCCTCGATGTTCCCGCTGATCGGGGCGATCGAGATCGTGCCGTCCTCGTAGACGCGGACCTCGGAGCGCACCCCGCCCTCGGACTCGACCGAGTAGGTGCCCACACCGATCGTTCCCGTGGTGGGAAGCGGTGGCAGAGGGGTCGGCCCGATCGGGTTCGTGATCGTGTCGTCTTCCTCGGTCGACGTGGTGCCACCGGCGATCGTGGTGGTGGTGGTGGTCGAGAGCGGAACAGCGCCGCGCATGAGGACGCGGTGGTTCGTCAGGTCGTATGCGACCATTCCCGGTGCCCTGAACACTTCCCGGTTCGACACGACGGAGGTGAAGAGGCCGACGGCCCACAACTTGTCGCCGTGCACGGCGACGTTCTCGACGAGGGAGTCGGCCTCGATCGACATCCGGGGTTCGACTCCGCCCACCTCGAGATCGAGCTGCAGGACAGAACCCCTGGCGGGGCCGAACTCGAGTCCGGCACCGGCCAAGAAGACATAACGGGGGTCGGGCTGATCCGCCGTGCTGGCACCGAGGGTCATTGTCCGGATGTATCCGGAGACTCCCGCGACAGGATTCACGTCGAGGGTCGATGCGCTCTGGTCATTGACCGTCATCGAGAAGAGCGTTGCCTCGCCGGACTCCACGCGCGGTATCACGATGTTCTGGCCACCGAGGAGGAGGACATCGGAGTCCCGGTACCGCAGACCGAGCATGTCCTCCGGGAGGTGGCCGAAGTCCCGCTGGCCGACGATCACGCCGGACGAACGCGACAGAGCCAACAG
>VGAK01000038.1 GCA_016870775.1 Actinomycetota bacterium
CGCGGTCGCCAAGATCCACGCGCACCGGGGGGAACTCGCACCGCGTGGCTGAGATCGGCGATCCGTTCCCGCTCGTCGAGGCGACGCTCGCGGGAACTCTCGAGGGTCTCGGCTCTGTGGTGCTCGTGGTGAACGACCCTCCCTGGTCGCGCCTTGAGCACGAGGTGCCGCGACCAGCCTCGGTGGTGGTGGCGTGGAACATGGACATCGAGCACCTCGAGAAGGTCGCAGCGTTCGAACCCGACGGCGACGTGGTGGTGGGTCTCGGTGGGGGAACGGCGATGGACACCGCGAAGTTCCTGGCCTGGAAGTCAGGTCGTCCGCTGGTGCAGGTGCCCTCGATCACCTCGGTCGATGCCGGCTTCACTGACGCAGTCGGCGTGCGCGTCGGCGGCAACGTGCGCTACGTCGGCAAGGTGCGCCCCGAACGGGTGGTGCTCGATCTCGATCTCGTGCGGAGCGCACCGCCTCATCTGAACCGTGCCGGTGTGGGTGACATCGTCTCGTGCGCGACGGGTCTCTTCGACTGGCGCCTCGCATCGGGTGGAGGAATCGGACATCGCTGGGACGAGGACTTGGCGGGTCTCGGGAACGAGCTCCTCGGTGAACTTGGTCGGCACGCCGGCGAGATCGCCCGGGTGAGTCCGGACGGCGTCAGGTTCCTCGCCCGCTCCTACCGCTCGATCGGTGCGGCCTGTGCCGGGGCGGGCCACAGTCGCTTCGAGGAGGGCTCGGAACATTTCTGGGCCTATGCCTACGAGTCGCTGACGGGTGCCCATCCCGTGCACGGTGAGATCATCGCATTCGCCGTGGTGGTGATGTCGCAGATCCAGGGAAACGAGGCCGAGAGATGGCGCGACCTCATCGCCGAGTGCCGTGTGCGCGCGCACCCGGACGACATCGGCATCACACGGGACGATTTCGACCGCACCTTCGCTGCGCTCAAGGGGTACGTGCGCGCACTGGATCTGGACCACAGCATCATCGACGAGGTCGATCTGGGACCCGCCACGGTGGCAGACGCCTGGGAGTTCGCCCGCGGGCTCCCGCGGCAGGCGAGCATCGGATGAAGTTCGCGATCTCGGGGTACGGATGGGCGGCGCGGATGCACGCCGAGGCGATCCGGCTCGCCGGGCACGACGTGGTCGGGGTCTCCGGTCCGCACGATGGGCGCCGCGGCACCTTCGCCGCAGCACACGGGTGCCGGGTGTCAAGCGCGGACACCGCCGAGATGCTGACCGAGTCCGGTGCTGATGCACTCGTGGTGTGCACCCCGAATGCGATCCACACGGCAGATGCGCTCGCGGCCGTCGACGCGGGTGTGCATGTGCTGGTGGAAAAGCCCGTGACCGTGACGATGGAGGAGTGCGAGGCGCTCGCGGTCCGTGCCGCTGCCCAATCCGTCACGGTCGGGGTCGGTCACATGTGGCGCCATCGCACCGAGGTGATCGCCCTGCGCGATCGGGTCGCCACGGGTGACCTCGGACGCGTGGTGCGCACCCACGGTTGGGGTGTCCACGCGGGGTGGGGGCCGTCGGGGTGGTTCACCGACCCGGTGCTCGCCGGGGGTGGCGCACTCATCGACATGGGCATCCATGCCATCGACACGGCGCGATTCCTGATCGGGGATCCCGAGCCCGTCCGTGTGACTGCATCGATCGGCTTCGGTGAGTTCAGTGACACGGTCGTCGACGACGACGGAATCGTGGTCATCGACTGGGACAACGGTGTGCGCAGCGTGGTCGAGTTCGGGTGGTGGCAGCCCGTCCTCGGTGGTCTCGAGGCCGACACACGCATCCACGGCACCGGCGGTTCGGCACAGATCTGGCCGGACTTCACCTCGTATGGACCGCACTACCAGCATTGCAGCGTGGGGATGTACACCGAGCAGATCCGCGACTTCGTCGAGGCATGTCGCACCGGACGCGATCCGATCGGCTCACTCGCGGTCGGCCGCACCGCGCTTGCGATCGTCCGCGACGCCTACGCCGCCGCCCGCTGAACCTCGCGGGGTCGAGTTCTGGTGCGACGCACCTCAGTGAGGGCGTGGCGTGCCGACACGCTCGAGCCATGCGCTGAGTCCCCCGAAGCGCACCATGCGGAATTCCTCCGCGGCGGCGAGCCCGTGTCGTTCCCCCGTGCGTGCCGCGCCGGCACGCACAAGTGGCTCCATGAGCGGGCGCACATCACCTGTCGCGAGGACGTCGTCGAGCATCGCCACGTCCCAGCCGCCGGACTCGGCCTGCAGTCGCAACTGGTGCGCGTAGTTGAGCATCATCGTGCGGTGGGCGCACGCCGCCCGCACCTTCGTGTCGAGCGTGGCGGAGATGTCGACGACATGGGTCACCTCGCCGACGGCCCGGCCGAAGTACCAGCGCTCGAAGCACCCGTGCGGGGCGAGTCCCTCGTCGAAGTGCTCGGGGTGGTGCTTGTCGAATTGGCTCGTCCAGAACGCCTCGTCGGTCGCGCGGGCGATCATCTTGTGGTCCTCGTTGTCCTCGGCGAACCGACCGTGGGGGTCGAAGGTGACGAGTGAGTGCGGTCGGTGGACGCGGATCTGTCTGATGATCTGCTCGCGGACGGTGGTCTCGCTCGCATCACCGAGTGTGTCGGTGGGCCATCCGAGCTCGACCACGTCGGCCACGCCCAGGATCGCCATCGCCTCGTCGAACTGTTGCTTGTTCTGCCTGATCGTGGTGGCCTCGTCGGTGTTCCATGAGTCCCACCGGTCGTCGGTGGCGCGCACCACGACGACGCGCCACCCCTCGAGGCTCCACCGTGCGACCGTGCCACCCAGAAACAGGGCCGGGTCGTCGGCGTGTGCCACGACCAGCAGGACCGTTCTCCCGCGCCCGTCGGAGAGATCGGCAAAGCCTGTCACCGACTCGACAGTACCGAGTGCCCCGTCAGGTCCCGAAGCGTGCCCGATGGGCCATCGTGCCGGTGATCCGTTGCCGCGGTTGCCTGCCCACGGAGGCTGGACGAGGCTCCAAGAGGCCCAGGCGCCCTCCCGTCGGTCCGGCCTGCGCTAGCCTGACACCGTTATGTGGCATGCTGTGCGTGAGCACACGGTCGATTGGGGGCAGTTGATGGCACGGGTATCGAGAATTCTCGCGGTTGCGACGGTCGCATTGGTCCTTGGGGCACCCGCCGAGGTGGGCGCGGAACGAGTGGCCACCGCGCAAAAGGTCACCGTCCAGCTCAATGGGGCCTGTGCCGACAAAAAAATGGTGGAAAAGAGCGGTGAGACCACCTGCACCGTGTCCGTCAAAGTGACACCGAGCTCTCCCAACCGAACCTTCACACTGCAGGAGCGTGAGCCCGGCCGGAGCGCTTCGTGGACCGTAACCGATAAGGAGAGGTCGAACCAAGGCCAGGTGACTTTTCGGTTCAGCGCGGTGATCGAGGAAGACGGTGACGAGTTCTACCGCGACGGTGCCTACAAGTTCAGGATCACGACAGGCAAAACCAGGAAGTTGCGATCACTCACGAGTGCCTCGTTCACCATCACGTTCGAGCCGGAATCCGACGACTCCGCTGACGAGGATGAGGACACCTCCACCGTGACGACGAAGCCGAAGACCACCACCCCTTCAAAGCCCAGCGGTGGGTCGACCGCCACGACGCCCACGACGCCTGGTGGCGGCCATTCGCCCACAGCGCCTGGTGGCGGCCATTCGCCCACAGCGCCTGGTGGCGGCCATTCGCCCACAGCGCCTGGTGGCGGCCATTCGCCCACAGCGCCTGGTGGCGGCACGACGCCCACCACGCCTGGTGGCATGCATGGTGGCGGGGCCTCGAGCAGCTGGTTCCCAGGCGGGGTTAGCGCGGCCCAGATGGGTGGATACTGCAGCGCCGGTGATCCTAATTACGCCACCGCCGCCGCCTGCTCGGGAGTCCAGAGCCAAAAGACCCTGACCGAGTTCAAAAACTTGATCAGTCCGTTGCCGAACGCGATGCCGAGTTACAGACGAAACGGCTT
>VGAK01000039.1 GCA_016870775.1 Actinomycetota bacterium
GTGCGGGGGGAGCGTCCGAGGCCGATGCAGTCGACCATCCACCCGGCTGCTGATTGGTGACCGCGTTCTGAGTTGCACCGGCGACACGCCGCGAGTTCGTTCTCGATCCAACTCGGGCCACCCTTGATGCGCGGGACGAGATGCTCGGTGGTGGGGACGTTCAGGCGCGCATCGAGCGGGGCGGAACACCACACGCAGAAGGGCCCGTCACGCTCGAGGATCACCAGCATCCGCTCGCGCCGGTTCAACTGGTGCATGGGGCGGACTCTCTCGTCACGGCACAATTGTGCTGTGGTCATCGGTCGATTCGCGCCTTCGCCCACGGGTGACCTGCATCTTGGGAACCTGCGCACCGCTCTTGCGGCGTGGGTCTCGGTGCGTGGCCGGGGAGGCCGGTTCCTCGTGCGCTTCGAGGATCTCGACAGGGTGACCTCGAGCCGCGACTGGGCGGCCGCACAGGTGCGCGAACTTGCTGCGGTGGGGATCGATTGGGACGAAGACCCCGTGTTCCAGAGTGACCGATTCGCCCTCTACGACGAGGCCATTGCCCGACTCGAGGTGGCCGGGGTGGTGTACGAGTGCTTCTGCAGCCGCCGGGAGATCCGCGAGGCGGCGGTCGCCCCGCACGGGGCCCACACCGTCTATCCGGGGACCTGCCGGGATCTGAGCAACGCCGAACGTGAGGCGCGCAAAGCACAGCGCCCCGGGGCACTGCGACTCGATGTGCGAGCGGCGGGATTCGGGCCGGCCCTCGGCTTCGTGGACCGTCTGGCGGGGCCACAGGAGCACCTGCTCGATGACGTGGTGCTCCGGCGCAACGACGGGGTGCCGTCGTACAACGTGGCGGTGGTGGTCGACGATGCCGCCCAGGGCGTGACCGAGGTGGTGAGGGGGGAGGACCTGCTCGGGATCACCCCGACCCAGATCGTGCTCCAGCGTCTGCTCGGCTATGCCACGCCTGAATATGTTCACGTGCCGTTGATGCTCGGCCCCGACGGAGAACGCCTCGCCAAGCGCCATGGGGCAGTGACACTGGCTGATCTCGCAGCAAACGGTGTGGGGCCAACCGAGATCCGCGACCGGTTGATGGCCGAGGTGCGAGCATGGGGGCTCGATGGGAAATCTTGAGGCGATCCTCGGCTACCAGGGGGCCCGCGCAGACGGTGACGCGGTGGAAGTGGCTCCCGAGATCATCGCGATGCCCTTCTGGACCCCGGAGTTCTGCGCCACGGTGCTGCGCGCCGCCGAGGCAGCCGGGGGATTCGCACCCCAAGACGACGACCCGGTGGGTTCGTATGACTTGTCGCTCGCGGCGATCTCGCCGCGGTTGTTCGAGGCGTTCGAGAACGACATCGGTGTGCGCATGTGGCCCAAGATCAGGAACTGGTGGCCGATCGTGGATTACCACGGTCTGCGGGATGCCTTCGTGATCAGGTACGCACTCGGTGAGCAGGAGGAACTGCGTCTGCACCACGACGTGGCGCAGGTGTCGGCGAGCATCAAGTTGAACGACGACTACGAGGGTGCCGAACTCGAGTTCCCCCGGCAGGGGTGGACCAATGCCGACATGCCCGTGGGCACATTGGTGACCTGGCCGAGTTTGGTGACGCACCCGCACGCGACGAGACCGCTGCGATCCGGGGTGAAGTACTCGCTCACGATCTGGTGCGAGTTGCCGTTGGTAGTCGACTGAGCCGGTGACGGCAAACGGGGCAGTGCTGCTGCGCCGCCCAGTTCGTCCACGAAATCGGTCGGGCATCAGGCCCGGTGGATGCGCAGTGACTTCTCCGCGGCGTTGCGACACTGCCCGGTCTCGAGGTCGAACCTCCAGCCGTGCAGGTTGCAGACCAGATCGTTGCCGTCGATCTCACCGAACACCGAAAGGTCCGCGTTGCGATGCGGGCACCGACGCTGGCAAACGTAGTCGCCGATGGTGATGTCGGCCTCGTCTCCCGGCACCCCGGCGAGCTTGGCCTTGGCCTCTAACTCGGTGCGATTCATCCGCTCGACCGACAACGACTTGAAGAAGTTGTAGAGGTACTCGTTGTACTCACCCTCGCGCCAGGCGGTGAACCGGCACGAGAGGAACAACGAATTCGACCAATCGACCGCGCGCATCGCCACCACCGACTCCATCAGGTCGCGGGCAATGTCGAAGCGGAACCCGTGCGGCTCGCCCGCGTGGCGTGTCACCGTGCCGTTCGCGAAGTCGACGAGGATCGGCAGATCTCCGGCATTGATCAGACAGTTCGCGCCGACCCCCTCGCGCACGTTCGGTGCCATTGCGAGCAGGGGCTCCCACCACAGGGCCAGTGTCGCGACGAGGTCGGTCGGTTCTCCCGCGCGCGACGCCTTGAGCTTCGTCAGCCACGGTGCCCAGTCGGCCTGGTAGCGGCGCAGGTAGGCGGCCTTGTCGGAAAAGATCGCCTCGATCTCGGCCCCGGGGAGGGGGTGTTCGACCGTCACCGCGCCGCCCACGACGGACAACACGGTGCCCGGGATCGTGGTGGCCACGTTGTGCCGGCCACGCGCCGCGAGCCGGCGCTGGAACTCTGTCTGGTCGGGGAAGATGCTCGCCTCGGTCCCCTCGATGCGGTTCAACCCGAACAACTCCTCGTCGAGGAAGCACGGTGGGCCGGCACTTGGCACCACCGTGGTGGCCTCCAGTGCCTCGACATACCGCATCGCGCGGGCGAACTGGCTCTCGATCTTGTCGTCACAGAGCCGCTTCTTCTCGGTGGCGTCCATTTCGTAGACCACCGGATACCAGATGGCACCCGAGTACTGCAGCCAGTGCAGATCAACCCTCGCGTGCGACCCGAGTGCGCCGAGATCTCCGGTGCGGCAGTCGTTCTGGTTGACCAGACAGGCGTCGTCGTTCCACACCACGAGCGCGGAGTCGCCACCGGGGCCGTCGGTGATCGAGGTCTCGACGTGGATCGCCACCCTGAGACCGGGAACGATCTCAGTGGCACGTTCGTTGATGGTGCGGTGGAAGTTCTTGAAGCCGAGCTTGTTGAACTCGCGTTCCATCTCCCGGGTGGGATAGTCGGGCAGCAGCACCGTCGTGCCCTTGTTCATGCGTTCGCGCAGGAACTCGGCGTCGAAATGGTCGCCGTGGAGGTGGGAGACATAGAGGAAGTCCGGGTTGCAGACCTCGTGCATCAACTCATCGGTGAGCTGGTCGTTGCGCGGGAAGACGAACCACGAGCCGTGGAAGGCCGGGACGAACCATGGATCGCAGGCGATCGTGACGCCATTCGCGCGGACGAGGATTCCGGCGTGCCCCAGTGAGACGGTCTGCACGGGTGGAGCTCAGGGACGCGGTGGATCGATCGACTGCACGCCGTTGGTGGCGACATGCTCGGTCCATGCCGAGCCGTTCCAGTAGCGCAACTCGAAGCGGCCGCTCGGGTCCTTGTACCAGTTGGCGGGAGGGTTCGGGACCCGTGCGGCCGAGGGACCAGCGCCCTGCGGCACCGGCCCACCGACATTGCCGGTGCCCATCGGTGCCGATGAGACCGGCGTGGCGGGTGGCGCGGAGGCTTGCTCTGGGGTCATTCCCGGGTGCGGCGCGATCGCGACACGACCGGCGTGACGGATGAAGGCGTGGATCCAGGACGCGCCGTCGTAGACGATCTCGACGACTTCCCAGCCCTCGCCCGAGCGCTTGGTGAGTTCGGCCGCGAGCATGTGGGGGTTGCGGACCGACTCGGACACGACATCGAAGGTGTACATG
>VGAK01000040.1 GCA_016870775.1 Actinomycetota bacterium
GGGGGCTCCCGGGGTGGACCGCGACGCTTCAATGATGACCGGCCGCGTCGACCCCGTGGCGATGATGACCGGCCGCGTCGACCGCGCCGCGACGACGATGGGCCTCGTGGGGGCTCCCGGGGTGGACCGCGACGCTTCGATGATGACCGGCCGCGTCGACCGCGCCGCGACGACGATGGGCCTCGTGGGGGATCTCGGGGTGGACCGCGACGCTTCGATGATGACCGGCCGCGTCGACCGCGCCGCGACGACGACGACGACCGTGATCTGTCCGACGCCGCGAAGAGGGCGCGCGAGGTTCGTCCTGGCGGCCGCGTCACGACTGGCGAGATGTCCTCCCGTCCGACCCGAGAGAGGGTCGAGTGGATCGATGAGGGCAAAGCCGGTGTGCGCCGCACCGAAGCGACGCGGGCCAAGACTCGCCCCAGGGCCGCTAAAGGGGGTCGTCGCGAACTTCGTGCGCTGGATGATGTTGTTGAGGAGTTCGAGAAACGGCTCGGCAGGAAAAACTCCGGACGCGCAATCAAGCGATACGAAGCCGCACTCGTGCCCTTCGAGGCGAATCGATACGACGAGGCGCGCAAAATGCTCCTGCCCATGGCCAGGGAGTACAACGGCGTCTCTGCCATTCACGAGATTCTCGGATTGTGCCTGTACCGCTCCGGTAACTGGGCGGCGGCGGCGCGTGAATTGGAGCGTGCACTCGAGATCAATCCGAGGTGGCTCTTCAATCATGCGGTTCTCGCCGACTGTCACCGGGCCCTCGGAAACCACGCGCGGATCCTCGAGTTGTGGGAGGAGTTGGCGGCCGCGTCGCCGAATGCCGAGATCGTCGCCGAGGGTCGCATCGTGGTCGCGGGATCGCTCGCGGACCAGGGCGATCTCAACGGCGCGATCTCGATGATGAAGACCGCTGCGGATGATCAATCACGTCCCGGCGAGCATCACCTGCGGCTGTGGTACGTGCTCGGGGACCTGCACGACCGCGCCGGAAACGTGATCCTGGCGCGTCAGTTCTTCGAGCGCGTCGCTCGTCATGAACCCGAGTTCTCCGACGTTGCCGAGCGTTTGTCGGTCCTGGGCACCTGACCGGGTGGCCATGTCGGGTTTGCCGGCATGGCTGCGAGTACCGTGTCCAAGGGAGAGAGACGACCATGAACGCCGATCAACTTGCGAGAATGCGCACGGGCAGGGGCTTCATCGCTGCACTCGACCAGAGTGGCGGAAGCACCCCCAAGGCCCTCCGGCTCTATGGCATCGGGGAGTCTGAGTACTCGGGAGAGAACCAGATGTTCGATCTGATGCATCGGATGCGAGCACGGATGGTGACCAGCAAGGAGTTCGATGGAACGAGGGTGCTGGGCGCGATCCTGTTCGAGGGAACCATGGACCGCGACATGGAGGGTGTCGGCAGCGCCGAGTACCTCTGGACGAGGAAAATGGTTGTGCCGTTCCTGAAGGTGGACAAGGGACTCGCGGACGAGGCCGATGGAGTCCAACTGATGAAGCCGATGCCCGACCTCGAGGCGCTCCTCGCGCGCGCCCGGGAAAAGGGGGTGTTCGGGACGAAGATGCGCTCGGTGATCAAGCAGGCGAGTGCGAGCGGTATCCGTGGCGTTGTCGCCCAGCAGTTCCTCGAGGGGAGGCGGATCCTCGGGGCAGACTTGGTACCGATCATCGAGCCGGAGGTCGACATCCATTGTCCGGACAAATCCGTTGCCGAGTCCCTCCTGAAGGCCGAACTGCTCGCGGAATTGGACAACCAGGCCCCTGGGTTGCCAGTCATGCTCAAATTGACCCTCCCGGAGATCGATGGCTTCTACGCCGATCTCGTGGCGCATCCGGCGGTCGTGCGTGTGGTCGCACTCTCGGGTGGGTACAGCCGGGATGAATCGAACGCACGACTCGCGCGGAACAACGGCGTGATCGCGAGTTTCTCCAGGGCGCTGACCGAGGGTCTGTCGGCGGGCCAGTCGGACGCCGAGTTCGACGCCGCCCTCGGTGCTTCGATCCAGAGCATCTACGACGCCTCGATCACCTGATCCTCTCCGAGGGCATCCCCGAACCGGATTGCTAGTCGAGGGGGCGCAGCACCATCCCGGTCCGCAATTTCGGAGTGAAGAAGGTCGACTTCGGGGGCATCAGATCCCCGGTGTCTGCCGTCCTGCGAATCTCCCCGAGTGACACAGGCCTGATCAGCACCGCCGACTTCGCGCGCCCCTCTGCGAGGGCCGTGAGCACGTGCCCGACCCCGTGCTGGTAGGCGACGACATGCTCGGTGGTCGAGAGTGTCCACTCCAGACGGGCGCTGTCGAGAGCGCGGACACCGTCGAATGCACCGTCCCGCTCGGCGAGGAGAACGCCGTGCCCGCCGGGGCCCACAAGGCAGATGCAGCCCCGCTCGTCCATGTCGGCGATCGTGGAGGGACCCACGACCACGTCGCCGATCTCGTGATAGCGCGTCCCGAGAGCCGCCAGGAGCTCGTCGTGGGAGAGGTCGTAGATGCGGTGGATCGCCGCCACGCTGAGCTGGTCCTCGACCAACTCTTGCACGAACGTCATCGTCGTCTCGGAGCCCGGGAGACCCGCTGCCCGCATCTCGTCGCGGTAGGCGCGACTGATCGCATAACGATGGTGACCGTCCGCGATCAGCACGGGCGACGACGACACGGCACCGCAGATGGCCGAGATCCTGACCGGGTCGGTGACGGCCTCGGCGACATGTTGGACGGCGTCAGCCGTGGCGGTCGCATAGACACGACCTGGCTCGACCAGCAGTGCGCTCAGCCCGCTCGTGAGCGAGAGTCCCCACACGGGGCTCAGGTTGTGCCGTGTCGCTCGCGTGAGGTCGAGACGGTCGCTCTTGGCCTTCGGGGTTGTCTGCTCGTGGGGCAGGACACCCCCGGCACCCTCGTCGACGACTTCGAGCGCACCGATCACGCCCGAGACCGTCCGTCCGTGTCCGGCCTCGTCGCGGAAGGTCATGCGGTAGATCGTCAGGCTGGGAACAGAGTCGCGGACGGTGACACCAGATCGCGCCCATGCCGCGAGGGTGCTCGCGGCGCTCTGGTAGCGCGACGGCCCATCCCGCTCCATTGGATAGTCGACAAGCACGATGTTGTGCGGTGATGCGGTGGCGAATTGATCCCTCTCGATTTCGCCGAAGACGTCGTACGGGGGTGAGGTGTGTTCGGTGACGTCGGTGACCCCGGCAAAGTGAACAGCGTCGAAGGGCTCGAAGCGTGGCATGTGCCTAGGGTGTCACCTGTGCAGTCATCCAACAAAACCGCGAGTCGGGCCGAATGAGGGTCCGTGTGGTGCTGCTCGACATGGACGGCGTGGTGTGGCTCGCACACCGCGAGATACCCGGTTCCTCGGAGGCAGTGGAGACTCTGCGCGCCTCGGGCGCGATCGTGGGCTTCGTGACGAACAATTCGTTCTCCACGCGAGACGACCATGTCGGTCACCTGGCTGCGATGGGCATCGAAGCAGGA
>VGAK01000041.1 GCA_016870775.1 Actinomycetota bacterium
CGCGGACACGGGTCGAGGAACTCGACGCGTGCCGTGCCGATCGTGGCAGTGCGGCCCTTCCACGCGAATTCGGGATGCCCCGGGTCTCCCCCCGTGTCGACGACCAACGACGGACGGAACCGGCGCACGTCGGTGTTGGATCCCGGCACCGCCGCGGCGAGTGCGGCGAGTGCTTGGCTGGTCACGACGAGCAGGGGCCAACAGTCGTAATGGGTGCCGGGGGGCGACTCGTACTGCACGACCTCGGGGGGGAAGGCGGCGAAGTTCGGCAGGGGCTCGTCAGGCTCGCGACCAAAGACGGCGCGCAACTCGGCGACGGGATCGTCGGAGTCGCGCGGACCGCGGAGAAAATGATCGAGGTTCCCGTCGGCAGGGAGCGACTCCAGCGACACGCGATGACCGAGTTCGGCCGACAGGGCCTCGTGCGCATCGGCGTCTTCCGATGCGATCTCACGACCGGAGGGTGCGGTGATGACGACACGCGCGTCACCGTCTGAGCGCGCGGCGAACTCCATGAGGCCCTTCAACTTCTTGGCGCCGCGGATGCCGCCACGCTCGAGATCCCGGAGGGCCCACACCCGATCACCGATGATTCCGAGCATCGAGACCTCCACGGCCGGGACTGTTCCCCCGATCATCGACTTGACCGGGTACTTCCAGATCTGGACGAGCCGGGGAACGCTCCTACCCCCAGGTGGCATGCTGTTCGAGGTCACGGAGAGACAGTAGACCCCGCACGAGCCCACGGGTTCCGCTGTGGGTCCGAGCGACCGCTCTTGGAGCCCGACGACCGCCGCGCGCCGATCAGGAGTAGTAGGGGTTCTCGCCCGCGGTGTGATCGGTCATGTCGCGGACCTTGACCACCCCGGGCACCTGCTCGACGAGCGTGGCCTGCACACCCTCGAGCATCGTCATCTTGCTCATCGAGCACCCGTGGCATCCGCCACCCATCGTGAGGTAGGCGATCCCCTCACCGTCGTGGCCGACATAGGTGACGAACCCGCCGTGCGCGGCGAGCGAAGGGTTGATGTCGGTGGCGATGACGGCCTCGATCGAGGCCGACATCTCGTCGTCGCTGGTGAGGCCCTCGACAACGAGTGCCGGCGGCTTGTTCGGATTGCGGATGATCAGACCCTGCCGCTCGGAGAAGTCGAGCACGGAGCCCTGGATGTGCTCCTTGCTCGCCTGGGGCACGATGATCTTGAGGCCCTCGATGGTGCGCACCTCGTCGGAGAACGCGGCCTTGGTCACGATCTCGAAGGAGAGGTCGTACTTGAACTCCTCGCCCGGGTTCGCGATCACCTCGAGGCGCAGCCCGAGTCGCTCCTTCTCCGGCTCCTCGTCGCGCAGCGACACAAGGCGCCCGAGCGCCTCGGGCGTGATCTCGATGATGGTGTCGGAGGTCTGTGGTGCAAGAGGGCTCACGCCGCGAAGGATACCGTCACCGCCTGATCGAGGAGGCTCCCCCGTCGACCTCGAGGCGCTGACCGGTCACATACGACGAGCCGGCCGAGCAGAACCACAGCACCGCCTGGGCCACGTCGTCGGGTTGGCAGACCCGCCCGAACGGGGACGCCGAATCCATCGACCGCAGGTCCTGCATCTCCTCTTTTTTCTTGCCCTGGATGGCACGAGCGAGCCGCACCCCCATGTCGGTCTCCACGAGGCCCGGGGCAACCACGTTGACCCTGATGTCGTGGCGCAACTCCTCTTTGGCGAGGGTGAAGGCGAGCGCCTCCATGGCGGCCTTGCCCATGTTGTAGGGGGCGCCGTTCGCGGACATGCCGCGGGTGGCAACCGAGGAGATGAAGACGATGTCACCGCGGCCGCGTGTGCGCATCGACGGCAGCAGGGCCCGGCACAGTTGGTGCGGGCCGAGCGCATGTGTGGCGACGAGATGCCAGAGTTCCTCGGCGGTCGTGTCGGCGACCGGGAGACCGCGCGATGCGATCCCGCCGTTGATGACGGCGATGTCGATGCCCCCGTGCTGTGCGACCACCTCGGCGACCATCGCCTCACTCTCGGTGGGGATGTCGGTCGAGGCCTGGTGGATCGTGGCGCGTCCACCGGCGGCGATGACTGCTCGCATCGTCTCGTCGGCTGAGTCGCGGTCGCGCCTGAAGTTGATCGCGACCGTCGCGCCCTCTCGCGCGAGCAATTCGGAGATCCCGCGGCCGATCCCGCGGCCACCTCCGGTCACGAGCGCCACGCGCCCCTCCAGTGTCCCCATGTGGTCGACCTCCCCGTCGTGGAGAAACTAGACCGGGAAGCGGGTCGCCCGACGAGGCACAGGGCCACGGAACGCCACGTGCGCACTAGCATGGTGGGCGTAGAGATGGGGAGCTCGCACGACCGGCGGGCTGAGAGGGTGGTCGCGGCCACCGACCCGAGAACCTGATCTGGGTAATGCCAGCGGAGGGAACGTGACCGATTCGTACGCAGCGATATTCACCGGCGGTGATCCGCCCCACCCCGCGATCCGCCACGTGCTCGCCACGCCCTCCTTGATCGTCGCCGCCGACGGAGGATTCGAGCACGCGGTCTCGACTGGCCACTCGCCCCACGTCTTGATCGGGGACATGGACTCGGTCTCTGCGCGGAACCTCGAGGAGGCCGAGGCCTTCGGTATCGAGATCATCCGCCATCCCGTCGACAAGGACAAGACCGACACCGAGCTCGCGCTCGACCTCGCTCTCGAGCGAGGCAAGGTGATGCTCACGGTGGTCTCTGGCGGTGGGGATCGCCTCGACCACATCCTCGGATTCCTGCACTCGGTTGCGCCACTGGCATCCGAGGAGGTCCACATCGAGTTGTGGATCGGTACCGCGCACGTTGACATCGTGCCCGCGGGGAGTTGGCGCCAGATCGTCGTCGGCGAGCAGATGCTCGCGTCGTTGATACCCCTCGGGGGTCCCGCCCGGGGAGTCACCACGGAACGACTGAAGTGGGAACTGCGCGGCGACACTCTCGAGGCGCATTCGTCCCGCGGCGTGAGCAATGTTCCCCTCGACCATACATTCAATGTCACCCTCGACGAGGGTGTGCTCGCAGTGATACAGCCCTATTTCTTGAACGCGACGGCGCTCATTCCCCCGACGGGAGGTCTCAATTGAAGCCACGGTCGCTCATCGCTGCCACGGTGGTCCTGTTCGCATCGTGTGGTGGCACCACACCCAGTGCGGACGGACCCCGCACCGTCACGCTCCTCGCCTACGACTCGTTCACTCCCCCGGAGGGCATCTTCGATTCGTTCACCGAGCGCACGGGGATCTCAGTCGAGGTCGTGACCGGCGGAGATTCGGGCTCGGTCATCTCCAAGGCGATCCTCACCTCCGGCAACCCCGAGGGCGACGTGCTGTGGGGCGTCGACGACACGACACTGTCGCG
>VGAK01000042.1 GCA_016870775.1 Actinomycetota bacterium
GCGCGAGCGCCATCGGCCAGATGTCCCGGTCCCAGGTGAACTACTGCGACTGTGCGAGACCGCGCGGTGTGCCGGTGCGCACCGCCCCGACGTACTCGGGGGTGTGCAGCGTGCGAATCAGACGCTCGGCGCCTTGCGAGTGGTGTGGAAGGTGTGCGTGCACCCCCAGTAGCCGTCGTTCACGAACAACGGGGTCGCAGTGATGGCGGGGGAGGCTGTTTCGGCCATGGTGGGTCCTTTCGGGGTCCAGTCGGTGGGCCCATCGCGCTCTCAGGAGGCCCGGAACTCGATGGGCGGGGGCACAAATGTGGTTGAGACGACCTGTCATGGGGTTCCGGGGAGGGTCGCGCAGGACCCGTGAGGCTGTGGATCTCCCTCCGGGCATCGTTGTCACGGGGCAGATGGGCGGGTATCGTGAGGGCGCTCGGGTGTTCCGAGTCCTCCCCGAAGCTTCGGCTCGGGTTGAGCGTTCCCAGTGCGTCCATCGCCCCCACGTGGCATGTGCGCCGATCCCACGGCGGTCAGGGAGACCGCGGAAAAGGACACACACAATGGCTGCAGAAGCCCTCGAGAAGTCGGCCCTCGAAGCAAAGGACAAGGAACAGCTCCTTGCCATCGCCGAAGCCCTGGGCGTGAAGACCAACGCGCGCGCCTCCAAGGCCACGCTCGTGGACCAGATCCTGGACAAGACCGGGGCGAGCGCCGAGCCCGCGCCGGCCCCCGCCAGCAGCGGTCGTGGTCGATCCGCCCCCGCCAGCGAGGACTCCGACACCAACGGGCCCGGCGCTGACGACGACGCGAGCGGCAGGGGTCGCGGCGCCGCGGACGAGCCGAAGATTTTTGTCGGCACCGATGGTGAGCCCCTCGCCGACTGGGAGATCGAACTCGCCCAGCACGAGGGCCGCGAACTGCGCACGGCCGACTCGGGCAATGGCCAAGGTGGCGGTCAGAACCGCGACCGCGGGGACCGTGGGGATCGCAACCAAGGACGCCAGGGCGGGGATCGCAACCAGAGCCGTCAGGGCGGGGATCGCAATCAGAATCGTCAGGGCGGTCAGGGTGGCGATTGGGAGACCGACCGCAGCGGACGCCGCCGCCGTCGCCGCGGACGCGGTGGACGCGACGATGGCCCGCAGGGCGACGATCGTGACGGTCAGTCATTCGACGACGAGCCGGTCAGCACCGAGCCCGTCGAGGTCGAGGGCTATCTCGACCTGCGCGACGAGGGCTACGGCTTCCTGCGCGTGGGTGGCTACCTGCCGACCCGTGCCGATGCCTACATCCCCGTCAAGCTCGCGCGCCAGTACGGGCTCCGCAAGGGCGATCACGTCACGGGCCTGTCGCGTCCCGCCGGCCGCAACGAGAAGAACCCGGCATTGCTCGAGATCCACACCGTCAACGGCATGTCGCCCGAGAAGGCCAAGGGTCGGAGCCGTTTCGAGGACCTCACCCCACTGTTCCCGGACTCCAAGCTGCGCATGGAGGACCCGGGCGACCCGGGCAACATGACCGCGCGCATCATCGACCTCATCTCGCCGATCGGCAAGGGTCAGCGCGGCATCATCGTGTCGCCCCCGAAGGCCGGCAAGACCACGGTGATGAAGACGATCGCCCAATCGATCGAACGAAACAATCCCGAGGTCAAGCTCATGGTGCTCCTCATCGACGAGCGCCCCGAGGAGGTCACCGACATGCGCCGCACCGTGCGGGGCGAGGTGATCGCCTCCACCTTCGATCGCCCGAGCGACGAGCACACGCACGTGGCCGAGCTCGCGATCGAGAAGGCCAAGCGCATGGTCGAGATGGGTGAGGACGTCGTCATCATCCTGGACGGCATCACGCGCCTCTCGCGCGCCTACAACCTCGCGGCCCCTGCGAGCGGGCGCATCATGTCGGGTGGTATCGACGCCGGTGCGCTGTACCCGCCGAAGAAGTTCTTCGGCGCGGCCCGCAACGTGGAGGAGGGTGGCTCGCTCACCATCTTGGCGACCGCACTCGTGGAGACGAACAGCCGCATGGACGAGGCGATCTTCGAGGAGTTCAAGGGAACCGGCAACATGGAGCTGCGCCTCGACCGGCGCATCGCCGAGCGCCGGGTGTTCCCCGCGATCGACGTGGATGCCTCGAGCACCCGCCACGAGGAGCTGCTCTTCGACCGCAAGCAGCTCGGGCTGGTCTGGAAGCTGCGCCGGGTGCTGTCGGGTCTCGCCCAGGACGGCAACCCCGCCCCGGGCCTCGAGATGCTGATGGACCGCCTGAAGACCTTCCGCACCAACGACGAGTTCCTGGCCGAGATCGCCAAGACCCCCGGCGCCTGAGCGCCGATACACTGCGCGAGCCCCTGAGAGAGACGAACAGGACCGAGACGATGAAGGTCGACATCCATCCCCAGTACGAGGACGTGAAGGTGAAGTGCTCCTGCGGGAACGTCTTCACCACCCGCAGCACCAGGGGTGCGAGCCTCTCGATCGAACTGTGCAACGAGTGCCACCCGTTCTTCACCGGCAAGCAGAAGCTCGTCGACACCGGTGGCCGCGTCGAGCGGTTCAACAAGCGCTACGGCTCGCGCAAGTCCACCAAGAAGAAGGACTGATTGTCCGCCGACGCTGAGCGTCGGTCGCGCCTGCTGGCGGTCAAACTCTGCGCCCTCGTGCGCGACCATCTCGGCGGCGAGCAACCGGGCGAGACTCCCCGGGTCTTCGCACCCGGTGCGGCCCTGCTCACCGACTCCCGCACGTGGCTGCTCGTCGACGGCGACGCGACGCGCGCCCTCGGTGCGTGCCTCGCGTGGGGTCTGCGCCACAGCAGACCGATGTCGCTGCTGGTGGAGCGCGACTCGGGACTCCTTGCCCGGCGCACCGCGCTCCTCGATGTCGAACTCGAGATCTGGCATGTCGATGACCGCACCCTGTTGCCCGCGCTCGCAGAAGATCACCTGCCGCATGTTGCGCCCCGGCCCGAGCATCTCGCGTTCTCGACGCTGATCGAATCCGCCGGGGCAGATGTGGTGGTCGAGCACGGCGTCGTTGCCGGTGAGGTCCGCGGGCTCGAGATCTGCCGCGTGGTCGACGACCCCCACACC
>VGAK01000043.1 GCA_016870775.1 Actinomycetota bacterium
TCAGCCGAAGAAGACGCTCGCGACGTCGTCGTAGATCGACAGATCCACGGTGCGGGTGCGCCCGGTCACCTCACTCAGCGGAACCCGGATGATGCCGGGGTTGCGCAGGCCCACCATGGAGTCGAACACCCCGTCGTGCAGCGCGTCGACGGCCGCCACACCGAGGCGCGTCGAGAGCACCCGGTCGTAGGCATTCGGTGTCCCTCCCCGCTGCACGTGGCCGATCTGGACCACTCGTGTCTCGATGCCGACACGCTGCTCGAGAGCGCGCGCGACCACCGCACTGACTCCACCCAACCGGGGACGGCCCTGGGGATCGAGGTCGTAGTCGAGCGCCGGGAGTGTCCCCTCCCGGGGCCGGGCACCCTCGGCCACCACGACGATCGAGGCGAACCTCCCGCGTCGGTGCCGGCTCGTGACCGCGGCGGCGATCCCGTCGATGTCGAAGGGCCTCTCGGGGATGAGGATCGCAGTCGCACCACCGGCGATTCCCGCGTAGGTCGCGATCCATCCGGTGTCGCGGCCCATCACCTCGACCACAATCACGCGGTCGTGGCTCTCGGCCGTGGTGTGGAGACGATCGATCGCATCGGTTGCGATCTGGACCGCGGTGTGGAACCCGAAGCAGACGTCCGTGCCGACGATGTCGTTGTCGATCGTCTTGGGCACACCGACCACCTTGATGCCCTGCTCGTCGTGCAGTCGCGAGGCAACCGTCAGGGATCCGTTGCCGCCGATGACAACGAGGGCCTCGACACCGAGCGCCTCCAGCGACTCGCGCGCGCGTCTGGGACCGTCGTCGTGGTCGTAGGGACTGCCGCGCCGGGTGCCCAGGATCGTGCCCCCGCGCGGCAGCATGCCGCGCATCTTGGTGACGTCCAGCTCGATGGTGCGGCGCTCGAGGACCCCGTCCCAGGCATCGAGGAAGCCCACCACCGCATCCCCATGGGTGTTCACTGCCCGGCGCACCACCGCACGGATCACCGCGTTGAGGCCGGGACAGTCACCTCCACCAGTGAGGACCCCGAGACGCATCACCTCAGGCTAGGGCGCGAGCGGTGGCGGAGGAGGCGGAGGAGATGGAGGTGGTGGTGCGGGCCGCGTCGCCGCCAACCGCGCCTTCTCGACCTCGAGTTCCGATGCGTACCGGTCCAACGACCCGAGTGCCAACGCCGCGGCGAGTTCGAGACGGAACTGCACCTCGGTCGCCACCGATTCCCCGTACCCGAGCCCGGTCGGTTTGCCGCGACCCTTCATTGCGAACGCCGTCCAGCCCTTCGCGTCGTGTGAGGCGCTCACCATCTTGTCGAACTCCCATTCGTGCGTCCGCTTGGACCCGACGAACATGATGCGCGAGTTGGTCACGAGTGCGTTGCCCTCGTCGGTGATCGTGGTCGACTCCTCGCCGGGGATCCGCTTGCCACCGATGCGTCCGGTGCTCAGCCGAACACCGCCGAACAACGGGAATGACACTCCCCCGTACCCGCCGCTGTAGCGCGATGGAGCGCGCACGTTCTCGAGATAGGCCACCTGCTGGAGATAGGCGACCGCGAACTCATCGCCCTCGAGCATGAACCCATAGTCGCTGCGATCGGTGAAGTGCTCGGCCGTGCGACCAGCCGCGCAGTCGCGCACGATCGTGAGCATTCCATCCACCCTGTCCATCTGTTCCTGCCACACCGACATCTCGGCTGCGACGGCCGTCCGTGCCCGCTCCGCTCGCTTCTCGGCACGTCGCCTCGTGAAGCTGTCGAGGAGGCCCACGGCGTCACCCTA
>VGAK01000044.1 GCA_016870775.1 Actinomycetota bacterium
CGCGAGCACCGCCACTGCCTGGATCATCGCGAGCGCGGTTGCAGTCCGGAGATCTCCGAGGCGCACGGCCCGGGTGAACACCTCGGACTCGATGGTGCGCACCGTGGCACCCCCGAGGATCGACACGACGGCAAAACTCGTGGCACAGAACACGAACACGAGAGATGCTGCGTTCTGCACCGACTCGCGGATTGCTGGCCAAGTGACGGCTCGGAACACCTTCCATCCGCTCGCACCGAGCGAGGCAGCACTCTCCTCGAGCGAGTGATCAAGGAGAGCCCACGTGGGGCCGACCACGCGCAGCACCACCGAGAGATTGAAGGCAACGTGGGCCCAGAGGATCGCCGGGATTCCCCGAGAGGGAAGTAGGGCCGCGACCCCGGTCGCCATCACCACGGCGGGCATCAGGAACGGAATCGCCATCGTCGAGGCGAGGATTCCCGATCCCGGGAATTGCCATCGTGTCACCGCCCATGTCGCGGGGAGGCCGACGGCGAGGGTGAGTGCGGTGCTCACGACCCCTTGCCAGAGGGAGAACCACGCGACACCGCGGAGCGAGCCGTCACCGACGACGTCGAGGATCGCCCCGATGCGGAGGTGGTCGGCGAGAAGGGTCGTGACGGGAACAACGAAGAAGAGCGCGAGGAATGCGGCCGGCACCATCCGTGCGACCACTCGGGCCCGGGCGGGGGTCACAATGCGATTGCTCTCCACGTCTCTAGCCACGACCCACGATTCGCCTGGATCTCTGCCGGCGGGATGGTCAACGGTGAGCGCGGGCGAACGGCCCACTTCTCGAACACCTCGGGCAGGGCTGCATCGGGATTCACCGGGAAGACGAAGAGCGACAACGGCATCGATTCTTGGAACTCGACCCCGAGAAGAAAGTCGAGCAGCTGCTGTGCAGCGTCTGCGTCGTCGGTGCCCCGCAGGACCCCGGCGTACTCCACCTGCCGGAAGCACGTCGATTCGATCACCGCGGTCGGTGGTTCCTCGATCGGGGTCGCCGCGTACACGATCTCGGCAGGTGGACTCGATCCGTAGCTCACCACGAGCGGGTGCCTGCCCTTGCCGGAGGATCCGGAGAACTCGACGGTGTAGGCGGTTGTCCAGTCACTCGCGATCGTGACATCGTTCGCGACGAGGCGCTTCCACCAGTCGGTCCACCCGTCTCCGTACCGCGCAATGGATGCCATCAGGAATGCCAGTCCCGGGGACGAGTTCACCGGGTCCTGCACCACCAGTTGGCCCCTGTATGCGGGCTCCACCAGGTCATCGAGTGAGGTCGGTGGCGCCACGCCCTTGTCTGCGTACCAGGACTTGTCGTAGTTCACGCACACATCGCCCTCGGACACCGGTGCCCGGGAGTCGAGCACGTCGGCCTCCTCCACGCGCGACAGTGTCGTGTCGTCGACGCCCCACAGCACGTCGCCCTCGGGGTTGCCGGAGGTGAGGATCGCCTTGGAGATGACCGAGCCCGAATCTCCGCCGGTCACGACCTCGACTGAGATCCCCGTGC